>JAJCXY010000040.1 GCA_029263215.1 Acidimicrobiales bacterium
TTCCCGGCAGCGTTCGTGATCATGATCATCCCACTGGTGATCTTCTTCACCATGCAGAAACACTTCGTGCGCGGCCTTCTCGCGGGTTCGGTCAAGGGCTGAGTCGTATGGGCGGGAGCTATCTCGCCCTTCAGCTCACCAGATCCGGCGGGCCGCCGCCCAACGGCTGAGTTCGTTGCGGTTCGACAACTGGAGTTTCCGCAGCACCGCCGACGCGTGGGTCTCCACCGTCTTGATCGAGATCGACAGCTGGCGGGCGATCTCCTTGTAGGTGTAGCCGCGCGCCAGATGGCGCAGCACCTCCCTCTCACGAGGGGTGAGCTGATCCAGGTCGTCGTCCTGCACCGGAGCGTCGGCCACCAAGCCACCGGCGAAGGCGTCGAGCACAAATCCGGCGAGCCGGGGTGAGAAGACGGCGTCTCCGTCGTTGACCCTCAGAATCGCGTTGACCAGGTCGTCGCCGCTGATCGTCTTGGTGACATAACCCCGCGCCCCGGCCCGAACCACGTCGATCACATCCTCAGCCGCGTCGGAAACCGATACCGCAAGAAAGCGGGTCTCGGTCGAGCCGCTGTGAACCGCCTCGATCACCTCTCGACCAGTGCCCGAGGGCAGGTGGACGTCGAGCAGAACCACGTCGGGCGACCACTGCTCGATCACCGCCACCGCCTCGGCGATGTCTTCCGCCTCGGCAACCACGGTGACCCGATCGCCGAGCTCCGCTCGCACGCCGGTGCGGAACAAGCGATGGTCGTCGACAATCACGACGCGGGGTGGGGCGAGAGCCATGGCTCAGACCGTACCGTCCGGACGCCCCACCGACAGGTGAACCTCGGTGCCCTCGCCAGGTGCGGACCGGATCTCGGCGGTGCCCCCGACCCTCTCCATGCGACCCCGAATGGATTCCCTGACCCCCAGGCGATCTTCGGCGATGTCGTCGGGATCGAACCCTGCGCCGGTGTCGCGGACATAGACGTGAACATCGTCGTCCTCGACCTCGACAAACACCGACACCGAATCGCACCCCGACCATTTCGCCGCGTTGGTGGCCGCCTCGCCGGTAGCACCGATGAGGGCCTCCACCGTCGTATCGAGAGGGGCATCGCCCACCACCACCGTCTCGACCGCGATGTCGTGACGATCCTCCACCACCGCAGCAGCCCTCTCCATGGCCGACTTGAGCGTGACCGCGGAGGGGTCGTCGGAGTCCGCGTAGAGCCACCGCCGTAGCTCCCGCTCCTGCTGGCGGGCCAGAGATGCCATCTCCCGCGGATCGTCGGTGCGTTGCATCAGAGCGAAGGTCTGGAGCACGGAATCGTGGAGATGCGCAGCCATATCAGCCCGGGCATCGGCTTGGAGCCGTCGCCGTCGCTCCTCGGCTCGACCACGGATGAGCACTGCCATCCAGGGACCGAGGATCAGGGCCAGACCACCGCCCACCAAGACAATCGCCAACACGCCATCACGTACCGCTCCAAAGGAGACATTGCCGGCAACAAACGCTGCGATTCCCGCCGCCACCACCATCACACCAGCCCCGATGCGGGCCGCGTCCCACCGATCGGCCTCCAGCCGAGGCTGAAACTGCCACAACACAACACCTACACCCAGCCCGACGAGGGCAACCGGCCACACGAACTGATCCGGCGGAGCGAGGTCGAACTCTCTCAGGGCGAGGATCGCCCCGATCACGATGAGGATGAGACCCACGCCGCGTCGCGTCTCGATCGATCCCCGCGGATCGCCACCAGAGGACTCGCTGCCACCGGCAGGCATCGCCACCCAGGCAAGGACATAGAGCGGCACGCCCGGCCCGGTCATCGCCAGCACGATCGCGGCCAAACGGACCAGCACAGGGTCGATACCGACCTTGGCGGCAACACCCGCGCAGACACCGCCGATCACTCGATCTTCGTCGGATCGAGGCGGGATCGCCGCCTGCCACTGTCTGGCCATACCCCGATGATCGCACCAAATCGGTCGTGATCCACTCAGGGAACCCCCCGAGTGGTCCCTGATGGCTCAGGGTGATCTCAGGGACATCCCTGATGGGCAGCGCCGCCCGGCGGAACCACACTGGAGCCATGACCGATGAGTCGACCTCCGATCCAACCGAACCGCTGGAGCCCCCCGAAGCTGGCAACCCCGTCGATACGGATGCTCCAGCCCCACCTCCGCCTCCGCCCACCGGCGAACCCGTCCAAGGCCGCCTTCTGCGCCGCAGCCGCTCTGATCGAGTGATCGCGGGCGTGGCCGGGGGCCTCGGCAACTACTTCGGCATCGACCCGGTGATTGTGCGCATCGTGTTCCTCGTGCTCGCCTTGTTCGGCGGCTCCGGAGTACTGCTCTACCTCGTCGGCTGGCTTGTGATCGCCAAGGAGGGTCGCGATGAGTCGCGCGCTCTCCAGTCGCTGCGGGGCTCGCCCGAGGGCAACCGAGGCGGACTCTTCCTGATCCTCGCGATCGTCGGACTTCTGATCATCACCAGCCCCCTCGTCTGGTGGCCGGGATTCGGACTGGGCAACGGACTCGCCCTCCCCTTGCTCCTGGTCGCTGCCGGCGTGGCCCTTTTTGTCTGGCCCGCAGACGGCCTCGACATCCACCGCCGCTGGCACGACGACCATCGCGACGAGTGGCACGCCGCCCGCTCCGAAATGAGCGAGGCAAGGCGCGAAACCCGCGAGGCCTGGCGCGAGAGCCGGCGCGAATGGCGCCACGGCTACCGGCGCGGATTCGACGACGACACCGCCACCCCTGCGCCGCCTCCACCTCCGGCCGCACCTCCTTCCTCACCACCAGAGCCCCGACCCAAGGCCTTTCTCGGACCGCTCGCCCTAGCTGCCCTCCTCCTGTTCACCGGCAGCGCGGTGTTCGCCCACCGGGTGGACTGGATCGACCTCGATCCCGCCGTGTTCCTCGGGATAGTGCTCGTGATCATCGGAGCGGTCCTCGTGCTCTCCGCCTTCCTCGGACGGGCCCGGGGCCTGATCATCCTCGGCGTGATGCTCCTCCCCATCGCATGGACCGTCAACGCGGTCGATCTCACCTGGTGGGACGGCGTCGGCGAGGAATCACACACCATCGACTCCCTCTCTGAGCTCGAGGACGAGTACCGCTACGGCATCGGCGAGTTCATCATCGATCTCTCCGACCTCGACCTCGAAGGCGAAACCCGAGACCTCGCGGTCGGGCTCACCATCGGTGAAGCGATCGTGTACGTCCCTGAAGGTATGCATGTCAACATCGACCTCGACGGACGCATCGGCGAGGTCCGGGTCGACGACGGCATCGCCGACCGACTCGATGACGACGGGCTCGACATCGCAATCACCACCGAGATCGGCGATCCCAACGGCGGCACCCTCAACCTCGACTTCGACCTCGGAATCGGGTCGGGCCGCGTCGAGGTGTGCAGCACCGACCCCTCAACGGCGGGAGTCCAACGATGCCCGTGACCGCACTCTGGATGCTCGGCCTACTGGTGGCCGTACTACTCGACTTCTCCTCGATCGGAGCCCGCTGATGGAAACCCACCGTCTCGACCCCACCGCCCTCATAGCCGGACTGCTCTTCTCGCTCTCCGGTCTCGCGATCATCGCCGACCAGACCTGGGACGACATCGACGTCACTGCGTTCGTCGGTGCCGGAGTGGGGGTTCTCGGCATCTTCTTGGTGATCGTGCTCCTCGCCCGCCATCTGCGCGAGGGCTCACAACCCCCCGGAACCGGCGGGTCCACCGAATCCTGAAGGTTCTTCAGGATCCTTCAGGAAAGCTGAAGCATCGATCCCTCATTCTTCTTGCATAGCCGGACCCTCCGGCTTCCCCCAAGGAGACCCAGATGGACCGCAAGACCGCTCTCAGCACGGCCGGCGCACTCACGATGACAGCGTCGGCCGCGGTGGCCGCCCTTTTCATGACCGTAGGGACCACGTCTGCCGATCCAGGTGCCGAGGCCCCCGATGTCGTGACCGAATATCAGGTCGTGGCAGTCGACGACATCGGCCTCGATGCAGCAGGCGGTACGACCGTCCGAGAGATCGAATACGTGCAAGCCGCTCCCGCGGTGGCCGACTTCGCCATGGACGCGTCCGACCAGTACGAAGACCACGACGAGTACGAAGACGACGACCGCTACGAGTACGACGAGAACGACGACGACGAGCACGACGAGCACGAAGACGACGACGATGACTGATCCCGACCGTGCTGCCCAGCTAGCCCGAGCCAAAGCGCTCACCTCCGATCGAGCGCGGCCCAAAGGAGCATCCAGCGCCACCAAGATCATGGTGGCCGGAACTGCCGCCAGCGCCGGGCTTCTCATGGTGGCGGCCATGGGGAGCGCGGCCCAAAGCTCCGCGGCCGACGCTCAGACCCAGGTTGTCGAGCGGGTGGTGATCATCGAAGTGCCGGCCACCACGGTCGATTCGACGGCGGCCGCCACCGCAGCCCCTGCGTCGGACAGCGCTGTCACCGTCGTTCGTGAAACCCGCGAGCTGCCGGCCGCTCCCGCCGCCACACCCGCCCCGGCGCCGGCACCGAGCAGTGGGAGCTGAGCCGATGTCATCGCTCACCATCAGCCGCGACACATGGCAAGCCATGGGCACCACCGTGACCATCGAGGTGTCCGGCAAGCCTCACCTCATGGTGGATGCTCGCCGCCACCTCGACGAGCTCGAACAGCGCTGGAGCCGCTTTCTGCCCACCAGCGACGTGAGTGGCTGCAACCAGACCCGGGGCATCCCGGTTGATGTACATGCCGACACCCGGCACCTGATTCGCCAAGCCATCCACGCCTGCTCGCTCACCAACGGCCGCTACGACCCGACCGTGCACGATGCCCTGGTCGCGGCCGGATACGACCGCAGCTTCGACCAGATCACCCCGCTGCCGGGTCCGCCCTCCGTGGCGCCCGCACGCACGGCGGCGCCCGGTGTCGATGGCATTCGGGTCGACGACGCGCTGGGCAGCGTCACCCTCCCCGTCGGAGTGGGATTCGACCCCGGCGGGATCGGCAAAGGCCTCGCCGCCGACCTGATCACCGAACGCCTCCTCGCCGCCGGCGCAGCCCGTGCCTTCGTAAGCATCGGCGGAGACCTCCGCGTCGCCGCTGAACCGTCAGACGACCCCGGCCGACTGGTCGAGATCGCCGAACCGACAGTCTCGGACTCGCCGATCGCACAAGTGGCCGTGATCAACGGGGCCATCGCCACCTCAACCGATCAGAAGCGGACCTGGCGGCGCGGCGACACCATCGCCCACCACATCATCGACCCGTCCACCGGACGACCCGCCGACACCCACGCCGCACTCGTCACCACCGTGACCGCCGAAGCCTGGTGGGCTGAGGCTCTCGCCACCCAGTTGATGCTCACACCTCCCACCCAGTGGTCCACCGCGGTGGGCGACGACGCCGCTCTGATCGTCGACCACGCCGGCGGACTCCACCCCCTGGGGCGAATCCAGGAGTTCCTCCGATGACCGAACAGATCTGGTGGTACATCGCCCGTTCGGGCGGAATAGTCGCCCTGATCCTCAGCGGCGCCTCCGTGATCTGGGGCCTCCTACTTTCGGGCAAGGTGCTCGAGGGACGACCCGGAGCTCGCTGGCTTCTCGACCTCCACAAATGGCTGGCTGGGAGCGCCGTGGTGTTCACCCTCATCCACGTAGGGGCCCTGATGCTCGACGGCTACCTGACCTTCGGGCTAGCCGACGTGTTGATTCCAGGCATGTCGAGCTGGAACCCCACAGCGGTGGCGTGGGGGGTGGTTTCGGGCTGGCTGCTCGCCGCGGTGCAGATCACATCGATCTTCATGAAACGCCTGCCTCGCAAGCTCTGGAAGCTGATCCACCTCGGCTCCTACGGCGTGCTGTTCACCGGAATCGTCCACGGCGCTCTTGCCGGCACCGACGCCGCCAACCCCCTCTACGTGATCACGGTGGCCTTCATGACACTCACCACGGTGTTTCTCACCTTCCACCGAATATTGACGGTGCGCCGAACCCGGCCCGTACGCGATCTAGCCTCGGTGTGATGCGCGTGTTGGTCGTCGAGGACGAAGCACCCATGGCCGAAGCACTCCGCAACGGACTCGAGGCCGAAGGGTTCGCAGTAGACGTCGCTCTCGATGGCGAGGAAGGGCTGTGGCTGGCCCGCGAAAATGTCTACGACGCGATCGTTCTCGATGTCATGTTGCCCAAGGTCAACGGATACGTCGTGTGCCGCACCCTTCGCGATGAGGAGAACTGGACACCCATCGTGATGCTCACCGCCAAGGACGGTGAACTCGACGAGGCCGAAGGACTCGATACCGGGGCCGACGACTTCGTCACCAAGCCGTTCTCATTCGTGGTGCTCGTGGCCCGGCTCAGAGCCGTGATGCGGAGGCGAACCACCGAACGACCGGTGCAGCTGAGCGCCGGCGACCTCATCCTCGACCCCGCCGAGGGTCGGGCCTGGCGGGGCGACACTGCGCTCGACCTCACCGCCAGGGAGTTCTCGATACTCCAGTACCTCCTCAGCCGGGTCGGTGAGGTCGTATCGAAGACCGACGTCGTGAGCAACGTCTGGGACTTCGCGTTCGACGGCAGCCCGAACATCGTCGAGGTCTACGTGTCTTCGCTGCGTAAGAAGATCGACACCCCGTTCGACCGCCAGTCGATCGAAACCGTTCGCGGCCACGGCTACCGCCTGGCCCGAGGGGGCGGCTGACATGCGCGGCATCCGGCTGAGGGCCACCGTCCTCGTCACTGCCGTGTCTGCCGCCGCGCTCGTGGTGGGAGGAGTGGTGTTGATCACGATCCTGCGCACCCAACTGATCGACAACCTCGATGTCACACTCCGCGCCCAGGCCGTCGACCGAGCCACCCTCCTCACCGACGGCGCCGATCCAGAGTCCCTCGTCACCTCAACCCTGAGAGAAGCCGTGGTGTGGATCGGCACCCCCGAAGGCATCACTCTGGCGTCGGGCGGTCGCGTGGCGGCCGAAGGGCCACCCATCGACCTCACCGCCGGCGTCCGTACCGTCGACATCTCATACGTCGAGATACACGACGGATCAGAATCCAACGAGATCGACAACGAGAAGTTCCGGGTTGCGATCGTGGAGGCGGTCGCACCCGACGGGTCGCCACTGATCGTGGCGGTCGGTAACGAGTTTGAAGTGGTCGGCAAGCCCGTCAGCGCGGTGGCCCGCGCCCTGGTTGCCGGCACCCCCCTGCTGCTGCTCCTCGTCGGGGGTCTCACCTGGGTTACCGCCGACCGCGTCCTCCGGCCCGTCGAATCGATCCGGCTCGGTGCGGAGAAGGTAGGAGCATCCGGCCATGGCGGGTCCGTGCCCGTCCCCCCCACCGGCGACGAGATCGAACGCCTCGCCGAGACGGTCAACGAGATGCTGGCCGCGCTCGATGCCCACGGCGTCCGCCAACGCCAGTTCGTGGCCGATGCCTCCCACGAGCTGAAGAGCCCGCTTGCTACCCTCCGAATCGAAGTGGAGACATCCACCTCACTGCCCCCACCCGAACGCGAGCAGAGGCTGGCCCAGATCGACCGGCTCACCGCCATCGTCAACGACCTCCTGGTGCTCGCCCGCAGCGACGAGAGCCAACCGATGCCGACCGCCCCTGTCGATATCGACGAGGCCGTGTTCGACGCACTTTCGATGGCATCGCCGCGCTCCGACCTGACCGTCGACATCGAACAGATAGCCCCCACCCAGATGTGTGGCGATGAGGCACAGCTACGCCGACTCGTACAGAACCTGATCGACAACGCCCGACGCCATGCCGCCACCCGCGTCACCATCACGCTCACCACCGACACCGACGCCCTCACCCTCCATGTAGACGACGACGGTGCGGGTGTGGCGCCCGAGAACCGCGAGTTGATCTTCGAACGATTCGCACGCGTCGATGAATCGCGAGCCCGCCACGGTGGCGGGACCGGACTCGGCCTCGCCATCGTGCGCCAGATAGCAGAACGCCATCATGGGTCGGTAATGGTGACCGACTCTCCCCGCGGCGGCGCCCGGTTCACGGTGAGGCTCCCTCTCAGCATTGGCTGAGGCGCCACTCCCGCTACCGTGTCGGGCGTGCGTCTCTACGACACTGCCAGAAAGGCCATCGTCCCCTTCGAGCCGGGTCCCATCGTGCAGATGTACGTCTGCGGAATCACCCCCTACGACTCCACCCACCTCGGCCACGCCAACACCTACCTCACCTACGACCTCCTCATCAGACGGCTCGAGGATCTCGGACACACCGTGCACATGGTGCGCAACATCACCGACGTCGACGATTCCATCCTTCCCAAGGCCCGCGAACTCGGTGTCGACTTCCTGGAGCTGGCCGCGTCGGAGACCGCTAGGTTCCACAACGATCTCGAAGCGCTCGACGCCCGGCCCGTCTTCAACGAGCCTCATGCCACCGAATGGGTCGCGGAGATGATCGCCCTCATCGAACGACTCGAAACCAAGGGTCACGTCTACGCCACCGAAAGCACCGTCCTTTTCGACTACACCACCTTCGAGACATTCGGTGTGCTCTCCGGCTACGACGAAGCGACGATGATCGAGCTCGCCCGTGAGCGCGGCGGCCATCCCGACGACACGAAACAGCGCCACCCCCTCGACTTCATCCTGTGGCAGCCTTCGCTACCCGACGAGCCCTCGTGGGACTCTCCCTGGGGCCCCGGACGGCCGGGTTGGCACATAGAGTGCAGCGCGATGTCGATGGGCCTTCTCGGCGAGACCATCGACCTCCACGGTGGCGGTAGTGATCTCATCTTTCCTCACCACGAATGCGAGAAGGCCCAGAGCGAGGCAGCTACCGGGGTCACGTTCTCCACCCACTGGATGCACAGCGGGATGGTGGCCTATCAGGGCACCAAGATGTCGAAGTCGCTGGGCAATCTCGTCTTCGTGAGCGAGTTGGCGAAGGTCGCCGATCCCCGAGCCATCAGGTTGGCTTTGATGCGCCATCACTATCGCGACGATTGGGAGTGGTTCGACGATCACATCGACGAAGGCGAAGCCCATCTCGAACGGCTCTACGAGGCATCCCAGCGAGCGGGTGGACCAGACCCCAAGCCCTACGCCGAGCGACTGAGAGCCGCCCTCGACAACGACCTCGATGCGGCGGCAGCAATCGCCGAACTCGACGCTCTCGCCACCGAGATACTCCGGGGCGGCACCGACATCGCTGCGCCTACGATGCTGAAAGAGCTGGCGGCCCTCTGCGGGGTCGCACTCACAGAGCCACCCGCACCGCTCGCCTGAATCGAAGGACCATCCCTCGTGATCCGCCTCTACGACACGCTCACCGGCGACGTACAACCCCTCGCCCAACGCGAGCCGGGCAAGGTCTCCTTCTACGCGTGCGGACCCACAGTCTACGACCATCCCCACCTGGGCCATGCCCGCCAGGCGATGACCTACGACATCATCCGCCGCTACCTCGAGTGGCGAGGAGTCAAAGTCGAGCACGTCGCCAACATCACCGACATCGACGACAACATCATCAAGCGCGCCAACCGGGAGGGACTCGCCGAAGGCGAGGTCGCAGCTACCTGGGAAGAGATCTACTTCGAGGCGATGGATGCCCTCGACATTCTTCGAGCCCACCAGCGCCCCCACGCCACTGACTACGTCGACGAGATGATCGCGTTCATCCAGGTACTCGTCGACAACGACAGCGCCTATACCAGCGAGAGCGGGGTTTACCTCCGGGTGCATCGTGTGCCCGGCTACGGCGAACTCGTCCATCGCAGCATCGACGACCTCCGTGAAGGCGCAGGTGCCCGAGTCGAAGTCGACGAAACCAAGGAAGACCCCCTCGACTTCGCCCTGTGGAAGGCCGCCAAGCCGGGTGAGCCGACCTGGCCATCCCCCTGGGGTGAGGGCCGGCCGGGCTGGCACATCGAGTGCGCGGCGATGAGTCTCGCCATCCTGGGCGACGGCTTCGATCTTCACGGCGGGGGAAGCGATCTTGTGTTCCCCCACCACACCAACGAACGAGCCGAGGCAATCGCGGCTGGCCGCCAGTTCGCCAATCACTGGATGCACAACGCGATGCTCAACATCGGTGGCGAGAAGATGTCGAAATCGCTCGGCAACTTCACCACGGTGCAAACCCTGCTCGACGAACACCCCCTCAACGGCCGCGCTCTTCGGCTGTTGTTGCTGCAGACCCATTATCGCAAGACGATGGAACTCAACGACGACGTGATGGAGCAAGCCCGACGTGCGATCCAACGCCTCGACGCCATGGCGCGCAAGGCCACAGGAGCCGGGATCGATCTGCACGGTGAGCTTCGCGACGACGAAGTCGTCGAGGTGTTCACCGCAGCCATGAACGACGATCTCGGCACGCCAGAGGGCATTGCAGTGATGTTCGAGACCGTCAGGCGCGCAAACGCTGCTCTCGACGCTGTCGACCCCGACGCAGCAACACTCGTCGCCACCGCGATCGACCTCGCCGGAGCCCTCGGCGTGAGAGTCGACGACGGCTCCGAACAACTCGGCGGCGACACCGAGATTGATGCCCTCGTACAGGCTCGTGAGGCGGCCCGGGCCGCAAAGGACTTCGCCGAGGCCGACCACATCCGCGACGAGTTGACCGAGCGCGGCATCGTGATGGAAGACACACCCAACGGCCCCGTCTGGCGTCGAGCCTGACAACTTGGCAGAGTCACCAGATGGCAATCCTGGAACCGTCCACCGATGTACCTCCCCTTCCCGGCCAACCCACCGATGTGGCCTGGCCAACCGAAGAGTGGCCCACCGGACCTCTTCCCGACGGAGTAGATGCTGATCGCGTCGAGCGCCTCCTCGACGACGCGTTCGGGTTCGACCCCGACCCCGGTTTCGGGGAGTCGCACGCAACCCTGGTGGTGAAGGGGGGCCGCCTCGTGGCAGAACGCTACGGATCGGGAAGCGATGCCTCCACGCCTCTCCTCTCCTGGTCGATGGCGAAGAGTGTGCTCCACGCCCTCGTCGGCATCCTCGTCGATCAGGGGAAGCTCGACCCAGGTGCGCCCGCCTCCGTCTCGGAGTGGAGCGACCCGTCCGATCCCCGCTACCGGATCACCCTCGATCACCTGCTCCGCATGGCCGACGGCCTCGACTTCAACGAAAGCTACGACATCCCCGAACCCGGCACCGAGGCCGACGAGGTGGAGTGGAGCCACGCCATCGACATGCTGTTCGGCGCGGGGGTCGACGACCACGGCGCCTACACAGCCGCCCGTCCACCGGCCTATCCGCCGGGCACCGTCTTCAACTATTCGTCGGGCACCAGCAACATCGTGGCGCGGATCGTGTGCGATCGGATAGGGCGAAACGGTGAGGCCGACGCCTGGATGAGAGCCAACCTCTTCGGCCCGATCGGGATGCGCTCGGCCACACCGAGCTTCGACACCTCGGGCACATTCGTGGGCTCTTCCTACCTCCACGCCACGGCGCGCGACTGGGCGCGCTTCGGGCTTCTCTACCTTCGGGGCGGCCGCTGGGCGGGACGTCAGGTCGTCCCCTCATCGTGGGTCGAGCAATGCCGGCTAACCCGCGCCGTCGACAGCGACGGAGCTCACTACGGCACCCATTGGTGGACCGCGGAAGACGGCAGGGGCACGTTCTTCGCGAGCGGCTACGAGTTTCAGCGCGTCGTGTGCGTACCCACGAGTGATCTGGTGGTAGTCCGCCTCGGTAAAACCCCCGAGGACTCCTACGACAAGCCAAAAGCCTGGCTAGAGGAACTGATAGCAGCCTTCGACTGAGGCGAACCGCCAACCCCAGCGGCCAACCCCAGCCGTTTTTCTGAGCACAAACGCGCGCATACGGTCGCAAAGTGCTCAGAAAAACCCGGGTTGGCGGCTAGCCGATGGCGAACTCGAACGTGCCTACAGCGGGATCGCCGGAGTCGAACTCGACTTCGTAGGTTCCGCTTATCATCGTGTCGGTGACGGTACCCGTGGCGGTAAACCCGGCTATTCCCGCCACCGGTGCGTCAGTAGCTACCACCGAGATCTGGCCGTCGACGATCGAGATCGTCATGGTACCGAGCTCAGCGGTTTCGACAGTGACCCCCGCGGCGAGCTCCGCTGCGGGAAGGTCCAAGGCGAAGATGTCGGAGATGCCTGCACCTAGTACGAACCCGTCGGTGATGTCGAGCGAAACATTGAGCGAGTCACCGTTGTCGGTGACGGTCACACCAGCCGCACCGCTGGATCCGAAGGTTGTGTTGTTCCACTGCCCAGTCGCGCCACCCGCTGGGAGAGCAGGCGGTTCCGGTTCCGGTTCCGGTTCGGGCTCAGGCTCAGGTTCCGGTTCGGGCTCAGGCTCGGGCTCAGGTTCCGGTTCGGGTTCCGGTTCCGGCTCGGGCTCGGGGTCAGGCTCGTCGGCTGGCTCATCGGCGGAGTCGTCGGTGTCCTGGTCGGACGTGTCGGCCCCTGCAGTCTCATCAGAGGCTTCATCGGAGTCATCACCCCCGCATCCAGCGAGGATCAGAGCCCCGGCAAAGAGAGCGATCAAAACTCGGTACAGGTTCTTGGACATGATTTCACACTGACTACTAGGCGTCATCGGTCCGTCACTCATCGACCCGAGCGACCCGGTAATTATCCTTCGCGCGTTCCGCGCGAAAGCCGATATCCCTACGAATAGCCTCACCAGCCCGCACTCCCCCGGGTTTTCTGAGCAGAAACGCGCGCATACCGCGCCAAAGTGCTCAGAAAACCCCCGATGGGGCGGTTAACCGATGCCGTAGACGAATCCGGCGCGCGTCCCGACGATGATTCGCCCTCGCCATACCGCCGGCGTCGACTCTATGCATCCCCTCAACTCCAGCTCCCAGAGCGGCACCGGCTCCACAGAGGTGTTGCTGATGTCGAATCCGTGGAGGGTCCCCCCACAATCCCCCTGGATCAACACCCCATCCACTATCACCGGAGATGCCCAGGTGGGACCGAACAGCTCGAGCCGCCACCGCTCCTCGCCAGTGTGACGATCGAGCCCGAGAACCGCTCCGGTGTCGGTCGGCACGACCAGCAGGTCCTCATAGAGCCCGGGGGTGGCCCAGACCCCGGAGTCGAGGCGGGGCCTCTCGTGCACACCCCACACCAACGGGTCGTCCTCCCTGCTCGGATCGAGCTTGATGATCTGGCCGACCTCGTGGCTGCGGGCGTTACCCCGCTCGTACTCGATCCCGGCGTAGATCATTCCCTCGTCGTCGATCACCAGCGACGCATCGATGTCGTCTCCCGCCCAATAGCGAAAGACCCTCGTCGGCTCGATCCCGTCGTCGAGTCCGCTGATGTCCCAGCCCTGAATGAGCCCGCCCGAGTTGGCGAAGTAGACCACATTTCCCGAGATCGCCACTGAGTTCTCGATCGAGACGTTGCCTCCCACCACCGCCAACAGTTCGTCGTCCCATCCCGGAGTGTTGAACACCAGCTCGGGGTCGACACTCACCATGCCTCTGGCGTCGTAACTTCGGTTGAGCTTCACAATGTGGAACTGGCTGTTTTCCCCACCGATGAAGAGAAAGTCATCGATGACCAGACCCGCCCCGTCCCAATCGTTGTTCCACTTCGTGGGCGACACGTCGAAGGCGCTCAGTTTCCACAGCTCGCGAGGTTCGTCGCCGTCGAACGCGATCACCCGGTAGAAATTGTCGCGGCTCCCCGTGTAGAGGAGAGGGAACCCGTCGGGGTCGATGGTGACCGACCCCTTGATGATGTCGCCGGTGGGGAAGTCGGAGAGGATCCGCTCTCCGGTGTCGGCATCGAGGAAGTGGACATCGCGGCTGTAGGCGCCCAGCGTGGCCCACGTGCGGTTGTCGTATTCGAATATCGACGGCTGCCCGGTCCAGCCCGAGCCGCACCAGTTGATCACCTCTGATCCCGTCGACGAGTTGGAACACATGGCCTGATCGGGAAACTGCCAGATCACTTCGGGTGCGGCCGGCACCGGACCCTCGCCGTAGAAGGTGCGGGTGGGGTTGCCCCGAAACGTGAGCAGCCCCTCCACCGAGTCGCCCCACCGCTCACCCGACGACTGCGGGTCGACCCAGCCCTCGTAAGGCGCCTCGGTGGTCGTGGTGGTGGAGGTGCTGGTGGACGTGGTTGTCGTGCTGCTGGAGGTAGTGGGACCGGCGTCGACCTCGAGCGAGGTGGGGAGGTCGTCGGTGGGCGGAGGGGCCGCGATCAGAACCGCGAGGAGCACTGTGGTGAGCGCGAGTCCGCCGATTGTGAAGCGCACGACCCTGGTGGACCGGGAGGCCATGACGATGAAACCTAGCGACCCTTCAGGTGTCTGAGGTCAGACCATGAGACGAAGTTGGCCGACCGTAGGCTGCTCGTCGTGAATGAGAGACCCGTCGTCCGCCCCCGACGCCTCCTTTGGCGCGGCATCACGCGCGGATGCGCGGTGTGCGGGCGGCGCCGGCTCACTACCCACTGGTTCAGCTTCCCGCTCAGCTGCCCTCGCTGCGGTTTCGCCTTCGAACGCCAGCCCGGGCATTTCATTGGTGCGGTCGGGATGAACACGGTGATCACTTTCGCGCTCCTCCTCATCACCCTTCTCGGCGGGATCGCTATCAGCTGGCCCGACGTCAGCGCTCTGCCACTGTTGGCCGCCACCCTCTCGGTGGCCATCATCGTTCCGATCGCGATCCACCCCACCGCCAAGACCCTCTGGATCGCGGTGGACCTGATCTTCCACCCCCTCCAACCTGGCGAGGCTCTCGGCGGACCCGAGGAAGGCGCGCCTCAGAAGGGGTGAGCGGGGCTCGGAGATCTCATCGGGCATTTCACGTCCTCGGCGAGGGGCCCAAGCTGGTGCGACGGGATTGGTGGACGAGCCCCGTGCCCCGTGCACCCGCGGCCGAGCGGAGGTGCCGTTGGCGGGGGTTTGTGCACCCTTCACACCACGCCGATCGATGAGGGTCCACCCGCTGGGGGGCTTGGCCCGCTCGAGGTGAACCGCACACAGGGCCGTGCCGTAGCGGTCGCCCACAACATCACCGACCTCGACCAGCTCCACCCGTCGGGCGTCGCGGTGCAACAACATCGAGCCGGCGGTCTCACGGCTACATCCGGGACGCTGGCAGGCAGGCACGTTTCGCAAGGTACCGAACCCCCGCCGATGGTTGGGGGACACCTCAGGCATCTGTGGACACCTGGCGGCCATCGGGCGGCCGAAGACCACCGATACGATCCGTCGTCATGATCATCGGGTTCGATGCCGACGACACGCTCTGGCACAACGAGGACGGCTTCCAGGCCACCCATCGCCAGTTCGAGTCCCTGCTCAGCACCTGGGCCACTCCCGACGAGGCCGGCGATCACCTGTTCGCGGTGGAGGCCCGGAACATGAGCCGCTACGGCTACGGCGTGAAGGCATTCACGCTCTCGATGGTCGAGGCCGCTATCGATATCTCCGATGGCGAGATCAGCACTGCCGAGCTATCCGACATCCTCGAGCTGGGGCGACACCTGCTCGATCGGCCGGCCGAATTGATCGATGGAGTCGTCCAAGTGCTCGAAGCCCTTGCTGGACACACCCTCATGATCATCACCAAAGGCGATCTCTACCATCAGCTCGCCCGCATCGAATCGAGCGGTCTACGAGACCATTTCTGGCGCAGGGAGGTGGTGGCCCACAAGGACCCGTCGACCTATCGCGACCTTCTCGCCGCCCACGATGTCCCCGTCGAAGATTTTGTGATGGTGGGTAACTCGCTGCCATCCGACGTTCTCCCCGTCCTCGAGATCGGGGCCAGGGCCGTGCATGTGCCCTATGCCATCACGTGGGCCCACGAGGCTCACGACGATGAACACCCCGCTCCCACCATCGAATCGCTTGGCGAGCTCCCCGACCTGATCGGGCAATGGTCCACTCCCGGATGAGACGGCTCGAGGGTCCTGAACTGGTCGCCTACGACGTTCTCGCGCCCCACCTGCTCAAGAAGGTGCGCGTCGTGAGGGTGCCGTTCCTCCCTCCCGGGTCGGCGGGCATGACAATCGGTGCAACCGTGCTGTTGTGCCGCGACGACGACCGCACCGGACGACGCTCGCTGATCGCCCACGAGCTGGTACACGTGGGCCAATACACCGATCTCGGCTTCTTCGGATTCCTGATCCGGTACAGCCGCGACTACCTGAGGGGTCTCGTCCGGCACCGCCGCCACCGCGAGGCCTATCTCGCCATCCCGGCCGAGATCGACGCCCGGCGCGAGGCCGAGAGCTGGGCGGAGCGCCAGGCGTGACCCTGCTCGATCCTCCGACCATTCGCCAATACTCCCCTCGCACGGTCCAGACGGTCGCCCTCGTCGGCGTGGCGTCGAGCTCCTTCACGATCACCGTGCTGTCGGCCGCGCTCGCCGACATCGCCGATGATCTCGGCTCCAGCGTGTCGACCGTTACGTGGGTGATAGCCGCTCCCCTCCTGGCCTTCGCGGTGTTCACCCCGATGGCAGGCAAGCTGGGCGACCTCCACGGACACCGACGCATATTCCTGCTGGGGTTTGCCGGTGCAGCCGTGTTGTCCTTCGCCACCGCCACTGCGTGGAATGCCGGAGCCCTCATCGCATTTCGGGTGGTGGGTCAGGGCTTCAGCGCCTCCACCGGACCATCCGCGTTGGCGATCATCATGCGCGTCTTCCCCGAGGACCGCCGCACCCACGTCGCTGGAATCTGGAGTGCCGTGCTGGCCGCATCGCCCGCAGTCGGCGTGGTGGTGGGTGGTCCCCTCATCGACCTCACGAGCTGGCGCATCCTATTCGTCATCCAGGGCATCGGCATGACGGTCGCCGTGCTCCTGGCTTGGCGGGTGTTGCCATCGACCGAGAAGCGGGACGACCTCACCTTCGATCTGGTCGGCGGCGTGCTCCTCGCTCTCGGTATCGGATCTCTGCTGGTGTCGATCAATCGCGCCGCTTCGCTGGGATGGGACCACCCGGTCATCGTGGCTGGACTCGCTTCCACACCGGTGTGGCTCGCCCTGTTCGCCCGATGGGAGAAACGCACCGGCCATCCGTTGGTCGAACTGGCCGTGCTCACCGAGCGCAACGTGGCGGTTCCCCTCATCAGCCAGATTTTCCTCAACGGTCCCTATATGGCCGCCCTGGTACTCACCTCGCTGATGCTGGCCAGCGTTTTCGATTTCGACACCGCGGCCATATCCCTGATGATTCTTCCAAGGCCCATATCCTTCGCTCTCGGCGCGGCATCCGCCGGAGCTCTCGTCGAGAGGGTCGGTGGCCGTGCCGTGGTGATGGCCGGAACGACGGCCGTCGCCTCAGGGATCGGCCTGGTCGGTTTCGGGGCTTCAGAGCACTCTCTGATGATGGTCGGCGTCGGCGTGGCCATTGCCGGCCTGGGCAGCGGGATCGCCCGACCACCGATCATCGCCGCCCTCACCGAATCGGTCGGCAACCGTGACCTGGGGGTAGGCACCGGCATGCTCAACATGAGCAGCCAGATCGGAGCCGCGGCGGGCATCAGCATCCTCTCGGCCTTGATCAGTGCCGACTCCACCGGCGCCCGCTACCTGACCGTCTTCGCCATCACCGCCGGCTGTGCCCTCGTCGCGGTGCTGGTGAGCGGGGCGATTCGTTTCAGTGGCGCCGTGAAACCATCGCGGCCGGCCGCGTCGCCGACAGCTCCTTACAGCGCGGTGATCGTTGAACGGGGCCCGAAGTCGACCGAAGCCGACGACCGGGGTGATCAGTAGGTGTAAAAACCTTGGCCCGTCTTGCGACCGAGTTGGCCGGCCGACACCATCCGCCTGAGCAGAGGTGGCGGCGCGAGGAAGCGCTCCTGATACTCGTCGTAGAGCGACTCCGCGGTCCACAACATCACGTCGAGGCCGATCATGTCGCACAGGGTGAGCGGGCCCATCGGGTGTCCGGCGCCGAGTTTCATCGCCTCATCGATGTCTTCGGCTGAGGCATGCCCCGCCTCGAACATCGCGATCGCCTGGCACAAGAAAGGCACCAGCAGCGCATTCACCACGAAACCCGCCCGGTCCTTGCAATGCACCACTCGCTTGCCGAGTACATCGGTGGCGAACCCCGCCGCCACCCCCGCCGTGTGATCGGAGGTGCGTTGGGTCGAGATGACCTCGACCAGCTTCATGATCGTGGCCGGATTGAAGAAGTGCATCCCGCACACCTGCTCGGGCCGACTGGTGGCCATCGCGATGTCGATGATGGGATACGACGATGTGTTGGTGGCGATGACGGCGCCCTCGCCGAGCACCCCATCGAGTTCCTTGAACAGATTGATCTTCAGATCGAGGATCTCCGGGGCCGCTTCCACCACGAGCTGGCAGTCACCCATCGCATCGATGTCGGTGGTCCAGGAGATGTTGGCCACAGCTGCTTCGCGAGCGCCGTCGTCGAGCTTTCCCCGTTCGACGGCCTTGCTCATCGAACCCTCGACGCGTCCCTTGCCCGCCTCGATGGCCTCCGGCGAAATGTCGCGAGCCACCACCTTGACGCCGGCCTTGGCCGCCACCTCGATGATGCCGCTGCCCATAGCGCCCGCACCGACGACACCAATGGTGTGGATGGCCACGATCAGCTCTCTTCGACGACTATCGACTGGATCACAACGTCGGTGTCGGGACGATCCTGACGGTTGGTGTCGACACCCTGCATCGTTTCGACCACGTCGAGGCCGCTGACGACCTTGCCGAACAGGGAGTACTGGGGCGGCAGCCCGGCGCCGCTCGGGCCCGAAACGATGAAGAACTGGCTGCCGTTGGTGTCGGGGCCGGCGTTGGCCATGGCGAGCGACCCGACCTCGTAGCGGCCGGGAGCCGGTAGCTCGTCGGCGAACTTGTAGCCCGGGCCACCGCGGCCGGTACCCGTGGGATCGCCACCCTGACACATGAATCCCTTGATGATGCGGTGGAAGATGATGCCGTCGTAATAGTGGTAACGAGCGAGGGTGACGAAGTTGTTGACGGTGTTGGGCGCACTGGCGGCGTCGAGATGGATCACCATCGTGCCGAGAGTGGTCTCCATGGTGGCCGTGTAGCTCTTGGCAGGGTCGATGCACATCGACGGTGCCTCGTCGAATGCCCGCCGCTGGGGGGTCGAGCCATCAGCGTTGGGACAGGGGGTCGGAGCCATTGGTTTGTTCCTCTCTGAGCCGGTGGGGCGCTTCCCACCACCGGCCCGAGGCTACGCCACCCACGACCGAACGTGACCAAGTCGCGGGGATCACCCAAACAGGGATCGACACCGGCTTAGGGTGAGCCGCGTGAGGGATCTGAGGCCCACGGCGGAGATCGAAGCGACAAGTGTGTTGCGTCGCTGTGCTTCCTGCGAGGTCACCTGGCGGGGCACCGCCGACACCAGCTGCTGGATCTGTGAATCACCGGGCGTGCGTGCCACCGAGGCCCGGTTCGTGGAAGACGAACCCGCGGCCTGAGGCGACCGCCCCCATCCACGCCGAGAGCACTACCATCGGCGCCATGACCCCGCACTGGTCCGACTCGCGCATCGACGTCCACCGCTATGTGGTGGGTCCGGTCGACAACAACGTATTCATCATTCGCTGCAAGGAGACCGGTGACGCCCTGCTGATCGATGCCGCCAACGAGCACGACAAGCTCCTCGAGATCTGCCAGGCGCTCAATGTCCGCCGCGTCATCGAGACTCACGGGCACTGGGATCACATCCAGGCCGTGCCCGCCATCCGCGATGCCGGCTATGAGGTCGGGGTCACCGCCGAAGACGCAGCCATGCTGCCGAGCTACGACTTCATACTCGAGGACGAGGCGGTCATCGAGGTCGGGCGTCTCCGGATCCACACCCATCACACGCCCGGCCACACCCCCGGCTCGATGTCGTTCAGCGTCGAGGGATCACCCCTTCTCTTCAGCGGCGACACCCTCTTCCCCGGTGGGCCCGGCAACACCAGTTTCGACGGCGGCGATTTCGCCACGATCATGAAGAGCCTCGAAGACCGAATGTTCAGCGCCTTCCCCGCCGACACCCTCGTCCTGCCCGGGCACGGACTCGACACCACCCTCGCCACCGAAGCCCCTCACCTCGACGAATGGGCGGACAGGGGCTGGTAGTCGGGAACCAGGCGGCCCTTCCCGTCGTCTCAATGTTACAGCCCCCGACCGAACGGACCCCATGCGCCGTCTCCTTGTAGTTCTCATCGTCACGATCGTCGTTGCTTCCGCCTGTGGATCCGACAACACCACCATCGATGCCGGCGCCGACCCCGATTTTGATCCAGGCGACGACTCGACGACGGACCCCGGTGACGCCGACCAGCCGGCACCCGACGGCCAAGACGCCGATGTCGACGAACCTCTTGGCGCCGGTCCCTACCCGATCGCCGACCTGCAGATCATGGTGAAGCCCGACGGGGCCGACGGCGTTGTCCTCGCCTACCGCCTCGCCTGCCTCGGCGACACCGCCACCCTCACCGGCGACACTGCACCCAACTCCGCAGAGTCGATGTGCCTCGCTCTCAATGACGACGCCATCGGCACCCGCCTCATCGCCGGAGTACCCGGCGACCGCCTGTGCACCGAGATCTACGGCGGGCCCCAGGTCGCCGAGATCAAGGGCACGCTCGACGGCGAGTCGGTCGATACCACGATCGATCGCACCAACGGGTGCGGCATCGACGACTGGGATCGCCTGCTCTCGATCTTGCTTCCCTTCGCCTGAAATCGGTGCCCAATGGCCCGATCCTTTCGGGTGGGCCGGACGATTCATCTCCCTGAACCGTTCGGACCTACTTCGCGAAGCCAGACGTCCCGGCTGCCGAACAAGCAGGTGAACCACCAACCACTGGGCGGAACCGCTCGGTGAGCAGCCAAAGGGAGCATCGAAATGGGCGCCAAGGAACACCTCGAGGAATCACTCGCAGAGCTTCTCGAGCCTGGCGAGGTCATCGAAGCCTGGCGCCCCGTGGTGGCCAACGGACGGATCGAGGACAGTGCCTACCAGACCACCCTCGCCCTTCTCGGCCCCTCGGTATTCAGCGGCGCAGCTTGTGGTGCGGTCACCGGCGGCGGAGAGATGCCCGAACGCACCAACCTGATCGTGGTCACCGACCGCCGGGTCGTCTGGTGCAACAAGAGTCGGTTCAACGGCGAAGTGACAGTGGGTGGCAGCGATTCTCTCGGAGCCCTGCACAGCATCGACATCGTGCCTGCTCGCATCGCCCTCGCCAAACTCCGGTTCGTGTTCCACGATCGTTCGGTCGTCAACTTCGATCTCCCGTCCGATCACAAGGCCGCGGAGTTCGCCAACGACATCCAGCGCCTGCTTCTGAGAGTGCCCACAGCCGCCTGAGCGTCGCCGGACAGGTACGGTTCCGGTCATGACTGAAACCGTGATTCTCAGTGGTGCTCGCACCCCGATCGGAAAGATGTCGGGAGGCCTGGCCGGGTTCTCGGGAACCGACCTCGGTGGTCTCGCCATCGCGGGTGCTCTTCGCCGGGCTGGTATCGAGGGCAGCGACGTCGACTTCGCGTTCATGGGCCAGGTCGTGATGGCCGGGGCCGGTCAGGTGCCGGCCCGTCAGGCTGCTTTCGCGGGCGGCATCCCTCTCTCGGTCCCGTCGACCGGTATCAACAAGGCATGCCCGTCGGGCCTCAACGCCATCCAGTTGGCCCATCGCCAGATCGCGCTGGGTGAAGCGGAGATCGTGGTGGCGGGCGGCATGGAGTCGATGAGCAACGCCCCCTACCTGCTCCAGAAGGGCCGGAGCGGTTACGGCTACGGCAACGCCACCCTCCCCGATTCGCTCACCCTCGACGGCCTGTTCTGCTCGTTCGACTCCGTTCTCATGGGTGCGGGTACCGAGAAGTACGCGGCATCGGCCGGACTCGACCGGCTTGCCCAGGATCAGCTCGCCGCGATGTCGCACGAGCGGGCCGCGAGGGCACAAAAGGACGGTTTGCTGGCCGAAGAGATCGTGCCGGTCGAGATCCCTCAGCGCCGGGGCGACCCCCTCACCCTGGCCGAAGACGAGGGAATCCGTATCGGCACCACCGCCGACTCTCTGGGCCGGCTCCGTCCCGCGTTCGCCGAAGCGGGCAACATCACCGCGGGCAACTCCTCCCAGCTGAGCGACGCCGGCGCTGCGGTGGTGGTGACAACCAAGGCAATGGCTGATCGACTCGGCGTGGAACCACTGGCCGAGCTCATCAGCTACGGCGAGATAGCGGGCCCCGACACGTCGCTGCTCACCCAACCGAGCCGGGCCACCGTGCTCGCCCTCGAACGGGCCGGCCTCTCGGTGAGCGATGTCGACCTCTTCGAGTTCAACGAGGCTTTCGCGGCGGTGGCGTTGGCCTCGATCGATGACCTCTCCCTCCCCGACGACGTGGTCAACGTCAACGGAGGAGCAATCGCGCTGGGTCACCCGATCGGCATGAGCGGAACCCGCCTCGCCATTACCCTCGCCTACGAGCTGAAGCGCCGGGGTGGTGGACTCGGTGCTGCGGCACTGTGTGGAGGCGGTGGGCAGGGCGACGCCCTCATCTTGAAGGTCGCCTGACGCCAAACGACATGAGACCGGCCATCGTTGTTTTCCTCACCCTGATCCTCACCGCGTCCGGATGCGGCTCAGGATCAAGCACACAAGACATCGAGACTGGCGGCGACTCGGCCATCGTGGTTGCCCCCACAAGCACCGCGACGCCAACCACGCGGCCGGAAAGCACAACCACAACCTCAACAACGAGCACCACGACATCAAGCAGCACGACCACCACGACAACCACGACCCTGCCGAGCACCCTCGACATCGACGGATCACCTCTCATCGAGTTCTCGATCGAGGTCGACCCCGCCCTCGATCTCGACCGAGACGAACTCGTCGCCTTCATCATCGAGACCCTGAGTGACCCGCGGAGCTGGGTGAGTCGGGGCGCAGGGTTTCGGCTCGTCGACGAAGGGGGCCTGTTCACGATCATCGTGGCCGAGCCGAGCCGCGTCGACCAGCTGTGCCGGCCCCTCCAGACACTGGGCCGATATTCATGCGCCCGCAATGGCTGGATCGCGATCAACTCCGTGCGCTGGGAGGAGGCCACCGAGGGCTGGACCGGCGGCATCAAGGCCTACCGCCAATACCTGATCAACCACGAGGTGGGCCACTACATCGTGGGCCCAACCCACTCATCGTGTCCCGGAGTGGGCGAGCTCGCGCCGCTCATGATGCAGCAGACCAAGGGGCTCCAGGGGTGCCTGCCCAACGGCTGGGTGGATCCCGGTTAGCTCAACGAGCCAGTATCTGGCACGCTAACGATCGTTCACCCGAGCACTAATCCCCAGGAGGGGTCATGAGCAAGCTTCTCGAGGGCAAGGTTGCCCTCATCACCGGCGCAGGCCGCGGCATCGGCCGCGAACACGCCCTCATGATGGCCGAACACGGCGCCAAGGTCGTGGTCAACGATCTCGGCGGCGATGAGCACGGCGGCGGGGGCGATCTCACCCCGGCTGCGGAAGTGGCGGCGGAGATCGAAGGCATGGGTGGTCAGGCCATCGTCAACGGAGGCAATGTCGCCAAGTACGACGACGCCAAGGCGATGATCGACCAGGCGATCGACACCTTCGGCGACATCAACATCGTGGTCAACAACGCCGGTATCTTGCGCGACCGCATGCTCTTCTCTCTCTCCGAAGACGACTGGGACTCGGTGATCGGTGTGCACCTCAAGGGCACGTTCGGTCCGTCTCACCACGCAGCTGTCCACTGGCGCAACAAGGCCAAGGCGGGCGAGGAAACCTACGGCCGCATCATCAACACCACATCACCGTCGGGGATCTACGGCAACGTCGGCCAGACCAACTACGGCGCGGCCAAGGCCGGCATCGCCGCCTTCTCGGTGATCGCGGCCCAGGAACTCGTCAAGTACGGGGTCACCGTCAACTGTCTCGCCCCCACCGCCTGGTCGCGGATGACCGCACCCCTGATGGGTGGCGAAGATGCCCCCGAGGAGCTCCGCGACAAGATCAGCCCCCGCTGGATCGCGGTGATCGCGGCATGGCTGGCCAGCCCGGAGGCCGCGAATGTGACCGGCCGGGTGTTCGACATCCGTGGCGAAACCCTCGGCATCGCCGAAGGTTGGCACCTCGGACCGTCGGCCACTCAACCCGACAACCCAGCCGAGCTGGGCCCGGTCATCGCCGACCTCATGAGCAAGGCCCGCCTCAACGCGAGCATGGCCGGCACCGACCATGAGGGTCCGGGCTTCCCGGGCCAATCCATCTGACGCCGGTGCCGGGTTGGGCCCGGGTCGTCGTCAGTAACTCACCTGGCAGAAGCCGTGATTGCAGTAGCCGCCGGGGTTTCGCTCCAGATACTGCTGGTGGTACTCCTCGGCGAAGTAGAAGGCGGGCGCGTCCACCACGGTGGTGGTGATCTCACCGTATTGAGCTTCGGTGAGCCGGCCCTGATAGTGGGCCACGCTGGCTTCGGCTGCCTCGCGCTGGGACTCTGAGCCGACATAGATCTCGCTGCGGTACTGGGTACCGATGTCGTGCCCCTGGCCCATGAACTGGGTGGGGTCGTGCACCTCCCAGAACACCTTCAGTAGTTCGGCGTAGGAAACCACCGCGGGATCGAAAACCACCAGGGCGACCTCGTTGTGTCCGGTGCGCCCCGACGAGACCTCCTCGTAGCTCGGATTCGGGGTGTAGCCACCTGCGTACCCCACCGCAGTGGTGTACACGCCTTCGAGCTGCCAGAAGTAGCGCTCGGCCCCCCAGAAGCAGCCCATCCCGAACAGGGCGGTCTCCATGCCCTCCGGGTAGGGACCTTCGAGAGGGGTGCCGAGTACCAGATGGGCTCCGGGCACCGCGATGGCTTCCGGGCGGCCTGGCAGGGCATCGGCCGGAGTCGGCATCTCCATCGCTTCGTTGTGACGTCCGAACAACATGTGGGGTCTCCTCGATCGCACTCGACCTTACGGGGAGGAAACGTCGCCGTGACTCGTTCCGTTCCCCGGAACTGGGTTTCCGTCAGTCTGGAACTCACTCCTTGTACTTCACTGACCACTCAATGCTACTGTTGAAGGTCCAGCTCGCACCCGGCTCAACCGGGTCATACGGACAAACGGGCGGCGTCACCGCTCAACGAGAGGGTGACGTCGCCCGCTGGGTCACGCGACGAGCGGGCGGCCACGATCTTGTAGAGGCCGGGCTCGACATACCATCCCGGCTCGGTGCGATGGCTCCCACCCGTTCCGGCCGGCACTCGGTCGTCGGGTGCGATCCGTCCGTAGACGGCGTCGCCGGAGTCGAAATAGGCAAAAGCCCTCGCCGGAAGCTCCAGATGTACCACAGTGGATTCACCCGGCTCCAGATAGACCTTGGCGAAAGCCTTCAGCTCCCTTACGGGCCTCGGCACAGCAGCATCGAGTGGCTCGACATAGAGCTGAACCACCTCGGATCCCGAACGGGATCCGGTGTTCGCGACCTCGACCTCCACAGTGATGTCGGATCCTGCACTGGCAGTGGTCACCGCGCGCGGCGCACTCATCGAGAACGTGGTGTAGCCGAGCCCAAAGCCGAAAGGCACCACCGGCTCGACATGCATGGCATCGTGCCATCGATGGCCACAAAGGACCCCCTCGCCGTAGCGAACCACGCTGTTCTCCCCCGGATAGTTGGGATAGGCCGCGAACTGTTCGTAGTGGGCCCCAACGGTGGTAGCCGCCCGTCCACCGGGCTCAAGCTCCCCCAACAGCATGTCGACGAGGGCCTCACTCAGCTCCTGACCACCGAAACCGACACTGAGCACCGCCGCCGGCTCGTCGATCCAGTCGAGCGCGTGGGGGGCTCCGACATTGAGCACCACGATCGTGCGCGGGTTGGCCGCCACCACCTGCCTGATCAGCTCAGGCTGATCGCCCGGTAGCTCCCACAGGTCACGGTCGCGGCCCTCGGTCTCCCAGTCGTCGTTGGTGCCGACCACCACCACCGCAATGTCGCTTTGCTCAGCCGCCGCAACGGCTCGGGCCATCAGGTCTTCATCGGCTCGGGCGACCACACCCACGACCACCCCACTGATCATGAAGGTGTCTCGATTGTCGAACTCCACCACCACAGTCGCGGCCTGGCCGGCCACCAGCTCGACTGCCGCGGTGTACTCGACGCTGCCCAGCCCGAAATAGGCGTCGCCCCTCTCGACATGACCCTCGGTGGCATCGATCACGACCTCTCCGTCGACCCACACACGGGCCCGGCCGCACTGGATCATCCGCACGTCGTGAACCCCGCTCACCATGGGCACCACGCTTGCGGTGATCCGGCAACTCCAGACGTCGGCGGAAACCCCGGGGGCCGGTGCACCAGACGCAAAAACCTCGAGCCGATCCGTCTCGTCGGTGGCGACGACGTCGCCATGCAGGCCATGACCGTCGATGAACTCCACGAGGGCAGTCCCGTCGAGCAGGGGCTTGGTCAGCGCCGCGAGCGAGCGATCGATGTGACAGCCCTTCTCGAACACCACATCGGTGTCGGCGAGACGACCTCGCAGGGCCTCGACCGGCGAGGTGGCGTGGTAGGCCTTCACCTTCGCCGACCCTCCACCCATGGTGCGGGCCTCCACCGCGTTGGGTCCGATGACCGCCACCGAAGCGAACGCTGAAGGATCGAGGGGCAAGATCCCATCGTTGCGGAGCAACACCGACCCCGCGGCCGCGGCAGAACGCAGCAGGAGTCGATCCTCGGGACGGTCGAGGGTGTCCTCGGGCGTGACGGAGCTCACTTCCGACCCGAAAGCACCCGTGCGTTCCATCAGCAGCAACAGGTCGGCTACCAGAGGATCGACATCGCCGGCCTCGATCGTTCCCGCCTCGACCGCCTCACGCAGAGGCTCACCGTAGAAGCGGGCCGGCCCGGGCATCTCCAGCGAGCAGCCCGCCGCCACGCTCCCCTCGGCCGAGCCCGCCGCGAACCAATCGGTGACGACAAACCCGTCGAAGCCCCACTCGTCTCGCAGCACCGTTTGAAGAAGCCACGAGTGCTCCGCACAGTAGGTGCCGTTCAATCGGTTGTAGGCCGTCATGACACCCCACGCGCCGGCCTCCTTCACCACCATCTCGAAGGGCAGCAGTACCGTCTCCCGCATCGTGCGTTCGTCGATCTGCGAGTCGATGGTGTGCCTTTCGAACTCCGAGTCGTTGGCCACGAAGTGCTTCGTGGTGGTGGCCACTCCTTGGCTCTGAACCCCTCTCACGAAGGCGGCCGCCAACTTCCCGGTGAGGAGGGGATCCTCACTGAAACACTCGAAGTTGCGGCCCCCCTTCGGCGAACGGTGCAGGTTGACGGTGGGAGCCAGGAGAACATGGGCCTTCTTCGCTCGTGCTTCCTCCCCGAGCAGTACCCCGAGTCGCTCGACGAGATCGACGTCCCACATCGCTCCGAGACTCGAAGCCGACGGGATGCAGGCCGTGGGAGTACCGGTGCCGAGAGCTCCGTCGCCTCGCGAACCATTGGGGCCGTCGGTGACCTTCACCGAAGGCACACCCACCCTGTCGATCGCGTGGGTGTACCAGAAGCTGGCCCCACCGATGAGGGTCAACTTCTCCTCGAGGGTCAACTCCACCATGAGCGCGTTCATCTGATCGGTCACGGCGCCGATCCTCTCACACCAGCTCCCCGATCAGGGCTGAGGAATCTGGAACCCTCGGGCGACTTCGGGCCGACGCAGCTTCCAGATCAGGCCGTCGTAGAAGAGATGCAGAGCCCCGAGGGTCAGGAACACGAATGCGTACACCTCGTAGCTGGTGAAGCTCCTCAGGACGAAGATCAAGGTGGCGATGACAACTCCATAGACCACGACGATCCCCAAGGGTCCGAGCGGGCTGCGTACGGCTCGCCCCAGGGGGGCACCGTCGTCGGTGGCCTCGTCGGGATAACGATCGCCGAGGTGGTTGTGAACGATCAGGAAGTACTCCGCGGCGTGGGACCCCACATAACCGACGAACCCCGCTATCGGCGAAATTATCGTGAGCCCGATCAGGACGGTGGTGGACGCGAGATACACCCACTTCGCCGGATTGACCTGCTCAGAAGCAAGCTCCTGACGGACCCACGACCACAGCAGAACGGCCACGATCACAGCCATTATGGGAAGAATCCATCGGGCCGCAGGCGCCGCATCGGTGAGTACCGAGAGGCCTCGCTGGTTGCGGCCGCCCAATCCCGCATCCGCAACCCTGTCGGGTGTCGCCGAGTCTGCCGCCGCTACCACCAACGCCAGGATCAGCAACGACCAGAGGAGTCGATGCTCGATCGTGCCATCGGATTGGCCGACCTTGCGGCCGTAGATCCGGGTTATGCCGTAGCGCTGCTGAAGGGTGTGGCCCGCGTTCCACACCGCCGCGATCACCGCGATCACGACCGGGTCGAGCTGGAGTCCGACCAGCACGGCAACCACAAATACCGCCGGGGTGATCGCGAAGATCACCGGCCTCGACTTGTAGACGTGAGCGTCGCCATACACCAGCGGCACCGTGAGCGACTGGTGTGATACCGAGAAGAGCAGGGTGGCCCCCACCAGCCACTCGATGCGATCGACATCACCGGCCCAGATCAGGGCCAGGAAAGAAAAGGGCACCCACGCCAGAGACATCGCAACGTCCCACAGCGGCCCCCGGATCCAGCGCGTGGTAGCGCGCGGCCGGATCGGAGGTGACGTGACTTCTGGCTCGATGCTCTGCACTCCGAACACATTGCCACTCCCAACGCTCAGGTCAAGGGGCATAACTGGGCCATCTGACCCAGCACAACGAGGAATTTGGGTCTGACGGCCCCTGCTGTCGGCCATCTTCCTCTACACCTCGGGGCCTGGCGATCCGATGCACAGGGCGGGAGTGCCCCGGACCGAGACCCAGGGAGGTGTCGGATGCTCGAACCAACCAACAGCGTGTATCTCGACCCTCCCCGGTCGCCCCGCGTCGCCCCGACCCCGAGAAGCACCCACCGCGGGCGCGCTGTCGTCGCCGGCGTATTCATATTCGTCGGCCTGCTGAGTCTCACCGTGGCTGCGACGCTGAGTGGACTCCGGGCCATGGTCCACGATTCCGAAGCGCTGAGCGACGCCATCGACACCACCCTCGACGAACCCGTCGTCCAAGAAGAAATCGAGCGCGAAATCGCCGACGCCATCGAGAAGGGTCTCCTCGACCTGGACGACAATGCGCTGGTGACCGTCGTCGGACTCGAAGTCTCCGTAGAAGTCGAGCGGCTTGCTCCCCTGGTGATCGCCGACCCGGCCTTCCGCGCCGAATTGAGAGCCATCTTCATCGAAGGCCACCAACGGATCCTGTTCGAGCCGTCGACCGCCACCCTCGACTTCTCCCCCATCACCGCGGCCGTCCTCGGTGTCATCGAGCGCGAGTCGCCCGAACTCGCCCGGATCGTGCCCGACGAAAACCTGCTCCTCACGATCGATGGCGATCGCCTGCCAGACCTCACCGCGCCGGTGGCCGGCCTCGATCGCGCCCTGATGATCGCGCTTGTGTTCTCACTCGCCATCCCGCTCGCCGCGATCATTCACCCCCATCGCCATCGGGTGCTTGCCTGGGTCGGTCGCTGGCTCATCACCGCCGGCATGGCCGGTGGCCTGGCCGCGGTCGGCTTGCCCTACCTGGCAGGAAACCTCTCGGGCTACACCGCGGTGGAGGTCGCGGTGAGGGCCCTCACCGTGCGCCTTCTCGGCCCCGCGGTGGTGGCCGGCATCGTCGGCATGGTGATGGTGTCCGCCGCTGCAGTTCTGAAGAGCCGGGAACGACGCCGAATCGCCGACGAGGGCGCCGCCGCCGCCTTGGGTGTCCACGAGCCGCCACTCATCACGACCCAGGCGAGTCCTCAGCTGGAGCTCAGCCAGCGGGGACTGGTGGACGCGGGCCGCCCCCTCACCGATATCTGAGATCCAACCGGGCCCAACATTCAGGCGCCCGGGTCGGCCCTCGCTCACGTGAGCACCTAGCCTGCCGATGGCCTTCGGGAAGGCGGCATCCTTGAGAGGACGGACTTACCGATGAAACGATTGAGCGCGGCGCTTGGCGTCATGGCTATTTTCGCGGCATCCTGCGGCAGCGATGCGAGCGACGTACTACAGGAGCTGGGGTTATCCGCAGCTGAAGCGGATTGCTTCGCCAGCGAGTACGAGGCCCGAGACCTCGATATCGATCGGGTGCTTCGCGCCGACGAAGGCGAATTGACCGACGCCGAGCAGCAAGCGGTTGTGGAGGTGGCGAGTGCCTGTGTAGGCGGAGGTGCCGATGCCGACAACGGCGGCGACTCCGACGACGGCTCCAGCAATACCGACCCATCCGATACCACCCCGCCCGACTCCGACACCAGCGACGACCCCGACCCCAAGAGCAGTGCTCTCAGCTACGACGATCTGAGCTTGTTCGAGCAAGCCTTCGCCGACGGCATGATCGAAGAAGGTGTATCCACAGAGGCTGCGGTATGCATCATCAACGAGTTCGGGGCCGCTGGCATCAGCCTCCTGGAGTTCATGGATATCGACTCCGCCGATGAGCCCACCGACGAGATGCTCGCCGCGATCTTTCGCTGCGGCGACGAGCTGATCGACGCCGGTGCATTCGACTTCAGCAACCCCGATCCTGTCACCGATGCCAGCACCTACGGAGACGATCCGGAGATGGACCTGCTCTGGGACATGTGCGAGTTCGGCGACGGCGAAGCCTGCGACGAGCTCTTCTTCATCTCTCCCTTCGGGAGCGACTACGAGGAGTTCGGCAACACCTGCGGCTTCCGCTTCGAGCCGAGCACCGTATTGTGTGCCGATGAGCTGGGGGGCTCCACGGGCGGGTCGGCCTATGGAGACGATCCCCTTCTCGACAGCCTCTACGACGAGTGCAGCGCGGGAAACATGCTGTCGTGCGACAACCTCTATCTCGAGTCCCCGATCGACTCGGAGTACGAGACTTACGGCAGCACCTGCGGCGGCGTGGAGCCCGACACCTTCGGGGGATGCGCGACCGATCCCATGTTCTACGGCGACGACGTGTATTTCGACGGCCTCTACGACTCGTGTGGCGATGGCGATATGGCCGCCTGCGACGAGCTCTACATCTTTTCCGCGGTGGGCTCCGAATACGAGACCTTCGGCAACCTCTGTGGTGAGATCACCACCACAGAAGAGTTCGGTAGCTGCGAAGCGGTCTACGGCTAACCCGTAGCTCTACAGGTCGGACCGCTCCGCGGCCGGCTTGTGGAGTTCGAACGCGCCGTGCAGCACAGATACGGCGCTTTCCGCTTCGGCCTCACGCACCACACACGAGATGCGGATGGCCGAGGTGGAAATCATCTCGATATTGATCCCGGCTGTCGACAATGTCTCGAACATGGTGGCGGCGACACCGGGGTTCGTCTGCATGCCTGCACCTATGAGGCTGACCCGGGCGATCTCGTCGTCGGTGATCGACCCGGTTGCGCCGATCTCTTCCACGATCGCCTCCACGGTGGCCGTGGCGGTAGGGGTCTGCTCGTGGGGCAGGGTGAAGCTGATGTCGGTGGACCCCTTGGCCGAGACGTTCTGCACGATCATGTCCACATTGACGTCGGCGTCGGCCAGCGCCCGGAAGAGTTGGGCGGCGACACCGGGGCGGTCAGATACCCCCGACACCGTCATCTTGGCCTCGGACGTGTCGTGGGTGACGGCAGAGATGATGGCGCTTTCCATGTTTTCCTCCTCGGTGACCCACGTGCCCGGCACCCAGCTGAAGGCGCTCCTGACGTGGAGCCGCACCCCGAAGGTGCGGGCGAGTTCGACCGACCGCATGGCCGGTTTGGGACAACCGGTGGCGGTCATCTCCAGAAGTTCATCGAACGAGATCTGATCCATCTTGCGGGCCTCGGACACGACACGCGGGTCGGTCGTGAACACGCCGGGAACGTCGGTGTAGAGCTCACAGGCATCGGCACCCAATGCGTGAGCCAGCGCCACAGCGGTGGTGTCGGAGCCGCCCCGACCGAAGAAGGTGACATCGCGATCGGCCGACACTCCCTGGCTGCCTCCCACCACCGGAACCCGCCCCTCGTCGAGGCTCGCCTGGATACGCCCGGGCCGCACATCGAGAATCTTGGCGTTGCGATGGATCGTGTCGGTGATGAATCCGGCCTGGCTCCCGGTGAACGAATCCGAATCGATGCCGCGATCGTTCAGGGCCATCGACACGAGGGCGCACGCCTTGCGCTCGCCGCCGGTGATGAGCATGTCCATCTCGCGGCCGGGCTTGGTGGTGGACACCTGATCAGCGAGTCGGAGGAGGTCGTCGGTTTCCTTGCCCATCGCCGACACCACGAGCACCACCTGATCGCCACGCTTACGGCAGCGGACGACGTGATCGGCTACTTCGCGGATTCGATCCGGATCGCCGACCGAAGTGCCGCCGAACTTCTGTACGAGCAGGGCCACGATCAGTGAGGTTATCCGAGCCGGCGATGCCCAACGTCGCGATTTGCGGCGCCGGATTCAGTCGCCTTGTTCAGCGTCCTCGACGATATCGGCCGACTCGCGGGCCGCGGAGGCGTAGATCCCCTTGCTCATCAACGAGAACTCCTGGTCTCGCCGGGCCTGGTAGATCTCCGCTCGCGTGCCGTGAGCGGAGATCGACGCGGGGTCGGCCTGCACGGCCAGTTCCACCAGATGACAGGCAAGACGGAGATCACCGCCGTCGGCTACCTCCCGGGCCCGCGCGCTGAGAGCATCGACACCACCGACGAGGCCCGCGATCTCCGCGGCGTAGACGGCTTCGGGCGACGGCTTGAGGTGGGCCGGGTTCTTGTCCCACCAGCCCCCGTAGAGTCGCCATAGGTTGCGCACCACGAATTCGGGCTCGTCGTAGACGGGCTGCATCCAAGGCCTCGTGATGAGGTCGTCGGGCACCGTCACCGAATGCACGATCGCATCGAGAGACTCACCGTTGTTCATCATCTCGAGGGTCTCTCGGGTGAGCAGTTCCAGGGCGGTGGCGAGGTCGTCGAGTACCCGATCCACCCGCTCGACGCCGTGAATCGGAAGCCCGTGGGCCGGTAGCAGCCATTCGGCGCGGTAGCCCTGCATCGTGCGCAAAGCTTGAGCCCACTCCCGCGGGTAGCGCTGCACTTTCTGAGGATTCCCACAGTTGGGGAACACCCAGATCACAAGATCGCCCACACAAAGAGCCCGGTGCTCCGGCACCCACGCCCAGAGATGGTCGTCGGTCTCACCCTTGGAATGATGCAGCTCGAATCCGAGGCCCCCCACCTCGATCGTGAGGTCGTCACCGAACTCAGAAGAGGGCCACATCACGTCTTCGTTGAGGAAGCTGACGGTGTCGCCAACGTTCATGCCGTGGCGTTTCGAGATCCCACCGAACTGACGGAGGTTGATGTCGATGTTGTAGCCGTTGGTGAGCTGGTACCTCTCGAAGCGGGGAACCACCGCCTCATGGGCGATCACCGCGGGAAGGGCGCGCCCACCGGCCTTGGCCTCCTCCGCGAAGGCCGCGCTACCACCGACATGGTCGACATGTCCGTGGGTGTAGACGAGGGTGTCGACAGGGTCGGTCGACCATTCCCGCAAGGCACCGACAACTTTCGCTCCGCTGCTGTTGCTCGACGTGTCGAAGCACACGAGGCCGGTGTCGGTCTGGAAGGTGACCACATGACTGAACGACTCCACGATCGAGAAGCCGTCGGCCAGGGCGCTCACCTTCTGGGTCACGCGATTGACGGCCTCGTCGTGCTCCCCGGTATCGATCACCCGCGACGAGAGCTCGACGGGATCCTCGGTGACGATGGGGAGCTGTCCTTGAATTTTGCCGATCATCACCAGACGTTATGCCGAGTGGGTCAGCGTGTCACAAAGAGCTCGATGCTGCGCTCGCCATCGGCACGCGCCTCGCCCGCCCATATCTCATCGACGAGGGGCAGTGAAGGCAGGGCGACCACCGGACTCGCCTCTAGGTCGAGCAGAGCCACCAGGTGGCCTTGGTCGGCATACACGGCACTGCGGCTGTCGACTTCCAGTCCCCCGAGCTGGGCCAGGGAATCGCGGATGCGGGCCGCCGGTTCACCGAAGTCGTCGACCACCGGGCCGAGCTCGAGCTGACGGCCGAGCCCCGCTTCACCCACCCGCTCCCAGTTCGGCTTGTGGTTGCGTCGGCGCAGACCGGCCAGCCTGAGGCGGCGGACCAGCACCCGACTGTCGACCAGTTCGGCACCGAGCGCTACGGCCCGGCCTTGGTCGACCCTGTCGATGTCGTAGTGGTCGCCCTGAAAGCCGAGCCGGCGCTTGCCCAACTGCTGGGCGAACCGGTGAAGCTCTTCGTAGGAGTGGTCGCTCACCAGGTGAGCCCAGCGGGTTCCTCGCCATTCCCAACGGGCATCATCGACGAGCACGGTCATTGGGGCACGGTAGCGCCGGCTGCCCCGTCCGGCTCCGGCGTGACAGACTGCATCGGTGATCGACGCCACCGCCGACGAGGTGCTGCTGTGCATCCCGGCCCGGCCGGAGTACGGCCGCATCGTTCGCGTCGGAGCGGCCGCCCTGGGCCTACGCCAGTCCATGTCGTTCTCGGAAATCGACGACCTCCGACTCGCCATCGACGAGGCGATGATCCTGCTTCTCGATGGCCTCGCGGTCGACACCGAAGCCAACATCGACATCGTCTTTCGCATCGACGACGGCAACCTCGAACTCGAAGCGGGCCGAAGCGATCACCGCCAACTTCGTGACGCGGCCGTGCAGCGATTCGACTCGATCACCTCGGGGCTGATCGACGACTACGACGTCGATCTCGAACGGGGCTGGCTGCGCCTGAAGAAGACCCCCGCCCCGATCGACGCCTGAACCAGCTCTAGCGGCCGGTCGAACCGAATCCCTTGGCGCCTCGGTCGCTCTCGTCGAGCGAGTCGACCTCCACGAACTCGACCGTCTCGACCGCCTGCACCACCAGCTGGGCGATCCGCTCACCCCGAGTGACCTCGAAGGCATCCGTTGGATCGTGATTGACGAGGCACACCTTGAGCTCGCCGCGATAACCCGAATCGATCAGGCCGGGCGTGTTGAGACAGGTGACCCCATGCTTGAGAGCGAGCCCGCTGCGGGGCTGTACGAAACCGGCGTAGCCCTCGGGGATGGCGATGGCGATACCGGTGGGAACCAGGGCCCGGCCGCCTGCCGCATCGAGGGTTACGTCCTCCCTGGCAACGAGGTCGATTCCGGCATCGCCGGGCCTGGCGTAGCAGGGGAGAGGGAGTTCGGGATCGAGACGGAGGACAGGCAGATCGAGCACAGGCGAAACGTAGCCCACTCAGGCGTCTAGCCTGAACCGATGCTCGCTTGGATGGATCTGGAGATGACCGGCCTCGACCCTGACCGCCACGTCATCGTCGAGATCGCCACGCTGCTCACCGACAACAAGCTCGAACTGGTGGCCGAGGGTCCCGACCTCATCGTTCACGCCGGTGAAATCGAGTTGGCCGGGATGGACGACTTCGTCACCAACATGCACACCAAAAGCGGTCTGCTCGAACAGATCAAGACATCTCCGATCTCCCTCGCCGAGGCAGGCGAGAAGACCCTGGCGTTTCTCCAGCAGCACATCTCCGAAGCCGGCAAGGTGCCCCTCTGCGGAAACTCCATAGGCACCGACCGGCGCTTTCTCGCCAAGCACCTCCCCGAAATCGAAGACTTCCTGCACTATCGCTCGATCGACGTTTCCACCATCAAGGAGTTGGCTCGCCGCTGGCGGCCCGAGGTGTTCAGCGCCGCACCCAAGAAGGCGGGCGGCCATAGGGCCCTCGACGACATCCGAGAGAGCCTCGAAGAGCTGCGCCACTACCGGCAGGCCTTTTTCGTCACTCCGCCACCGGCATCGTAGGGTGCTGCGGGTGAACCCACCCGTTTATCGAAAGCAGGAGCAGGAACCCGCCTCCGAAGAGGTGATCGAGGTCGCCCCGGGCATCTTGCGCATGCAGCTACCGATATCCCTCCCCGGCCTCGGGCACGTCAACTGCTACGCCCTGATCGACGGCGATGGCGTCGCCCTGGTGGATCCCGGCCTCCCTGGCAAGGAATCGTGGGACGCCCTGCTTCGGCGCCTCCAGCGCGCGGAGATCCCGATCGAGCGGGTGCACACCACCATCATCACCCACTCCCACCCCGACCATTTCGGAGGCGCCGCTCAACTCCGCGAAACCACACGCTCGGAGGTGATCACCCACGAGACGTTCCGGTCGAGCATCATCGAGACCAACGACGACCTCGCCACCGAGATCCTCGAGTTGTCCGACGAGGAGATCGTCGCCCTGTGGAAGCAGAGGATCGAGGAGGGCCCACCGACCGACTGGGGTACCCGCCGCCAACCTCCTCCTGATCACGCCATCCGGCGCTGGATCCGCGACGAGGGTCGGGGCCACGGCTTCCTCTCGCCCCGCCCCACCCAACGCGTCGCCGACGGTCAGCCGATGAAGTTCGCAGGTCGGGAATGGTTCGCCACCCATACCCCCGGGCACACCGTGGATCACCTGTGCCTGTGGGACCCCACCGAAGGTGTGCTGCTGTCGGGCGACCACATCTTGCCCACCATTACTCCCCACATCGCAGGCTCTACCGAACTGGCCGATCCCCTCGCCACCTTCTTCGCCTCGCTCGATCGCATCGCCGCCCTCGAAGGTGTCACCGCAGTGCTCCCCGCGCACGGCCACCCAATGGACGAGGCCGGCCACCGCTGCAGCCACATCAAGGATCACCACGACGAGCGCCTCGACGTCCTTCGCCACGCCGCCCCCGATCTCGGAGATGCTCCGGTGGAAGCGTGGATGAAGGTTCTGTTCCAAGAACGATCCTGGGGCGACATGGCCGCCAGCGAGACCTTCGCTCATCTCGAACACCTGAGGGTCGCCGGAGAGGCCGGAAGCCGGCGTGATGCCGACGGACTTCTCTTCTACGAGTTCGCCATCAGCGCCTGATTCCCGCTCTGAGAGCCGACGCGGCGCACCCGCGCCACGCTGCCGGCCACACCGTCGGTCATCAACCAGAGGTCGATCCCATCATCGGCTTCCAGCCACCGGAGGTGCGTGTTGTGGTGCTGTTCGACGCCGGCCCCGTGCTCGAGTTCGGCTCGAATGGCCGTGACGGGAAACTCGGTGAGGGCGAGAACCTCTTCCACCGCCACCCATTGGGCCGCGTTGTTGACATGGCCGAGAATGTCGAGGTCGGCGAATCGCACCGCCCACGGCTCGTCGCCGGCACCCTCGATGGGCTGGTTGGGGAGACTCTGACGAGCCGAAACGACTCGATCACCGGCGGTGGGCCCGTAGATCTCGAAGAAGTCGGGGTTGAGCTTGCGGGGCCGGCCCGTTTCCAGGTCGACATGAATCCACAAGGTGACCGCCGTGATTCGAGCACCCTCGTCGCCGGTTAGGTCAGTACGACGTTCTGCCCACCGGCTGCCATGACCGCTACACCAGGTGGCCAGTTCCACCCATTCCTGAAAGACCGGCGCCGTGTGCACCTCGATCAGGGTGCGCCTCACCACCCAGTTCATCGGGTCGATGAGGCCGCTGTCCGCCGAATCGTCACGGGCAACGTCTTGGAGATGGCGGACCACCGAATCGAGTCGACAGCGCCCGGTGGGGTCGACGTCGCCGAGCCGAATTCGGCGACCTCGGCGGTAGACCCGGCCCTCCTCGGGAAGCGGGACAAATTCGACTGCTCCAGGCTCGGGCATGGGCCGCACCGTAGCAATTGACGAAGTTGGCGATTAATTCAGTTGACGTCGACCAAGAAGTTCGCGACCGTAGTGCTCGCCGGACCGCCCGGCCGCGCAAAGGGAGGCAGCAATGTTCCAGTTCCTGTGCCACGAGCATCACACCGCTATTGCGGTCGATGCACGCGCGCGCATGAATGTGCGTTCGGCCTCCTGGCTCACGGATTCGTGGATGTTTACCACCAAGCCGTATGCCAACCAGCGGCCCTCCGGCGCCCCCCCTGGCTGATCAGCCACCCTGAAGGGGAGACGCATCGAGGCCGCCGGAAATCCGGCGGTCTTTCTGGTTTTCGGGCCAAGTCTCGAGCATCCGCCGCCCAACTCACACTGTCCAGTTCATCACCACCACAAATCGCAGAGAATTCCCAGGAAGGAGACGGGGTCATGAGAACCCTCGTCGAACAAGCACATCAGATCCGGGTCGAGGCCGACGAAGTCACATGGGAGAACCATGCGGCCTGCCGCGCCGTGTCGAACGCCGGCGATCTCTTCTTCAGTGAGGACATCGGCGACATCGCCGCGGCCAAGCGGGTCTGCTCTGAATGCTCGGTACTGGCATCGTGCCTCGAGGGAGCCCTCGAACGGCGTGAGCCGGTGGGCGTCTGGGGTGGCCAGCTGTTCATGAACGGCAAGATGCTGGCGATCAAGCGGCGTCGGGGCCGGCCTCCCAAGGTGGCTCGCCCCGAAGACCAGATGCCGGTGATTCCGATACCGGCCCATCTGGCCGAGGTCGCTCACCTGCGTACCGCCTGACGGTAGAGGCGTGGTGCTGTCGTAGAGCTCTGACGGATCCGGGCAACGGCTCAAGCGAGCCCCGATCCGATCTCTACGCCGGCACCACGCCCGTGGTCGTCGCACCGTCACGGGAACCCTTGGCGCTTCACGGTCGTTGGAAGAACAAGTCGGCTCACGGAGTTTCCACGGTCGACCCCCAAGTTCAGCGCGCCACCGCTACCGTTTTGACCGGAGTTTCATTTGCAAGCCGATCCCCGTGCTCTTCGTTCTTCTGGTCGCGCCCCCTCCCGACGCGGCTTTATTCTCGCGTCCCTCGTCACGCCGGCGGCGGTGCTCGCGGCCTGCAGCAGCGACAACGACGGCACCGCAGGGGTGATCCGGCTGGGTAGCGACGAGCTCGCCCCCTCCGTCGACGACATCCAGGACAACAGTGCGGAAGGATCCGATGTCGATTTCGACTTCACCACTTTCGACGGAGTCAGCTCCAACCTCGCCAGCTACGCGGGGCGTCCACTGGTGATCAACTTCTTCGCCCGCACCTGTCCCCCGTGTGTGGCCGAGATGCCCGAGTTCGAGGCGGTCTTCCAGGATTTCGGAGGTTCGGTCGCCTTCGTCGGGATATCGCTCGATGCCCGCCTCGAAGATGCCCGGGATCTCGCCGATGAGACCGGCGTGAGCTACGACCTCGGATGGGACCCAGGGAGCGACCTGTTCAGTGAGTTCGGCGGCTTCGCGATGCCAACCACCGTGTTCGTCACGCCCGAGGGCTCAATCAACGAGTTGTGGTCGGGTGTACTCAGCGCCGACCTGCTGATCGAAAAGATCAACGAGCTCACCTGATGGACCTCGATCAACTCACCTGGCCGTTCAGCGTGGGAATGCTGGCAGCGTTCAATCCGTGCGGCTTCGCCATGTTGCCCACCTATCTCGGCTACTTCATCGGCCTCGACGGCGACGAAGCCAACCAGTCCCGACTCAGGGCGGTCACACGCGGCCTGCTCGTGGGCGGCATGCTCACCCTCGGTTTCGTGGCCGTATTCGGCACCCTCGGCATATTCATCGCCCTCTTCCTCAATCAGGGCACGATCACCGAATACGTCGGTTACATCACCGTCGTGGTCGGCGCCGTCCTGATCCCGATGGGCATAGCCATGGCCATGGGGAAGCAGATCGCGTTGCGGCTCCCCAAGATGAACAAGGGCACCGGCAGCCGCGAGATGCGATCGATGTTCCTCTTCGGGGTGAGCTATGCGGTGGTGTCACTCAGCTGCACCATCGCCTTGTTCGTGAGTGCGGTGAGCAGCACCTTCGACGACGACGGGTTTGTCGACGGGGTGGCGGCCTTCGTGGCCTACGGAGTCGGCATGGGTGCGGTGATCTTGTTCCTGACGGTGAGCCTGGCCCGGGCCCGCTCCAACGTGGCGCTGCACATGCGCCGCTTCCTGCCCCATGTAGGCAAGGTCTCGGGCGTCGTGCTCGTGCTGGCCGGCTTCTACCTGCTCAACTACGGCACCTGGGAAATCAGGATCCTCAGCGACGCCTCGGCCACAAATCCCGTGGTCGACAAGTTCCTCGAGTTCCAGGCCGCGGTCAGCAACTGGGTCAACACCACAACCACTGAACGCCTCGCGGTCGTGAGCCTGCTGGGGATTCTGGGAATCCTCCTCCTGGCCTGGCGCGAAGACACCACCGACGACCACGCCAAGCGTCGTTCGATCTCGGCGGTCTACGTGCTCACCTATCTCTTCGTCGAAGCGATGAACGACGGCGACTTCGTCTTCCTTCCCCTGGTTCGTTTCGTCGCCAACTGGCCGGCCCGGATCGGCCACTGGTTCACCGATCCGTTCCGATTCGGCGTGCCCCTCGAGCTCCTCTTCGTGGCGCTGGTGGTCTGGCGGGTCTTGGCCCGGGCGACTGACTATCGTCGCAGCCATGCTGCGGTCCCTGCTCGCACGACCTGAGGTCACCGAGGTCGCCCAACTCCGGAGCCCTTTCGGGCTCATGGCGTTTCACGGCGGCAACCTTGAGCGCGCCACCGATGCCATAGCGGCCGAGGTGGCCGAACGGACCGGATCGTCGTACTACGGCGTGATCCAAAACGCCCCTCTGCGCGAGCACATCCCCAGCACCAAGTTCGACCCAACCCACTCACCCCGCCTCGCCGGCTTCCTCGACCATGTCGACACGGTCATCGCGGTTCACGGCTACGGCCGAGACGATCGCTTCTGGGACGTGCTGCTCGGAGGTCGCAATCGCGATCTGGCGGGCCACCTCGCTCAACACCTACGCGACGGACTACCCGACGAGTTCGGCGTGATCGATGACGTCGAAGACATACCCAGAGGACTTCGCGGCCAGCACTCCGCCAACCCCGTCAACCTGCCCACCAACGCCGGGGTCCAACTCGAGCTGCCGCCGCCATTGCGGTGGAACAAGGCGGAGTCGAACTGGTCCGATCACGAGGGCACGGGGCGGGCGTCCCAGGTCACCATCCTCATCGATCTGCTGGTGGCCGCTCTCGCCAGTTGGGACTGAGCGCCCCGTTCGCGTTCAGCCTGCGGCCTGTATCTCGGCGAGCACCGCGCCCAACTCGGCCATCGCAGCGTCGCGGTTGGCATAGTCGAGGATCGCGGTGGTGATCCTGGTGTTCCACTCGGGATCGATCTCGGCGTCGGTACCGATGAGGTCGACCATGGCCAGGAGGGGCCGACAGATCGCTTCACGGAAGTCGGGGTCGTCGGGGAAGGCCTGGCCCTGGCCACACGTGTCCACACCGTCTCCGGTTGTGTCCTCGACAGCCTCGGTATCGGCGGCAGCCGAATCGGCTTCGACATTCGCCGAATCAGCGGCCGTGTCGCTGGAGGATGAACCGCCACCACAGGCGGATGCCAGGAGGCCGAACGAAACCAGGACGGCGGTGATGAGCTTGGGCATCGGAACTCCGATCGTGTCTGTTAACGGTGCCGATCGGTCCGCCCGCCCGCGAACTTAGGGTCGCCACTCAGGGCGAGAGGCGCTCGATCACCCAGTGACTTCCCTCACGCCGGTAGCGCAGGCGATCGTGTAGACGATCGGGGCGGCCCTGCCAAAACTCGACACTCGTGGGGTTGAGCACGAAGCCTCCCCAATACGGGGGACGCGGTACCTCATCGGGATAGCGCTTCTCGATCGCAGCCGCGGCATTCTCGAGTTCGGCCCGATCAGCCACAATGCTCGATTGATGGCTCGCCCAAGCCCCGATCTGGGATCCTCGAGGCCGCGAAGCGAAATACTCATCGCACTCATCGTCGCCCACGCGGCTCACTTCACCCACCACTCGCACCTGACGTTCGAGACCACCCCACACACATGTGATCGCGGCTCGTCCGGTGTGATCGATGGCCTCACCCTTCGGTGACTCACGATTGGTGTAGAAGATGAAACCCCGTTCATCGACCCCCTTCAGGAGCATGGCCCTGGCCGCAGGCCAACCCTGTTCATCGACGGTTGCCACAACCACCGTTGTGCCGTCGACGGGTTCGGTGGCGAGCCACTGTTCGAACCACACTCCGAACTGGACGATCGGGTCGCGGTCGACGTCGCCCCCATCGAGCCCTGCCTGACGGTACTGAACTCGCAACGACGCCATGTCCATGGCCGCAGCCTACGGTGCAGTGGTGCAACGCTCGATGCCATTCCTTCTGGTCGGTGGAATCAGTGGAGCGGGAGTGCGCTGGGCGGTTGGGGAGCTACTCTCATCACCCGCAGCCACGCTCCTCCTCGTCAACACGGTCGGGTCGCTCATCCTCGGAATCGTGACGATCCTCGGCCACTCGGCGCGCGGTGACAAAGGGGTTCAAGCTGGCTCCCACGCCAGCCCCATTTCGCTCGGCCTCACCGTCGGGTTCTGCGGAGGGCTCACAACCTTCTCGGGGTTGGCGGTGGAGCTGGTGTCTCGGTGGCGCGACGGCACCAGTGGCACCTCGGCACTGGCACTCGCCTCGGTGGCGGTCGGTCTCGCCGCGATCGTCCTGGGCCGTTCACTCGGCCGCCGGTTCGAGCGGGTCACATGGTGATCCTCGCGGGGCTCGGGTTCATGGCCGTGGCCGGCACCGGCACCTTGATCCGCTGGGCCGCGGCGGCTCGGTTCACGCCGCCCCTAGGCACCCTTCTCGTCAATCTGGCCGGCACCTTCGCCCTGGGAGCGAGTGCTCAGCTCGACGGCCTGGGTGCCACCCTGGTGGCCACAGCCGGCCTTGGCGCCCTCACGACGTTCTCCACCGTCATGCTCGAACTCGTCGAGCTCTGGACTCTCGACAGGCGCCGAGCGCTCGCCTACGGCTCCCTCACAGTCGCCGGAGGCCTCCTGGCCGCCTGGCTGGGGCTTGTCGTCGCCGGCTAGCTCCTGCCGTCTGCGGCCCGTCTGGCAACACACCACGATCCCGAACCGGCCCGACTCGCAACCGCAGTCCACGAGCCGGGCAGTGCGGCCACGACGTCCTCGGCCGGTAGGTGGATGGGAGTTTCGTGAGCCTGGGTATTGATCCAAACCAGGCATCCACGCTGCGCCAGCACGCGGTCGACCTCCGTGGGAAACAACAACATGTTCACCAGGGTCAACACGTCGGCGCAGCCATCCGGGAAGGGCAGTGACGCGGAGTCCCCTCTCACCTTCAGACTCATGCCCGCCGGCGCTGCTCTGAGCATTTCCATCGAGAGGTCGAGGGCCACCACATTGGAGTAGCGGCTGGTGAGGTGGGCGGTGCCGAGACCCGAACCGGCACCGAGTTCGATCACCCGATCGCCGGTGATCGAGCCTCGGTCGAGGGCATCGATGATCGATGCCCGGCGTTCTTCGGAGTCGCGGGTGGCCGACCACTCCGCGGCCATCGAGTCGAAGAGTTCGGCCACCTTGTCGCGACGCTCGGCATCCCAAGCATCATCGAACGCGACCTGGCGTGTCACCGACCGGATCGGGCTGGCCGAGCCGCGAACGGGAAGATCGATGATGGTGCCCGGGGCGTAGGGCAACCACTCGACCGTGCCCGGCATCAGACGGGCGCGGGAATCTCGGTGAGACCACCCAGGTAGGGCAAGAGCACGTCGGGCATGCGGATCGACCCGTCGGGCTGGCGGTAGGTCTCCACGATCCCGGCCCACACCCGCGGCACGGCGAGGCCCGAACCGTTGAGGGAGTGCACGAAGCGGGTGCCCTTCTCGCCTTCGGGCCGGTAGCGAATGTTGGCCCGTCGGGCCTGATAATCGGTGCACCACGAAACCGACGACACCTCGAGCCACCGATCGGCGCCGGGAGCGAACACCTCGATGTCGTAGGTACGGGTACCGGCCCCGCTGATGTCGCCACACGCCAGATCCAAGACCCGATGGGCGAGCCCTAAATCACGGATCGCGTTCTCGGCTCGTTCCAGGATCTCCATGTGCATAGCCTGGGCCTGCTCAGGGGTGCAGAACGAATAGAGCTCCACCTTGTCGAACTCGTGGACGCGAAGAAGGCCCCTCGTGTCGCGCCCCGCCGAACCGGCCTCGCGCCGGTAGCAGGTGGTGTGAGCCATCAGGCGCATCGGAAGATCCGCTTGGTCGAGGATCTCTCCGGCCACCATCGAAGTAAGCGGCACTTCCGCGGTGGGGATTGCCCAGAGATCGTCGCGCTCGAGGTGGTACGCGTCGTCGGCAAACTTCGGGAGATGGCCGGTGCCGATCATGGTGTCGGTCTTCACCACGGTGGGGGGCCGAATCTCCTCGAAGGCATCGCGGTTGCGGTCGAGTCCGTAGGAGATCAGGGCTCGCAGCAGGTGAGCTCCGTGTCCTCTGTACATGGCGAACATGGAGCCCGACATGCGCACCGCACGATCGACATCGAGGATGCCGAGTTGCTCGCCGATCTCCCAGTGGGGGACGCGCTGATGGTCGGCGATGGCGTCGGGGTCGTAACCCTCGACCCGCACAACGACATTGTCGTCTTCGGTGAGTCCGTCGGGGGCTTCGGGCGACGGCATGTTCGAAACATTGAGCAGGAGCTCACGGATCGTTGCCTGGAGATGTGCGAGAGCATCGGCGTGTTGGCGCTCGTTCTCCTTTTGCCCCTCGGTTCCCGCCTTGAGTGCCTCGGCCTTCTCGGTCTCACCGTTCCGGTAGAGCTCACCGATCTCTTTGGAGACACGATTGCTCTCCTCGCGGATCTGATCCACCGCGGTCATGTGGGCCCGAACCCGGGCATCGAGCTCAACGATCTCGTCGATCGACGAGGTGTCCTCGCCCCGACGCGCCACGGCCGCTTTCACGGCCTCAGGGTCGTTGCGGATGAGCTTGATGTCGAGCATGAGCACGACGGTACCGCCATCAGAGCCACCCCCTCCGGCTTTTCTGAGCGCTTTCGCGCGCATAGCGCGCGCTAGCGCTCAGAGATCGGTTCGGGCTGGGGGTTTGGGGTCGGGCTTGGGTTGGGTTTGGGGTGGGCTCGGGTTCGGGCTTTGAAGTCGGCGTCGCGTTGACCGGACGCATACCGCGAGAACCGGATCGCGATCAGGCCCCAGAGATAGAAGCCGCCGACGATCTTCATCACCGCACCAGCGGCCTGCTGATCGTGCACCGGCGAGATCCCCCAGAGCGGATCAGTGGTGTCGTAGGACTGGTAGACCACACCCTCGGCGAAGGTGAGCCAGCCCGCCGGCACGGTGGGCACGATCGACATCAAGAAGAGGTAGAGCATCTTGCCCGGCTCGCTCATCTGCATCTCTTTGAGAGGACCGAGCACCGGGAACCACATCAACAGAGCAGAGAAGAAGACGCCCAGGTGCAAGACATAGTGGAAGGCACCGTTCTCCACCGACAGGTCGACCACCACTCCCCAGTGGGTCAATACCTGGAAGGCGTTGAAGACCACGCCGGCCACGACCGGCTTGGCCAGGAACCTGAGGATCCGTTGGAAGGTACCGGCCTCGAGAACCAGCAGGCGGGCGAGCCAGGCCGGCAGCGCCATCAAGAGCAGAGGCGGCACGATGAAGCTGATCAGCAGGTGCTGCACCATGTGCACGGAGTAGAGGTTTTCTTCGGCGATGTCGTGCAGCGGCCAATCGGCCGCCAGCCACAACAGCAAAACCCCCGCGACGAAATAGCGCTTTTGGGCCGCGGTGACGATCGTCTGCCCGGCCGGCACGACCAAGGGGCCGATCGCCCGCACCGAATAGACACCGAGCGCCACGATGCCGGCCACCAGAAGCCAGACCTCAGGGTGGAACTCGTAATCCCAGGCATTGACCGCCAAGATCGCGGTCATCTCACATCAGGCCCAGAACTGGAAAGCGAGGAGAGCGACGATATAGACGGCGATCGCCATCCCCAGCCCAGTAGCGAAGAGGCCCGAGAGGATCGGCTTGTCCTGCTTGAGGTGCATGAACATCCGAGCCACCAGCCAGAACTTCACCACCATCATCACCAGCAGGGAGGGGATCAGGGCGTCGCCCCAATCGAGGACCGACTCGAAGTAGGTGAAGACCTCGACCGAAGTGATGACGCCAAGAACCAAAGCGATCTTCACATATTGCAGATCGGACGGGTGATGGTCGTCTTCGGTTTCGGAGCCGGTCTCGGCGATGGTGTCGCTCATTGGTTGGGTCCTACTCGGCGGGAATCAGATAGATGACCGTGAAGATGAAGATCCACACGATGTCGACGAAGTGCCAGTAGAGACCGATGATCTCCACGGTCTCCGCATTCTCGGCCTTCAGCTTCCCCTGCACTGAAGCCACAACCAGCGACATCAGCATCAGGATCCCGAGGCTCACGTGCACGCCGTGGAAGCCGGTGAGGGTGTAGAAGGCCGAGCTGGCGGGGTTGGTGGTGAAGCCCATCCCCTCGCGAACGAAGGTGGTGAACTCATACACCTGGCCACCGACGAACACGCCGCCGAGCATGGCGGTTGTGAGCAGCCACGCTCGAGAACGCTCCACCTCACCACGGTTGAGAGCCGAGAGGGCGAGCACCATGGTGAGCGAGCTCATGAGCAGCACAAAAGAGCTGACCGAGGTAAACGGGATGTCGAAGATGTCGGTGGGGAGAACGTCGCCGTTGCCCCGCGTCTTGTAGAGCAGGTAGGTGGAGATCAGGCCACCGAACAGGAGGCACTCGGTGCCGAGGAAAAGCCACATCGCCAACTTGTTGTTGGAGATACCGGTGTTGGTCTGGTGGGCGTCGTGGTGGGTGTCGACCGCAACGGTGGAAGTGGTGGTCATCTCAGCTCCCCTCGCCCTCGTCGGTGGCTCCGGCGCCGACCATAGCCGGGTCGTCACCGCCATCGTCATCGTGGTGATCGTCGTGGCCGTGACCCGCGTCGGGATCGTCGACCGGCTCGAGTACCCAGGCGTAGATGCTGCCCGCAACGAGTATGCCGCCGATCACACATAGCCAGAGATTGAAGATCACGCCATATCCGATCAGGGGCATGCCAACCGCTATCACCAGCGGCCAGAACGACGGTGAGGGCAGGTGGACATCGTCGGCGTCGCCCTTCTGGGCGGCTTCCTCGACCGTGGCGATGCGCACGACCTTGTGGTTGTCGTCGTAGCCGTACTTGCGATACCACCACTCGTCCTGGCTCTCGACGGTGGGAATCACATCGAAGTTGTGCTCGGGAGTGGGCGACGGGACCATCCACTCCAGGCTCCGCGCGTCCCACGGATCGGGGCCGGGGGCCGGAAGGTGCTTGGCTTCACGCTTCGATACCCAGGCGTTGTAGAGGAAGTAGCAGACACCGAGCCCGATCGTGTAGGCGCCGATGGTGGCCACGAGATTCCAGAGATCGAATCCGAAACCGGCCGAATAGGTGTCGATCCGCCGACTCATTCCCTGAAGGCCGAGCACATGCATTGGACCGAAGGTGAGGTTCATGCCGATGATCATCAGCCAGAAGTGGATCTTTCCCCGGCGCTCGTTGAGCATGTGGCCGAAGATCTTGGGCCACCAGAAGTAGGCGCCGCCCATGAGACCGAGCACACCGCCGCCGAAGATCACATAGTGGAAGTGAGCAACGATGTAGTAGGTGTCGGTCTGCTGGGTATCGGCCGGCGCCAAGGCGTGGGTGACACCGGAGAGGCCACCGATGGTGAACATCGCCACGGTGCCCACCGAAAACAGCATCGCGGTGGTGAACTTGATTTTGCCGCCCCACATGGTGGCGAGCCAGTTGAGAATCTTCACGCCGGTGGGAACCGCGATGAACATGGTGGACAGGGAGAAGGCCGCCACCGAGATAGGGCCGATGCCCGAAACGAACATGTGGTGAGCCCAAACCCCCCAGCCCATGAAGCCGATGGCGATCCCGGAGAACACCATGAACGAGTAGCCGAAGATCGGCTTACGGCTGAACGTGGGAATGATCTCGGAGATGATGCCGAAACTGGGCAGGATGATTATGTAGACCTCGGGATGACCGAATATCCAGAAGAGGTGCTGCCAAAGCAAGGGATCGGCACCCGCATCAGGATCGAAGAACTGGGAGTCGAACACCCGGTCGAAGAGCAGCAGGAACAGGGCCACCACGATGACCGGCAGGGCGAAAGCCAGCAAGAACTGGGTGACCAGCAGCATCCAGGTGAGAACCGGCATCCGGAACAAGCTCATGCCCGGGGCCCGCATGTTGAGCACGGTGACGATCAAGTTGAGCGACGACACGATCGACGCGGTGCCGATGATCAGCAGGCCGACGGCGTAAAAGTCGACCCCGTGGGTGGGCGAGAAGGTGACGCCGCTGTTGGGTGAATAGCAGAACCAGCCACAGTCGGCGCCGCCGCCGCCGAGGAGCCACGACGAGTTGATGAACACCGCGCCCGAGAGCCAGACCCAGAACGACAAGGCGTTGAGGCGAGGGAAGGCGACGTCGCGGGCCCCGATCTGGAGCGGGATGAGGTAGTTGGCGAAGGCGGCGGCCAACGGCATGACAAAGAGGAACACCATGGTGAGGCCGTGCATGGTGTAGATCTCGTTGTAGATCTGTGCCGACAGGAAACCCTGCTCGGGGAACGCCAACTGGGTGCGGATCAACAGGGCCTCGGCGCCGCCGACGAGGAAGAAGAACATCGCCGCCACGCCGTACATGATGCCGATGCGCTTGTGGTCGACCGAGCTCAGCCAGTCGCGCCAGCCATTGCCACCCTGGGGTCGGGTGAGAGATCCCAGGGGTCGTTCAGCAAGCTGCGCTTCACTGGTTTCGATAGCCAGGGGTTGTTCGATGATGGCCATGATCACTCCACCTCCGTCGCCGCGATGATCTCAGCCGATGGCTTAGGGCCGAGAGTCTCGAGGTAGGAGATCAGGTCGCTTATTGTTCGTTCGGATAGCCCGAGGTTGGGCATACCGCGAGGGGCGACACCGTCGCCGAGACCGTCGGCCACATTGTCCTTGACCGCGGCGGGATCTCGGATCCAGGCAGCAAGGTCGTCGCGGTTGAGGCTGCCATCTTCGTTGTAGGTGTTGAGGATGCCCCCGGCGAAGGTGGTGCGGCTGGCGAAGTGGGTGAGGTCGGGCGCCGAGCCCGACTGGGTGGTGGCCCCGGTGTAGGTGTCGTCGTTGACGCCGTCGATGAGGTGACATGAGGCGCAGTTGGCGACGAACGCCTCCATGCCCCGCACTGCGGCCTCGTCGGTGGGCGTCGCCGCAGGGGTCATCTGGGTGTCGATCCATTCCTGGAAATCGTCGTCGGTCATGGCGACGACCTGCATGCGCATTCGGGAGTGCGATACGCCGCAGAACTCCGTGCACTGACCGAAGAAGACACCGGGCTCGTCGGCCGCCAGCTTCCACGGGGAGAAGAACCCCGGGCGTGCGTCGCGCTTGCCGTTGAGAGCAGGGATCCAATAGGAGTGGATGACGTCGCGCGAGGTGACGAGGAGCTCGATCTCTTGTCCCGCGGGGATGGCCATCTGGCCCGAGGTGACGATGTCGGCGGGCGGAAGATTCTTCGGGTCGCCGAGCATCTCGGGGGTTACGTCGTCGTCGAAGTAGTAGCGGTACTCCCACCACCACTGCTGGCCGACCACGACCACCTTGGGTTCCCATGACGTGGCGGAGCCGTCGACCTCGACCTCGATCGCGTTGGCTTCGGTTTCGTTGAGGGCGATGTGAGCGATGACGGTGAGCACCGCCACCGCGGCCATGATCGCCGCAGGAACGACCGTCCACAGGATCTCGAGAGCATTGTTGCCATGAGTCTGGGCGGGGAAATCGTCGTCGTCGTAGTCGGACACCCGGTTGCGCCAGCCCATCCAGAGGATGACGCCGACAACCAGGACCAGCACCACTCCGGCCACGATCATCACGAAGTCGAGGAGGTCGTCGATGTCTCGCGCTGATTCACCCCGGGGTTGCAGGGTGTCGAGTTCGGCGTCGCTGGCACACCCTGCGAGCAAGAGGCTCAACAGGATCAACAAGCCCGGCCAGGCGCGGCGTCGAGTAGGTGTCATGGATTCACTCACCGTTGTCGTTCTCATTCGTCTGCGTGGGTGTCGTCGGCCGCACCGTCTTCATGCACCTCGTGGCGCTCGAACTCTCGCTCCCCGTCGACCGCGGCAACGATGCCACCGGCGATCACGGCGACGCCGGCCACCAGCATCAGGCCGGCGATGAGATTCTTGCTCAGCTTGGGCTTGGCGGCGTAGAGGGTGCCGATACCGAGGATCACAACGGCGAGGAGACCGGCGAAGATCACCGCACCGTTCGCTGAGGCATTGAGAAGGATGCGTGAGCTGGCGAGCACCATCACCCCGGCGGCTATGGCACCGGCGGCAGGAATCTCGATCGGGGCCATGACACGATCTCGCAAGGCCTTGTTGGCCACCGGGTCGCCGGTGGCACGATCGGCCCAGGCGTCGATCGTCCACTCGATCGCGGCTATTGCACAAAGCACAAGCCCGACGACGAACACCGCGCTGTGCACCACCAGGCCAACTGCCATCGTGGCGGCACCGAACGCCGCTACGACAGGCCAATGGCTGGCTGCCGCAGGGGTGGTGGGAGCGATGGAGTCGACGCCCGCATAGTGAGCCTGAGCGGCCGGATCGGCGTCGCGGTACATCACCAGAGCAATGGCGATCAGGCCCGCCACCACGCCTAGGCCCATGAGGGTCACGTAGCCGACGTGGTCGCCGATGCCGCCCTTCCAACCCCAAACCAGGGGGCCGACATGGTCGCCACCGGTGGAGTAGCCGTAGACGACCGCGGCGGTGACGAGGCCCATCGCGAGCCCGAAGAAGAATTTGAAGCCAGGAGTGAACATCTGATCCCTACTTCGTGATGTAGATCACGTACCAGGTGATCGACCACATGGCGACCACGGTGTTCCAGAACATGGCCGCAGCCGCGATGCCATCTGACTGACGCGGGCCGTACGAACCGAACAGGGCTCGCAGCATCGTGAGGGCAAGGAAGACCACTGCGAGAATCAAGAAGACGATGAAGGTGCCGTTGACGACGAAGAAGAAGAATTCGGCTTCACCGTCGGCCAGGGCATAGCCGATGTCGTTGATGATGAACCAGAGCTGGTTGAACACTGCGGCACCGAACAAGGCGGTGATGGCCATGGCCCACATCGCATTGGTGCGATCGCCGTTCTTGATCGCTTGCACCGCCCACTGAACGGTGAAGACCGAAAGCACCAGCGTCCAGAAGATGAATCCGGGCGGACCCAGCTCGACGGTGCCCTCCGGGAACCAGCCCTGACCGGAGAAGGATGCCTCCGCCCGCCGGTGGGCGTAGATGCCCAGCAGGCCGAAGTAGACCATCATCGCCGCGCCCGATGCGAACATCGCACCGACCAGGACGGTGCGGGGGCGACGAGTTACCGGAGCGGGCAGGGCGGTGGTGACGACCATCAGGCGTCCTCCCCATCGGTGTCGGGTTCGCTCGAATCGAGAAGGGGTGACTCAGACACCACGCGAGCGGGCGGCTCGACGAAATTGGCGACAGGGGGTGGAGACGAGATGCTCCACTCCAGTGAGTGCCCGTCCCATGGGTCGGCTCCTGCCTCCGGATTGGTCGACCGGAAGGAGACGAGGAATCCGCCCAGCGCATAGACCATGCCGCCGGCGATCATGAACCCACCCGCGGCCGACGCGATGAGCAAGGGGTCGACTACGTCGCTTCCGGTCTCGAACAGCAGGAGGTCGGGGGCAGCGTAGAAACCGGCCACCACATCGGCGGCACCGAGAAGGGTTGCGCCGGTGAGCAGGGTGAGGAGAGCTATCCGCCCGTCTTCGGCAGCGACGAGCCCACCGCTGATCTTCGGCGACCAGAACCACACGCCGGTAAGCGCGGCCGCCACCGCAGAGAACACCACCAGGTTGAAGATGCCGGTGATGGCAGACGTGCCGGCGAGGTCGAAGGGAGCGATGACCCTCAGGGCGCCGCTCGCGACTGCGCCGAACAGCAGGACTGCGGCGGCCAATGCTCCGTGGAGGTGGGCCGGAGGCCTGTCGGTGGGCTTCTCGCCCCTGAACAGGGTGAGCAATGAGCCGCCGAGCACGCCGAGCACCGGCACCACGGCCAGGAGCCCGAACCCAACGAAGACGACATCTTCGGTGGAGTCGAAGAAGAAGGGCTGCGACCAGCCGCCGATGGCCGCGAACCCGAAGACCCCCACCATCACGACCATCAGGGCGTGATCGGCCTGGCGGGTCTTCGCATAGGCGGGGACCACAGAGCCGATGACTCCGAGCACGGGGATGGCGAATGCGTAGATCTGGGGCTGCTCGACAAGCCAGGCGATCTGGGCGTAGATCGCTCCGGATGCCTCCGGGTCGCCGAACGTGAGAGGGCCGCCGCGCAGATCGACGTAAATCAGGATCAGGTTGGCGATGGCCACCGGAAGGGTGAGGAGCCAAACCGCCGATGCCACGAGCATCGACCAGGCGAACAGGGGAACCCTCATCAAGTTCATTCCCGGGGTCCGCAGCGACACAACCGTGGTGGCGATGCAGATCGCGGCGATCAGCAGGGCACCTATCACCATGCCGGTGCCCACGAGGGTGAGGGCGATTGCGTCGGCTTCATCGCCGGTGACGCCGTCGAGGGCACCCCAGCCTCCACCGACCAGCACAGAGACGATCGTGATGCCGGCGCCGAGCAAGAAGCTCCACACCGCAACCAGGGCAGCACGCGGGAAGGCGATGTTGGTGGAACCGACCTGCATCGGCACCACGAGAGTGGCCAGACCGATGAAGAGAGGCATTACCACCAACAGGACCATGCCCAGCCGGTAGAGAGTCCACATCTGGAAGTAGGAATTTTGCCCGCCGAAGAAGCCCGACGTGGCGGGTTCGGCTCGTTCCAAGCCAACGAAGGTGCCGAGGACCGTGAAGGCCACCAGCAGCACCATCGAAACGAGGATCCAGATTCGACCTATCCGCTTGTGGTCAGTCGTGGAGATCCAGTCGTAGAGGCCATGCGCGGCGCTGGGCGCAGCGGGTGGGTTGTCGGCCACGGCAGAGGCCGGCTGAGACTCGGTCATCGTCATCGTTTGTAGGGTCCTCCGACAATGACCGGAGCGCGCGCTCCGGTCACCGGTGAAATGCGTTCGTGGTGCACCCGGAGAGCACGGGCGCATAGCCGGGGGCGAGCCTACAGTGCGACGGGGTCCCCCATGGAAACCGGGCACCATGTTTTGCGCCGGAGCACGCCTGCAGGCGACCGGCGGCTCGGGTCAGACGCCGCTACGAACGATCTCGTCGACGGCCATCGCTGCAAAAAGCAGGGTGATGTAGGTGATCGACCATCCGAACAAGCGCATGGCCAAGTCGGGTTCGGGCCGCCTCAACACCTGCACCGCCAGTCCGGTGAAGATGCCGCCGAGGATCAACGCCGCGCTCGTGTAGACCCAGCCCATTCCCGCCACCGGCGTGAAGAGCAGGGAGAGGCCCCACATCGCCAGGCTGTAGAGCAGGATCCTCATCGCGGTGGTGCGCATGCTGGCCACGACGGGCAACATCGGTACTTCGGCCACTTCGTAGTCTTCGCGGTAGCGGATGGCGAGGGCCCAGAAGTGGGGAGGTGTCCAGTAGAACATCACCGCGAACAGCACCACGGGGGGCCAGGCCAGCTCGTTGGTGACCGCAGACCAACCCACGAGTACGGGCACGGCTCCGGCCGCTCCGCCGATCACGATGTTGCGGGTGGAGGTGCGCTTCAACCAGAGCGTGTAGACGAACACATAGAACAAGGTGGCGCACACCGCGAGCACCGCCGACAAGAGGTTGACGAACCCCCACAGCCAAGCGAACGCCGCCACCTCGATGGCCCAGGCGAACACGATGGCTTCACGGGGGCTGACCTCACCGGTTACCAGCGGTCGGCCTTTCGTGCGCTCCATCAGGGCGTCGATGTCGCGATCGACGTGCATGTTGAAAGCGTTGGCGCCGCCGGCGGCGAGGGTGCCTCCGATGACGGTGGCGATCATCAACCAGACTGAAGGAATGCCACCCTCGGCCACCACCATGGTGGGGACGGTGGTGACCAACAAGAGCTCGATGATGCGCGGCTTTGTGAGTGCCACGAACGCCATTGGGCGCGATCGGGAACTCTTGGTGGATTGGGCTCTCACGGATTCAGGCTACGGCCGAGAAGGCGAGTCCCGCCAGCTGGGCCTAACGTCGGAGCATGACTCGTAGCTCCCTGTCCCCCGAGCGCTACATCACCTACACGCGCGCCGCCCTCTGGTCGCTGGCGATCATCGTGGTGAGCGGTGGTGCGGTTCGCCTCACCGGTTCCGGTCTCGGCTGCTCGGATTGGCCCAACTGTCAAGAAGACCAACTGGTCGCTGATCTCGAATACCACGCCCTGATCGAGTTCGTGAATCGCCTGTTCACCGGCCTCGTCACCGCCGCAGTGGTGATGGCGGTGCTCGGATCGCGTCGACGAATCCCTCATCGCCGCGATCTCACCTGGTGGTCGTGGGGCCTGGTGGCCGGTGTCGCCGCCCAGGTGGTGCTCGGAGGCCTACTCGTCAAGGCCGATCTCGATCCCCGCTTCACGATGGGCCATTTCCTGCTCAGCATGGTTCTCGTCTGGAACGCTGTGGTCCTGCAGCACAAGGCCGAGGAGTTCGACCACACCCAGCCCGCCGGGAGCGAGCCCGGAGATCACGACCGTTACGCACTGCAATTTTGGGGAAGAGCTGTGCTGGCACTCGGCACCGTACTGTTGGTGACCGGAACGATCGTCACCGGAGCGGGTCCCCACAGCGGCAGCGACGAACCGGACGTAGCCGCCCGCCTTCCCTTCAACATCCGAGAAGTCACCCGGATCCACAGCATCGTCGCCATCTGCCTCCTTGTCCTGGTGGTGTACGTGATCCGACGAGCCACCGACGCCAACCGCGCCGACGTGCGCGACCGGGCCCTGGTGGTTGCCGCCCTGCTCCTCATCCAGGGGGCCATCGGCTACCTCCAGTACTTCACCGGCGTACCGGTGTTGTTGGTGGCCGTACACCTCACCTTCGCCACCCTTGCCTGGATGGCGATCGTGCGACTCGATTTGGTGGCACGCGAAGCGGTGCCAGTACGCGCACCCACCCCCGTGGCGTGACCGCCCCTCTTGTCACACCCGAAGTCGACACAGGCGAGCAGGTGTCGTTCGATCGCCCGTGGAAGGTGATCTGCTGGGACGACCCGGTCAACCTGATGTCGTACGTCACTTTCGTTTTCCGCAAGGTGTTCGGGTTCTCGAAAGAGAAGGCGCATCGCCTGATGATGCAGGTCCACACCGAAGGCCGAGCGGTCGTCTCGTCGGGGAATCGCGAGAAGGCCGAACTCGACGTCTTCCGCCTTCACGAACACGGCCTCTGGGCCACCCTCGAAAGGGACGACTGATGCTCAGGCGGCGGTTCAAATGGAAGAGCGGTCGGGTCGTGGTGGAGATCCCGCCCGACGAACAGGAAATGCTGCGTCACGTCCTGCCCCAGCTGCGCGAGATGTTGATGGCCGACGACGACCCCGCCTTACGACGACTGGCCCCGCCCGCTCGCCCCGACGACGAAGAGGCTGAACACGAATATCGCGACATGGTGGGCGACGACCTGTTGCGCACCCGGCTCGAGGCGATCGAACTTGTCGAGAACGGGATCGAAGGCGCATCTCTCGATGAGGATCAGGTCGGAGCTTGGATGCAGAGCCTCAACGCCTTGAGGCTGATACTGGGCGAACGTCTCGACATAGACATGATCGGCAACGAGGCCCTCACCGACCTCGATCCCGACGACGACCGGGCACCGGTTCTCGCCCTCTTCGAATGGATCGGATGGCTGCTGGAGCAATTGGTCGAAGCCGCGATGAACGAATTCGACGACTGAACCGACGCGTCAAGTCGCTACGGGCCACCAGAAGCCGCCGGCGGTACCCGGTCCGGTGTGGGCCGCTATCGACGGGCCCACCCGATAGCGCACCATTTCGACCACCAGATCCGACGCGCTCAGGCGCTCCTCGATCCCCTCGGTGAAAGGCAGGGTGGCCGGATCGGCAAGACAGACACCGGCACGAACCGGCACACCATCGGAAAGAAACGGCGCCACCATCAGATCGCACAGCTCGTCAACGGAGCGACCCGTACCCGTGATGTCGATCGCGGTGCCGAGGCCACCGAGAACCAGCACGCCCTCAGCATCGTCGGGAAGATGGAAATCGAAGCGGCCACCCTGGCGAGCGAAATCGAGTGCCTGGATGATGAACGAGGTTCCGACGTAGGGGGCCATCTTCGCGGCGCGTTCGGCGGCCTCGATTGCCGATCCCCCTTCCGCCACGGCGGCGGCCGCCTCCCACACACATGACGAAACGCCGAAAGAAGCGGTTCCGCTGTCGACGATGTGAACATCGGCGGCCACGAGATCGGCTGCGATGCTGGCACTGTGGATCGTGCCCGACACATCGGCGGCCACGTGGACCGAGATGATCTCGGTGGCACCGGCGACGATCGCGTCGTCGTAGACGGCTCGGAAATCACCGGGACTCGGTTGTGAGGTGGTGACGTCGGGTGAGTTCCCGTCGGCGAAGCGGCGCCAGAAGTCGTCGGCGAAGAGATCCACGCCCTCGCGGAAGTCGTCGCCGTCGATGGTGACCGTTACCGGCACCACTCGCACCCCGAACCGGTCGACGAGGGATGGCGGGATCTGGGAAGCCGAGTCGGTTACGAGGGCGATCATGGTTGGGAGGTCTCCTTCGTGGCGGTGTTGTAGGCGTCGACCCTGTGCCGTTCGGCGCGGAATCGTTCGGCGATCACGAGGGAGGAGGCAGCTGCCGCAAGCGGAAGGCCGACGGTGGGGGCTGTTCCTCCCGGGTTCGGCAACCCTCGTCGCCACCACAGAATTCCGCACCCGACCCAGGACACACTGGCAACCGTGGTTGCAGTACGGGTGCGCTGCTTGAACCACGGGATGGCGGATGTGGCCACCCCAACCAGGAGATCGATGGGGAGATAGCCGGGGAAGGTGGCTATGACCTGGCCGATACTCGTGGCGACGCCCTTCCCGCCGGTGCGCCCCGGCGGGTGGCAGTGGCCAACCACCGCGGCCACGCCGGCGAGATGGGCACCTGCGTCGCCGGCGACACCACGACCGACCCGAGCCGCGAGCACTCCCTTGCCGACATCGGCAGAGGCCACCGTGAGACCCCACTTCTTCCCCAGCACGTGGCTGGCGTTCATCCCGCCCGGATTGCCGGTGCCGTCGGAGTGCAGGTCGCTACCCTCGCCCGCGAGTCGGGCTGCTAGATCGGCCGAGGGGAAAGAGCCGATCACATAGCCGGCCACCGCAGCCAGCAACACTCTTCGCCGCGAACGCATCCCCGCGACGCTAGTGCCACAGAGGCCGTAAACTGTCCGCTCGGTCGGATCGTCGGCCGCGCTGCCCCCTTCGTCCAGTGGCCTAGGACGCCGGCCTTTCACGCCGGTAACACGGGTTCGAATCCCGTAGGGGGTGCCAACGGACAAGGGTTGTGAACCTGGTTTCACCGCCCTACCGTTCCAGGTTCGTTCGGGTTTCTCGAACGAGTGGTCCCGTAGATCAGTTTGGAGTGATCGCCACCCTGTCAAGGTGGAGGCCGCGGGTTCAAATCCCGTCGGGACCGCCATACAGCCTCAATGGCTGAGGTGTGACAGCTCCGTGCTGTTGTGAGGGTCGGGTAGCTCAGTTGGCAGAGCGTCCGCCTGAAAAGCGGAAGGTCACCGGATCGACGCCGGTCCCGACCACTCTCACGGCGACCCGACCTCGTGTCGGGTCGTCGCCATTTCGGGGCTAGGTTCGGCGCCCGTTCAGCCTCGCAACACACCCTCGAGAACGGCTGCATCAGCCACCCTGGCCGCTACCTCCGGGGCGACGCCCTTGTCGAACACCGACGGCACCACATAGTCGGGCTGGAGATCGTCTTCATCGACGCAACCGGCAATCGCATCGGCGGCCGCGACCTTCATGGCCTCGGTTACCGAGTGGGCGCCGACGTCGAGAGCGCCGCGGAAGATTCCCGGGAACGCCAGCACGTTGTTGATCTGGTTGGGGAAGTCCGAACGCCCGGTGGCCATCACCGCGGCGAGTCCGTCTACAACCTCGGGACGGATCTCGGGCTCTGGGTTGGCCATGGCGAACACGATCGGATCCTTCGCCATCGACCGAACGTCGGCCGCATCGATCAGGTTCGGAGCCGAGACTCCGAGGAATACGTCGGCGCCGGCGAGAACTTCACTCAGGGTGCCGGCCTTGCGCTCGGGATTGGTGTTCGCGGCAAACCACTCCTTGGCGGGGTTGAGACCGTCGCGGCCGGCGTGCACGGCGCCGAGCCGATCCACACCCACGACCTCGCCCGCTCCGGCGTCTCGGAGGATCTTGCCTATCGCCACCCCGGCAGCGCCCATGCCGGAAATCACGATCGAGACGTCTTCCAGGCTCTTGTCGACGATTTTGAGGGAGTTCTTGAGCGCCGCCAGCGCCACCACAGCGGTGCCGTGCTGATCGTCGTGGAACACCGGAATATCAAGCGCCTCCTTGAGTCGCTCTTCGATTTCGAAGCAGGCGGGAGCCGCGATGTCTTCGAGGTTGATGCCACCGAACGCAGGAGCAATCCGCGTCACTGTTTCGAAGATTTCGTCGGGGTCTTTCGTGGCCAGGCAAATGGGGAACGCGTCGACACCTCCGAACTCCTTGAAGAGCAGCGCCTTGCCTTCCATAACCGGCATCGCCGCGGCCGGTCCGATATCACCCAGCCCGAGTACTGCGGTGCCATCACTCACGATCGCAACGGTGTTTCGTTTGATCGTGTATTTGTGAGCGAGCGACGGATCTTCGTAGATGCTCATGCAGACTCGGGCGACGCCGGGGGTGTAGGCCATCGCCAGATCATGAGCATCACCCACCGAGCAGAGCGGCAGGACCTCGATCTTCCCGCCCTCGTGCAGGCGGTAGGTGCGATCCCACCAGTCGAGCACCGACACTCCCGGTGTGGAGCGAACCGCTTCCACGATGTCGCTCCCATGCTCTTCAGACCGGCAGTGAACGTCGATCAGGCGTACAACGCTGGGCCCCTTCGCTTCGAAGCCCGAGGCGCCGGCAATGTTTCCGCCTGCTTCTCCCACTGCAACCGCAAACCGACCCAAGGTGCCGGGAACGTTGTCGAGGGTGATTCTCATCGAGATCGAATATGCAGCGGTGGGGGCGTTTCTCACGCCATGACGCTATCTCTCAGCCGTCACCAACCCCGCACCTGAGACGTCCTCAACAGATGCGTTCGACTAAATGAGCCAGCAAAACCACAGCCAAATGGGCGCTGGATCATCCGCTCGACTTGGGACTACAGTCCCAGCCATGGCACCACGTTCCGGACACACGATGACCGACGAGCACAAGGCAGCCTTGGCCGAAGGTCGCGCCCAGGGCCGATCCGTTCGCGCCTACCTGGAAGCTCTCGAAACCCACAAGCCAAAGCGAGGCCGCAAGCGCACACCCGCAACAATGCGGGCCCGGATTGCTGTGATCGATTCCTCTCTCGCCGATGCCGACCCGATGTCGCGGCTGCAAATGGTGCAGGAGAAGATGGACCTGCATCAGTCAATCGAAGCCGCCGAAACCAAGGTCGATCTCAGCGCCTTCGAGGACGCTTTCGTAGCCGCGGCGCGAGCGTATGGTGAACGCAAGGGCATCAGCTATGCGGCGTGGCGTGAGGTCGGTGTTCCTGCCGCGATGCTCACTCGCGCCGGGATCAGCCGCGGCTGATCACACCCTCACCTCGGGCGTAGCCGCGGCAGCCTCGGGGTGGCGATCCATTACCGATCGCGCCTTTCGCGTCACCCGCACGATCTGGTCGGCCGCGGTGCCGGTGAACTCTTCGGGCTTGGCCAGCAAGGCTCCGATCGTTGCCGCGTCGAGGGGAATCCGGGGGTCGGAAACGATGCGTTGTACCAACGACTCCTGCTCGCCCCCCTCACGGCGAGCCAGAGCGGCCCCGACGGCGTGCTCCTTCACCAACTCATGAGCTTCCTCACGGCCCAGGCCACCTTCCACCGCAGCGGCGAGCATGCGGGTGGTGGCGAGGAAGGGCAGGTCGCGGCCCAGTTCCGCTTCGATCACCGCAGGGAACACTCCCAGCTCGTCGAATACCACCATGGCGGTCTGGAGCAGCCCATCAGCCGCGAAGAAAGCGTCGGGGAGCATCACCCGGCGGACAACCGAGCAGCTCACATCGCCTTCGTTCCACTGGCGACCGGCCAGGCCGGCGGCCATCGTGAGGTGGCCGTCGAGCACGGTGCGAAGGGCCGCCACCCGTTCGGCGCTGCGGGCGTTCATCTTGTGGGGCATCGCCGAGGAACCGACCTGCCCGGGCCGGAACCCCTCTGTGGCCAACTCATGGCCGGCCATCAGGCGCAGGGTGGTGGCGGCACTGGCCGGTGCCGACACCGCCTGCACAAGGGCTGAGACCACGTCGAGGTCGAGAGACCGCGGGTAGATCTGGCCGACGGAATCGAGAACTCGCTCGAAGCCCAGGTGGCGGGCGACCGCCTGTTCCAGAGCATCGACTTTCGCCGGATCGCCAAGGAGGTCGAGCTGGTCGAGCCGCGTACCCACCGGGCCCTTGATCCCGCGCAGTGGGTAGCGGGCCAGCAATCCTTCGATTCGCTCGATCCCGATCATCGTCTCCTCGGCGACATCGGCGAAACGCTTGCCGAGCGTGGTGGCTTGGGCCGCGACATTGTGGGTGCGGGCCACCATCACCTGATCCGCATACTGTTCGGCGAGCGATACGAAGCGGGTGAGGACACCCACCATCTGATGGCGAATCAACTCGAGGGCCTCACGGATCTGAAGCTGCTCCACATTCTCGGTGAGGTCGCGCGATGTCAGCCCCCGATGGATGTGCTCGTGCCCGGCCAGGGCACAGAACTCGTCGATCCGAGCTTTCACATCGTGACGGGTGATCGCCTCGCGTCGGGCGATCGAATCGAGATCTACGTCGTCCACAACTCGTTCGTAGTCGTCGATCACACCACTCGGAACAACGACGCCGAGCTCCACCTGGGCCTTGAGTACCGCCAGCCACAGGCGTCTCTCCAGCGCGATCTTTCGGCTCGATGACCAGATCAGATTCATCGGCCTGCTGGCGTAGCGGGCCGATAGGACATTCGCCATGACGTCGTCGCTCACGTTCGGAGCCTTCCATTCGTCGCCGGACTCTTCAAGAACACTTGCCCAGCTGCCGACTGGAGACGAGTACGACTCCTAGGAGCCCCATCGTGTCTGACGACATCACAGGCCTTTGCCGTGACCATTCTTTCGAGACCGCCATCGAGGTGTGTCGCCGCTGTGGCCTCGAGTTCTGCGAAGTCTGCGTGGTCTACCCGTTCGGGGCCAAGAAGCCGGTGTGTAAGGAATGCGCGATGATGCTCGGCGGGGTGCGCTCGCAGGTAACCCGCAACGCTCTGCCGAACCGTGCCATTCGCTACCGGGTGAAGGTCTTCGAGAAGTTCAAGGCCGACCGTAGGGCCCCGGCGGTGGTGGCCGATGCGCCGAACCTCATCGATCCCACACTTGCCGACGCGTTCGACGTCGGCGATGACGACCTTCAGAAGGTGCCAGCCACCGTGCCCGCCGCCGACACTGCGTTCGACGACAGTGTCGACCCCGAGAACATCCCTTCGGCACCACCGCCTCCGCCTCTGGCCGGCACTGATCCCGCCGACGGTGTTGCTCCGCCGATCGACTGGAGCCAGCCTTTCGGCTGAGAGTTCCATCGCGGTTCTATAGGGCGCGGTCGAGGTATTGTTCGCGCCCCGGCCCGACACCCACCAGACGGATCGGCACCCCGACTTGCTGCTCTATGAACTCGATGTAGTCGGTGGCCTCGGACGGCAGATCAGCCTGATCGGTGATGGCGCTGATGTGGCTCTTCCATCCCGGGAGCTCCTCGTAGATCGGTTGAGCTGAATGGATCACCGACTGGTGGTAAGGCATGTGGTCGTAGCGCTCGCCGTCGGATTCGTAGCCGACACACACCTTCAGTGAGTCGAGGCCATCGAGTATGTCGAGCTTCGTGAGTGCGATCTCCGACAGGGAATTGACCCGGGCGGCCTGGCGAAGCATCACCGCATCCAACCACCCGGTACGACGACGACGGCCGGTGTTGGTGCCGTACTCGTGGCCGACGTCGACCAGATAGTCGCCTATCTCATCGTGGAGTTCGGTTGGGAACGGGCCAGAACCAACCCTGGTGACGTAGGCCTTCGCGATTCCGATGATCCTCCCGATGTCGCGAGGGCCGACTCCCGCCCCCACGCACGCTCCCCCGGACACCGGGTTGCTGGAGGTGACGAAGGGATAGGTGCCGTGGTCGAGATCGAGGAAGGTGGCCTGGGCCCCCTCCATCAGTACATCACGACCGGCATCGAGTGTCTCATGGATGAGGGCGACAGAATCCGCGATATGGGGTTCGATCCGAGGGGCACACTCCTCGAGATATTCGGTGGCCACGGCGTCGACGTCGAGAGCCAACCGATTGAACACCTTGGTGAGTACCTGGTTGTGGTGGCTGAGGGCCACGTCGAGCTTCTGGCGGAAGATCTTGGGGTCGAGAAGATCCTGCACTCGGAGGCCGGTGCGCATCGCGCGGTCGGCATAGGCCGGTCCGATGCCTCTCTTCGTGGTGCCCAGCTTGCCCGCACCCAGGTGGCGCTCGTGGAGGGCGTCGAGTTCTTGGTGGTACGGCATGATCAGGTGGGCGTTGCCGCTCACCTTGAGCCGAGAGCAGTCGACGCCCTTGGCGCTCAGTTGATCCATCTCGGCAATGAGCACTCTCGGGTCGACAACCACACCATTCGCGATCACCGGGACGATGTGGGGATAGAGCACACCGCTCGGGATCAATTGGAGGGCGAAAGTCTCTCCATCGACGACCAGGGTATGGCCGGCGTTGTGACCGCCCTGGTAGCGAACCACCATGTGCATGTCGCGGGCGACGAGGTCGGTGAACTTACCCTTCCCCTCGTCTCCCCATTGAGTACCGACGACAACGGTCGCGGGCACGGCGCTCTCCTCTCAGGAATTGCGTTACCACGAGAGGTTAGCCCCAGCTGAGAGTCGCAACGACCGATTTTGGTCCCGAGCCCAAACGCGCTGAAGGGCGGGGCCTGAGCCCCGCCCTTCAGAATCCAGGGTGCTTCGTTCAGCTGTTGACGGTCAGCCGGTGAACGAGGGAGTCGCGTCGACCGGGTCGGCCGGATCAGCGACCTGGACTTCGGGAAGAACCTCGGTCTTGACCGTGGTGGTGGGGGCAACCGTTGTGGCGGGCGCCGCCGTAGTGGTCGGCGCAGCCGTAGTGGTCGGCGCAGCCGTAGTGGTCGGCGCAGCCGTAGTGGTCGGCGCAGCCGTAGTGGTGGGCGCAGCCGTAGTGGTGGGCGCCGCCGTGGTGGTGGTGGGGTTCAGGTTGGTGGCGCCGAAACAGGAGGGCATCACCGAATGAACACCATTCCTGATCGCGGCATCCGACGAGAACGCATGCTGGGCCCGCACCTGGACTGCTTCTCGGGTGAGGTTGACGCTGCCGACACCGCCCGACCAGGTGGCCTCCAGCACTCCATCGGCGATATCGGCGGTGTTGCCGGTGATATCGATCACGACGCCTGCCGCATCCAGGAACTCGAGCCGGTACTGCTCATGATCCTGGACCGGGTCGGTGACACGGGTGCTCGAGCCGTCGTAGGCAACGGCTTGAATCGAGTACTCACCGACCGGGACGGGTGTGGTGAGAGTGATGGTGCGAGACCGAGGCAGCCAGGAGCGGCCGGACACGATGGTGGAGTCGAGGTTGCCGAAGGCAACCCCTGGCCACGAATCGGCGTACTCGCCGGAGCATCCGGCGGTGGGGCCGGTGGCGGACGAAGCGGTTGCCGCTACGAACAGAGGCGCCATCGCAGCGATGGCGACCATGGCAAATCGAGTGCGTCTGAGCATTGAAACCGACCTCAGGTCTGAGTTGAGTTTGGGGCCGGTTTCGCTCTCGCTATCCGTGGACCTAAGCGACCAATGCGGGTCCACGGGTCATTGCTTCCCCGTTGATGACTCAAGAATAGCTGGGTCTAACCGCGACCCGCCATAGGGCGTTCGCCCCAATGCCCAGGGACCAAAGGCTCAGATTCGAATCCAGGGGTCGAACTTGGTGAACACCGCGGTGACGAGCGATGCCAACACGACCAGAATCCCGGCAACCGATGCCGCGCCGGAGCCCGTATCGGTGTCGCAGTTCGCAAGGATGTCGACCAAGGCCCGGTCAACACCTTGTTCGCCCACCAGCACTCGTTCTCCTACCGCTCTGCTCAGGTCGATCTCGGCTTCGCCACCGGGAGCGACCACCAGATCGTCGCCAATCACGATGCCGCCCACCGAAATCGCGAGGCGGCGGGTGTCGGGCGAGCCATTCGAGACAATGACGTTGACCGCCTGGCCGACACAATCGATCACGAGCCGAACCGAGAGGTCTGGGCAGGGCGTTTGCACCAGGGCATCGGGAGAGACGGGAGTCCACGCGTCGTCGACCGACTGTCCGGACGCACAAGGGATGCCCGTTCCGGAGCCCTCCCCCGTATCGCTGTCGCAGACCCACGCCTCCACCACCTCACGGAGGACAACAACATCGTGACCATCGATGACCTCGACCACAGCCGAGGAGCCGATGTCGATCCGGCGAACGAGAACGACCTCCTCACCCGGTTCGGGGGTGAGGCCGTGGTCTTCGCCCCCATCGATCAGCACGCGTGCGACGCCGGTTGAGTCGCCGAGATTTCGAACGACGAGTTGGACCTCACCTGACGGGCAGCTCACCGACAAGGTCGCCTCTATGACGGGCTCGGGGCAGTCGACCTCGACTGTTTCACGCAGAAGATCGGTACCGCCGGCGGTAACGACGCGAACTGGAACCTCGCTCGACCCTTCGATCGGAATGGAGATGGTTGTCTCGGCGCCGGCCGCCAGGGTCTCTTCGGCCACGAGCGAACGCTGCTCGACGAAGACGTCGATCTCCGCAGGCTCTCCTCCCCGGTTCACGATCCGGACCTCCACAGAATGCGACGCGCAGACTGTGCTCACGGTGGCGGCGGGACGAGCCGGGGCAAGACAGTCGACGGGCACCGCGGCGGTGAGAATCCGCCCGTCGGAGGCGACCAGCAGAAGTTCGACCGTGAAACCCTCGACATCGTCGGGGAGTTCGATCACAACTGTCGTGCTGCTGAACGGGCCCAACTCGACAGCCTCAACGACGCTCGAGCGAACCAGCACCAGGTCGGCTACACCGCCGAGCGCTCCGGCATTGTTGATCGTGACCTCGATGGATGTGCTCGCGCACTCGAGAGATGCCGTGAACGAGGGCACGAACCTGGCAGCGGCAGCGGGCGCCGGGCCGGTTGGCGTGGGCACGGGGCCTTGGGTTGGGACACCGGGCACCACGGGAGGATCCGGCTGGGGGTCGGTTGGTACCACTGGAGGATCCGGATCGGGGACCACGGGAGGATCTGGATCAGGGACCACGGGAGGATCAGGATCAGGCGGCACGGGAGGATCCGGATCAGGGACCTGGTCGCAGGAGACGGAGTGCGACGCCGAATAGATCTCGATTCCGGCAGCGGCAACCCGTAACCGATGGTCGCCGTCGGCGGCTGCGAGGTCGAGTTGGACACTCTCCCCAGGACTCAGCCAGACCGTGATTTCAGTGGGCGACGGTCCGTCCAGACCGACTTCGACCTGGCTCGGGTCGCTGCGGTTGTTGAGGACGTCGACGGCAATACCAGGAATCGAGCAGTCGGTTGTGGCCGAGGCCGTGACGTTGCCACCGGGGGCACCGAGCGAGGTGAAGGCCACACAATCAGCGTTTACCGACTCGGTACCATTCGGTGTGCTGGGGAGGGCGTGGCTGACCGTGACTCCAAGAATCTCGGTGGTGTTGGTGAGGGTGCCCAGGTTGTCGATCACCGATGCCGCTTCCACTCCGTCGGCAAGATCGGTGGTGGGCCCGAACGTGGCATGGTTCCACGGTGTGAGCTGCCACTGCTCGTGAAGTTGCACTGTGCCTGATCGGCCTTCGTAGGCGTCGTGCGACGAGACCTGCACCGACCACACGCCGGGCGGGAGAGGCTGGCCGAACGGGATGCGGTAGTGGTCGTAGCCCGATCGTGACCAAACCGGGACGTCGAGCGCGAACACGATGTCGCCGACGCAGCCTCCCGAAGCCTCTCCTGATGCCTCCGCAGGCGTGGACACACCTACAAGGACCCCAGTTGAGATCAAGGTCACGCCGAACAGCAGTTTCCACAGCTGTCGCAGGCTCACAACACACTCCCGTACTCCGCGTACGGAAATCTAGTGGCCAATCCGCCCACGGAGGGTGATGGCCACAAGGCGTGACCCAATGCTGGTCGGGATCATCGCAGGGCGAACTCTCGGCTCTCAACGGGACCCTCGACGGTGACGCTGACCGTGTCGCCTTCGACATAACGACCCTCGAGAATCGCCAGGGCCAGATTGTCGCCGAGCTCACGCTGGATCAAGCGCTTGAGGGGCCTGGCGCCGAACGCAGGATCGTAGCCACGCTCGGCAAGGAGCAGCTTGGCCTCGTCGCTCACCTCGAGGGTCAGGCGACGGTCGCTGAGGCGAGCGGCGAGGGAAAGGAGCTGGATGTCGACTATCTCGACCAGATCCTGCTGGGTGAGGGCTCGGAACCGAACGATGTCGTCGATGCGGTTGATGAACTCCGGGCGGAAGTAGTTGGCGGGCTCGCCCTTCAGGTTGGAGGTCATGATCAACACGACGTTGCTGAAGTCGACCGTGCGACCCTGGCCGTCGGTGAGGCGACCGTCGTCGAGGAGCTGAAGCAAGACATTGAACACGTCGGAGTGGGCCTTCTCGACCTCGTCGAGCAGGACGACGCTGTAGGGACGGCGGCGAACCGTCTCGGTGAGCTGACCTCCCTCGTCGTACCCCACATAGCCGGGAGGCGCGCCGATGAGGCGGCTCACGGAGTGCTTCTCCATGTACTCCGACATGTCGATTCGCACCATGGCTCGTTCGTCGTCGAACAAGAAGTTGGCGAGCGCCCGGGCCAACTCGGTCTTGCCGACGCCGGTGGGACCAAGGAACAAGAAGCTGCCGATGGGGCGGCTGGGGTCGGACAGGCCGGCCCGGCTTCGACGGATCGCGTTGGCGACAACGCTCACCGCGGGGTCCTGGCCCACCACCCGCTTGTGGAGGTGATCCTCGAGCCGGATCAGCTTCTGGACCTCGCCCTCCATCAGACGCGACACGGGCACACCGGTCCAGCGACTGACCACCTCGGCGATGTCTTCCTCGGTGACCTCCTCTTTCAACATCGACGACTCGGCCTGGATCTTGTCGAGGGTGTCTCGGGCATCGGCGAACTCGCGCTCGAGCGCGGGGATGCGGCCATAGCGCAGCTCGGCGGCCTTCTCAAGGTCGGTCTCGCGCTCGACTTCGCCGCGGATCTGCTCGAGCTTCTCGTTGAGCTCACGCATGACGGCGATGGCGTCGCGCTCGGCCTGCCAGCGCGCCGTGAGTCCTGAGAGGTCTTCGGTGAGATCGGCGAGCTCGCGGTCGAGGTCGTCGAGGCGTTCGCCGGAAGCCGCGTCGATCTCCTTGGCGAGGGCCAATCGTTCGATTTCGAGCTGGCGGATCCGGCGTTCGACGATGTCGATCTCGGTGGGCACCGAATCGATCTCGATGCGGAGAGAGGCACCGGCTTCGTCGATGAGGTCGATTGCCTTGTCGGGCAGGAAGCGGCCGGTGAGGTAGCGGTCGCTGAGCACTGCGGCGGCGACCAGAGCGGAATCCTGGATGCGTACGCCGTGGTGCACTTCGTAGCGTTCTTTGAGTCCGCGCAGGATGGCGATCGTGGCCTCGACCGAGGGTGGCTCCACCATGACCTGCTGGAAGCGACGCTCGAGTGCAGGGTCCTTCTCTACGTACTTGCGGTATTCGTCGAGGGTGGTTGCGCCGATCATCCGGAGGCGGCCTCGGGCCAGCATGGGTTTGAGCATGTTGCCGGCGTCCATTGCTCCCTCAGCGCCACCGGCTCCCACGACGGTGTGCATCTCATCGACGAAGGTGATGATCTCGCCGTCGGCGTCTTCGATCTCCTTGAGGACAGACTGGAGGCGCTCCTCGAACTCGCCGCGATACTTCGCGCCCGCCACCATCGAAGAGATGTCGAGGCTGATGAGGCGCTTGCCCTTGAGACTGTCGGGGATGTCGCCTTCCACGATCCGGGTGGCGAGACCCTCCACGATTGCGGTCTTGCCGACTCCCGGCTCGCCGATCAGAACCGGATTGTTTTTGGTTCGACGCGACAGAACCCGTATGACGCGCCGGATCTCCTCATCGCGTCCGATGACGGGATCGAGTTCGCCGGCCCGGGCGGCTTCGGTGAGGTCTCGGCCGAACCGCGCGAGGGCCTGATACTGGTTTTCGGGAGTCTGACTCGTGACGCGGTGGCTGCCCCGCACTTCGCGAAGCGCGCCCAGGAGTGTTTCACGGTCGATCCCGAGGCGGTCGGCGCTGGCGAGCAGGAGATGTTCGGTGGATAGGTATTCGTCGGAGAGGTCTTCGCGGACCTTGTCGGCGGCATCGAACACGTCGCTCAGGGCTTTTGAGAGCTGGGGGTCGGATCCGTATGCGTTGGGAAGAGCGGCGAGCACTTCCTCGACCTTGTTACGCGCGCCCGCCACATCGACGCCGACGCGGTGCAACATCGGCAAGACAATGCCTTCCTCCTGGCCCAACAGGGCCGTGAGGAGGTGCTCGGGGAGGACCTCGGGGTGCGATGCCGATCGCGCGGCGTCGGTGGCGGCGGAGAAGGCTTCGGTTGTCTTCAGGGTCCAGCGGTTGGGATCGAGCGTCATTCAGGTGCCTCCAGTCGCATCAAAGCGTAGCGCAGAAAACTTGAGTGCAATGCACTCAACTTCGGCAGCTACTGAGATATTCCTGCCGGCAGCCCAAATCCCACTATTTCGCCCGGTCCTCAGACCAGAACCGACAGGCTCACGCCGAAATCACCTCGGCGATCGCTGTACAACGCCTTCAGATCGAGTCCCACCGCGGCGAGCTCTTCGCTGAGGCGATCGGTACGGAACTTGCTCGATACCTCTGTGCGCATCAGCTCCCCTGCGCCGAACGACACCTCTAGATCGAGAGCGGCGATCGACACCTGCTGCTCGATCCGACTTCTCAGGCCGATGTCGATCCATTCCTCGTCGGGGTCCCAGAGCGCGACGTGATCAAACCGCTGCGGATCGAAATCGGCTCCGAGTTCACGATTGATCACCTCGAGGATGTTCTTGTTGAACGCCGCGGTGATGCCGCCAGGATCGTTGTAGGCGAGCTCGACTCGGGCAGTCGACTTCACCAGGTCGGTGCCCAACAGGAGATGATCTCCCGGCACCATTCCCTCGACGATCTGAGCCAGAAGTTCCTTACGAGCGACCGGCTCGTAGTTGCCGATCGTTCCACCCAGGAAGACCACCAGCCGTCGCCCACCCCTCGGGAGGTGATGGAGATGTCGGTCGAAGTCGCCCACCACTCCGTGAATACTCAGGCCCGGGTAGCGCTCGGCGAGGCGGTGAGCAGACGCCCGCAGGAACTCCTCACTCACATCGAACGGCATGAACCGCCTGAGGCGACCGTCATGTCGGGCCGCGTCGAGAAGCGCGAGGGTCTTGTCGGATGTGCCCGAGCCGAGCTCGACGATGGTGTCGGCGCCGGCCTCGGCGATTATCGCCGGAGCGTGGCGCAGCAAGATCTCGCGCTCCGCTTCGGTGGGGTAGTACTCCTCGAGGCGGGTTATCTCGTCGAAGAGTCGGCTGCCCCGATGGTCGTAGAACCACTTGGGCGGAAGCTCCTTGGGCATCGACCCGAGCCCCTCGACCACATCGCATCGAAGTGCAGCGTGGAGTTGGTCCGGCCCCAGATGTACATCAATTTCCGCCTCGGTGGTCACTGGCGGCTCCCGTCGTCGGCGAGGCGCAACCCCGAAAACATCCACCTGCTGTGGGTGGGAAAGAAGTTGCGGTAACTCGACCGAACATGATCGCCGGGGGTCACACATGCACCGCCTCGCAGGACCTGCTGATCGACCATGAACTTGCCGTTGTATTCGCCAACCGCTCCCGGTGCGGCCCGAAATCCCGGATAGGGCGCGTAGGCACTGGCTGTCCACTCCCAGACATCTCCGTAGAGCTGCTGGAAGCCTGTTGCTGGATCCGAAGCGGGGAGCGGATGTAGCTCCTCTGAGGGAAGAAGGTTGCCGATGGCCTCGACTCCTGCCGCCGCGTTCTCCCACTCGAATTCGGTTGGGAGCCTCGCTCCGGCCCACCGAGCGAACGCGTCGGCTTCGAAGTAGCTCACGTGCACGACCGGCTGGGATGGGTCCACGAGATGAACACCGTTCAGGGTGTGGATCTCCCAACCGTCGGCACCGCGTTGCCAGTAGAGGGGGGCGTCCCAATCCTGCTGCTTGATCGTGAGCCACCCGGCCGACAACCAGAGATCGGCTCGGTGATAGCCACCATCGGCGATGAACTCGAGCCACTCTCCGTTGGTGACGAGGCGGTCGGCAAGGCGGTGGGGTTGGAGCAGCGCCGAATGCCGGGGACCCTCATTGTCGAAACGGAAATCGCGGCCGCGATGGCCGATGTCGACGATGCCTCCCGGATGGTCGACCCATCGGTGAGGGGATGGTGAAGCCTGGGGTTCGGCCGCCCGTTCTCGGTAGGCCGGGGCGAAATCGTTGAGCGAGAGAACGTGCTTGATGTCCATCAGGATCAGTTCTTGATGCTGCTGCTCGTGATGAAGACCGAGCTCGATCAGTTCGATCAAATCGGGGCGGTCCGCGGCCACGGCATCGATGAACCCCACCATCGCCTCGTCGACGCGAAGCCGATACTCGGTGATCTGGGCATTGTCGGGCCTGACGATCAAACCTCTCTCAGGACGGGGGTGCCGCGGGCCCACCGCCTCGTAGTAGGAGTTGAAGAGGTAGGCGTAGCGCTCATGTAGGGGCGCGTAGCCGGGCTCGTGGGGCTGAAGTAGGAAGGTCTCGAAGAACCAGGTGACGTGGGCCCGGTGCCACTTCGTGGGGCTGACGTCGGGCATCGACTGCACACACTGATCTTCGGGTGAGAGTGGTGTTGCAAGTTGTTCGGTGAGATCGCGAACCGCTCGATAGCGGCTGCTCAGCGAGACCGGGTTACCGGCGGTCTCGGCCGGATTCTGTACGGCGGTCATCCGTGACCACACGCCGCATCACGCCATTCCCGATCCCGAATGGGGCCGAGATGAAGCCAGACCTCGAGTTTCATCACATCCTCCTCAGATACGCCTGAAGAAGAACGACAAGAGCGCCCTGCTTGTTCCTGCGTCGTCCCCAACTGTTGCGAATCACCCAGTGTGGAGGGCGCCGGTTGAGCTCAGGACTGGCGCTTGAAGATGGTGACGCTCTGGTTGATGGGCACGAGATCGCGCCGGTACTTGCGGTGGGTTGCTTCCACCGCGCTCGACACTTCGGCGTGGGCACGCTCCAGCCTGACCTCTAGGTCGGCGACCCGCGCCTCGAGATCGAGAACCCGCTTCACGCCGACGAGGTTCATGCCCTCGTTGGTGAGCTGCTGAATACGGGTGAGCAGGGCAATGTCGGCGTCGGAGTACCGGCGGCTACCGCCTCCGGTGCGAGCCGGATCGACGAGACCCTTGCGCTCATAGATGCGGAGGGTCTGGGGATGCACACCCGCCAGCTCGGCGGCAACGGAGATCACGTAAACCGCTCGGTTGAATCGGTCGGGATCCATGGTTTGTGCTCCTTTCGGTTTGGTGGCCCGGCGGGCTACTGAGTGCCCATCTGGGCACGGGGAGATTCGGGGCTGAGCGCGGCGAAAGCCTCCACCGCCGCCTTCTGTTCGTCGCTGAGTTGGGTGGGCACCGCCACGGTTACGGTGACGAGAAGGTCGCCCGCTCCGCCCTTGCCCCGCAGACGGAAGGTCTTGCCGGCGTTGGTGCCCGCAGGGATCCGCATCTTCACCATGGCGCCATCGAGGGTGGGAACCGAGATGTCGGCGCCGAGTGCGGCCTCGGCGAAAGTGATCGGCACCTCCAGGGTGAGGTCGTTGCCGGCTCGGCCGAACAAGGGATGATTCTTCACCTTGACGTGCACGAACAGATCACCGGGTGGTCCGCCGCCGCGGCCGGGCCCACCGCGGCCCTTGAGACGGATCTTCTGACCGGATTTCACTCCGGCAGGAATACGCACCTTGACATCGCGGGGGCGGATCTCTGAGCCGGTGCCACGACAAGATGGACACGGGTCGGTGATGACCGAGCCTCGACCGCCGCACGGACCGCACGGGCGACTCATCGAGAAGAGACCCTGGTTGTCGTCGAGCACGCCCCGCCCGCCACAGTTCTTGCACTGCTGAGGAGCGGAGCCAGGGGCGCTGCCCGAGCCCGAGCAGGTGGAGCACGCCGCCTCACTGGTGAGGTGGATCGTTGTCTCGAGACCCTTCACGGCATCGTCGAAATCCAGCTTCAGCTCGGCTTCGAGGTCGGTGCCTCGCTGAGCACGGTTCTGCTGGGGACCTCCGCCACGGCCGCGTCCTCGCCCGAAGAGGCCTCCGAGCATGTCGCCGATGTCGTCGAAACCCACATTGAAACCGCCCTGGCCTTGGCCGGGACCGCCGCCTCCGCCGAACATGCCGCCCGCCATCGGACCCATGTGGCGAACTTCGTCGTAGCTCTTGCGCTTGTCGTCGTCGCCGATCACGTCGTAGGCGGCCGACACTTCCTTGAACCGTTCCTCGGCCGCGTCGTTGCCCGGGTTCGCGTCGGGGTGAAGCTGCCGAGCGAGCTTCTTGTAGGCCTTGGAGATCTCCTTGGCCGTTGCCTTCTCGGACACACCGAGAGCGGCGTAGTAGTCCTTCTCGAACCACTCGCGCTGGGGTTCAGCCATGACACACCTCCTTCGTCGGCCTCGCCGCGTCGTACGCGGACCCGATCAACCCTTCACCTTCACCATCGCGGCTCTGAGCACTCTCCCATTCCATGCGTAACCGGTGCGCAGAATCTCGGCAACGATCGGCTCGGTCTGGGAGTCGTCGCCCGGTTCGCTGATCGCAGCTTCGTGGCGGTTGGGATCGAACGCCGCCGATTCCTCGGCGATCACCTCCAGCCCCTGCCGCTCGAGTACGCCCATCAGCTGGCCTGAGATCTGAGCGACTCCTTCGACGCCCTGTTGGGCGGCGGCATCGCAGGCGTCGAGTACGGGAAGCAGGGCTTCCGCGAGCCTCGCCCCCGCCTGGGCCGCGAGTTCGGCGTTGCGCTTCTCGGTCTGCTTGCGGAAGTTGGCGAACTCTGCCGACACGCGCTGGAGGTGATCGAAGTGCTGATCGCGTTCGGTGTTGACCGCCTCGAGCGCGGCGACGAGGTCATCGGCCGTGAGCGGCTCCGAATCTTCGAGCGGATCCTCGACCAGGGTGGTCTCGACCTGGTCGGTGTCGACCAGGTCGAGATCTTCATCGGCCGGGGCGCTCGACGAATCCGTTTCGTCGGCTTCGGTCACGATGCCTCTTGATCATCTTCATCATCGATGATCTCGGCATCGACCACTTCGTCGTCAGCCGGTGCTCCCGCATCTGCTTCGGACTCGCGCTCGGCCTGGGCCGCCGCCTCGTAGAGGCGCTGGCCAAACTCCTGGCTGGCCGTCATCAGGGCTTCGGTGGAGTCCTTGACCGCTTCCATGTCGGTGCCCTCGAGCGCCGTCTTCACGTCGGCCAGCTTGGCCTCGATGGTCGACTTCTCGTCGTCGCTGACCTCTTCCGCCTGATCCTTCAGGAGCTTTTCGGTCTGGTAGACGAGGGTGTCGGCGGTGTTGCGGATCTCCGCCTCTTCCTTGCGCTGGCGGTCTTCCTCGGCATGGGCTTCGGCGTCTTTCACCATCTGGTCGATGGTGTCCTTGTTGAGGGAGCTCTGACCGGTGATGGTCATCGACTGTTCCTTGCCGGTGGCCTTGTCCTGGGCCGCCACATGCACGATGCCGTTGGCGTCGATGTCGAAGGTGACCTCGATCTGGGGCATGCCACGGGGGGCCGGAGGAAGATCGACGAGCTGGAACTTGCCTAGGGTCTTGTTGTATTGCGACATCTCCCGCTCGCCCTGGAGCACGTGAATCTCCACTGAGGGCTGATGGTCCTCAGCAGTGGTGAAGGTTTCGCTCTTGCGGGTGGGGATGGTGGTGTTGCGCTCGATCAGGGTGGTCATCACCCCGCCCTTGGTTTCGATGCCGAGCGACAAGGGGGTGACGTCGAGAAGGAGGACGTCTTTCACCTCGCCCTTCAGCACACCCGCCTGCACGGCCGCGCCGATGGCGACGACCTCGTCGGGATTGACCGTCTTGTTGGGCTCGCGCCCGGCGATCTCCTGCACGAGAGAGGCGACGGCGGGCATGCGGGTTGATCCACCCACGAGCACCACATGGTCGACCTCGCCCTTGTGGAGCCCAGCATCCTTGATGGCCTGTTCGAAGGGCGTGCGGCAGCGCTCGAGGAGGCTGGCGGTGAGCTCTTGGAACTTGGCCCGGCTCAGCTCATAGTCGAGATGAAGCGGGCCGGCATCGGTGGCGGTGATGAAGGGCAGGTTGATCTGGGTGGACTGGGTCTGGGAAAGCTCGATTTTCGCCTTCTCGGCGGCTTCCTTGAGTCGTTGGGCGGCCATGGCATCGGCGGTGAGGTCGACTCCGTGATCGTTCTTGAACGACTCGGCCAGCCACTCGATCACCGCGTCGTCCCAATCGTCGCCACCCAGGCTGGTGTCGCCGGAGGTGGACTTGACCTCGAACACACCGTCGCCGAGCTCGAGTACCGACACATCGAAAGTGCCGCCACCGAGGTCGAACACGAGAATGGTCTGGTCAACCTCTTCCTTGTCGAGGCCGTAGGCGAGGGCCGCGGCGGTGGGCTCGTTGATGATGCGCAGGACTTCGAGACCGGCGACCTGACCCGCTTCCTTGGTGGCAGTGCGCTGGGCATCGTCGAAGTAGGCGGGCACCGTGATCACGGCCTGGTTGACGGTGTCGCCGAGGTACTCCTCGGCGTCGCGCTTGAGCTTCATCAGGGTGCGGGCCGAGATCTCCTGGGAGTTGTAGGCCTTGCCATCGATGTCGATGCTCCAGTTGGTGCCCATGTGGCGCTTCACCGAACGGATGGTGCGCTCGGGGTTGGTGATCGCCTGACGCTTGGCGACCTCGCCGACCAGAACCTCGCCGTCCTTGGCGAAGGCGACAACCGAAGGGGTGGTACGTGACCCCTCGGCGTTGGGGATCACGACGGGATCACCGCCTTCGAGAACGGAAACGACTGAGTTGGTGGTGCCGAGATCGATACCGACTGCCTTTGGCATGTGATTTGCTCTGCTTTCTGAGGATTCGAGCTTCTTGGGGGGATTGTGCACGTGTGACAACCGCACACTAGCGGTCGAAATTCCCGAACACACCGAAAAGTTGAGTGTAGTACCATCAACTTTTAGTACAGCCTTGGCCAAAGTCGCTTCAGAGCGAAACACGAGTGGAAATCAGTAGGGAAGCCCCACATAGTTCTCCGCCATCGAAGCCAGAGCGTTGTCCGAGGAGAACAGGTAGGCGAGATCGGTCTCCTGGAGCTTCTGGTCATAGCTGATCGCATCAGGGAAGGCATGGAGAAGGTTGGTCATCCACCACGAGAATCGTTGGGCCTTCCACACCCGGGCCAGCGCCTTCTCTGAGTAGGCGTCCAACCCTGCATCGTCGGAGTTCTCGTAGTGATCCACCATGGCGCGGTACAGATACTGGATGTCGGACGCGGCACTGTTGAGTCCTCGCGCTCCGGTGGGGGGAACGATGTGGGCAGCGTCGCCGGCGAGAAAAAGGTTTCCGTAGCGCATCGGCTCGGCCACGAAACTCCGCAACGGAGCTATCGACTTCTCGATCGACGGACCTGTCTGCATCCGATCCGCGACCTCAGCGGGCAGGCGGCGCTTCAACTCCTCCCAGAACATGTCGTCCGACCAGTCGTCGACGGAGTCGGTGAGCGGCACCTGGATGTAATAACGGCTCAATACCTGGGACCGCATCGAACACAGGGCGAATCCCCGCTCGTGCTTGGCGTAGATCAATTCCGGCGACACCGGCTTGGTCTCCGACAACACCCCCAGCCAGCCGAACGGATAGACCCGCTCGTACTCCCTGAGCACGTCGGCCGGAATCGATGGCCGACTCACGCCGTGGAAACCATCGGCGCCGATGACGTACTCGCAGTCGACCCTCACGCTGTCTTCACCGTCGCGGTAGGTGACGAAGGGTGCATCCGAAGTGAGTTCGTGGAGCTGCACGTCGTCCACACCGTGGATGACCGTTCCGTTCATCCGCTCGCGCGCCTCGTAGAGATCGCGGGTCAGCTCGGTCTGGCCATAGACGATCACCGAATCGCCGCCGGTGTGGAGATCGAGATCCATGCGATCCATCACCCCGTCGTGGGCGATGAAGAAGCCCTCGTGGATCTCGCCCTCGCGGTCCATCCGGTCGCCACACTGGGCCTCGCGCAACAGGTTGGCGAAGCCGTGCTCGAGCACACCGGCGCGGATCCGACCGAGCACATAGTCGCGGGTGCGCTTCTCCAACAGAACCGTGTCGATCCCCTTCAGATCAAGAAGTTGCGACAGCAGGAGTCCCGATGGGCCTCCCCCGATGATGCAGACCTTCGTCTTCATGTGAATCCCCTCGATGATTGCTGGACCGACCGTACGCCGCTAGTCCGGCTGCGCGGCGCGTGGCAGACTGCGTCGACTCGGCCATGGAGGAGAACGACGATGCCGGCAAGGATTGACGGGAACCGGTTGTGGAGCCACCTGATGGCGATGGCCGAGGTCGGTCCCACCGCAAATGGCGGAAGCAACCGTCAAGCCATCAGCGATGAGGACGCTGCGGGGAGATCCCTACTGCTCGAGTGGGCCACCGCGGCAGGCTGCACCGCTCAGACCGACGAGATCGGCAACCTGTTCATCCGACGTGCGGGGCGCGACGAGTCGCTCCCGCCCGTGCTGATGGGCAGCCATCTCGACACCCAGCCCACCGGCGGACGCTTCGATGGCGTCTACGGCGTTCTCGGTGGTCTCGAGGTGATCGAGTCGCTCAACGACATGGACCACCAGACCGAAGCACCGGTCGAGCTCGCGGTGTGGACCAACGAAGAAGGCTCACGATTCCAATACTCGATGATGGGCTCAGCGGTCTGGGCCAACTGGCTCGAACTAGACGCCGCCCTCGCGCTCGTCGACAAGGACGGCCTCACCGTGGCCGAAGAACTCGACCGGCTCGGCTGGGCGGGCGAGCGGCCTGCGTCGCCTCATCCCTACACCGCCGCCTTCGAGCTGCACATCGAGCAGGGACCCATCCTCGAAGCCGACCAACTCGACGTCGGTGTCGTCACCGGCGTACAAGGGTTCCGTTGGTACACCATTCGCATCACCGGAGACCCCGCTCACGCCGGTCCCACACCAATGGAGGTCCGCCACGACCCAGCGGCCGCGATCTCGCGGATCGTCGGCGACGTTTACGCCACCGCCGCCGATTTCGGACCCTGGGGGCGCTCCACCTTCGCCCAGTTCCACTCCGAACCCGTATCGCCCAACACGGTGCCCGGCCTTCTCACCTGCTCGCTCGACATTCGCCACCCCATCCTGGCCGACCTCGACGCGATGGAAGCGCTGATGCGGGCGAGCGTGGCCGCGGCAGCAGAGGCGTTCGGGGTGGGCGTAGAAATCGCCGTCGACAACGACTCGCCACCCGTTGCCTTCGATCCGAACTGCATCGGCTGGGTACAGGAGTCGGTCGACGATCTTGGCCTCACCAACCAGCAGATGGTCTCCGGCGCAGGGCACGATGCGTGCTACGTGGCTCTCCACTGCCCCACTTCGATGATCTTCGTTCCTTGCGATGGAGGCATCTCCCACAACGAGGCCGAGAGCATCACTTCCGAACAGGCCGAACACGGGGCCAGCGTTCTGCTCGGTGCGGTCATGAGAGCAGCCCAGCTCCAGCCCTAGCGCCCACCACTCTCCAGTGGTCGAGCAACGACTACCGTCGGGCCCATGTACGACTTGATCCTCGTTCGTCACGGCCGGTCCGAGTGGAACGAGTTGAACCTCTTCACCGGCTGGTACGACTGCCCCCTGATAGAGAAGGGCCGCGCCGAGGCTCGCTCCGCTGGACCGCTGCTCACCGAGGCAGGGTTGTTGCCCGACGTGGTGCACACATCGCTCCAACAACGCGCCATCGAGACTGCAGAGATCATTCTCGCCGGCGTCGATCGGCGCTGGATCCCGGTTCGCCGTCATTGGCGTCTCAACGAGCGCCACTACGGCGACCTCACCGGTCTCGACAAGGCCGAAACCCGCGAACAGCACGGCGACGAGCAGCTCCAGATCTGGCGCCGCAGCTACGACACGCCGCCGCCGCCCATCCGAGGCGACAACCCCTACAACCCCAACAACTCCGCGGCCTACGACGATCTGCCTCCGGAGCTCATTCCCCGCACCGAGTGCCTGGCCGACGTTGTCGACCGGATGCTCCCCTATTGGTACGACTCGCTGGTGCCGGATCTGAGGGCCGGACACAAGGTGATGGTGGCCGCTCACGGCAATTCATTGAGGGCGCTGGTGAAGCATCTCGATTCGATTCCCGACAACGAAATTCCCAGCCTCAACATCCCCACCGGCATGCCCCTGCACTACGTGCTGGGGGCCGACATGGCACCCGTCGAGGCCAAGCATCCCCTCGAGCGGGCCCTCGATCCCGAGGCCGCAGCTGCCGGAGCGGCCGAAGTCGCTGCCCAAGCGACCCAGGCAAAGGGCACCTGATCTCCAAACCCCCGTTCTGGTGTAGCCAAACCCCAGAAACCGACCCCCCGCTACACCAGAACGGGGTTTGACCTGCCGGCGAGGCGGCGCAGACAATCCACCAACACGTCGGCTCGGTGATAGATATCGAAATCGGTGACCGAGATCACGGTCCAGCCCGAGTTGAGCAGCTTGGCGTGGCGTTGCTTGTCTCTGGTCTGATCGGTGAGCGATCCATGGAAGAGGGCCGGATCGACTTCCACGATCAGGTTTCGCCGCCGGTCGACAAAGTCGACGCGTCCAATCCAGGCTTCGTCGTGACCGACATCAACTTGGCGTTCGAAGGCTCGTAGCCCTGCTCGGTGGGCGAGTTGTTGGAAGCGTGCCTCGGTGGAGGAATCCGGTGGCCTGTGATCCGCTGGCCGGTTTTCCAGTAGGCGGCGCATCAGGGTTATCCCCGGACGTCCACGGGCGGCGAGTTCAGCGAGCGCTCGCGACAGCGACGCGTGCGACACCAGATTGCGCGACCAGCAGGTATCAAGGAGGCGCTCGAGCCGCATTGGATGGATGCCCGGGGCACCTGCCAGATCGAACAGGGTTCTGGTGGGGGTGGTGGTGTCGATTCCGTCTATCTCCACGATGTGTGATGTCAGAAGGCGCCGAGGCTGGTGGACCACTCCGAGGTGAGGATCGTCGTTGCGCACCCTGCCGCGTTTGCCGGTGACCTCGATCGGCTTGATCGAGAAACCCGGTAGACCCCAACGCGCTGCCGCGGTTTGATGCGACACCGTTGAGCCGGGACCAGCGTCGAGTACGCAGGCCTTCAGTTGTGCGGGTTCGCTTGATGGCGCTCCCGCAAGCCGAAGTACCCGGCCCGACTCCGCCACCAGTCGCCCGCTCTTGACCCGTCGATCGACCGCACACGTGCTCAAGCCAGCCGACCTCAGCTGGCGACGGCTCACGACTCCGTGTTGGGTGCTGGTGAACTCGTTGATGATGTCGTCATTGGCATTGGTCATGCCCGACACCGTGTCACCAGCATGTGACACCCCCGTTCTGGTGTAGCCAAACCCCGGAAACCGACCCTCCGCTACACCAGAACGGTGATCTGGGGGTTTTGGTTGGGGTTCTATTTGGGGTTCGGGTTGGTGGGGGTCAGTAGCGGGCGATGGTTTCGATCCCGTAGCCGGCGCTGCCGTGTTCGACCACGTCGAGGCCTTCCATCTCCTCATCGGCATCCACCCTCAGGCCGGTCGTGGCCCTGAGTGCAGCGAACAAGGCGAAGCAGGCCGTACCCACCCAGGCCACCACGATGAGCACCATCACCACCTGCATGATCAGCTGGTCGAAGCCGCCGCCATAGAACAGGCCGGCGTCGGCTCGACCGAGGAAGCCGTCGTTGTAGGTGGCGAAGAGTCCGATCGCCAGGGTGCCCCACACTCCACACACGCCGTGCACGGCGATGGCGCCAACCGGATCATCGATCCGAATCCCGTCGAAGAACAGCACTGCACCCACCACGATCAGGCCGCCGATGAACCCGATCACCAGCGCCGCCCACGGCTCCACCGACCCAACCGGAGCGGTGATCGAAACGAGTCCGGCGAGGGCACCGTTGGCGGCCATGGCGACGTCGGGAACCCCCGACACCTTCCAGATGAGGATCGACGCGCCCAACACACCGGCTGCGCCGGCCAGAAGGGTGTTGAGAGCGAGGAAGGGCACGACGGCATCGGCAGCCAGCTGACTGCCAGCGTTGAACCCGAACCAGCCGAACCACAAGATGAACACCCCGATCACCGCGAAACCGATGTTGTGACCGGGGATGGCCATGACCCGACCCTCAGAGTCGTACTTGGCCAGGCGGGGTCCGAGCATCGCCGCCCCCACCAGCGCAGCGACGCCGCCGGTGAGATGCACCACGGTCGAGCCCGCGAAATCGGAGTAGACGGCATCGCCGATCTCCATCTGGGCGATGAGTCCGCCGCCCCAGGTCCAGTGCACCACAACCGGATAGATCACCGCGGTCATCGCAGCGGAGAAGATGAGATAGGTGGTGAACTTGGTGCGTTCGGCCATGGCACCGGAAGCAATGGTGACCGCGGTGGCCGCGAACACCACCTGAAAGAAGAAGTTGGTGGCCGGCGTGAGTCCCGCGGTGAGGTCGAACAGCACCTCGGGATCAGAGCTATTCCTGAAGAAGATATCGCTCAACCCTCCCCACCACTTCCCTGCTCCTCCGTAGGCGACGGTCCAGCCGATGGCGAAGAAGGCCACTGCGCCTATCGCCATGTCGGCAAGGTTCTTGGCCATGATGTTGGCGATGTTCTTGGCCCGGGTGAGGCCCGCTTCCACGAAGGCGAATCCGGCCTGCATGAGGAACACGAGCGCACCGGCGATCACCAGCCACAGGTTGTCCATCACTGCCTGCACCGTCGCTGCCGCGGCATCGGGATCGTCCTGAGCCGCGGCCGGCGATACCCAGGCGAGGGTGGAGCCGACGATCACCGTCGCGAGCAGAACCGGTCGCTTCACCGCTGTCTTCTTCAACACTGCGGATTCCTTCCTGACGAACTGCAAGGAACTTAAGAAGCCCCGATTTCACGGCCGTTGTGGCTGTGTTACTCGTTTGGTGCCAGAAGCTGACACCTTTCTGACGTCCGCCTCTCGGCCCTCAGGCCGCCGCTTCGAGCATGTAGCCGCGCGACCTCACGGTGCGGATCTCGAGACCCACCGGCTCCAAACGACGACGGAGCCTCAGCACGTGCACGTCGAGAGCGTTGCGCCCCGGCGCCTCCCTCGGCCAACCAGCGCGGGTGAGGTCTGTGCGCGAAACCACCGCACCGAAGCGCTCGATGAGCGGGCCGACGAGGCGAGCTTCGAGAGGCGACACCGGCGCTCGCTCGTCGCCGAAACGCACAACGCCGTCGACGTCGAGATCCGGGGTCGCCAGAGCCCGAGCCCGACGAGACAGCGCCTCGACTCGAGCAATCACATCGCCTTCATCCACCGGGAGTCTCACCCAGTCCTCCAACTCGTCGGTGGTCACGGGAGGGGGCGCATCAGACTCCACCACGAGCAGGCGCGGGATTCGACCGTCGCGGAGCTCTACGAGCCGATCAGCCGCAGAGGGCCAGCGCACCAGGCAAACATCCACAGCGCTGACAGTAGGAAAGCCGGGTTTCGCGTTTGTTTCGCCGACGTGAACAGACGGGTGACCCTGCGGCGCTTCTCAATGCCCCTCGAACGAGCTCGGAGAGCTACTGTCGCGGCGCTATGAGTTCGCGTCTGAAGCCCCATCATTTTGTCATCGGTCTCGGTGCCGGAATCGCCCTTTTTACCGCTGCTTCGGGAGTCGTCCCGAACCTCACCGACTGGCACGACGACAGCTCGGTTCAGCGCGAGGTGTTCGACAACATTCCCACCTCGCTGAAGGCCGCCTTCTACACGGTGATCCCGCTCCTGCTCGTGTACGGCGCCTACATGTTCGCGATGCGGGTGAAGAACTGGGAGCGGGGACGCCCGGACAATCGACGCACCACCGCGGGCAACGTCAAGCAGCGCATGGCCGACTTCCGCTCCGGCGTCTACATGCAGACCTTGCTGCGGGAGCCGGGCGCCGGCGTCATGCACTCAATGATCTACTTCGGGTTTCTGATTCTCCTCGGGGTCACCACCACCCTCGAAGTGAATCACCAGGTGCCGGAGGGCGTGAAGTTCCTCCACGGCGACGTCTACCGCATCTATGCCGCCATCGGCGACGCGGCCGGGGCGATCTTCCTGATCGGCATCGTCTGGGCCATCGTGCGCCGCTACGGCCCCTGGGAGTGGCGCCCGTACCGGATCCGCATCAAGACCAAGTCGGAGCATGCGGTGATTCTCGGCGTGTTCCTCGCCATCGGTGTCACCGGCTTCGGGGCCGAGGCATTCCGCATCGCCCACGACGGATCCCCCGACTTCGAGAAGTGGAGCTTCATCGGCTATCCCCTCGCCCAGCTCGTCGATGGCAACGCCAATGTGGCCGGTTGGCATCAGGCCTGGTGGATCGCCCATGTCGTGAGCTTCATCGCCTTCCTGGTGATCCTGCCCACCACGATGCTGCGCCACATGTTCACCTCGCCGCTCAACATGTATCTGAAGGACAAGGATCGTCCCAAGGGGGCCATGAAGGCGATGCCCAACCTCGTGGAGGGCGACACCGAGCTGGAAACATTTGGCGCTTCGGCGATCGAAGACTTCACCTGGAAGCAGCTGCTCGACACCGACGCCTGCACGATGTGTGGCCGTTGCACCTCTGTCTGTCCCGCCCACGCCACCGGCAAGCCGCTCGACCCTCGCGAGATCGTGCTCAAGACCGGCGAGATCATGGCCCGCACCGGAGACCCGGCCGTGTCGCCGCCCATCGGGGTCGATGCGGAGATCACCGTCCCCGCCAACTGGATGTTCGATCGCATCACCCAGGAGGAGCTCTGGAGCTGCACCACGTGCAAGGCGTGCGACGACATCTGCCCCGTCAATATCGAGATCCTCGACAAGATTCTCGACATGCGCCGCTACCTCACCCTGATGGAGAGCGACTTCCCGAGCGAGCTCGGCCAGGCCTTCCGGGCCATGGAGAATTCCTCCAACCCCTGGGCCATGAGTCAGAGCGAGCGGGCCGATTGGGCCGACGGTATCGAGGGGATCAAGATCATCGACGGCACCTCGCCGCTCGAGGCCGACTATCTCTACTGGGTGGGTTGCGCCGGTTCCTTCGACGACAAAAACAAGAAGGTCACCCATTCGATGGCCCAGCTGATGCAGAGGGCCGGCGTCGATTTCGCCATCCTCGGCCCGGCCGAGAACTGCACCGGAGATTCAGCCCGACGGTCGGGCAACGAATACCTGTTCCAGATGCTCGCCAGCCAAAACATCGAGACTCTCAACACGATGGGGGTGAAGAAGATCGTCACCCAGTGCCCTCACTGCTTCAACACCCTCGCCAACGAGTACCCCCAACTCGGAGGCCACTACGAGGTTGTCCATCACAGCAAGTTCCTCGAGTCGCTGGTGGATGAGGGCAAGCTCGATCTCTCCGAGGCCAAGCTCGAGGAGCGGGTCGTCTATCACGACTCCTGCTACCTCGGTCGCCACAACGACATCTATGCCGCGCCCCGCAAGGTGCTTGGCCAGCTCGGTGGGATCGAGATCGTCGAGGCCGAACGCACCGCCGAGAAGGGCATGTGCTGTGGGGCGGGCGGTGCTCGCATGTGGATGGAGGAGACCACCGGCGAGAAGGTCAACGACGTGCGTTCCCAGGAACTGATCGACACCGGGGCGAGTCGGGTCGCCACCGCGTGCCCCTTCTGCTACGTGATGATCGACGATGGGGTGAAGGCGGCAGGCAAGGAAGAGGACGAGGTCCGCGTCGCCGACATCGCCATCCACGTCCTCGATGCTCTCGGAGCCGGCAAGGTTGCTTCGGGACGGGTCGCCGTCGTCGTCGAGGTCACCGAACCCGACGATCTCAAGGTGATCAAGGGGATCGGCCCCAAGCTGGAGTCGCTCCTACACGATCTCGGGATTGTCGCCTTCGAACAGATCGCCGCGTTTCCACCCGACTACATCGCGAAACTCGACGACTACCTGGCTTTCGATGGACGTATCGATCGCGATGGTTGGGTCGAGCAGGCCGCCGAGCTGTCCGCCACCCGTCCGAGTAAGTCGGCTGATCTTCCGGATCTTCCCGACGATCGACCTGAGAACGCCACCCAAGGCGACTGATGACGGGCTTTCAGAGCGATGAGGCCGACGCCGACGTCCTCGTCGCGGGCCCCGATCCCGACGCGGCCGGTTTCATCGCCGCGGTTCTGAGTAGGGCCGGCATCACATCACGATCCGTGCTCACCACCGAGGCCGCCACCGAGGTGATGTCGGCCCATCCGCCCTACGCGGTGGTTGTGCTCGACGCCGACCTCGTGGCTCTCCGATCGATCCGCGCCCTGGCCGATCCTCGCCGGGCTTCGGTGCCCACCCTGGTGTTGGGGGCGGCGGATGCCTCCGCCGGTGCAGCCACCGAAGCCAATGAGCAAGGGGCCACAGCCTGGCTCGATCGGCCGGTGGAGGAATCGGAGATGATCGACGGCGTCAGCGAGATGGTGAAGGGCGCACCAAATCGCAACACCGCGGACCCCGACCGGTAGCCTCACGCCGTGGCCGACCCTGGGCCCGGATCGGGCCCGACGATCCTCGTCATCGACAACTACGACTCGTTCGTCTACATCCTCGTGCAGTACCTGGGTGAACTCGGCGCCAACCCCGTGGTGCGCCGCCACGATGAGATCGATGTGGCCGACATCCGCGACCTGACCCCCGATGGCATCCTGATCTCACCAGGACCCGGCACTCCCGATGCCGCCGGCATATCATTG
>JAJCXY010000041.1 GCA_029263215.1 Acidimicrobiales bacterium
GGATGGCCTCGTTCTCGCGGTGGAGAGTTACGTGGGCGCGGTGAGGGGAACCGAAGGAGTGAAACTCGAGCAGATGGTGCAGGTCACCACCGACGGGGTGAACCTCCTCTCTCGCCATGCCCTCTGGGATCGACCGAGATGACAGGAACGTGCCATTGATATTGCCGACGGGCCTCGTGGCCCCCAACCTCACTCCCTTCAACCACGACCTCTCGGTGGCCACCGACCTCTACGTCGAACATGGGCGGGCCTTGCTCGACCAGGGCTGTGGCGGGTTGGCCCCCTTCGGCACCACCGGTGAGGCCCTGAGCATCGGACTCGACGAGCGGATCGACACCCTCGATGCCCTCGTCGCCGGCGGGGTGGCACCGGAGTCGTTGATCGTGGGCACCGGCCTCACCAACCTGGCCGACACGCTTCGCCTCACCAGGCACGCCACCGAACTGGGCGTCGCCGCCACGATGATTCTGCCGCCCTTCTACTTCAAGGACCCCGCCAACGAAGGCGTTCACCGCTACTTCGAGGCCCTCATCGAAGCAATGGACGGAGGGGTACGCATCGTGCTGTACCACATACCCCAGGTGGCGGGTGTGGGCTTCCCCATCGAGCTGGTGACGAGACTTCGCCGGGACTTTCCGGATCAGGTGCTGGCCATCAAGGACTCCTCGGGCGACTGGGACAACACGGCCCGCCTGTTCGCGATCGACGGACTCACCGTCTATCCGGGGTCCGAACTCCCGATGCTCGAAGCTCTCGCCCTAGGGGGAGAAGGCTTGATCTCGGCCACGGCCAACCTCAACGCGACGGCCATCGCCGACGTCTTCCGCTGTTGGAACACAGGTGAGCATGCGGACGCCGTGCTTCTGCATGGCAAGGTGGCCGCCACCCGTCACTGTTTCGCGGCGGCCGGACCCATTCCCGCTCAGAAGCGGCTCCTTGCTATGGCCACCGGCGATGACCGTTGGGCCAATGTTCGTCCCCCTCTGTTGGCGATGGATGCCAACCGGGGTCGCTTGCTGGCCGACGAACTCGCTGCTCTGTAGATCAGCTAGCTGGGTTCGTTCCAATACTGGACGTTCGTTCAGGGTCCTTGTACGCTCTCCTGACCGATCCTCGAGGAGGTGTCCGTGGCCGTCATATCGCGTCGATCCTCCACCGACGGCGCGCCCCCTGTCGGCGTTATCGCCGACCCTCGACTCGCCACCGCAGGCATCATCGTCGCCTCGATCTCCATGGGACTCGTGCCGGTGTTTGCCCGCACGCTCACCGACGACGGCATCGCCCCAGTGGCGGTGTCGTTCTATCGAAACCTGCTCGGGGCGATCCTGCTCATCGGGTTCCTCCGGCTCACCGGCACCAAACGAAACGCCACCATCTGGGGCCTCTTCGTCGGCGTTGCGATGGGATTCGGATGGACCGCCTACGTCGAAGCGATCACCGTCGTGCCAGTCTCCACCGCTGCTGTCGTCTACATGAGCTATCCCCTTTTCGCCCTCCTGGTCGTATGGCTGGTGTTCGGCCAGCCGCCGATGGCGCGATCGGTCGCAGGAGGGATCATCGTGGTGGCCGCGGCGGCGATCGCGCTGGGCCCGGAGATCTCCGGTGAACACCGCAACCAACTACTCATCCTGCTGGCCGCACCGTTGGCGTTCGGGTCGGCGATCGCAGTTCTCACCGAACGACTAGGTCCGCTCACCCCGCTCGAGCGCGTCGCCTCGGTGGGGGTCGGATCGTCGGTGGGACTGTTGCCGCTGATTGTGACCCTGCCCTCGCACGAGGTGTTGCCCGGCGATGGTCGGGGATGGTTGCTGGTGGTCGGCATCGGCCTGGTCACTGGCATCGGGCCCCAGTGGCTCTATGTGAAGTGCGCGCCGAGGGTCGGTGCCGCCAAGGCCGCAATGTCGGGGGCGATCGAGCTGCCCACGATGTTCGCGGTGGGAGCTCTGGTCTTCGGCGAGTCCTTGACCGTCGCCCAAGGTTTCGCCGGTCTGCTTGTAGTGGGTGCGATCCTCCTGGTGCCGTCGCGTCCTTCCCCCGCCACCGCCATGGCCCGCCGTCGTCGTCGCCTGATCCCCGGTCGCTTCGATTCCTGACGGTGTTGCCCGATCACGCCCGAGAACGACGCCGTGATGCATCATCGGAGCCGACATGAACATCGACATCGCAATCATCGGCAGAGGAATGATCGGAGCTGCCGCGGCCCGACATCTCGCCGAAGCCGGACGATCCGTGGCGCTGATCGGTCCCGACGAGCCTTCGGATCCCCAGACCTACCAGGGTCCCTTTGCCAGCCATCATGACGAGGGGCGGATCACCCGCATCGCCGGCCGCGATGAGGTGTGGACCGAACTCGCCGCTCGGTCGATCGCCCGCTACTCCGACATCGCGGCGCGGTCGGGAGTCGAGTTCCACTTCGCCCGAGGCATGGTGGCCGCCTATCCCGACGCCCCTGATTGGGTGACGCGAGCTGCGATCTGGGGCAGCGAAGCCAAGCTGATCGAGCCCGACTGGCTGAGAGCCAACACCGGAATCGCGATCGACTACGGAATGCCTCTCATGTACGAACCGGCCCCGGCCGGTCATATCGATCCCCTTGCGCTGGTGGCGGCCCAGACCACACTCACCGAGATGGCCGGCGGGTCGGTGATCCGCGAGGTAGTCGACTCGGTGCGCCGAACCGCGACCGGGTTCGACGTCGGCGGAGCATGGGGGACACTCACCGCGTCGCGCATACTGCTGGCCACGGGGGCCTTCGGCGCCGACCTTTTCGGATTCGAACTCGATGTCGAGCGCCGGCCCCGCACCATTCTCCGCGCCCAACTGGCCGACGACGGCCGAATCCCGAGCCTCATCGCCATGGATCCCCCCGACGGGCGTGTGGAGGAGATCTATTGGGTGCCGCCGGTGCGCTACCCGGATGGGTCGGTCTGCATCAAGATCGGCGGCAACCTCAAGGAGTTCACCCCGATCGCGTCGTCGGACCTCACCGACTGGTTCCATACCGACGGCGATCCGGTGGAGATCGAGTCGCTCGAGGCCAACCTGCGCGCCCTGCTGCCCGACGCTCCGCTGGGAGCGATCAACACCGCACCATGTGTGATCACGGGCACGCCATCAGGCCATCCCCATGTCGGGTGGGCCGACGATGGCGTCGCCGTCGCCCTCGCCGGCAACGGATCAGCGGCCAAGTCGAGCGACGAGTTGGGCAGGATCGCGGCGGCGTTGTTCAGTGAGGCCGGCTGGGACTCCGATATCGACCAGTCGGTGTTCGCGCCCCAGCTCACGTGAGTTCGGCGGCAAGCAACTCGTAGCTTCGAATCCGCTCGGCATGGCTCCACACGATCGTGACCACCATGAACTCATCGGCGCCGTAGCGTTCCATCAGCGAGTCCACCCCGGCGGCCACGGTCTGCGGTGAGCCACAGATCATCGGCTTGCGTTGAGGCTGCACATCGAGGGTGGCCGGAGTATGACTGCGCGTCTCATCCGGTGACGGGATCGGGCCCGAGAGTCCCCGCTGACGCCACAGTTTCACCGGTTTGGCGAGCTCTTCTGCTTCGGCGTCGGTGGACGCGCAGATGACACTCGCCGCCACGAGCACGGTGGGTTCGGGCCAGCGCTCCGATGGTCGGTACTGACGCCGGTAGGCGTCGGCGATGGCGGGTCCGTCCTGCTGGGTGATGAAGTCGGCGAAGGCGAGCGGGATGCCGAAATGGGCGGCGAGGCCGGCTGAGTCGGGACTCGATCCCAGCAGCCAGATCGGGAGCTGTTCGTCGATCCGGGGCGTCGATTTCACCCGTCCGGCAAACGGATTCTCGGGCGGGAGCGAGTCGTGCAACCAGCCGTCGAGCTCAGCCACCATGGCCGGATAGCGACTCGATGATGTTGGCTCGTGGCTCGGTGAGAGAGCAACGGCAGTGATGGGATCAGAACCAGGAGCCCGCCCCAGGCCGACGTCGATCCGGCCCGGGTGAAGGGCCGCCAGCACCTTGAAGGATTCGGCCACCTTGTACGGCGAATAGTGGGGGAGCATCACGCCACCGGACCCGACCCGGATCGTGGAGGTGGCTTCGGCGATGTGGCCGATGAGAATTTCGGGTGCGGATCCGGCCAGTCCGAGTGTGTTGTGGTGCTCCGCCACCCAGTAACGGCGGTAGCCGAGCGCTTCGCATCGGCGGGCGAGATCGATCGAGTTGCGTAGCGCCTGACCGGGCGTTGCTCCACTCGGGATGGGTGATTGGTCGAGAACCGAGATGTGCACGACCGACAGTCTGCCTCGCGGTCGACCGATCGAACCCTGCTATCGACAGTCGTGTCCGAATATGTCAGACCACTTCGGGCATAATCACGTTCATGGTCGTTTCCGCAGTTGCCACCACGGGTATCTACTGTCGGCCCGAGTGCACCGCTCGGCCGGCCCAGAAGAACGTCTCGCCCTACGCTGCACCGATTGCCGCGGAGGCTGCCGGATACCGGCCCTGCCTGCGCTGTCGGCCCGACCGCCACCTGAGGTCGGTTGAAGTCACCAACGCTCCGGCTCCTGTATCTGGTGCCGTCGCTCTGATCTCGTCCGGGTTTCTCGATCGCTTTGACGAAGACGCACTCGCGGTGAGAGTGGGGTACTCCACTAGGCAGCTGCGCCGGCTCTTCGAGCAGTATGTCGGGGCCACGCCCGACTTCGTGGCTCGCTCGCGCCGAGCCCATTTCGCTCGTCGTCTGCTCGATGAGACCAACCTGGCGATGCCGGTGGTTGCGGCCGCTTCCGGATTCGGGAGTGTGCGTCAGATGGGCCGGGTGGTTGAGCAGATCTTCCGGTTCACGCCCAGCGCGTTGAGGGCGAAACGGCGACGCGACGACATCCTGACCACCGACGGGGGCCTGCGCCTGCGCCTGCCGTTTGCCGGGCCCCTCGACCGTCCCGCCCTCATGAATCATCTCCGCCCCCGCCTCACTCCGGCGGTGGAGACCCTCGACGACGGGCTCTACCGACGCACCCTCGAAGTGTGCGGTCACCCGGGTGTTGTCGAGATCGACCTCGTCGGCCACCAAGATCACCTCGAACTGGTGGCCCACCTCCCCACCTTCGATTCGGTCATCGACGAGATCGCTCGTGTTCGCCACATGTTCGGACTCGATGACGACGTCGTCTCCGCCAACGCCCGATTGGCTCACGACTCCCTCTTGGCGCCCCTCATCGGCGCCCGGCCCGGCCTTCGAGTTGTGGGTGGCTGGGATCGTTTCGAAACTGCGGTAAGGGTGATCATCGGCCAGCAGGTGAGTGTCGCCGGCGCGACCACCACCACCGGCCGTTTGGTGCAACGCCATGGCCGACGGCTCACTGGTCAGGCTCTGGGTCTCACCCACCTGTTCCCCGGCCCTGCCGAGCTGGCTCCGCTGGCCGCGGGCCGATCCGACGAAGGTATGCCGCGCCGACGGGCGATGACCATCGGCGCCCTCGCCGAGGCGGTGATCGATCGCAGGGTCGACCTCTATTGTGCTGATCCCGACGAACTCAGGAACCAGCTCGTGGCGTTGCCGGGAATCGGTCCGTGGACCGCTGATGTGATCACCATGAGAGCCGGGCGCGACCCCGATTCCTTCCCGGTCGGCGACCTCGGCATCCGCCACGCCTACGCCGACCTCACCGGCGCAACGGAGCTGCCGACCGAGGGCGAGCTCTCTGACCGCTCCTTGGCTTGGCAACCCCATCGAGCGCTGGCTGCACAACATCTGTGGGCGTCACTGGCGACCCGCGACGAACCCGAACAAACCAAGGACTCACGATGACCCTCCACCAACGCCATCTCGACACCCCGATCGGCCAACTCACGCTCGTCGCGTCCGAGGCGGGACTGAACATGATCCTGTTCGAGAGCGAAGATCCGCCGGAGATCGACGCCGCGATCGATGAATCTGATCCCATCCTCAGCTCTGCAGCCCGTCAACTCAGCGAGTACTTCGCCGGTGAGCGACGAGAGTTCGATCTTCCTCTCGACCTGGAGGGCACGGAGTTCCAGAAGGACGCGTGGCTGGCTCTCGCCGACGTCCCCTACGGCGAGACCACGAGCTACGGCGAACAGGCCCAAGCCATCGGACGCCCCGGTGCATTTCGCGCCGTGGGTGCGGCCAACGGCAGGAACCCCGTGCCGATCGTCTTGCCGTGCCATCGGATCGTGGGCGCCGACGGATCGCTCACCGGATTCGCGGGCGGCCTCGACGTGAAGGCCCGGCTGCTCGCACTCGAGCAGTCGCAACAGTCTCTTCCCGGGGTCTGAACCAGGGCCTACCATCGCGTCATGGCCTTGGATCTCGATCGTTACCCCGAAATCACCTACGACAGCTCCACCCCGGAGTTCGACGACGTGGAGGAGCTCCGTCTTTTCCGTAAGTGGGAGGTGGCGCTCGGTTATCGAGTGTTCTCCAAGCTGCGTTGGGGCCAGATGGGTGACGGTCACATCACTGCTCGCGACCCGATCCTCACCGATCACTTCTGGGTGTTGAGCTACGGCGTGCCTTTCTGGGCGGCCACGATCGACAATCTTTCCCTCGTGGCACCTGGGGGTGAGGTGGTCGAGGGGCCCGACTCGAGCAGCGTGAACTACGCGGCCTACAACATCCACTGGCCGATCCTCGATGCCCGCCCCGACCTCGTTTCGGCGGCGCACACCCACACCCCTTACGGCACCCCGTGGTCGGCCAACCTCGAACTCTTCGAGCCGCTCAGCCAGGAGGCCTGCTCCTTCGTGTTCGACCAGTCGATCTATCGGGGCGAGGACCTCGAGGTGACATCGGTGAAGGGTGGAGAGGCGATCGCCCGGGCGATGGGCGAGACGAAGCTCTGCATCCTTCGTAACCATGGCCTACTCACGGGTGGTGCCAGTCCGGGTGAGGCGGTGGGATGGTTCGTCACCGCCGAGCGCGTCGCCGAGGTTCATGTCAAGGCCCCCAATGGCGTTCCGGTGTCGGAGGGGTCGGCCAAGATCGTCGCCGCTACCCTCTCCGAGCCGGCGATGGGTTGGCGTGTGTTCCAGTGGCTGGCCCGTGATCTGGTGCCCGACCCCTCGGTTGTGCTCGGCTAACCCGTTCTGGTGTAGCGGAACCCCGGAAAGCGAACCCGGGCTACACCAGAACGGGGTTCAGGCGGTGACGGTGGCCTTCATCGCGCGACGATGGCTGCGCAGGATCTGCTCGGTGTAGCCGTTCTTCTCGTGGCGGCCCAGCAATACGAGATCGAGGGCGGCCTGGAACGGGATGCTGTGGTCGAAGTCGGGAGCCATCGGTCGGTAGACGGGGTCGTCGGCGTTCTGAGCATCGACGGCCATCGCCATGCGGGCCATCGTGGCGCGGATCTGGTCTTCGGAGATCAAGCCGTGATGGAGCCAGTTGGCCACGTGTTGGCTCGAGATCCTCAGGGTGGCGAGGTCCTCCATGAGTCCGACGTCGTGGATATCGGGCACCGTTGAGCAGCCCACGCCCTGCCCAACCCAGCGCACGACGTAGCCGAGGATGCTCTGTGAGTTGTTGTCGAGCTCACGCTGGATCTCCTTCGCGCTCAGGCTGCGATCGGCGGGGATTGATGGGATCGCGAGCATGTCGCCCAGGCGCTGGCGGGGCCGGTCGACCAGATCTCGCTGGCGATCAACCACGTCGAGCAGGAAATAGTGGGTGGCATGGAGGGTGGCGGCGGTGGGCGATGGCACCCATGCGGTGTTGGCTCCGGCCAGAGGATGCTGGATCTTGGTGTTGACCATGTCGGCCATCTCCTCGGGGGCGGCCCACATTCCCTTGCCGATCTGGGCCCGGCCCCGCAACCCACAGGCCAAACCGGTGTCGACGTTGGAGTCTTCGTAGGCCTGAAGCCAGGTGGCCCCCTTCATCTCGCCCTTGGGCAGGACGGGCCCGGCCTCCATGTCGGTGTGGATCTCATCGCCGGTGCGGTCGAGGAAGCCGGTGTTGATGAACACACAACGCTCGCGGGCGTGGGAGATGCAGGCCTTGAGTCCCATCGAGGTGCGCCTCTCCTCGTCCATGATGCCCATCTTCAAAGTGTTGGGCTCCAGTTCGAGAACCTCCTCCACACGGCTGAACAGTTCGCAGGCGAGCGCCACTTCGTCGGGCCCATGCAGCTTGGGCTTCACGATGTAGATCGACCCTGTCCGGCTGTTGCGGAATTCGCTGTTGTTCTTCAGGTCGTGGACCGCGGCGGCGGCGGTGAACAGGGCATCGAGCATGGCTTCGGGTACCGCATCACCGCGGTGGGTGACGAGGTCGGTGGTGAGATGGTGCCCCACGTTGCGAACGAGCATCAGGGCACGGCCGTGCTCCACGTGATCACCACCATCCGCCGCGATGTAGACCCGATCCGGATTCATGCTCCTGTCGATCGTCTCGCCCCCCTTCTGGAAGGTGCGGGTGAGGGTGCCCTTCATGAGGCCCAGCCAGTTGCGGTAGACCACAAGCTTGTCGTCGACATCGAAGGCGGAGACCGAATCTTCGCAGTCCATGATGGCCGTGACTGCCGACTCGAGTTGGACATCGTGGATGTTGGCGTGGTCGCGGCGGCCGATCGCCTCGTCCTCGCCGAAGCGGAGCTCACAGCCCAAACCGTTCTTGCGCAGGAGTATCGAGTCGGGGTTGCCAGCATCGCCGGTGTAGGCGACGAACCGCTCGGGCCGCAGGAGAGTGCTGACGGTGCCGTCGCCACTCACCGCCACGAGATCGCCGCGTTCGATCCTGTAGGCAGTGACCGACCGGTGGCTAGATCGGTTGAGGCTGAAGTGGCGATCGAGGAACTCGCGGACAGAGTCGATGACCTTGTCGCCCCGGATGGGGTTGTACTCGCGGCCCTTTGCGCAGCCATCGCCGTCGTCGAGCACGTCGGTGCCGTAGAGCGCGTCGTAGAAGCTGCCCCAGCGGGCGTTGGCCGCGTTGAGCGCGTAGCGGGAATTGTCGAGCGGAACCACGAGCTGGGGGCCCGCCACCTCGGCGATCTCCCGGTCGACGTTTTCGGTGGCCAGGTCGACCTCCTCGGTCATGTAGTTGAGATAGCCGATCTCGCGAAGGAAGGATGCATAGGCGGTGGCATCGTGGCCTTCTCCTCGGTGGAGGATGTGCCACTCGTCGATCTGGGCCTGTAGTTCATCGCGTCGGGCCAGAAGTTCGCGATTGAGCGGCGCAAGGTCGGCCACGATCCGTTCGAAGCCGCTCCAGAATGCGTCGGGGCGGATCCCCGTGCCGGGCAGGAGTTCCGACCCCACAAAGTCGGCCAGGGCCTGTTCGATCTCGAGCTCACCGAACTGCATGGGGAAACCTCCGGAGACTGGCAGTCCTTCGATCGTACCGACCGCAACCGGCGCGATGTGAGGTCGGGACCGGCGAACTCCGGGCTGATTTTCGCCCCGTTCAGCGCGCTATTCGGACTACGACCATGTCGTCGGCCACCGCCACCCAGAGAGAGTCTGCGCCGACGGACAGCCCGGTAGGTGTCCCTCCGAGCGGTGTGCGGCTGAGGATCGTGAGGTCGTCGAGGTCGAGCTCCACCAGGTCGCCCGATTCGCTCACCGATACCCACAGGGAGCCGAAGGAGATGGCCAGCTCGATCGGGGCGGCTCCGACCTCGACCTCGATCATCTCGCCGGAATCCAAGTCGACGCGTGAAACGGTGCCGGCGGTCTGGCTGGATACGAAGATGATGCCTTCGCCCCCGGACGCCAACCCCACGGGGCCGTCGCCAACTGAAGTGCGCCCGATCACCGAGAGAACGGAGCGGTCGAGTTCGACCACCTCGGCGGTGTCGAACACCGCCGCGAAGATGCGTCCTTCTGCGGTGACGAGGACAGCGGTGGGGCTGCCGCCGACATCGATCCGATCGAGGATGGTGCCATCGGCGGAGTCGACGCGAGCCACGTAGCCACCACGTGCTGCAGCCACTATGAGAGTTCGGCCGTCCTTCTGGAGACCGTCGGGCCCGTCGATCGGGAACCTCGAGAGCACTTCCGCTCCCGCGGGGTCGACTCGGAGGAGCTGGTCGCCGCCGAAATCGCCCACCCAGACCGAGGTTCCGGTTCGGAGCACCCGTGCAGCACTGGCTGAGAGCGACTCGACATCGGTGACTTCATCGGTGTCGGGGTCGATGTTGGCGTAGCTGCCATCACCGCCGACGACGGCGACACCTGCATCACTTGCGCTCAAGAAGCGGACATCGGCGTCCATGGGTATGCGTGAGATCCGTGAACCGGAGATCGCGGGTGGTGGCGCCTTTCGCAACTCACCTTCGAGCACGGCGATCTGACGTTCCAGCAACTCGATACGGAGGGCATCGGCGGCGGCGATCGTGGGAGTGGTGGCGACTATGGTCGCCTCCGCTCCATCCCCCTCGAACACCGGGTCGACACCAGGAGGGGCAAGCGAGGATTCAGCCCCAGAGGTGGACGTGTCGTCGCCCAGGGGCCAGAAAAGCCACACCGCTACGGTCGCGCCGATCACCACGATCACGTTGATGGCTATGAACAGGGTCTTGCGGTTCGGGCCTCGGCCTGATGACTTGTCCTTCGCCGGGGGCGGGGATTCGCTGGCTCGGGGAGCGCGTTGGGGCCGTGCGGGTGCCGGCGCGGCGGGTTGTGGGGGTGGCGCGGGTTGTTGTGGGGGTGGCGCGGCGGGTTGTTGAGGTACCGGTTGTGGGGGTGCGGGGGCTGCGGGCTGTTGAGGTGGCGCGACAGGCTGCTGAGGCTGGGGTGCAGGTGGCGGGGGCGACGGTGGGACCGGAGAAGGTGGCGGCGCGCCGTCTCCGGGGTCGACGTGGGGGCGCGGCAAGTTCGATCCGGCTTGTTCGCTTGACCCTTCGGGCGGTTGGGTCACCAGTCGACTCCTCCGTCCATACCTCGGATGCGATGATAACGAGAGTTCTCCCACCACGCCTCAACCGCAGACCGGGCGACGCTGCTTTCGGTTCCGGCGGCGAGAGTTGTTACTGTCCTGTTTGGGCGAGTGCGACCGAGTTTCAGGCTCCGCGGGGAGATATGTCGAGACGACTGAGGGTTTTGCTGATGCTGCTGGTGCTGCTTTTCGCGGCATGCAGCGGCGACGACAGTGATCCGGTCGCGGCTCCGCTCGACCTCGACAGCGAGACCCATATCCAGATCGCGGTGCACAACTGGTCGAGTCAGAGAGTCAGCGCCGAAGTGATCGGCACCATTCTGCAAACCGCCGGCTACACCGTCGATCTTGTTCAGGCCGATACGCGTGCGGTCTACCAATCCATGTGCGACGGCGAGATCGACATCGTGCACGAGGTCTGGGAGGGCCCGTTCGGTCTCGCCTTCGAAGAGCAGGTCGACAAGGGCTGCGTGCTCGATTGGGCCACCCATTCAGCGGTGACCCGCGAGGATTGGTGGTATCCCTCCTACGTCGGTGAGCTTTGCCCCGGGTTGCCCGACTGGAACGCACTCGATGAGTGTGCGGTGCTGTTCGGTTCGCAGGAGAACCCGAGCAGGGGCCGCTTCCTGACCGGCCCGCTCAACTGGTTGAAGGGCGACGAGCAGCGTGTAGCGGCGCTGCAGATGAATTTCGATGTGATCCACATGGAATCGGCAGGTGCCCTCTTCGAGGAACTCGAGTCGGCGGTGGCCAACCGCACACCGATCGTGTTGTTCAACTGGACTCCCAGCTACATCGAGTTCATCCACGATGGATCGTTCGTGGAGTTCCCATCCTTCGAGGAGGAGTGCCCGATCGATCCGAGCTGGGGCGACAACAGTGCGCTCACCCACGACTGCGGAAATCCGTCGAATGGCTACCTGAAGATGGCGATCAGTCAGCGCCTGCCGGAGCGCTGGCCCTTGGCCGCGGATCTGATCGCTCGCATCGATCTCACCAACGAGATGTTGGCGAGCATGGCCGCGCTGGTGGATGTCGGAGGACTCGAACCGGCGGAGGCCGCCGCCACTTGGATGGCAGCGAATCCGGCGATAATCGCCCTCTGGACCGGCTAGTGGCGATCAGCCGAACTCGGCCTTGGCGTCGACGAGAGCGTCGAACAGGTACTGACCGAATGAGCGGTCGCAGAGAATCCGGTAGCTCGGTACGTCGTCGATGTCGTGGCGGATGATGTCGCACCCGACCTTGGCCACCGACGCGCCTACACACGCGCCGCTGGGCATCATTGGATCGGAGAAGTCGATGCTGCACACCTTGGCCATCGCCTTGGCGGCGGCCAGGCCGGTGATTCTGAACATCAGGCGGCTGTGGGTGATGTCGACGGTGCTGGCGTAGCCGGATAGGTCGAGGCCGCCGAGATGGGCCGCCACTGCTTGCGACGTGCCGAAAACCATCCACTCGTCGGGGCGGGTGCGGGCGACCAACACGTCACCGCGGGCCTCGGCACAGCCGAACGTGAGGCCGAGAGCAGAAGCAGCGGGGGTGCCGTCGGCGGCGCGGACGCTGGCCTTCGTGGTTGCCGATTCATCCGTCAGGGTGATCGAACCGGCGCCGGCGGCGCGTCCGATGGTGACGACGGGACTTTCGAAAGCGGGTGGATCAGCCACGGAGCCGCTCTCCTTCCGGATCGAAGTGGGCGTGGTGTTGCATCACTCGGGCGGTGATCTGCTCGCCGTTCACGAGCTGCACCGTGAGGGTGGTGTCGGGCCCGGCGAACTCGGGGGTGACCTGACCGAGACAGACCGCACGGTCGAGCGTGGGCGAGAACCGTGACGAGGTGATCCTGCCCACGATGTCCTTGGTGCCTTCGCGCAGGATCTGGCAGGCCTCGTCGGGAACGATGCTGGGGTCGGTCGGCTGGATCGCAACGATCCGGGGATAGTCGCCTTCGAGCGCCCATGCGACCTCGGGCTTGCCTGCCCAGTCGTCCTTGTCGAACTTCAGCAGGCCGATCATTCCGGTGGTCGGCGCCTTGCTCAGTCCGTCGGTGTCCTGGCCCACGATGAAGTGCCCCTTCTCGAGGCGCATGATGCGCTGGGCTTCGAGGCCGAATGGAGCCACGCCGAGCGATTCACCCTGTCCCAGGAGCGTCTCCCACACGTGGAGGCCATGACCGGAAGGCACATGGATCTCGAACGACAGCTCCCCGGTGAACCCGATTCGCCACACCACACAGTCGGCCACTCCGGCGATGGTGCCGGTGCGCACCTGCATGTATTTGAACGCGTCGGGGTCGAGATCGATGTCGTCGCCGACGAGGCGGCTCATCAGCTCGCGGCTGTTGGGGCCGGCCACATTGATCGAGGTGAGCCCGGTGGTGACCGGTGTGACGTGGACCTGCCATTCCGGATGTTCGGTCTGGAGCCAGTTCTCGATCCAATTCCAGACGCCGCCGGCGCCCGAAGAGGTGGTGGTCATCAGGTAATGCTCGTCGCCGAGCCGGCCGGTGACGCCGTCGTCGAGCACCACCCCGTCCTCGGCGCACATGATGCCGTAGCGGACCGACCCGATTGCCAGCTGCATCCACTTGTTGGTGTAGAGCTGGCTGAGGAGCTTAGCGACATCGGGCCCCTGTAGGTCGAGCTTGCCGAGAGGAGTGACGTCGGTGATTCCGACGTTGGCGCGGGTATTGCGCACCTCTTGCTGGGGAGCGCCATAGTGCTCGGGTCGTACCCACTGGCCGGCGAGGATCGGGGTGGAGCCGTTGGCTTCGTGCCAAGGCTGGATGGATGAGACGCGCACCGGTTCGAAGACGCGGCCGGCGAGGGCACCCAGTGCGATGGGAGCGTAGGGCGGGCGCCAGACGGTGGTGCCCACCTCAGCGAGGGTCTCGCCTCTCGCCTCGGCCAGCACGGCCACAGTGTTGACCGTCTCGAGCTTGCCCTGTGATGGCCCCATCGTGGCGGTGGTGAATCGCTTGAGCAGCTCGACCGAATCGAATCCCTCTGCCGCGGCCCCGAAGAGATCCTTCGACGAGATGTCCTCCGAGAAGTCGACCATGCCGTGGGAGGTGGAACGGAACAGCTCAGGGTGGGGATCGCGGCCGAGTGGCGACCGGGTGTCGTCGGGGTAGGCAGGTTCGGGGCCGTCGACCGCGGTGGCTCTCGTGGTGGCCGCCTGTATCCGGTGACGGGCAACCCCAGCGCGAGCAGCAGCAAGTCGACCGGTGGAGCGACCATGGGATATGAGCTCATCTCGGTTGCCGTCGCCCGCGATGCCACCGGTGGTGAGGACGTTGTCGGGCGGGCTGTCGGCGAAGAAGCGGGCAGAGGCCGGGTCGTAAACGGGTCGGTCACCGCTCATGTTGAGTAGGGAGGTGGGAGCGGTCCAGCCGGTTGCGGTGACGAGCAGATCTGCATCGACGATCGAGCCGTCGCTGCAGGTGACGGCCTTGACCCGGCTCTTGGAGCCGCTGGCCTTGGTGACGGTGGCTCCGGTGCGAGCATCGATGACCTTGACGATCTCGATTCCGGCTCGTTCGAGTTCGTCGATCGCGGCATCACCCGATTCGTTGGCCGTGAGTACGACGGCTCGGTTCCCGGGCCTGATCGCGTACATGGCGATCAGGCGCCGGACCGCACCTGAGGTCATGACACCGGGCAGATCGTTGCCGGCAAAGACGTAGGGTCGCTCGATCAGCCCGGGGGCCACGACCAGCACCTTGGCCCTGGCCTTGATGAGGCGTTCGACCGCGATCGGGTGGTTGCGCTGAGCTATGGCCAGCCAGTTGTCCTCGTAGCGGCCGGTGACGGTCGAGTTGGTGAGGATCTCCACGCCTGCGGACTCGGCCTCGGCGACAAGCCCGGCGAGAGCATCGGCGTCGTCGTTGGAACCCCAACGAAGATGACCACCGAGATCGTGTTCGTGCTCCACCAGCATCACCGAAGCACCGGCGCGGGCGGCTTCGACGGCGGCCGCGAGACCCGAAGGGCCGCCGCCCGCGACCACCACGTCGGGGTGGGCGTAGCGCTTGTCGTGGTAGCCGTGCGGAGTGTCGAGATCGACCTTCCCGCCGGGGGCGAACCGGGCGAGAACACGTTCGTAGGCCGGCCACATCTTGGCCGGCTTCATGAACGTCTTGTAGTAGAAGCCGGCAGTCAGGAAGCGGCCCACCAGGCCGTTGGCCGCCTTGGCGTCGTACTTCAGGGAGGGCCACACGTTTTGGGCGGAAACGGCCATGCCGGCAACGAGAGCGCGATGCGACGCTCGCACGTTCGGCTCGTCGCCCACCTGCACCGACGTGTTCGGGTCCCAGAAATCGGCGGTGAGCACGCCGCGGGGACGGTGGTATTTCATCGAGCGGCTGATGATGTGCTCTCCGTTGGCGAGGATCGCCGACGTGATGGTGTCGCCCTCGAACCCTCGCATCTTCTTGCCGTTCCAGGTGAAGGCCAGCGGTTTCGAGCGATCGATCACCTCGTTGGGTTGGGCTGGGAGACGGGTGGTCACTTGTGGCCTCCGGTCTTGTTGCCGGGAAGGGGAGGGTTGCGCAACTCGCCGGTGAGGGTGTGGCGTTCGAGTTTGAAATGCTTGCGGCAGCCCGACGAGCAGTACCACTTCTCGGTGATCCAGCCCGACTCGTTGTCGCGTAGGTAGAGGTAGGTACGCCATTGCTCGGGTGAGGCGGTGTTGGGATCGGGGCGCGAGTGGGGCTCACCGCCGTACGACATGTCGGAGGCGTTGCGGGGACCGCAATTGGGGCAAGGGACGAGCAACATCAGTTCATCAACTCCTAGTGGCCCACCGCGGCGGCACCCTTTTCGCCGACGAGGGTTCCGTCGGTGAATCGGCTGAGCACGAACGGTGCGATCAGGTCGGGCATCGATTCGTGGGCGATGCAGGCGGCCATCTGCTCCCCGGAGACGGGGCCGGCCTTGAAGCCGTAGGTACCCCATCCGACGTCGACCAGGAAGCCGTCGACCGGCGTGGGCCCCATCACCGGCGAGTAGTCGGGGGTCATGTCGCAGAGTCCGGCCCACTGGCGCATGAGGCGCATCTTCGACAGACCGGGCATGAGTTCGAGCACGTGTCCGGCGAGCTCTTCGGTGAACTCAAGTGTGCCCTTCATGTCGTAGTTGGCGACGGGGTCGACGGAGGCGCCGAAGACGAGTTCGCCGCGGTCGGTTTGGCTCACATAGACGTGCAGGGAGCCGGAGACGATCACCGTGGGGAGGAAAGTCTTCACCGGTTCGGTGACGGCGGCCTGCAGGGGGTGGGTCGTGATCGGCAGGCGTACCCCGGCCATGGAGGCGATGGTGCTGGCCCAGCCGGCGGTGCAGTTCACCACCACCGGAGCGTGGATGTCGCCTCGGTTGGTGCGCACGCCGGTGACCTTGCCTCCCGCACCCTTGCCGTTGGGCCCGGCACCGCCTTCGCAGAGGATGTCGAGCACCTCGGTCTTCTGGTGGAGGTCGACTCCGTAGGCGTCGGCGGCGCGGGCATAGCCCCACACCACTGCGTCGTGTCGGATCGTGCCTCCGGGCGGATGGTAGAGGGCGCCGAGGATGGGGTATCGGGTGTTGGGGGAGGTGTCGAGACTGGGTGAGAGCTTCTTGATCTCGTCGGGGGCGATTACCGAGGAGTCGATGCCCTGGAGCTTGTTGACCTCCGCTCGCCAGTTCATCGTTCTCAGAGCCGAGTCGGTGTGGGCGAGGGTCATGTGGCCGCGTTCGGAGAACATGACGTTGATGTTGAGATCGGTCGACATCGTGTTGTAGAGATCGAGCGAGCGGTCATAAAAGGCCACTCCCTCGGGGGTGAGGTAGTTGGAACGAACAATCGCCGTGTTGCGCCCTGAGCCTCCTGAGCCGAGATAGGCCTTGTCGACCACGGCAACGTTGGTGATTGCGTGGTTGGACGCGAGGTAGTAGGCGGTGGCCAAGCCATGGATGCCTCCGCCGATTACGACGACGTCGTAGGCCGACTTCAGTTCGGGCTCTCGCCACACTCGGGGCCACGACTTGTTGCGCAGGCCTCGCCAGGCGAGTCCGGCCGCGCTGTAGCGGGCGGGTGATTTGTGCTTCCCCATGGAGAGAGCCTGCCTTCTCGTTCAATCGGTTGGAAATACATATTCAGGACTGATTGATAGTCTTTGCCTATGAATACGTCGCCTGGACTCAATCTGAGCCTGCGCAAGCTCGGCTACTTTGTGGCGGTGGCCGAGGAACTCCACTTCGGCCGGGCCGCAACCCGGCTCCACATCGCCCAGCCCGCGCTCAGTCAGCAGATCCGTCAACTCGAAGCCGACCTCGACACCCGCCTCTTCGACCGCACCACCCGACGGGTGTCGATCACCCCTGCCGGAGAGATCCTGCTCGAACAGGCCCGTCGCCTCCTCGTCACCGCCGACGGAGTGGAGAGGGCTGCTCGCGAGCTGCGCGAGGGGGAGCGGGGCTTGCTCAGGCTGGGATTCGTCGACTCCACCGCCTATGAGCTGGTGCCCCGCTTCCTGCGTGAGTACCGCGCCTGGCGACCCAACGTCGACTTCGAGCTCCACTCGATGTCCACCGATACGCAGGTCGATGCATTGCGCGAGGGTCGGGTCGATCTAGGAATCGGCCGCACCGCCGCCGCGGCGGCGGGTCTCGATGTGCGTGTCATCGGCAGTGAGCCCCTCGTCCTGGCCGTAGCCGGCGAACACGAACTTGCCGGAGCTGAACGGATCGATCTCTCGAGGCTCGTCGCCGAGACATTCATCGGCTTCGATCGCGAAGTGTCGCCCACCCTGCACACCGAGCTGCGCCTGCTGATGGCAGGGGCGAGCGTGAGCTACAACCCGGCGATGGAGGCAACCGAATACACGACGATCCTCGGATTGGTGGCCGCCGGGGCCGGTATCGCCCTGGTGCCGAGCAGCGTCCAGACCTTTCGGCCACCCGGCCTGGAGTTCGTGTCGCTCGCCGATCCTGCCGCGATGGTGCAGCTCGTGGTTCTCGCTCGCCCCCATGAGACGTCGGCCATGATCGGGGGGGCGGTGAGGATGATCGCTGATCTTGCGGCTGCGGGGGTTGGTGGGGTTGCGGCAATCGCGACCGCCTAGTCTCCCGTGGTGAACACGGGTGAGGTCTCGGTCTGGACAATCCTGCGCCGCAACATCGCGCCCCTCTATCTGCCCGCGGGGGCGGTGACCCTCGGCGGAGGGATTCTCCTACCCGTGGTACCTCTCTATCTGGCCGAGGAGGGCATCAGCCTGTCGATGATCGGCGTCATCATCGCGGCAACCGGGATCGGAGCTGCTCTCATCGGGATTCCGGCCAGTGCCTACGCGGAACGGTTCGGCAACGATCGCCTCATGTTCACCGCCATGGGCGCCGTTGCCGCCAGTGCCCTGTTGTTCGGTTTCACCGACGCCGTGATACTTCTCCTGCTGTTGCGGATCCTCTGGGGATTTGGTTTCGGCGGGCTCTCACAATCACGCCAGCTCTTCATAGCCCGCACGATCGCGGCCCCGGTTCGGGGCCGGATCAACTCCTTCATGGGCGGCACCCACCGGTTCGCGTTCGTGATCGGTCCGCTGATGGGTGGGGCCATTGCCGACAGATGGGGATTTCGTGCTGCCTTCACCACTTCGGCCGTGGTGATCGTGATGGGCCTCGTTGGGGCGGCTCTACTCGGAGGGCGTGAAGCTCCGGCTGACTCCCAGCGCCATCCGCGGGTACGGGTGGGACCGGCTCTTCGGCGTCATCGTCGCCTCTTGTTGAGGGTGGGTCTCGGTCCCATGCTGATCATGGCCGCTCGGCAGGGTCGGTACGTGGTGATACCTCTCATCGGCGACCAACTCGAGCTGAGCGCGTCGGCGATAGGCAGCCTCGTTGCGGTCGGCACTGCGGCCGATTTCATCCTCTTCCCAGTGGCGGGATATGTGATGGACCGGTTCGGAAGACTCCACGCCATGGTCCCCGCGTTCAGCCTGATGTCGATCGGGTTGGTGCTGCTCGGTTTTGCCGACTCCACCGGTGCGGTCGTGGTGGCGACGATTGTGATCGGGATGGGTAACGGGTTGTCGGCGGGGACCATTCTCACCCTCGGCACCGACCTCGCGCCCGCAGATGCTCAAGGTCCCTTCTTGGCCGGTTTCAGCCTGATGGGCAACGCCGGGTTCTTCGTAGGTCCCGCCGTTGTGGGTTGGTCGGCCGGCGCGATCGGGCTCGACGCATCCGCCTTCGCCCTCGCCGCACTCTTGGCCGTGGGAGTGATGTGGGTGGCCCTCGTCGTCGGAGAGACGGGTGCGGCTGCGGGTCAGGGACGGGGCCGGAAGCGCACCACGGCCAGATAGCCGTCGGCCACCGTGGGCTCGGCGGACTCCACTCCGGCGGGGACAGTCTGTGCGACGCAGCGGTAACGCTCCGGGCCAATTGCGCGGCACACGGCCATCGGATCTGCCACATCTGTCTCCCACACATGGCCTTCTGCCCGGGCTGCGAGTTCGCGAGGCACTCCGTCGAAGGCAACTCTTCCCTCCTCGAGCACCAGCACCCGCCGACAGGCGGCGGCGAATTGGTCGGCATGGTGGGTGGCGACGAGCACGGTTGCCTCGGCGGCGAGTTCGACCAGAAGGCGGGTGATCTCGCCCCTCTGCTCGGCATCGAGGGAGGTGAGTGGTTCGTCGAGCACAAGCAGATCGGGCCCGCCCAGCAAGGCCTGGGCGATCGACAGGCGACGCTTCATGCCTCCGCTCAGAGTACGAATGCGGTCGTCGAGATGATCGGTGAGCGCGACCCGCTCGAGCGTCCAGGCCGTCCAACGCCTGCGCAGCCGGGCCGGACCTATCTCTTTCAAGGCGGCGACGTAGTTGCAGTACTCCCTCACCCGCATCCGTCCCGGAAGGCCGTCGTCTTGGGCGACATAGCCGAGCCGGCGCCGAATCGCGGTGCGCTCGGCGGGGTCGGAGGGATCGAGTCCGGCGACACGGATCGAACCCGAACTCGGTTCGGTGACCGTGGCCGCGAGCTTGAGGAGGGTGCTCTTGCCCGAGCCGTTGGGGCCGAGCACTGCGGTGATGCCGCCATCGAGCACGGTGGGGTCGAGAGCAAGGACAGCCTTGGCGCCATAGCGCTGGCCTAGAGACTCGAAGGAGACGACGGGGCCTGGCATCAGTTCACCGAATCGAAAGGGTGTCGAGGCGCCGCCGGCGGCGGAAGAACACGACCGCCGCCAGGGCAGTGAGGGCGAAGCTGAGGACCTGCGCCACCGGACCGAACGCGGCCGAGGGGTCGGCAGCCTGGGTCACGATGAGCACGACCAGAAGCCAGGTGGTGGCCACACCCGCAGCAGCCGCCCGCGGGTCGAAACGCGTTGCCAGGGCCATGGTGGTCCCGGTGGCGGCCAGGGCGGGGAGCAACCAGGCGATGCGGTAGGGGCCACCATCGGGCACGAGGGCCGACGCGGCCAGCAGGATCGCCGTGCTGGCGCCCACCACCGTGATCGCCCTTACGAGAAAGAGACGGAAGCCGTCGATCGGCGCGGCCACCGCCACCTCGTGGGTGGGGTCGACCGCGGGGCCGAAGGCCAGAGCCACCCCGAGCAGGGGAACGAGGGGGGCGAGGGTGAGGAAGGCGACGATCTGGTCGGCCCCTTCGGTGGCTGTGCTGTTGGCGGCCGCGGTGAGCGCGAACAACACCGCCACGAATACCGAGCCGAGCCACGATCGTCGCAGGGCCGGGGTGGCGGTGACGAGGGGGATCGTTCGCTCGTCGACTCCGAACCGGGCGAGGAGGCGAGCCAGGCGACCGGGGCGTGGGGCGTCGAGTTCGGCCTCGATCGCGGCGAGATTGGAGGCGAGCCGGACCGCAATGGGGTCGATCTCGGCCGACGCTAGGAAACGTGGGTGCTCGCCGGCACGGGCAAGTGCGTTTTCGACAGGGTTGACCGGTGTCATCGGAGAACCTCCTTGAGGATCTGGCGGGCACGGGACAGGCGACTCTTGACCGTGCCCACGGGGATGTCGAGCAGGCTCGCGGCCTCGGCGTTGGTGAGGCCGTCGAGGGCGGTGGCCGCGAGTACGGCCTGGAGTTCTGGGTCGAGAGCGGCGAACGCGGCACCGAGATCGGTGTGACCCAGAGCCAGCGGGATCTCGTGGGTGATCACCTCGGCCAATGGCGCCGCGTCGGCGATCGGTTGAGGCGGCCGCCGACGGCGGAGCTGATCGATCAGGCGCCGTACGGCGATGGTCCAGAGCCAGGCTCCAACCTCGCCGGACGGTCGGTAGTCGCTCGCTTGCTTCCACACCGCGAGGAAGGTGTCCTGCAGGGCGGTGTCGACGAGTTCGGGGTCGTGGCTACGGCGACTGAGTCGAACGGTGATCCAGCCGGCGTGACGTTCGTAGAGGGCGGCGAGAGCGTCGCGGTCGCCCGCGCCGACGCGTCGAACGAGATCGACGTCGTCGTTCGGGCCGGTGCCGGCCGGCGCGGGATCAGCGGTCACCGTCGACATGCTAGAAAACCGACACCCTCCGACGGCGGAAGGGCACGAATCGGCGTAGCCGACGTATCCGGCGCCGCCACGCCGACGGGAACGGATAGCGCTCCCTGGTTTCGGCGCGAAACGGGTAGAGCAGCTGGCCCGGAACGCTTGGCGGGATCGGGTCGTCGTTGCCGTAGATGGCGGGACGACGATCCTTGGGCATGAAGTAGGTGCCCCAGATCATGTCCCAGATCGGGAGGAATACCGAGTAGTTGGTGTGGATCGATTCCGGGTAGTTGGCGTGATGCCAGTGGTGGAACTCGGGAGTCATGACGATCCGGTGAAGGGGGCGCAGTCGCCAGCGGATGTTGGCGTGAGCGACCAGGCCGAGAATCGTCTGGATGATCGCCACCGCACCGACCACTTCCAGCTGGAAGCCGGCGACGATGAGGAACACCGCGGGAACCACGATGATGATCCCGTCGAACGGATGTTGACGAATCCCTGAGATCCAGTCCATCTTGGCGCTCGAGTGGTGGATGGAGTGGAAGCGCCAGAAGAAGCCGACCTCGTGGCCGAGTCGGTGGGCCCAGTAGATGAGCATGTCGGCCAGGAGCACCGCTTCGGTAGCGAGCAACCAGGTCGGCTGCGCCATCACCAACGGCCGCAGGGCGAGCGCCGGGAGGATCACGGGGAATGCCAGGAGGGCGATGCCGATTCCCATCGCGATCCCGACGACATTGAGTACCGGTGCAACGAGGGCATAGGTGAGGTCGGTGCGAAGTCCGGGACGTCGAATGGCTTGGTCGTGGCGACGAAACATCTTCTCGAACGGCACCAGGATGACGAAGAGAGCGACGATCCCTCCGGCACCTTCGAGACCGAAGTACATGCCGATCGGGATGGCCGCGAGAAGGCCCACGATGTGGATCCAGCGCACGACGCGCCATCGGCGGGGGCGACGGTCGGGCCGCGGTGGGGGCGGGGGAAGGACCGAGTTCGGTGGTGAAGGGAGTGACGACTGCATGGGGGAACCTCCTACTCCACTTATCGAGATGCGACCCTCGAACGGTTCATTTGACCGTTCGGTGATGTGGGCTCCACGATGGCGTGATGAGCGTTGAACTGAGCGATGACGACCGCAAGGGGCTTCAGGCCGCCATCGAGGAGGCCCGGGCCGGGCTCGCCGAGGGGGGCATTCCGATCGGCTCCGCCTTGATGATCGACGGTGAAATCGTGGGCCGGGGCCACAACCGGAGGGTGCAGCAGGGGTCGGTTGTGCTCCATGCCGAGATGGACTGCCTCGAGCAGGCGGGCCGACTTCCCGCCTCGGCCTATCGGCGGGCCACCCTCTACTCGACCCTCTCACCGTGTGACATGTGCACGGGAGCGGCCCTTCTCTACGGGATACCCCGCGTGGTCATAGGTGAGAACGAGACCTTCCTCGGAGGCGAGAGCCACCTCGAAGGGCGTGGTGTGGAGCTGGTGCGAGCCGACGACGCGACGTGCAAGCAGATGATGAGGGATTTCATCGCGGCGGAACCCCAGCTGTGGAACGAAGACATCGGCGAGTGATGTTCAGAAATTGATGTCGAGCACCAGCGGAGCATGGTCCGATGGTCGTTCCAGCCCCCGGGCGGCCCGGTCGACGTGGACAGATTCGGTGGCATCGGCCACCGCCGGCGAGCACAGCGCCAGATCGAGGCGTAGTCCCTGGTCCTTGGCGAATCCGTCGGTGCGATAGTTCCACCAGGTGTAGACCCCCGCGCCGGGAAGGTGCTCTCGGGTGACGTCACGGAGCCCGAGGTCGATGATGGCGTCGATGGCGGCCCGCTCCGGAGGGCTGGCATGGGTGCGCTTCTTCCACCGCGAGGGCATGTAGATGTCGAGGTCGGTGGGCGCGACATTGAAATCTCCGGCCACCAACGACCTCTGGCCCACAGCGCCCTTCAGGGCGAGCTCGGATCGTAAGCGTTCGAGCCAGACCAGCTTGTAGAGATAGTGAGGGTCGTCGAGTTCTCGACCATTGGGCACATACACCGACCACATCCGGACTCCGCCGCAGGTGGCGGCCAGGAGCCGAGGCTCGTCGAAGGGCTCCCGCTGGTGGCCGTCGAAGCCTCCAACCGGATTGTCGAGTCCCACCCGGCTGACGATGGCGACGCCGTTCCAGTGGTTGACGCCGTGGTGGGCGACCTCGTACCCAGCGGCTTCGAACGCTGCGAAGGGGAAGTCGGAATCGCCGCACTTCGTCTCCTGGAGCAGGAGCACGTCGGCCTGGTTGGCGACCGCCCAGCCAAGCACTTGATCCACTCGGGTGCGGATCGAATTGATGTTCCAGGTGACCACCCGCATCGGCAAGGACCCTATCGGTAGGGTGGGCTTTCGAAGGGGTGAATGTGGACGACTTCAAGAGCGATTTCATCGACTTCATGGTGCGGTCGGAGGTTCTGTCGTTCGGTGATTTCACCACCAAGAGCGGGCGCCGCACTCCCTTCTTCATCAATGCGGGTCGCTACCGCACCGGTGAGCAACTAGGTCGTCTCGGCGAGTTCTACGCCGCCGCGATCGAGCAGACCTGGCCAAGCGATGTCGACGTCTTGTTCGGGCCGGCCTACAAGGGCATCCCCCTTGTGGCCACCACCTCCATCGCGCTCGCCGCTCTCGGGCGCGATGTCGGATTCTGCTTCAACCGCAAGGAAGCCAAGGATCATGGCGAGGGTGGCTCATTGGTGGGTGCGCCGCTCGCGGCTGGTGATCGGGTGCTGATTGTCGAAGACGTAACCACCGCGGGCACATCGATACGTGAGACGGTGCCGGTGATGCGCGACGCGGCCGATGTTGTGTTGGCCGGGTTGATCGTGTCGGTGGATCGCCAGGAACGAGGCACCGGGCCGCGTTCGGCGCTGACCGAAATCGCCGATGAGTACTCGATGCCGACCAGGGCGATCGTCACCCTCGACGAGGTGGTCGAGCATCTTCGCGGTCGCAAACTTGACGGTCGCGTTGTGCTCGATGATGAGACCGCCGGTCGGATCGCGGCCTACCGCGGCCAATACGGTGCGTCGTGAGCGGCTGGGAAACTGAAACGGTCTCGGTGGAAATCGTCGTGCCCGACGACTGGCACGTCCACTTTCGCGACGACGAGATGCTCGCCGCGGTCGCGCCGTTCACGGCCCGCGGCTTCCATCGCGCTCTCGTGATGCCGAATCTGGTGCCACCGATCACCAACACGACGACTGCCGCGGCCTATCGCGATCGGATTCTCGCCTCTGTCGGTCCCGATGCCCGAGGCGACTTCACGCCGCTCATGGGGCTCTACCTCAACGACGATCTCGATGTCGACGATCTCCTTGCCGGCCATCGAGACGGAATCGTCTTCGCGGTGAAGTACTACCCCGCAGGTGCCACCACCAACTCTGAAGCGGGCGGGGCGTCACTGGCCGGCTATCGGTCGGCTCTCGAGGTGATGGCTGGTGTGGGCATACCCCTTCTTGTCCACGCCGAGTCCACCGATCCCGAAGTCGACATCTTCGACCGCGAGGCGGCGTTTCTGGAGGCCGAGCTCGCCCCGATTTGTGATGAAGTCCCGGAGCTGAAGGTCACCGTCGAGCACGTCTCCACTCGTGCCGGCCTGGACTTCGTGCGCGGTCACACCGGTGTGGCCGGCTCGATCACCCCGCACCATCTCACCTGCGATCGGTCTGACCTGCTCGCCAACGGCTTGCGTCCCCACCTTTACTGCAAGCCGGTGATCAACAGTCGCGAGGAGCGCTTGGCGCTGGTGGCCGCAGCCACATCTGGCGATCCTCGCTTCTTCTTCGGCACCGACTCCGCCCCTCATCCGCTGAGCGACAAGGAGTCGGTCTCCGCGAAACCGGGGATCTTCAGTGCTCCTCATGCCCTCGAGGTAGTAGCAGAACTGTTCTACCAACGCGGAGCACTCGATCGGCTCGAGGCCTTCGTTTCCCTCAATGGTGCCGCTCACTACGGTCTCGAGGCGAGCGCCGAAGTCGTGCGCCTCGAGCGGGCTGTCGGAGAGGGGGTCGAGGGGGCCACGACGATTCTGAGCGCCGATGGCTCCGAGGTGCGGATCTTCGGTGTCGATGCCGGCCGCAGATGGTCCCGGCTGAGTCGTCGATGCTGCTGAAGTCTCCACGGGCAACAACATGATCCCACTGAGAGACGAGAACCCCACGCGGCGGCCGGCCGTGCTGACGGTCTTGTTGATCGCCTCCTGCATCGGGGTTTTCGTGTTTGTCCAGCCCGACGCCACCCACAGTTTCGAGGCGGCCACCCAGGCCGATCTGGTGGAGGAGATCGAGTTCAGTTATCAGTACGCCGCGATCCCGTGTGAGCTAGTTCAGGGGCGCCCGCTCACCGGGGTCGAGATCACCACCACTCAGGTCGGAGGTGACGCCGATGCCTGTGACCCATCGGCTCGGGGGGTGACCCCGTTCCCGGACAAGAACGTGTGGGTGGCGGTGGTCGTGTCGATGTTCCTGCACGGGAGCTGGATCCACCTGATCGGCAACATGGTGTTTCTCTGGGTGTTCGGCAACAACATCGAGGATCACATGGGGATCGGCCACTTCGCCGTCTTCTATGTGCTGGCCGGCGTGGTGGCCACCGCCGCTCATGTGGCGGTCCAGGTCGACTCGACGGTGCCCCTCATCGGGGCGAGCGGCGCAGTGGCGGGGGTGATGGGCACCTATCTCGTGTGGTTCCCGTGGGCGCGGGTGCGAACCTTCGTGCTGCTCGGAATCATCCCCCTGTTCCCCCGGATTCCCGCCGCGTTCTTGTTGGGCCTGTGGTTTGTCAGCCAGTTCTTTTTGGGTGATGCCAGTGGCATCGCGTGGATGGCCCACGTGGCGGGGTTCGCTTTCGGTGTGATCACCGGCCTCGTGGCCCGCTCCGACCCCAGGTTTCGCAATCGTCTGTGGGCCCACCGCTACCGCACCACCGGGAAGGGCTCCTGGGACAACCGCCGCGGCCCCAGGGTGGACTGAGCTGGTTGCATAGGTAGTTCAATTCTGAAAAAATATCGGGATGACCGACGTGACCAAGCATGGCGAAGACACCGACCGCACCGATGAATGGGACGCGCTTCGACGTCGGCATATGAGTTCGGATCGGCCGGCCTCGTCGGCGGGCGGTGTTCATCATCTCGCCCTGCTGTGCTCCGACGTGGAGCGAACGATCGCCTTCTACCAAGACATTCTGGAGTTCCCCCTCACCGATCTCTTCGAGAATCGCGACTACCAGGGCTCGACTCACTTCTTCTTCGACATCGGCAATGGAAACCTGCTTGCCTTCTTCGATTTCCCCGGGCTCGACCTAGGGCCCTACGCGGAGGTGCTCGGCAGCATGCACCACCTCGCGATCTCGGTCGATCCAGAGAAACACGAATACCTGCGGGGCAAGCTCGAGGCAGCCGGGATCAGAATCACCTTCGACTACAACACGTCGATCTACTTCGATGGCCCCGACGGCGAGCGTCTCGAACTGATCGCCGACTCATTGGGCGAGATGTACGGCAGCACCATTCTGTAGAACGACTCGCCGCCTCGACCTTCGCCTTGTCGCTCGGCGGCGGCCCATGACAGGGTTTACAGAATGTACAAGGAGGGTGGCACCGACACAGCCACAGCGGCGGACGATGCGGCCTCCGACCCGAGTCGGGCTCATCTGGCGCGCGCCGCCCGGCCATTCGTCGGGTTGGCCGTACCCTTCCTGGCTGTCGCGGCTGCCCTGCTCGTCGGTGCGATCATGTTGCTCGCTCTGGGGGCCAACCCTCTCGACGGCTACAACGCCATGTTCTCTGGCGCGTTCGGCGGATCGGACGAACTCGCCGACACTGCCATCAAGGCCATGCCGCTTCTTCTGGTGGGTGTAGGTATCTGCATCGCTTTTCGGGCTGGTGTGATCAATATCGGCGGCGAGGGGCAGATCATTGCCGGCGCGATCCTCGCCACCGTCGTCGCTCTTGCCGTGCCCGATCTTCCCGGGATCGTGCTCATCCCCACAGTGATCGTCGCCGGTGCCATCGGCGGGGGAATCTGGGGAGCGATTCCGGGGGCGCTCAAGGCCTACGCCGGTGTCAACGAGATCCTGAGCACGATCATGATGAACATCATCGCGGCCCAGTTCATGAGCTTCCTCCTCCAAGATCTGCTTATCGAGGAGGGCGCGATCCGCATCCAGCAGACCGAACGTCTCACCGAGAACGCCGATCTACCCCTACTCCCCGGCGGCACCCGTCTCCACATCGGTGTTCTCATAGCGCTCCTGGTCGCCGTTCTCGGCTATTTCCTGCTCTTTCGCAGCTCACTTGGCGTGAGGCTTCGCGCGGTGGGCCACAATCCCAGTGCTTCGCGTTATGCAGGAATGCCGGTGAAGCTCAGCGTCGTGCAAGCCCTCGCCTTCAGCGGTGCCTGCGCGGGGGTGGCTGGCGCGGTGCTCGTCTTCGGCAGCGAATCACATCGCCTGATAGGTGAAGGAGGCGCGGCGGCTTTCACCCAGAACGCGGGCTTCAACGGCATCGTCGCGGCCCTGTTCGGAGGGCTCCATCCCCTGGCTACCGTGCCGGCGTCGTTCTTCTTCGGAGGCATGCTCACCGGGGGGCTCGAGATGCAACGCGAGGTGCAGGTGCCGGCGGCCATGATTCTCGCGCTCAACGGCGTAGTGGTCGTGTTCGTGGTTGCCAGCCTCAAGCTGCGGGCCAGGCTGAGGCAATGGGTCGACGGTGAGATCGAGCGGGAGGGACGGGCATGAGCGAGTTCTTCACCGTCTCGGTGATAGTCACCACCCTTGCTTCGGGGATCCGGCTCGCCACACCCTTCCTGTTCGCGGCACTCGGAGAGACGGTCGGTCAGCGCTCCGGCGTGCTCAACCTCGGCGTCGAAGGAGTGATGCTGCTCGGTGCATACGCCGCCTATTACACGGCCCTCGAGTCGGGCAGTGCCACGGCCGGTGTCCTCGCCGCCATCGTGGTCGGCGGTGTGATGGGCCTCATTTATGCGTTCATCACAGTGGTGATGCACGCCGAACAGGGCATCTCCGGAATCGGTATCTTCCTCTTCGGCCTCGGTTTCACCGACCTGCTCTTCCAGAAACAGGTTGGTACGCCCATCCCGATCCGGGGCCTCCGCGACTTCGACATCCCCCTCCTCAGCGACATTCCGCGAGTGGGAGAGGTGTTGTTCCAACACAATCCGCTTGTCTATGTGGCGTTCCTGCTGGTACCCACCTTCTGGTTTGTCATCAACCGCACCACCTTCGGTCTCAATATTCGGGCCGTTGGCGAATCGCCGGACGCGGCCGACACCCTCGGTGTGAGCGTCAACCTCACCAGGGTCGCCGCGATCGTGATCGCCAACACGATGGCCGGCCTCGGCGGTGCCGCCCTTGCGCTGGAGGTGGGTGTGTTCCAGCAGAACCTCACCTCGGGCCGCGGATTCATCGCAATCGCGCTCGTCTACTTCGGTGCCTGGCGGGCGGTGGGCGTGATGACCGGCTCGCTCTTGTTCGGAATCGTGTCGGCCACCGTGTTGCAGTGGAAGACGCTCGGCATCGTGGAGGGCGGCGCCGCCACCCTCACCTCCATGGCTCCCGCGGTGCTAACCGTTGTCGTACTCGTGGCGGTCAGTAAGCGGATTGGCCAACCTTCGGCCCTAACGAGATCGTTCGACCGAACGGCATGATCACCAAGACGCTTTGCCACAAGATCTGGCCCTCTAGTCAGAAACAACCCTAGGAGGGGTTCAAATGCACAAACCAAAACTGGGATGGCTTCTCGCACTGTTAGCGGTGTTCGCCCTGTTGGCCGCAAGTTGCGGCGACGACTCCGGCGATGACGCCGTGGCCGACGACGCTGCCGGCGTCGACGACGACGGCGATGGCGCCGTGGCCGACGACGACATGGACGATGCCGAGCACACCCTCAGGGTTGCGATCGTGGCGCCCAGCGCAAGCAACGACCTCGCATTCACCCAGAGCATGGTCGATGGCGTCAACGCAATGAGTGCTGATGTCGAGGTGGCCATCACCGATGGCACCTTCATCGTCGATGAAGCGGCAGCGGCCATCCGTGGATATGCCGACGACGGCTTCGATCTGGTCATCGCCCACGGATCCCAGTACGGAGGTCCGCTGGCGGAGATCGCCCCCGACTTCCCCGACGTCACCTTCGCCTGGGGCACCGCGGCCGACAACTTCGGTCTCGACAATGTATTCGCCTACACGGTCCGGGCCGATGAGGGCGGATTCGTCAACGGCACGATTGCCGCGGCCCTCACCGAGTCCGGCGTGATCGGAGTGGTCGGCCCGATCGAGGTCGGCGACGCCAAGCTCTACATCGACGGATTCGTTGCCGGAGTCGCATCTGTCGACGACAGCATCGAGGTAAACGTCAACTACATCGAGTCCTTCGGCGATGTGGCGCTCGCGGCCGAAGCCGCCACCGCTCACTTGGCCAATGGGGCCGATGTCCTCACCGGCACAGCCCAGATGGTGGTCGGCGCCACCGGGGTCGCCCAGGAAGAGGGCGCGGCATGGTTCGGCACCCAGTCGAACCAGACTGCACTCGGCGAGGAGATCGTCGTTGCTTCCCAGGTGTACCACTGGGAGGTCCTGCTCGATGAGATCGTCGCTGCCATGGAAGCCGGAGAGGCCGGATCGGTTCTCATCGCCACCCTCGCCAACGGTGGCCTCGTCATCGAATACAACGATGCCTACGGTCTCGACGCCGGCATCCAGACCGATGCCGAAGCGACAACAGCGGGCCTCGCTGATGGCTCCATCAGCACAGGCATCGAGTGATCCGGAGGCCTTGATCAGATGACCGACCCGGGAGCGCCGATGCTCGAGATGCGGGGGATAACCAAACGGTTCCCCGGCGTAGTCGCCAATGAAGGCGTCGATCTCACGGTGCTCCCGGGGCAGGTTCACACCCTGCTCGGCGAGAACGGTGCCGGGAAAAGCACCCTGATGAAGGTCCTCTACGGTCTGTATCGGCCCGACGAAGGCACCGTCCGACTCCGCGGTGAGGAGGTCACGATCACCTCGCCGGTCGACGCCATCGACCGCGGCATCGGCATGATCCATCAGCACTTCATGCTGGTGCCCACCCTCACGGTGGCGGAAAATGTCGCATTGGGACTCGGCGGCCGTAGGGGCCTCTGCGACATGGGGCCCGTGAAGCACCGTCTCGCCGAGGTGTCGGAACGCTATGGCCTCCAAGTCGATCCCGACGCCCTGATCTGGCAACTGGCAGTGGGTGAGCGGCAACGGGCCGAGATTCTCAAGGCTCTCTACCGCGATGCCCAACTGCTGGTGCTCGACGAGCCGACCGCCGTGCTCACCCCACCCGAGGTCGACGATCTCTTCGTGACCCTACGCCAGCTCACTGCCGATGGGCGGGGCCTGATCTTCATCAGCCACAAGCTCCATGAGGTCATGGACATCTCTGATGAAATCACCGTCTTGCGCGACGGCAGGGTCTCGGGTCACACGACCCCTGCGGAATCCACTCGTGAGTCTCTCGCCCAGCTCATGGTGGGGCGCCCGGTCGAGTTGAGCCGTTTCGTAGAGCCGATCGACCGTGGCGATGAGAAGCTCGTCGTTCGTGACCTGCGGGTGCAAGGCGACCGCGGTTCGTTGGCTCTCGATGGAGTATCGGTGGGCGTGAGTGCGGGCGAGATCGTGGGCGTGGCCGGCGTGTCGGGCAACGGCCAGCGTGAACTGGCTGAAGCGATCAGCGGTCTTCGCGCTGTGGAGTCGGGACAGATCTCGGTCAGTGGTCGACCCATCGACGCCCCAACGCCCAAGGCGGTGCGGGAACTGGGACTCGCCTATGTCCCGGAGGAACGCATGAAGGACGGGGTGATCGGCGAGTTCACCGTGGCCGAAAACCTGATGCTGGTCGACTACGCCACACCGCCATATACGAAGCGGGGACTGCTCGACTTCGGCGCGATCCGGGAGCGTTGTGCCGGCCTCGTCGACCGATATTCGGTGAAGACGCCATCGCTCGACACGCCTACGAGGCACCTCTCGGGTGGCAATATCCAGAAGGTCGTGATCGCCCGCGAGTTCAGCGCTGAAGCCGAGGTCCTGGTGGTGGCTCAGCCCACACGAGGAGTTGATATCGGAGCGGCAGAGTACATCCACGAACGCCTCCTCGACCAGAGACGGACCGGCGCCGCCATCCTCTTGATCAGTGAGGATCTCGACGAGGTGATACAGCTTTCCGACCGCGTCATCGTGCTCTTCGAGGGCAGGGTTATGGGCGATCTCAACCGTGAAGAGGTCACTGTCGAGACGCTCGGCCTGCTCATGACCGGCGTGGAGCGACATCCAATTGGCAGCGTAGACAGCTAGCCGATTCTCTAGGATCAGGCGATGGCCACCTCCACCAGCGCACCCTTGTTGTCTCGTCAGGCCCTCAACGCGGAGTCGTCGGCAATTCGCGATCTGCTTCGTCACGCTGGGAGGCCCGGAGTTCTCTCCCTCGCCGGCGGGCTTCCCGCCGCCGCGAGATTCCCCGTAGCGGAGATCGCCGACGCGGCCGCGGCCGTGCTCGGCCGGGGAGAGGGCCTGCAATACGGTCTCACCGAGGGCGACGCCCAACTTCGCGAATGGATAGCGGCCCGCCACACTGACCAGGGTTCACCCACCACCCCGGCCGACATCGTCGTCACCACCGGCTCCCAACAGGCTCTCGACCTCCTCACCAGGGTGCTGGTGGATCCTGGCGACACCGTGGTCGTAGGCGACCCGTGTTATGTCGGCGCCCGCCAGGCCCTTGCCTCCGCACAGCCCGAGTTCGTCGGTGTTCGGGTGGACCACCACGGACTCGTGGTCGACGAACTCGGCGAGCAACTCTCGGGCGGACTCCGGCCCAAGCTCGTCTATGTCGTGGCCAACTTCGACAATCCGACCGGTGCCGTCCTCAGCGCCGAGCGTCGTCATCGACTGGTGGAGCTCGCCGAACAGCACGGCTTTCTGATCGTGGAGGACGACCCCTATGGAGCGCTCCGTTACCAGGGTGAAGCCGCGCCGGAGATGGGACCAGGGTCGGATCGGGTGGTGAGGCTGCGTACCGTCTCCAAAACCCTGGCCCCCGGACTTCGCGTCGGCTGGATGGTGGGTCCCCCGTGGCTCATCGAGGCGGTGACCATCGCCAAACAAGCTGTCGACCTGCACACCTCGACGGTGTCCCAAGCCGTGGTCCGTGAGCTGGTCACCCGGCCCGGTTGGCTCGATACCCACATCGAGACCCTCCGACCCTGGTACGGAAATCAGCGCGATGCCTTGGTCGCGGCTCTGAGAGAGACGTTGCCCGAGGCCGAATTCGCCGAACCTCAGGGCGGGATGTTCCTCTGGTTGCGGATCCCGGGCAGCAACGCCCAGGAAATACTTCCCGTCGCGCTCGAGAGGGGAGTGGCATTCGTGCCCGGCGCCGCATTCGCGGTCCACCGCGATCTCGCTGACCACGTCCGGCTCAGCTTTGCCACAGTCGACTCCGCCGACCTTCCCGAAGCGGTGCGGCGGCTGGCCCACGTGGTGCGCTGACGATCCACGGTGCATGATTGCCGTTCGCAATCAGCCGCACCCAGACCGGAGCACCATCGTGAATGTCGACCGCCTGCAATCATTGTTCGGACTCGAAGGCAAGCGGGCTGTTGTCACCGGCGGATCCCGCGGGATTGGCTACATGATCGCGGATGGGCTGGTCGATGCCGGCTGCGAGGTGGTCATCTCGGCCCGCAAGGCCGATCAGGTAGCGGCGGCGGCGGAGGCCTTGTCGGCCAAGGGGACCTGTGTCGGGATACCCGCCGACCTCTCCACCGATTCCGGAATCGAGCACCTCGCCGCGGAGCTGGGTGAGCGCTGGGACGGGCTCGACATCTTGTGCAACAACGCCGGTGCCTCGTGGGGCGAACCCCTCGACAACTTCCCCGCCGGGGGGTGGGACAAGGTGATGAACGTCAATGTGCGCGGTGTGTTCTTTCTCACCCAGAAGCTCCTGCCCCAGCTCCGAGCCGCGGGCAGCGCAGAATCACCGAGCCGGGTCATCAACACAGGTTCGGTCAATGGCCTCACTCCCCCCGAATGGGACACCTTCTCGTACTCGTCGTCGAAGGCGGCGGTGCACATGCTCACCCGCCACCTCGCCAAGAGCTTGGCGCCGGACCACATCACCGTCAACGCGATCGCTCCGGGGCCCTTCGATAGCCAGATGATGGCCTTCGCGCTGAGCAATCCGGATACCCGCGACGCCCTCGCCAACGATGTGCCGATGGGCCGGATCGGCGTGCCCGACGACATGGCCGGTGTCGCTATCTACCTGGCATCGCAGGCGGGATCGTTCGTGACGGGAGCGATCGTTCCCGTCTCCGGCGGTCTGTCCACCGTCTACAAGTAGGTCCCCGCCTGCTGGGGGAGCCCCGGCCGTTGGGGTGCCTGGTCGGGTCGGTTGGCCTGGAGCTGTTGTAGCTGCATCGCAGCAGCGGCATGCTGCTGGGCCATCGACGCCTGGAGTCCTTGAAGCAGGCCTTGGAGCCAGCCGACGAGCTGGGCTTGAGCAACCCGGATCTCGGCTTCCGAGGGGACGCCATCGTCGCCGCAGCAGGCCGTGAACTCGGTGAGTTCGTCCATCAGATCCGATGACAGCACCGTGGCCAGTTCCTCCATCGTCTCATTGTGGATTCGCGCCAACATCCGGCGGCTGTCCTCATCGGTGTCGGCCTGACGGACCTCGGCCATGAGGGTCTGAACCATGGTGCCGAGCCGGATCAGCTTGGCCGGATCGGACACGCTTGGCTCAGGTTCGGGTTCGGGTTCGGGCTCATCGATAGGTAGATCGCTCATGGTGTAACAGTGTCATAACCGGGGCCTCTTGCGCGCTAGCCGGCCGGGCCCTCCTAGGCGATCAAGGGCTGATCGAGCGCACGACGGGTAGCAGGATGTTCCGTTCGAGCAGGGGAAGTTCGTCGTCGTAGCCGATCATGGTCACGTTCATGGAATTGTCGTCGCTTCGCTCATAGACGACGAGATCGAGGCCGGCGGTCGAGAATACGAAGCGACTCCACTCGGACCCCAAACCTGACGGCAGGGCCGACGCCTTGAGATCCCCTGATGCTTCCACGTCGAGATACCAGAACAGCTCATCCCGATCGATCGGGCCGGCTCTCAACACCAGGGCGGTGGGGTCGAGTTGGTCGAGGCTGCGCCACCAGACGTCTTCATCCACGTAGGCCTCGCCCCACCAGTCGGGAAGCTCGACATCGATCAGTTGGGTACCCGGCCCTGGCTTCACGTCGAACGATCCGGAGAAGGTCTCGGCTGTGAGCTCGGGGACGAGCCCCACCGGACGGTCGTCGACCAGGGGGCCGGTGGCGATCGAGGCGCACCCTGTTGCGAGGGGTCGGCCGGGGTCGTCGATGAACTCCGTCATGATTCCCGAGGCGCAGAGGCCTTCGTCGGAGTCGTGGCCGAGGTCGGCCGACGCGACGAGGGTCGCAGCGGGCAGCCGGGCGGCCAGGGCGTCAGCCCACCACGGAGGGGTTATCGGGTCGATCCCGCCCGACATGACGAGGGTGGGCGCGCCCCAGCTGACCGGATCGTTCTCGGCCGGGGCGCTGGGGCCGGTGTCCCAGCTCGCGCAGATCTCGATCAGGTCCACGCCGATCAGGCCAGGGGCGAGGTTGATTCGCTCGTACGGCGAGGTTGACGCTGCGGCCTCGTCGAGTTGGGCCGGCGTGGTGAAGGGGACTTCCTCACGGCACTGCACCGCCACGTAGGCGGCAACCTCCCCGATGTCGAAGACGCCGTCGCGGGCGATCCGCTCCAGCCTGGACACATCGCCGTCGAGATAGTCGATGAGGGTGTCGGGTATCATCGCTGCGGTTGCCGCGGTGTAGAGCAGGGAGTGAAAGCCGTTGATCAGGTCGTCGCCGTTGAACTGCATGTCGTATGTCGAGTCCTGGCTGACGGGAATCTCCACGGGCATCGGCTGGGCATCGAGGATCGCCACCACCTGTTCGAACGCAGCCCACGGGTCGGGCAGTGCCTCGCCGCAGATCGGGCTGTCGACACAGGCCTGGAAGACATGGTCGAGGGCGGCCTCGTAGGTCTCGGGCACCGAGCCGATCAGGTTCTCCTCGATCGGATAGACCCCGCTGAGGATCACCGCTCGGATACCTTCGGGGTGATCGCGCATGATCGTCTGGGCCAGGCGGGTGCCGTAGGAGTTGCCGTAGAGGTTGTACCGGTCGACCCCGAGGGCATACATCAGCTCCACCACGTCGTCGGCGTGTGATTCGCTGTTGTACGAGCCCAGATCGATGCCGTTGTCGTTGCTCAGCCGTTCACCGCAACCGGCCACCAGATCGGTGTAGTCGGCGGCGATGTCGACATGGGCGGTGGCGCTGGCGAAGAACTCGTCGTCGAGGAGATAGGCCTCATGGCAGATCGGTAGAGCCGACGACTCGCCCGCGCCTCTCTGATCGAAGAGGATGACGTCGCGGTCGGCTATGAAAGGATCGACCACCGACAGGTAGAGCCGGTCGGCGTTCGCCAGAACCGAACCCCCTGGTCCTCCGTGCAGATACACGACCGGATCCGGCTCAGGGGCGGCGGTCTTGGCTCGGAAGATCGCGAAGGCGATGGAGACCGGATCCACCGCGGGATCATGGCGGGGCGGCACCGTGATCGTCCCGCACTCGACCCCGACAGGGACCGCGTCGGTGTCGAACGTACAGATCGCCTTCTCGACATCTAGAGGGATGGAGAGCGGGTCGGCTCCACCGGGCGTGCTGGAGTCGGTGGGCGGAGGCAGTCTGGTGACTGCGTCCGGGTCGATTCGAGAGATGTCGGGAGCGCTGTAGCGGTCGGCCAACTCGTCGGGTGAGATCGAACTGCACGCGGCAGCCACCGAAGCGAGAACCAGTCCGAGGGCGAGGCCCCGACGACAGACCGGCATCGGCTCAGATCTTTACGCGGACGCCGGCACCGGTGGTGATCGCCTTGTCGTAGATCACCTGAGCGGCGGCGATGTCTTCCACCGCGTGGCCCGTCGACTTGTAGACCGTGAGTTCGTGGTCGCTGGTTCGCGCCCGGGCCCGGCCCGCGAGTACCTCGCCCACCTCCACGACCTTGTCGACGTCGATTCCCTGAAGTTCGTGGGCACCGGCGGGCGGTGCGTTGCTGGTGGCCCCCCGCCATTCCACCAGAACACGATCGGCGGCTGTCATCGTCGCGGAGTCGATCTCGGGGCCGCTGGTGCCACCGACCGACGACACGTGGGTGCCGCGGCTCAGCCAGGCGTGGTCGATGACGGGCTCGGGTGCATCGGTGCACAGGGCCACCACATCGGCACCCCGTACCGCCTCCTCGAAGGTCGACACGGCTCGCGCTCCTGAGGTGACCGCGGCAAGGGCCTGGGCCGATGCCGGGTTGCGAGACGCGATGCGGATGTCGGTCCAGTCGCGGATCTTGGCGAAGGTGCGAGCGGCCGCATGGCCCTGGACGCCGGCACCGATTATCGCCAGGGTGGTGGCGTCGGCTCGCGCCGCCAGGTCGGCTCCGAGTGCGGCGGCAGCGCCGGTTCGGATGCCGGTGAGATAGGTGCCGTCCATCAGGGCAAGAGGACGGCCGTTGTCCTGGTCGAATACAGCAACCAGGGCCTGATGGCTCGGTATCGAGGTTCCGTGGTTGCCCGGGAAGACGCTCACCAGCTTCGCGGCCATGCCCATTTGGTCGACGTTGCCTGGCATCGCGCCCAACAGGCCGAGCCCGGTTCGGGCGGCTACTCGCGGTGGCACACTGGCGTCGCCATTGGAGAAAGCGAGAAGGGCCTGCTCCAGCGACTCCCTGAGATCGTTCAGGTCGAGTAGCTCGAAGCACTCTGCCCCCGAAATGATCAGCAGGTCTCGTGCTGACGGAACGAGTGGATCATCCATCTCAGGTCTCCTGTTCACCCGGTGAGGGTGGGTCAGTGCGGTCCGAACGTGTTGATGAGCTTCTCGTAGACGTCGGCCGAGAATCCTTCGGCTTGAGAGGCCTTGATCAGGGTGGATTCCTGTTCCCTCTGTCGTGCGACCACAGCGGGGATTTCGCGGGCATGTTCGTGGGGGATGACGACCGCGCCGTGCACGTCGGCATGCACAAGATCGCCAGGGGCGACCCGCATGCCGTGGACGGTGACGGGGATCGCGTATTCGACTTCGTGAACCCAAGCATGTGAAGTGGCCACCGAACCAGCGAGCGCTTGGAAGCCGTCGGCCCAGTCGTCGAGGTCGCGGATGCTGCCGTTGGTGACCACCCCGATCGACCCCAGCCCCTTGTGAACGTTGGAGTGCACTTCGCCCCACCAGGCCCCGAAGCCCACGTGAGCGTCTACATCTTCGATGACGGTGATGGTGGGCTCATCGCCTTCATCTATATGGCGGTAGTAGGCGATCCGCGACGCGGCGTCGGCTTCCGTCGTGCGGCCCGATGGTTGTGATGATCGGATGGTGGCGGTGCGGGCGTAGCCAACCATGGCTTGGGCCGTGCGGTCGATGACGAAGAAGGGGTCGGTGGTGTAGCCCCACCCCCGCCGTTCGGGGGCGACCGCCTCGATCGCGTTGCAGATCGTCGGCGTATCGATGTCGGCCAGTTCGTCGAGTTCGGTCTGGTTCAACATGTGAGCAGCGTAGCCAGAGCACCAGGCCACCGGTCCACGAGGGGACTCCGATGCGCCTCGGTACCCTTCCGCGGTGATCACACGCGACGACCTGCGCAATGTGGCCATGATCGCCCATGTCGATCACGGCAAGACAACCCTCGTCGACGCGCTCCTGCGTCAGGCGGGAGCGTTCCGCGAGGGTGCCGCGCTCACCGATCGAGTCATGGATTCCATGGACCTCGAGCGTGAAAAGGGGATCACGATCCTCGCCAAGAATGCCGCGATCACTCACCGCGGCGTGAAGATCAATATCGTCGACACCCCCGGCCACGCCGACTTTGGCGGCGAGGTGGAGCGGGCCCTCACTATGGTCGACGGGGTTCTCCTGCTCGTCGATGCTTCCGAGGGACCGCTCCCCCAGACCCGCTTTGTTCTGCGCAAGGCGCTCGAACTGGAACTGCCGGTGGTGCTGGTGATCAACAAGATCGACCGCCCCGACGCCCGCATCGCCGAAGTGGTCGACGATGTATACGAACTCTTCCTCGACCTCGACGCCGAGGAGCACCACATCGAGTTCCCGATCGTCTACACGATCGCGCGAGAGGGAATGGCTACCCTCGATCCCGACGTTCCCGGCACCGACCTCGATCCCCTTTTCGAGGTCCTGCTCGACACCGTGCCGGCACCCACCCACGATCCCGATCACCCGATGAGGGCATGGGTCACCAACCTCGATGCGTCGCCCTACGTGGGGCGCATCGCCATCTGTCGCGTTCAGCACGGCACCATCCGCAAGGGTCAGGCGATCGGATGGTGTCGCGCCGACGGCTCGGTGGCAACGGCTCGGGTCGGCACCCTCACCGTCACCGACGCGCTCGACCAGGTCGAGGTCGACGAGGCGGGCCCCGGTGAGCTCATCGGTGTGGCCGGCATCGAGGAAGTGACGATCGGCGAAACGCTCGCCGACATCAACGATCCTCGACCCTTCCCGGCCATCACCGTCGACGAACCCACCCTGTCGATGACCATCGGCGTCAACACTTCTCCGCTCGCAGGCGTCGATGGCAAGAAGCTCACGGCCCGGCTCATCAAGGCCCGTCTCGACTCCGAACTCGTCGGCAACGTCTCGATCCGTGTTCTCGACACCGAGCGGCCCGACACTTGGGAGGTCCAGGGCCGCGGTGAACTCCAGCTCGCCATCCTCGTGGAAACCATGCGTCGAGAGGGTTTCGAGCTCACCGTCGGCAAGCCGGCTGTGCTCACCAAAGAGATCGACGAGACTCTGCACGAGCCCACTGAGCGGCTCACGATCGATGTGCCCGAAGAACATCTCGGCGCCGTCACCCAGCTGCTCGGTACCCGCAAGGCCCGTATGGACGACATGTCCAACCACGGCACCGGCTGGGTCCGGCTCGACTATGTGGTGCCGGCCCGTGCCCTCATAGGTTTCCGCACCGAGTTTCTCACCGAGACCCGCGGCACCGGCCTTCTCCACCACGTTTTTGAAGGGTGGATGCCCTGGGCGGGCGAAATCCGCACCCGTCACACCGGCAGCGTGGTGGCCGATCGCAACGGCGACACCACTGGCTATGCCATTGCATCGCTGCAGGAACGCTCGGCGCTCTACGTGGCACCAGGAACGAAGGTCTACGAGGGCATGATCGTCGGTGAGAACGCACGCTCCGAGGACATGGACGTCAACATCGTCCGCGAAAAGAAGCAGACGAACATCCGCACCCAGTCGTCCGACGACACCATCCGCCTCACGCCCCCGAAACTGCTGTCGCTCGAGCAGGCTCTCGAAACGATCGCCGACGATGAATGCGTCGAGGTCACCCCTGCCTCGGTGCGGATGCGTAAGTCGGTTCTCGACGCGGGTGATCGGGCCCGGATCCTCAAGCGGATCAAGGCGCCTCGCGAGTGAGTGCCTACCTCGCCGCGCAACGAGGGGTTCCCAGCGAGCGTTGAGACGGTGCGAAGATATTCAGCATGGACGTGCTGGATGAATGAAGAGCGCCCATATCCCGGTCGCCGCGAATATCGGGTGCCGGATTGTGTCGCTATCGAGTGCCGTCTGGAGATGTAGTCGGCTCGAGCTTGTCCCAATACGAGTGGGTGGTGGCCGTCCACGCCGCGCCGAAGACGATCGCGACGATCCCGAGTCCGATGAACAGGGGGCGGATGGGGAACGACTGGGCGAGTGCTCCGAGGATGAGGGAAGACACTGCGATCGCGAGCGTGTTGATGCCGAAGTCGAGAGCGAAGACCCGGCCACGTACACCGTCGGGAATCAGTTCTTGCAGCCCGTACGTGGAGAACGTGAACTGGGTACCGCCGCCCATGTGTGCAATGCACACTGCGATTGCGGCCAGGAACAGCGACGGTGCCATGCCCACCAATACATAGCCGACGCCCCACAGCATCATCATCCAACCGATCGATCCCAGCATTCGCGCGGGCGATCTGCGGAGGATCGCGAGGACAAGTAACGGTCCGACCATGTTGCCGAGTCCTCGCGCCCCAAACAGCGCACCGGTGCCGCTGTCGCCAGCTTCGAACAGCGTGATCGACATCAACGCGAACAGAGACACCGCGCCTCCCGACGTGAGCGAATGAACACCCTTGGAACTCAGAAGCGCCCTGGCGTGCCGATTGCTGAAGATGAATCGGTAGGCGTCAGCGTTCGGCCGTAGGTCGTCGACCGACGACCCAGCCTGGTCCTGGAGGCTCGTCACCACCCTGGAAATCAGAATCGCAGACAGGAGAAATGATGCAGCGTTCACGATGAACGCTGCATCGCGCGACACGAGTGTGGCGAACACGCCTCCTGCCGCCGAGCCAAGCGCGGCCATTGTTCCCCACGCGGACGACATCAACGCATTCGCCGCTGGCAACTCCTCATCCGTCACCAGATGCGGCAACGCCGCAGTCGAAGCCGGGTAGAAAAACGCCGCACCCGAGCCCTCAAGAAACACCAACAGCAGCGGATACCACACCATCCCGACCGCGTCCGTCAGGAGGAGACCGAGCGCAAGCACCACCCTGATGAGATCGGAAGCCACGAGGACTGTCTTGCGATCAACGCGATCGGACACCATCCCAGTCAGCGGAGCCAACAGCGCAGCCGGGAGCGCATGCGCAGCTAGCACCGCAGATGCGGCGAGCGCCGAATCTGTCTGCTCGAACACGAGTCCCAGCAGAGGAACGACGAGGAACCAGTCGCCAGCGAACGACACCAGCCTCGCGACATACAAGCGGCGGAACTCGGGATTGAATCGAAGGAGCGCCCAGTACGTCCCGAAGTCGCTCATCAACCCACGCTAGTGGTGTGTTCACAGCGCACTGCTAGCGCCCATCCGGCGAGGTGAGCGCCCATGGAACGACCGTTGCGTCGCGCGGTGTAGGGGATGCTGGTGGCAACTCTTCGAAGCAGACCGTCTCCAGGCAGCTCGGCAACCGGCGACATGTAGGTGATGCAGCTGCTGAGGCTGCCGAGCACCCGCACCGCTCCCACGACCAACGACCACCCCTGCCCCCGCCTGATGCCTGGCCCGACCCAGCACGCGTCCGAATCGCCGAATCAATCCGGTGCGATGGCCCCATCAACGAGTACCGAAATGCTGCTTGACCAGGCACGACGCAATAATCGGCGACACAAGCTAGCGTCGGCACGACAAGGTGACACCCACGACCGCAACTCAGGAGAGATACCATGGCCGAGTACTCCTCACACGCCCCCGGAACACCATCCTGGGTCGACATGATGTCGCCCGATATCGACGCTTCCACCAAGTTCTACACGACACTGTTCGACTGGGACGCGGCCGACCAGTTCGACGACGACGGCAACCGCATCTACGTCATGTTCACGGTCGAGGGAAGGTCCGTAGCCGGCCTCGGCGGGCAGCCTCCCGGCCTGGAGGGCATGCCGGCGATCTGGAACACCTACATAACCACCGCTGACGTGAACGCGACGGCCGCGGCGGTCGAGGCCGCCGGCGGGTCGATAATGATGCCGCCGATGCAGGTCATGACCGCCGGTCACATGGCAATCTTCTCCGACCCGACAGGTGCCGCCTTCTCTGTGTGGCAGCCAGGTGAGCACATCGGTGTGCAGCTCGGCAACGTGCCCAACACGATGAGCTGGAACGAGCTGATGACCCGCGATGTCGACACGGCTTTGAAGTTCTATTCGGACGTGTTCGCGTGGAGCTACATGTCGATGGAGATGGAGGTAGGTAGCTACAACGTCATCGAGGGCGGTACGGACAACCAGGGCAGGGGCGGGATCATGGCCATGCCCGAAGGGATTCCCGACGAAGTCCCCAACCACTGGGGCGTCTACTTCGCCGTCAGTGACATCGAATCCACCGTGGAAGCGGCAAAGGCCAACGGCGCCACCATCGTCCAGGAACCCTTCCCGATCCCGGACATCGGTACCGCCGCGGTGATCCATGATCCGCAAAGCGGGCACTTCAACCTGATGCAGCCGCAGGGCTGAGCCAGGCTGTCCGGCCGACACCATCACGTCAAACGCCTGGTCACGGCCGTTAAAGGCGCTGCCGATCGAGGTCGGCCACGCCGAGTTGGCGAGATGCTCTCGAGCGTGGGAAACGCGCGAGGGCTGGTCAACCCCTGTAGCCCACAATCGCCTTGACCAAATGAAGCGGAACTAGGTTCTGCTCGACCGCCATGAGGACGTCGGAGGGAGGAGTCATGGAGAAGGTGCTTGGTATTGGAGGGCTGTTCTTCCGCGCCGATGATCCAGAGGCACTGGCCCAGTGGTATTTGGAACAGCTCGGTGTTTCGCTCGTACCTCAGGAAGCGAACGACGCGCCATGGGTCAACGCAGAAGGGGTCACGGTCTTCGCTCCGTTCGCCAATGACACAGACTACTTCGGTGCTGAACATCAGTTCATGGTCAACTTCAGAGTTCGTGATCTGGACGCGATGCTCGCTCAACTCGCCGATGCCGGTCACGAGGCCAGTCATCATCACACCATGGACGGTGTTGGACGCTTCGCCCGAGTGACGACCCGGAGGGCAACCCGGTCGAGCTATGGCAACCCGCCTAGTTGCTACGCATCACCGGACCTGTCCCCCATTCGTGCAGCCGCACACGGCCACGCCCACCCGATAACCGCTGACCGAACTGAGAGCCCGGTGCTCGATATCCGGCGGAACCCGAGCAGTCGATCCACCCGATATCACCCGCCCGATTCCGTCACAGAGCCCGGAGCACTATCGGACGCTCGGGTTTGGCCGTTCCCGAGTTCTTTCTCGGCCGCTCAGCCCGAGTTCCTTGGAGGCCGGCGTGGTTGTGCGGTGTCGATATCGAGGAGGTCGATGAGGTTCCGCCCACCGTGAGCAGTGGCGCGAAGCGTTGCCCGGCCCCGTCAGAGCGGTGGGGATTCGCTCGTGGTGCGGAGGTTGCCGTGTCGGGCCCAGAGCCCTGCGGCCGCGAGGACCAGCAAAGCGGCGGTGAGGAGCGCGGGGCTGCTGGCCGGGTCGGCTCGGTCGACAGCAATGACGATGAGCCAGGTGAGTGTGCTTGGGGCCGTGACCGTCACGAATCGTCTGGTCCAGCGGCGGGTCATCGCCGGTGTCCATGGAGTGGCGGGCGGGGCGATGCTGGCAGCGGCGGTCGCGGAGTGGACCAGAGCGAGTGAGGCTGCTGTTGTGATCGACCAGGGTGTCGTAGCGGCATCGACGGTCGCTAGCCAGTGAAAGCCGACCAGCAGGATGACCAGGAGGCCGAGGTGGTGGTCGGGTCGTAGGGCGGTGATCAGTGCCATTACGACAACGAGCAGTTCGATGGCAAGGGTCGTTTCGCTGCTGGCGGCCCTGGTGGATGCGAGTGCGAGTATTGCCCCGACGAGGACGAGTGTCCCGGCGACGGGGAATCGGCCGCTCATCGTTGACCCGATCGCACGGTGGAGTGGTGGTGTAGTCCTCGCAGCGCGAGATCGAGACTGCCGGGGCCGTGCCAGGCGACGACCGCGATGCCGTGGCCGCGGATCTGGCGGAGATGGGGTTCGCGCTTGAGGCGTTCGATCCGCCATGCGGCACCGACGTAGGGGTCGTCATCGTCGGCAATGTGGGTCGGGAGGCAGTCGATGGCCAAGACTCGGTAGCCGTGATCAGACAGGATGGCGAGACGCCTTCGGGCGGCGGACGACAGCAGCGGTGACAACATGATGACCAGGGCGCCGGGGCGGATGCCACGGGGTAGCCGCCCGTCGTCGAAGAGTGCATTCGCGGGATGAACCTGGGCCATGACCTCGAGCAGTCGGCGAAGATGGCGATGACCCGACGCCGGTGGGAGCCGCCGCACACCACTGCCGCTCATAGCCACGAGTGCGACACGGTCGCCGGAGTCGATGTAGTGCTCGGCGATGGCGGCAGCTGCTCGCAGGGCTATGTCGAGGCTTGACGATCGGCCGTCGATACCGCCTGATTGGCCAGCATCGTCGAAGGCATCGACGAGGATGACGACGTGGCGGTCGTGATCGGCCGAGGTTGTGGTGACATGCAGGTCTCCGGTGCGGAGCGATACCGGCCAGTGGATGCGTCGCAGCCGGTCGCCCGGCTGGAACGGGCGGATCGTCGCGAACTCGGACCCGGCGCCGTAGCGAGGCGACCGGTTGGCGCCCACCAGACCCGGGACGGGGACCGGGGGCGCAGCGGCGTCGAACCGAGCTGGCTCGGGAAAGGTCAACAAGGCCTGCCTGTTGGTCGGCCAACGCCGCGACACGAACCGGAACGCGTTCCAACCGCTCGAAGCAACCACCAGGGCTGGGTTGACATTGTGCACACCCCACCGCGTCGGCCGGATCGTGACGGCGAGCGCCTCGTCGCCGTCGTCCGGAAGGCTGACCGCAACGCGGCCGCGGGCGGGCTGCTGATCGATCCAGCCCGACGAATCGAACGCGACGGCGACGTCTTCGACGCGGGAGTCCGGGTCGGCGAGACGGACCCGCCAGGTCGTTGCTTGCCCCTCCCGTAGCGTCGGGTGAGCGAGGGCCTGGTGTATCGAGGGCGTGCTGGTCGGCCGGAGAAGAACTCCCCAGACGGCAGACGCGGCCAGCGGTGTCGCCACCACAAGCAGGTCGGCGCGGCGAGCCAGAACCGCCGTGACGGCAAGGACCATCGTCCCCAGCACCGCTCGTACATGCGCCGGAGTTGGCTGCCAGCGGTCGGCGTGGTTCACCTCGACCCGCGCTCCTCGGCGGTTGGTGTCGGTACCGACGCGAGGATCTCTTGGACCACGGCGTCACACGACGCCGCACTCAACCACAGCTCGGGTTTCACCGTGATCCGATGGGCAAGCACCGACGGTGCGACCGCCTTGACGTCCTCGGGGATGACGAAGTCGCGACCGGAAACCACCGCAAACGCCCGAGCGCACAGCGACAGCGCCAGCGTCCCACGCGGCGACACACCGAGCTGCAGCTGGCGGTGGCTCCGGGTCGCTCCGGCGAGCTCGATGCAATAGCGCGCGACGCCCTCATCGATGACTACGGTCTCGACCGCTGCCTGCATCGCCAGCAGCGTCGCAGGGTCCACGACAGGATTCAGTTGCTGCGACTCCGAGCGCCGCTCCATCCGTCGACTGAGCACCTCCCATTCCTCATCCGGGGTCGGGTACCCGAACCCGATCCGAAGCAAGAACCGGTCGAGCTGGGCCTCGGGCAGACGGTAGGTGCCTTCGTATTCGACCGGATTGGCGGTGGCCAGCACGTGAAACGGCGCATCCAACACGAACGTCTCGCCCTCGACAGTCACCTGGCGTTCCTGCATCGCCTCCAGCAACGCGGCCTGGGTCTTCGGTGGCGTGCGGTTGATCTCATCAGCCAGCAGCAGCCCGGTGAACAGCGGACCCCGGCGAAACACGAACTCCGCGCTTCGTTGATCGAACACGAACGACCCTGTCAGGTCCGCCGGCAACAGATCCGGCGTGAACTGGGCACGGCGGAACTCCAATCCAAGGGTCTGGGCAAAGCTGCGGGCCGCGAGGGTCTTGCCCAATCCCGGCAGATCCTCGAGCAACACATGCCCGCCCGCGAGCACGCCGCACAACATGAGAGCGAGCTCAGACCGCTTGCCGACCACCGCCTGCTCCACTTCGTCGAGGATTTCCCCCGCCAGTCGCGACGCCGCGACAACATCGATTACGCCTGCTGGTTTCGTTTGGCTCACAATCCCTCGATCTCGTCCAGAATCCGATGCAACTCACGAGCAGACCCAACCCGACCCCGCCTGCCTTCTATGAGTTTGCGCAGCGCAGGCGTCGGGACCATCGAGCCTGCCTCGGGGGCTTCACCACCGTCGATGCCGTGGCTGGCACGAAGCCGGTCTTCGACCAACTCCACCAGAGTGCCGTGAAGCTGGTCCGACTCGAGCCGCGCATTGGCTTGGGCATGGCGTCTCAACGTGGCGACTCTTCGGTCGTCCACGCGTTGACCCAGATGCCACGAGCGTTGTTTGGGCCACATGACCATCACTACCGCCCTTGCCAGATCGAACCCGACCACAGCCACGGCCGCGAAAGCGGCGACTATCCCGCCGAGGACGACAACCGCTGGCTCCGAGTCACTCGCCATCAACAGGCCCGAAAGAACCAGCCATGCCGCCGCAGTCCTCACCAACCGGCGCCCGCTCACGACACCACCGAGCGCTGATCGAGAGCGACGACCACTCCACCCAGTACCTCCGCGGCCCGCGCCCGGTGGGCATCGGTCAACTCATGACGCGAGAACCGGGCCTCGCGATAGAGCCCAGCCAGCTCAGTGATCGGACCGGAACTGATCGACGACGCGACCACCACTCGCTCGACGTACTCTGAGGACGTCTCCGCCTCAAAGCGGGCCAGCCCAGCGGCGGCCGCGTCGCGTTCGAGCTGCATCCAACACGCGACGATCGCGTTGCGGGGGCTTCCGGACGAAAGCACTGCACGCGCCGTGTCGATATCCACCGCCATCCGCAACTGGGACCCGTCATCTAGCACCTCGAAGATCTTCTCGCGACGACGCCGGAGACGAAGAGGGCCACCCGTCCACAACCCCGGACCCAACTCACGCAGCGCGAATGCCCCGGCCGCGACCGCCAGCACCGCGATCACCACGCCGGCCATGACATCGAACAGAAGACCATAAGACGCGACATACCCGCCGTCATCGTCACTCTGCACCGCCGGCGGCGCCGTCTCAAGCGGATCGACATCAACAACTGGTCGCTCAGCGCCACCAGAAGGAGCCGCCCAAAGCCGAACCGACCCCGACGATGCTGCGAGCACCATCACCACCATGACTACAACCGCCGTCAACCAGACTCTCGCCGCCTCGCTGATACCACCACCAAACCGCACCGGACGATGATCCCACGCCCAACGCCGGTCGCCACATCAGCGATGGATCTCAGCTCGGGACGACACCGGAAGCCGCTGAATGGTGCCGGGGCCATCAAGTCAGAATCTCGAATCAACCAAGATGGTGCTGGTCTGGGATGTCGGCGAAGTCCGGCCGTAAGCGCCCAAGGCCGGTGCCGGTCCGGGCTCGCGCGATCGAGGGGCACACATTCGTGCGAAACCTAGGTGTAGGGAACAAGAATCGAAGGCGGTCCGGAGCGCGGTCGTACAGCCGGGTCCACAAACGGAACAAGGCCCCCGCGACCAGTTGTCTTGAGGCTGTCGGTTAGGGCGAGACTCGCATCCAGATGCTCTGGTCGAAGTGACCGGGAATGAACAGTCCCTCGCTGCGCTTGAACAGATCGAGATACTCCTCGGATGCCTCGAGTTCGGCGGTGTTGGCCTCCAACTCGGCGAGGTCGGCGCCGTGGCCAGCCCACAGGAGGCGGGTGCGATCCCCTGTGACAGCAGTGGCGACCCCCACCGTCGAACCGGTGATGCTGCCGATGGTGGCGGCCGCCTCGGCTGCAAAGGTCACTGCCTCGCCCACTCGTGGGAGGTTCACGTTAACGCTGGTGATCGTTGTGATCGCCTGAGGTTCGCCCGCGGGGATGCGCACATTCCAAATGGTGTCCTGTAGATCGGCGAACAGGTGGCTTCCCAACTGCACCACCGACTGGAACTCCGTGTCGGCCTGCAAGGCCATCGCCAGCTTCTGGTAGTCGGCCAGCGTTTCGTAGCGGCCGTTGATGCCGATCACGCTCGGGTCGCCGCCGATCATGGTGGCTGCGCCGAGCTCGGCTCCATGGGTGGAGTTGATGTGGTTGATGATGAAGTTGATCAAGCCCACTGCCTGTGGCATATCGGCCGCAGATGTGGTTGTGAGCATACGTGAAGTCACGTACATGTGAATTTGCCTTCCCCTCGATTACTTACCCTCGCGAATTGCGAATACGGCGAAGGGAAAACACCCCGTTCCCACCTATCGCCGCTGGAGTGACCCTATGTGTGAGACAGATCCCTGGCAAGAGGTTGGATGGGGAACAAACGGTGAGTCGGTTCAGCCCACTCCACGGAGGTCGACCACGAAGACGAGGGTTTCGTTGGGGGCGATCACCCCGCCAGCTCCGGCCTGTCCATAGCCCATCTCGGGCGGGATGGTGAGACGGCGACGACCACCCACCTTCATTCCCTGTACGCCGGTGTCCCATCCGGCGATGACCTCACCGCGGCCGAGGCCGAAGGCGAAGGTGTCGTTGCGGTTCCAGGAAGCGTCGAATTCCTGCCCGGTAGACCAAGACACGCCCACATAGTCGACAGTGGCGACCATGCCTGCGGCGGCCTCCGCGCCGTCCCCTTCGACCAGGTCCTTGATGGTGAGGTCGGACGGCGGATCGCCATCGGGGATGGTGACGGCTGGTTTCTCATTGATGTTCATGGCTCCGCAACCTATCCGTGGGAAACCCCGGTGAAACCGCTACCTTCAACAGTCGGCCACAGTAGGTGGCGAGAGCTCGTCAAGGAGGCTGAAGCCATGGCAACAGGTCGATCCAGCTTCGCGAAACGTCAGCGCGACATGGCAAAGAAGGCGAAGGCCGCAGCCAAGCGCGAACGTAAGCACGACCGCGAAGACGATGAAGATATTGAAGACGAAGAAGAGATCGTCGACGACGGACCCAAGATGTCCAACGATCAGATCATGCAGCGCATGGCAGATCTACAGGGTCGCTACGACGACGGTCAGATGGACCTCGACACCTTCGATGAGGAGCGCAGTTCGCTCATGGCCCAGATGGTGATCGACTGATCCAGCGGCCGCTCAGATCACCTCGAGCGCCTCGCCATCGAAAATCGGTGTGATTCCCTGTTCGACGCGGTCGGCTTCGAGAAGAGCGGCGGGTGGCATCTCACCATCGTGATTCGATGCCGCGTCGAGGATCGGCCCTAGAAGACGGGCATCGCTCGACGTGTTCAGAAACACCCGAGGATCGGCCAGCACGAACTCGACGCACCGCCGGAGCGCATCAGCATCGCCCACCGGTTCGTACCATGAGAAGTGGGGTTGCTGAGGATGGTCCCAACGCCGCCGGGCCACCGATTTGATGGTCTGGCGCGCCACACCGTTTACATCACACAATTCGTGGAGCATCGCTACGTCAGCTGCGTAGGGCTGGATCTTCGCGAGGCTGTGACTCCAAGGAAAGAGAACAGATGCAAACGGTGCCTCGGCGAGTGATCGCAGGTGCATCATGGCGATTCTCAGCCCGTGGCCGGTGATTCCGACATGGCGGCACAGGCCTTCATCTCGAGCCTTGAACAAGGCCTCGACCGCGCCACCGGGGGAGAAGGCGGTGCGCCACTCGTCTTCCTCGACGAGGTTGTGAAGCTGGATCAGATCCACATGGCGTACCGCCATCCGCTCGAGGCTGCGCTCGAGCTCGGCCCGGGCATCGGACCCGGCGCGTTCGCCGGTCTTGGTGGCGAGGAAGTAGTCGCGGCGGTGCTCGCCGAGGAAATCGGCGAGGCGCAGCTCGGCCTCGCCGTAGGAGGCGGCCGTATCGATGTGGTTGATCTCGGATTCGTGGACCGTTGCCAGGGTGCGATCGGCAGCCCCCTGGCTCATGGCACCGAGGGCGGCCGCACCGAAGATGATCCTGCTGCTCGAGTGTCCGGTGCTGCCGAACGGCATGGTTTCGATCATGAGTTTCCTAGCTTCGGGTTGCCGAGTAGGTCGAGAATATGCACCCGCAGCTCGGGAATGCCCGTCCCCTTGTCGGCGCTCACCCACGCCACATCGGAGCGGGCGACATTGAGCCGGCTGATGAGTTCGTTACGACGTTTCTTGCTCTTGGATGGCCTGACCTTGTCGGCCTTGGTGGCCACGTAGCAGATTGGGCGTCCGAGCGAGGAGAGCCATTCGACGGTCTGGAGATCGAGTGCGGTGGGGCCCACCGCGCCGTCGATCAACAGGATTATCGAAACCAGGTTCTCGCGCTCCTCGATGTAGCCGTTGAGCATCGTGGCCCAGCGCCTCTGCTCGGCCTTGGGCACCTTGGCGAAGCCATAACCCGGCAGGTCCATGACCCAACGCCCTGAGCCTTCGGGCGCGAGCTCAAAGGCATTGAGTAGCTGGGTTGCCCCCGGGGTCTTTGAGGTGCGGGCGAGATTCTTGCGGCGGGCCAAGGCATTGATGAGCGATGACTTGCCGACATTGGACCGCCCTACGAGGGCCACCTCCGCGTTGACATGAGGGAGGTCGTCGACATCGACGTAGGACCTTACGAAGGCGAGGGGAAGAGGGCCGGCCACCCGTCGAGCGTAGGTCGGTGCGGTTGAAGTCTGGCGCTCAGAGCGCAGACCACCCGCCGTCGAAGTTCACCACCTGGCCGGTCATGAACGCACTGGTGCCGTCGAGGAACACCTTGGCCAAGGAGGCGAGCTCGTCGAGTTGGCCCATGCGGCCCATCGGAACCTGGGCTTCGAGCGTGCGGCGGGTATCGGCATCCTCGCCTCCCACCGCGTCCCAGTACTGGGGGAAGTCCATGTAGTTGGTGCCCGCGATGTTGAGCTGGACGCCGTAGGGCGCGAGCTCAGCGGCGATGTTGCGGATCATGTGGTTGGCCCCGGCGCGTAGCCCGGAGTACATCGGGGCACCGGGAGTGACCTTCGCTCCGCTGCTGCTGGTGAAGATAAGGATCTGCCCCGATTCCTGTTCGACCATCGGTTCACTGACTGCCTTGAGGAATTCGAAGGGTGCGTTCAGCAGACCCTTGGCCAGGGAGTCGAGGTGTTCGGACGTGGCCCGGCGCAGGAAGGAGCCGCGAATGATCGCTCCCGAGAACATCGAAGCCGCGTCGATGCGGCCGAACCGCTCCATCGCGGCATCAACCAGGGCGGCGTAGGTGGCGGGATCGTGTTCGGCGCCCAGACCCTCGACGGCCACCACAGTTGAGCCGAGCGCCTCGAGTTCGGTGACGAGGTCGGGTCGAGACCAGCCGAGTACCAGGTCGTGTTGGTCGGCCGCGAGAACGCGGGCGAGGTCGGGGCCGACGTAGCCGCCGGCCGGGGTGATCAGGGCCACGCGGCGGGGGTGGGTCATCCGTTGAGCTCCGTGAGTAGGTCGTCGAGACGTCGGGTCTGCTCGGCCAACGCCACCTCGAGCTGCTCGATTCGTGCTTCGAGGCCCGGCGCAGGGGCCGGCAGGGGGTTGGTGGCAGTGGGAGAGGTCGGTGCCGGCGGAGGCGGCGACGCTTCGGCCGCGAGCGGCGGCGATTCGGCCTGGGCACCGCCGCGTGTGGGAGACCACAGCTGATCGATGCGAGGTTCGCGCTCGCCGGGCTGGCGCTCGAGGCGAACCACGAGGGGCTCGGACCGCGCCGCCAGAGCGTCGATGGCTTCGCTGACCCGCTCCGGGTCGCCCTCGGGTCCGCCGGCGTAGCGCTCTGTTCGAGTGGTGATTTCGTTGAGCGTCTGGGGGCCCCTCAACAACAGCACCGCGATCACTGCAAGTTCGGAGCCATCGAGGCCGATCGCCTCATCGACTACATGGCGGTGCTTGGGCACGCGATGCCCGGCGCCGCTGAGGGTGCGGGCCAGGCCCCTTTGGCGCAGCTCGAGCATCTGGGCATCCACTTCGCGCTCACCGAGATCGAGCACAGGATCGCGGCTGGTGGCCTGATTGCAGGCTGCCATCAGGGCGTTGGTGCTCAAGGGATAGTTGTCGGGGGTGGTGGCACCCTTTTCGATCAGGGAGCCGATCACTCGAGCTTCCGCGGTGTTCAGCTGGTCTGCGATATCCACACCGAGATCGTAGGCGGTGACGTGGTGACGGGGTGCATGTCGGGCAGAGTGGTGCCGCATGTCGCGTAATCAGATCCTGCTCGTCGTCTCCCTCCTGATCGTCGCTTCGGTCGTGACCCTCGTGTTCACGTCGGGGTCCGGCGAAGACGCAGCATCAGGCGACGACCCCACCACCATCACAGCCACGACCAGCACCACCGCGTCGACCACCAGCACAACCATCACGAGTACCACCAGCACCACTACGACGACCACCACCACGACCCTCCCGCCCGGCCGGGCCGAGATGGATGCCCTGCTCTCCCAGATGTCGTTGGTCGACAAGGCCCGACAGCTGGTTGTGAGTGGCGCCTCGGGAGCCGACCCCGGCGTCACGATCGAGGACGCGGTCGGAACCCTTTGTGTGGGCGGAGTGTTCGTGAGCAAGAACGTCGAGAACTGGTCCCCGGCAGCCGACCTTGCAGCGGCAACGGCGGCGATAGCAATCATCAGCGAACGCGCCGAGAGCTGTGTGATCCGGCCCTTCATCACCACTGATGCAGAGGCGGGCACGCTGGTGCTGAAAGTGCCGGTGAGTCCTCTTCCCAGCCCGTCGACGCTGGAGGCCAACCATGTCGCTGATCCCGGCACGACCAGCGAGGGGTTGGCGGAGGCCGCGGTTGCGTTCGCGACCGAGCTTGCGGGCGCCGGTGTGCACGTCAACCTCGGGGTGATCGCCGACGTCGATCTCGGCGACAACTACTACATGGCCCGTCAGGGCCGCTCCTTCGGCGGCGACCCGGCCACGGTTGCCGCGATCACCGACGCGATCGTGGAGGGGCACTGTCGATCCGGGGTCGCGGCCACCCTGAAGCACTTCCCCAACCAGGGCAGCACGGTCGAAGATCCTCACCGGCTCGACTCGGTCTCGGTGAACGACGCCGACGCGTGGGCCGGGGCGGGTCGGGTGCCCTACGTCGACACCCGTTCACCCCTGGTGATGACCGGCCACATCCGCTACGCCGAGGTCGATGAGGGCCTACCCGCCAGCATCTCTCACGAGATCACCAGCGGCTGGCTACGCGACGGGCTGGGTTATGAGGGTGTGGTGATCACCGACGACCTGCACGGGATGAGGGGGATCACCGAGGAATTGGGGTCCACCGCTCGCGGTGCCGCGGCGATCGCGGCTGGTGCCGACCTGGCGCTCTACGTGAGTGCTGTCGATCTGGCCGGGGTGATCGACGCGATCGTGGCCCGCGCGGAAACAGAGCCCGCCTTCGCGGCCCAGGTGGATGCGAGCGTGGAACGCGTCGTGCGGCTCAAAGCTGCTCTCGGTCTGGTGGACGGCCTCGACCCGGCCTGGTTCAGCCTCTGCTGAGGCGGCCGGTGACGGCGTTCAGTCCCACAGAGCGCTGAGAGCGAGGTCGACCTCGTCGGCTACTCCGACCGATCCGACCAGCGTGAGGTCGGGATCGAGCTGGGGTTCGATCCCAGCGGATGGCTCGTGGAACAACTCCCGCACGGGCTCGATGAAACGACTGATCTGGGCATAGACATGCTTGTCGTCGGTGGCATATCGATTGACGTGGTAGCGCAAGGGGAAGTTGACGGTGAGCTCATCCTTGGCCCTGGTGAGTGCCACATACATCAGCCTCAGCTCCTCGGCGAGGCCGGCATCGTCGCCCAGAGCCATCTCCGAGGGCAGGTTGCCGTCGGCTGCGTGGAGGAGATGCACCGATCGCCATTCGAGCCCCTTGGCCGAGTGGATCGTGGAAAGGGTGAGCCAGTCGTCGTCGAGATGAGGGGGACCGGCCTGGTCGCTGGTGCGGCTGGGAGGATCGAGGGTGAGTTCGGTGAGGAACCGGCTGCGACTCCAATAGGCGGCCGCGCCCGCCGCGAGCTGGTCGATGTCGGCCAGGCGAGCGGCTGCATTGTCGTAGCGGCCGGGAAACACGAGAGCACAGAACTGCTTGAGCCGATCGACCTGTTGGGCGGGCAATACCTGAGCATCGAGACAGTGACCGAGGGCGGCCCTCAGTTCGGAGGCCTGGGTTTCGGCCGCAGTTGGCATCTTGCCCGCACCGTCGATGAACCGGGCGAGCGAATCGTCGGCCTGTCGATCGATACCGAGCTCATCGGAGAGACGGCGCACCGTTGCCGGACCCACGCCTTCGAGGGTGGCAAGGATTCGATGCCATGCGAGCTGATCGGCAGGATTGTCGAGCAGGCGAAGGAGAGCCAGGAGGTCCTTCACATGCCCCGACTCGAGGTACTTGAGCCCGCCGTATTTCACATAAGGGATATCTCGGCGGGTGAGCTCGAGCTCGAGACCATCGGCGTGGTGCCCGGCGCGGAAGAGAACGGCCTGATCGCGCAGATCGAGGCCCCGCTCGCGGGCATCGAGAATCGACTCACAGACCGAGCGGCTCTGAGCACCCTCGTCGTGATGGGTACGAAGGATGGGGGTGAGGCCATCGGCACGGTCGGACCAGAGTTGCTTGTCGAAATGGTCGGCGGACTGGCCGAGCACAGCATTGGCCACCGCCAGGATCGGCATCGTGGAGCGGTAGTTCTGTTGGAGGGTGATGCGGGTGGCGCCCGGAAAGTGGTCGCTGAAGTTCCACATGTTGGCCACGGTGGCCGCGCGGAACGCGTAGATCGCCTGGGCATCGTCGCCCACCGCGCACAGGTCGGTGTCGGGACGACACATCCCCCGCACGATGTCGGCCTGGACCGGATTGGTGTCTTGGTATTCGTCGATAAGGACATGATCGAAGAGGTCGCGTAGGGCCCCTCCCACTGTGCTCGCCGTGAGACCGCGCCAGAACAACAACATGTCGTCGTAGTCGAGAACATTGTTGGCCCGCTTACGCGAGGTGTAGGCGGTGAAGATCGTGCGGAGGTCGTCGCCGTGGTCGGCACACCAGGGGTAGTCGGTCTCCAGTACGTCGGCGAGCTTGGCCTGACTGCTCACCATGCGGGAGTAGATCCCTGCCACGGTCTCCTTGCGAGGGAACCGCCTACCGCGCTCGCCGAATCCTTCTTCGGTGCGCACCATCCCCATGAGGTCGGTGGCATCGCCCTGGTCGAGCACGGTGAAGCCCGGCGACAGCCCGGCGTTTTGGCCGAAGTTTCGCAGGATCCGATTTGCAGTGGAATGGAAGGTGCCACCCCAGACCTGACTCGCCGACCGATCCGATCCCACCGCGGCCACCCGCCCGAGCATCTCGGCGGCAGCTCTACGCGTGAACGTGAGCAGCAAGACCCGGTTTGGGTCGGCACCGTCGTCGAGGATGCGCGCTACCCGCGCCGCCAGGGTCTTGGTCTTGCCGGTACCTGCGCCGGCGACGATGAGCAGGGGCGAACCGGAGTGGTCGACGGCCGCGGCTTGTTGGTGGTTGAGCGAATCGAACATGTGTTCGAGAGTGTAGAACGCCTGTTCGGTCGAGTCACGGTGTTGTGCGATGATCCTCCGATGGCCGTCATCGAAACATTCCGATCCCTGCTCGCCTCCGACACCGGACTGGCAACGGTCACCACCCTGAGAGCCGACGGCGGACCCCTCTCATCGGTGATCAACACCGGCGTGATCTCCCACCCTGCATCGGGCGAGACGGTGGTGGCGTTCGTCGCACGCGGCGATGCAGCCCGGCTCGGTCATCTCCGGCGCGATCCCCGCATCAACGTCCTCGTCCGCCGCGAATGGCAGTGGGCAGCGATCGAGGGCATCGCCCACCTCTTCGGACCCGACGACGCCGACCCGGCCCTCGAAGCCGGTGGCGGCTATCAGGCTCTCGCCCGCGAAATATTTCGTGCCGCCGGAGGGCACCACGACAACTGGGACGAATACGACCGGGTGATGCTCGACGAGCGCCGATGCTGTGTCCTCATCGACATCCATCGGGCCTATTCCAACCCTGGTTCCGCCTAGCCCCGTAGGAAGAAGGTTCCGGGTCGTGGCACGATGGGAGGCATGGATACCGAACGGCTCATCAGCTACATCCGTGATTCGGTGATCGGGAGCGACGATGTGGTCGAGGGCCCCTTCGGCCCCAAGCCGGTGATCTACGCCGACTACACCGCTTCGGGTCGTTCTCTGGGGTTCATCGAAGACTTCATCCGAGGTGTCGTCGTTCCCCTCTACGCCAACACCCACACCGAATCATCCGGCACCGGCCTTCAAACCACCCGGTTCCGCGAGGAGGCCCGCCAGCTGGTGGCCGACTGTGTCGGTGCCGGCGACGAGCACGCGGTCGTGTTCTGCGGTAGCGGAGCGACTTACGCGATCGACAAGTTGATCGGTGTGCTGGGACTACGGATCCCGTCGGCCCTCGAGGATCGTCACCATCTGAGCGAGCACATTCCCGCTGAAGATCGCCCCGTGGTGTTCATCGGACCCTACGAGCATCACTCCAACGAGATCCCCTGGAGGGAGTCAGTGGCCGATGTGGTCACGATCCATGAGGATTCCGACGGCCACATATGCCTCGAGCACCTGGAGCGGGAACTCGTCGCCCATGCCGACCGAACGATGCTGATCGGCTCGTTCTCCGCGGCCTCCAACGTGACCGGCATCCTCACCGACACCACAGCCGTCTCTTCGTTGCTGCACGCCCACGGCGCCCTCTCGTTCTGGGACTTCGCCGCGGCTGCCCCATATGTCACGATCGAGATGGGATCGGCCGACGATGGAAATCTCGCCTACAAGGACGCGATCTTCATCTCCCCGCACAAGCTGATCGGTGGTCCGGGCACGCCCGGCGTTCTCGCGGCACGGCGCGAACTCTTCGCCAACCGGGTGCCGGCGACGCCCGGTGGAGGCACCGTGAGGTTCGTCAACCCCACCGAACACGACTACCTCGACGGGATCGAACACCGTGAGGAGGGCGGCACACCGGCGATAATCGAGTCGATCCGGGCGGGTCTGGTCTTCCAACTGAAAGAGCAGGTGGGCATCCCCGAGATCGAACGTCGTGAGCACGATTTCGTGGCCCGCGCAATCGAGTCGTGGGACGCCAACGCCGGCATCGACATCCTCGGCAGCCACGACGCCGACCGCTTGTCGATCGTGTCGTTTGTGATCCGTCACGGTGAGGGCCATCTACACCACAACTTCGTGGTGGCCGTGCTCAACGATGTGTTCGGGATCCAGTCGCGAGGTGGGTGTTCGTGCGCAGGACCCTATGGCCACCGCCTCCTAGGCATCGACCTCGAGCAGTCGCATGAGTTCGAGCGGGAGATCACCCGCGGTTGTGAGGGGATCAAGCCCGGCTGGGTGAGGCTGAGCTTCAACTACTTCATCGATGAGGCCACCTTCGAGTATCTGCTGGAGGCCGTACATCTCGTGGCCACCGAGGGCTACAAACTGCTGCCCTTCTATCGTTTCGAGCCTTCCACGGGCTTGTGGCGTCATCATCAGAAACGGGCTGCCCCGCCGATGAGCCTGTTCGACATCTCCTATGAGTCGGGCGAGATGGAGTACGAGATACGCCGCCAGAGTGGCTCACGCGCTGGCCTGCGCCGATATCTCGATGAGGCTCGCTGGCTCTGCACCGACGCCGAATTGAATCCGCCCGACCCGCTAGGGCTTCCCGAGACCACCGGCGACTTCGAACATTTGCGCTGGTTCCCGTACCCCGACGAGGTGCAGGCCGCGATCAAGAAGACCGCAGCCGGGGCCTGAATCAGCCGGTATCGGGAGTCGGCGGAGGGGCTCGGGAATAGAGCCCGCGTGGGCCTTGTTGAATCCGCCATGTCCACTATTCCTGAAACCCATGCCGACCTACTCAACAAGCTCGTCTTCTGGCACATCGCCTCGAACGGCCCGAGTGGCGAGCCCCAGTCATCCCCTGTCTGGGGCGACTGGGACGGCGAGTACTTCAAGTTCTCCCTCACCAAGGGACGCCAGAAGTTTCGGAACCTCGAAGCCAGCCCCGAAATCGCCCTTTCCGGTATCGATCCCGACAACTCCTACCGCTACCTCGAGTTGAGGGGCAGGGTGGAGCGCGTCGACCCCGACCCCACCAACGCCTTCATCGACTCCATGGCCAAGAAGTATCTCGATGTCGACGCCTACCCCTTCCACCAACCCGGCGACGAGCGAGTCGTGATCGTGGTGAGGCCGGAGCACGCCACGTCGATGGGCTGAGCCTGTGCCTCTCGTCAGCCGACGGCCGGTGTTTGGGGGCCGCACTCGTGGATCGTGAGCGAGCCGGTGATCGCGGTGGAGTTGGATCGAGCGTCGGTGGCTGTGACCGTGATCGCCACGGTGACTTCGCCTCCCGGGGGCGCGGTTCCGGCGTCCGGGGCAACGACACCGGAGGTCCGCTCTCGTCGTCGACGCGAACCGTGCCTTTGGCGACATCGACGATGAATCCCGGGTCGCCGGTTATCGCCGCGCTCCAGGAGATCGACCGGTTGGTACATCGTTCGACGGAAAGACCGCCGGCCAGGCCACGACGCCGGCGGTGGTGACCACCGTGAGCACCACCGAAGCGGCCACTGTGGCCACCGCTGAGCCTGCGATGCTGCTCCTGGGCGAGGCTGTGGCGGCTGACGAACCGACCGCGGCACTTCACCTCATCGGAAATCTGGTCTTGTCCCCGAGGGCTCCGTGGACAACACTCCCTGGATGTTCTGACCCCGATCCGGGCGAGAACAACCAGACCGAGAGCTGCCAGGACCATGATCGCGACACCCGCTGGGATAGTGACCTTCCTCTTCACCGATGTGGAGGGGTCGACCCGACTCTGGGCTGCCGACGCCGAAGCCACAGCACCCTCGCTCGAGCTGCACGATCAGATCATCAAGGGCGCGATCGAGGACCGGGGCGGATTGGTGTTCGGCTGGGCCGGCGATCATTTCCGGGGGGCTTTCCAAGACCCTCGTGCCGCGGTCGGGGCCGCCATGGCAGCCCAGCGATCGCTGGCTGAGGCCGATTGGGGACGGGGCCCCGCTCTTCGAGTGCGAATGGGGTTACACCGCGGCAGGGCCACCCAACGAGAGGGCGACTACTTCGGGCCGGTGCCCAACATCGCGGCTCGGATCGAAGCGCTTGCGCGTGGTGGCCAGATCCTCATGAGCGAATCGGTAGGGGGAGAGGTCGACATCGAGAGCTTGTCGCTGGGTGAGCACCGGCTGAGCGATGTGCCCGAGCCGATCGGTATCTTCCAGGTCGGCATCGAATCGCACCGCCCGTTGCGCACCGTCGACTTGACCTTGTCGACCCTGCCGAATCCGGGATCGGGCATCATCGGTCGTAGCGACGAGATAGCGGAGATGCGTGGACTGCTGGAGACGGCACCTCTCGTGACCCTCACCGGCATCGGGGGCTGCGGCAAGACACGCCTGGCGGTGGAGGTCGCCTACCAGGAACTCCCGAGTCGCCCGGGTGGCTGCTATTTCGCCGACCTTTCCGCGGTCTCTGACGGATCGGAGCTCCCTGCCGCACTCGCTTCAGCGGTTCGGCTCGAACCGAGTGGACCCGACGATCCGATCGATCAGGTTGTCGACCATCTCGCCACCCGCGATGCCCTTCTGGTTCTCGACAACTGCGAGCACATCATCGACGAATGTGCCGGGTTCGCCGAGTCGCTTCTCGCTCGCTCGTCGGCCACCGCCATCCTCGCCACCACCCGCCAACGTCTCGGAGTGGCAGGGGAGCGGGTAGTGGCCGTGCCATCGCTCGAGTACCGGATGACCGACTCGCCCGCGGTGGAGCTCTTCGTGCAGCGCGCCCGCGCCGTGAACCCAGGGTTCCGACCCGACAGCGACGATCTGTTCGCCATCGGTGAGATCTGCATGCATCTCGATGGGATGCCCCTCGCCATCGAGTTGGCTGCTGCTCGCCTGGGGGTGCTCACCCCCCGTGAGATCCTGGAGCGGATGGCCGACCGGTTCCGCCTCCTTTCGGGCGGGCGGGGACGCCATCGCCGCCGCGCCCTCCAAGCCACCCTCGACTGGAGCTACGACCTGCTCGACCATGACGAGCAGGCGTTCTTTCGCAGGCTCGGATTGTTCGTCGGTTCCTTCGATCTTCCTGCCGCAGTCGATGTGTCGTCGTTCGACGAATACGAGGCAATCGATCTCCTCCAGTCGCTCGTGGCCAAGAGTCTCGTGGCGACCGATGAGACCCCAGGCTCGCCCACCACTCGATATCGGCTCCTGGAGACCGTTCGCATCTACGCCGGCGACCAGTTGGCTCGGGCCGGAGACGCAGCTGATGCCCACGAAGCCCACGTGGTTCACTACCAGAACCTCGTGGCGACCGACCACTGGCTCACGGCTGCCGATCTCGACCGGGCGATCGGGTTGCGTTGGGATTGGCCGAATATCGCCAGCACGCTCGAATACCTGACTTCTGAAGGGGAGTGGGAAGCCGCCGCCAGAGTCGTTTTCGGTTGTCAGGGCATGTGGGAGACACAGGTCCCCGCCATCGAGGGCCGACGGTGGGCCCAGTTGATCCAGCCCCGCCTGGCCCCGGGAGAGTTGAGCGATTGGACCAGCTACGTGCTGGCCACCGCCTCGCTGCAGATCGACGATTTCGAGTTGGTGCACGAGGTGCTCTCGCGCTTGTCGGCCGATGCTGCCCCCAAGCCCCGCACCATGGCGGCGGGTATGTTCGCGTTCCTCAACTGTCGCCAGTTCCCCGAGCGTGCGGTGGAGCTCGCCGACCTCGCCCTGAGGATTGCCGATGAGCACCAGCTCGGCCCCGAGTACCGCTGCCCTCCCACCTGGTCGCGAGGGGCTCTGGCGCTCTACGGAGCCGAGTTCACCGAGGCCCGGAATCTGTTCGGGGCGGCGTATGAACTGTCGAGCTCAGTGCACCACCAGACCAACCACCACGTGTTGTCGGGTCTGGCCCTTGCTGCCACCCAAGTGCTCGACGGCGAGCCTGAATCGGCCCTGGCCACCCTCGGGGTCGGCGACTGGTCGCGGTCGATCTGGGACTCGGCGCCGATCGTGAGGGCAGTCGCCCTCATCGACCTGGATCGCACCAGCGAGGCTGCGGACCTGGTGATCAGCTACGGGTACGACGCCCTGCGCGGGCGACTGGCTCGGATGGCCAACGACGCACTGGTGGGCCTCGCTGCTCTCGCCCTCAACCGGAGAGAAGTCGAGCACGGGTGGAAGCTGCTCCAGCAGGCGGCGACGCCGCGAACGCCGTTCACCATCGGCCTGGCCGAGGGCCTCGCTGATCGAATCGGTCACGGTCCTGCCCTGCGACACATGCACCGCTCTCGCGAGGTCCCTCTGTCTGAACTCGATGGATCAGAAGCTCTCGATGCCGAGCTCGATCGGATCCGAGCCCTTCGCTGACGCGAGGGGAGGTCAGCCCGCTTTGAGGGCTTCCATCACGGGGCGCCACTGGGCGATATCGCCCTGGCCGGGGGCGTAGAAGCTGATGCGGTCGACCACATCGCCGTAGCGGCGTTGAAGTTCGGGCGCGACCCGGTCTGGTTCGTCCACCACCGCGAAGGTGTTGAGGATCTCGTCGTCGATGAGGCGACCCATCTCCACCCATTCGCCCTTCTTCGACAAGGCATTGAGTTCGGGCTGGAGTCCATCCCAGCCGTGGAGTTCGAGCACCCTGCTGTAGGCGGGGGTCGATCCGTAGAACGCGATCTGTTGGCGGGTGGCATTGGCAGCTGCGGCCATTTCCTCCTCGGTGTGTCCGCTCACCACGAAGAGGGGAGCAGAGACGAGGAAACCCTCCATCGTGAGGCCCGCCTTCTCGCGCCCCTTGACGACATTGGGGATCGTCACCTCGCGGAGGTACCTCTCGGTGGTGAATCCGTGACAGATGATGCCGTCGCAGACTTCTCCGGCTGCCTGGGCCATCAGATCGCCCACCGCGGCGAGCCAGATCTTCGGTGGTCCGAACTCGGCGATGTCGGCCTTGTCGGGAGTGAAGAACGGGGTCATCAGGGTGTGCCGGTAGAACTCGCCGCGAAACTGCAGCGGTTCGTCGTTGAGCCAGGTATCCCATATCGCTCGGGTGGCGGAGATCATCTCCTTCATGCGGGCCGCGGGCCGCGACCACTCCATGGAGAATCGTTTGGTGATGTGGGGTCTGATCTGGGTGCCCAGCCCCAGATTGAATCGGCCCTTGGTGAGCGCCTGTAGGTCCCAGCCGATGTTGGCCAGCAGCATCGGGTTGCGAGCGAAGCCGACGGCGATTGCCGTGCCCAGTTCGAGAGAGTGGGTGGCTCCGGCGGCGATCGCGATCGGCAGGAAGGGATCGTGGCTCGTCTCCGCGGTCCAGATTCCGTCGTACCCGGCGGCCTCCTGGGCTTGCGCGTCGCTGGTGATCTGCTCGATGTCGGGATCGAGCCTGAGTGCTCCGTCAACCTTCATGACGCGTGTTCTAGCACCACATGGGCTCAGGACAAAAAGCCCTGCTCCCCGATGAGGGGTACGAATCGAACGGCACCGTGCCGGCGTTGAACGGTTTGGTCGCCGTGTCGGGTGTGCACCACCAGGCTCTGGGCCCCATCTCGCTTGCCGATCGGCATGACCAGGCATCCCCCGTCGGTGAGCTGGGTGAGCAGGGGCGGTGGCACCCTGGGGCCTGCGGCGGTGACGATGATCGCGTCGTACGGGGCGTTCTCGAGATGGCCGAGTGTGCCGTCGCCGACAACTACCTCGACCCCGTCGTAGCCCAGGCGGGAAAGAGTCGAGGCGGCGGAGGCCGCGATGTCGGCGTGGCGTTCGATGCTGGTGACCTGGGCGGACAGTTCGCTCAGGACCGCCGCTCCGTAGCCCGACCCGGTTCCGATCTCGAGTGCCCTGTTGGATTCCCGGGGCCGGGCCGAGAGCCCCGAGAGGTCGACCATCGATGCAACGATGTAGGGCTGGGAGATTGTCTGGCCGTGTCCGATCGGCAATGGGCGGTCGTCGTGGGCCTCGCCGAGGTACGCGATCGGAACGAATTCCTCACGGGGCACCCGGCGCATGGCTTCGAGTACCGCAGGTTCGTGCACATCGCGTCCCGCGATATCGGTGGCAACCATGCGCTCCCGGGCCCGGACTGGATCGGGAGGGCGTGAAGCCAAGGATCAGAGGGTCATCCCGGCGAGGGCGGTGCGGAGTTCGGAGGGGTCGGGGGCTCCGAGCACGACCCGTGAGCCGGTGGCCACGTAGATGAGGTCGATGTTGACTCCCGCGGCCGAGACCTTGCTTGCGATCGTGGCCAACTCGCCGGGGCGATCCTGGGCTTGTACGACCATGACCTCACGCTCGTGGGTAATTGCGGTGTTGGTGATTGCCAGCGCCCGTCGCACCGGCTCGCTGTGGGGGACCAGGATGTGCAACTCGGTGGTGCTTCCATGCCCGAGGCAGGTGGCGGCGGCAAGGTTGACGCCCGCATCGCTGATAGCGGTGGCCACCGTGGCAAGCGCTCCTGGCTCATTTTGGAGCTCGATGACGATGTCGGTGGCCATGGTGGGCCCGTTGGCGCTCACAGCGCGACTGTAGGCGTAATGCGGCCTGCTTGTGAAGTGACGATGGTTCTCGGCACTCGTCTGCCGTTCGATGATGTCTGGTTGACGCGCCGATGACGGTGATCAATTTGAGTGTGGCGAGCGGCACGGCGTCGCGGCTGAGGAGAAGACCATGACCATCGATCGAGTTTCGCGGCGGCGGCAATCGGCTCTCCTGCTCGCGCTGGTGCTGTTCGGAGCAGCGTGCGGCGGAGGTACGAGCACCACGGCCGATGAAGGCTCCGGCGAGTCAGCCGACACATCGGGCGACGGTGATGACGGGGCGGGGGCAGATGAGGGTACTGAAGACCCGCCCGCCGACACTGACTCCGATACGGGCACTGAAGAGGAGACCGAAGAGGAAGTCGAACCGCCGCCGGAAGATACCGAACCCGAGATCGTGCCGGTCGCCCTCGCTCTCGACCCGGATCCGGTGGGCAGCACCGATCCGCTCGAGACGGTCAACCATCTCGAGTCTGTTTTGGTGTGGCCGGCCGAGGGTGGGGTGGCGGTTCAGTTCGACCAGATGAGCAACGGCGGCTTGAGGGTGGAGCTGCGAGACGACGCCCAGATGGTCGATGTCTTCTGCGACCTTTACATGAGCGGTGATGTCCAGATGTCGAACTGCTCCGGTTTCAACCGTGAGACCGGACTCTTCTTGGATCCGGAGGAAACCACCATCCTCGATTCCGCCGATGGCTATGCCTACGTCGTGCCGATGATGGTGGATGCCAGCTATGTCTCGATCTCTCTCGGTGGCGTGACCTACATGGCTCAGTCGATCATCTTCTCCGATGCGCCGGGCATGGTGCAGATAAATCCGGATGGGTCGCTCGCCAATGAGGTCTTCCGGACAATCGGTCACGCCACTGCACTGATGCTCTCCGAAGTGCTCGCCTGAACGGTGGTATTACGTCAGTTGCAACAACTGGCTGCCTCTCGGTAACATCAGGGCCCATGTCAGCCGTCTCGACACCCAGCCAACCATCGCCCAGCCATGAGGAGCTGGTGGCCACCATGACGGGCGGGATGGTGCCCGACTTCTCGGTGTTCGGAGGCAGCGACCGGCTCCGCTCCGATGGGCGCCCTCGGCCGGAGTTGAGGGCCGAGCTGCGTCGAATTCCGAACCTCCGCAACACGATCACCACGATCAGCGTGCTTGTTCTCCCCGCGGCCCTTGTGTGGGCGGTGGTGGCCATCGGCAACTGGCTGGCACTCGTCGCCGCGATCCCACTGATGGCCACCCTCCAGAACCGGCTGTTCATCCTCCACCATGAGGGTGCCCATCGCCTCCTGTTCTCCAACCGGCGCATCAACGACCTGGTCGGGGTCAACCTGTTCGGATGGCTGTCGTTCGGCACCGGCACCCACGACTATCGCCGTGGTCACGCCAACCACCATCGCGACGAGTTCGGCCCCAAGGAGCCCGACTTCCTGCTCTACTCCTTCTACCCCATCGCCGGCGAGTCGATGAGGCGGAAGCTGGTTCGCGACGTCACCGGCATATCGGCGGTCAGAGTACTCAAGAACCGACTCACCGGAATCTTCCACCGCCGCTTCTTCGTGAACAGCCTGCGCTTCTACGGCGGCCAGTTGGCGGTGTTCGGTGTGTTCTGGATCACCGGTCGACCCTGGATGTACCTCTGGTTGTGGGTGGTGCCCTATGTGTTCATCTACCAGCTACTCAACCGGCTGAGAGCCATCGCCGAGCATGGGGGCATGACCCGTTCCCCGGATCGGCGGGCGGCCTCACACGTCATCAGGCAGAGCCGCCTCGTGAGGGCGATCCTCGTCCCCTACGGCGTCGGATATCACCTTGCCCACCACGTCGACTCGGGGGTGCCGTTTCGCAATCTGCCGGCCCTCACCAGGATCCTCACCGACGACGGCTACATCACTCCCGAGCTCGTGTGGTCTTCCTACCCGGCCCTCTGGCGAGGCCTGATCACCGCCGAGGCGTGACCACCGCCAGTCCTGTCGCGAGCCGCCTGCTAAGGCCCCTCTCGGCTCGCAGCGTGGTGGCATCCACCCTTCTCGGCACCCATCCACCCTCGCTTCCCGGCCGCCTCCTGGTTGCTTTCGGGGAGCGCTTCGGGATCTCCGCGGGTACCACGAGGGTGGCCTTGAGCCGCATGATCGACCGGGGCGAACTCACCAACACCGGTGGTGTCTATTCCCTGCACGGCTCGCTCCTCCAACGCCAGGTTCGGCAAGATGCCAGCCGCGTCCCGCCGACGGTGAGGCGTTGGGATGGCGCCTGGGAGCAGGCTCTGATAGTGGGCCAGGGTCGATCCGCCACAGAACGCGCCCATCTCAGGCGCGATCTCACCGCGATCGGTCTCGGCGAGTTGAGGGAGGGCGTGTGGATGCGGCCCGCCAACCTCGATGCGCTTGATCAGGCGGCGGTGCGGACCCAGGTCGACGATCACGTCACTTGGCTTCGCGTCGCGCCGGTGTCTGATGCAGAGGCGGCGGAGTTCGCCGATCGCATCTTCGATCTGGCCGGCTGGGCGGCCGGTGCGACGGCTCTGGAAGGAGCACTCGTATCGGCCCGCGACCGGCTCGCCACCGACGACTCGGCCCTGGTCGACGGCTTCATGTTGTCGGCGGCCGCGCTGCGTCATTTTGTGCACGACCCGAGACTGCCGACCGAACTCCAGCCCGCCGAGTGGCCCGCCGATGCGTTGCATCGTGCTTTTGACGCATATCACGTCGACTACCGGTCGGTGCTGAGCCAGTTCTTCCGATCACAGCGTCAGAAAGCGAGCTTCGAACCGGAGGGGTGACCGGCCCCCTGGCTCCGACCCGGCGTTGGCTGATGCCACGTGTCATGATCGAATGGCGAGCGCAGGGGGTCCTCATGTCCACCGATCTCACCATCGAACTGGCCGACACGGCCGGAGAATTGGCCCGCCTCGGACGAGCTCTGGACAAGGGCGGCGTCAACATCGAAGGTCTGTGCGGGGTCGGGTGCGGTGGGCCGACGATAGAAGTGCATGTGCTCGTCGACGATGCCGAGGCTGCTTTCACCGCGCTCACGGCGGCGGAGATAGATGTGAAGACCGACTCCGAAGTGCTCGTGATGGAGGTCGAGGACCGCGTCGGGGTGATCGGCGAGGTGGGGTCGGCCTTGGGCGATGCCGACGTGAATCTGCACATGCTGTATCTCGCCACGGCCACACGGTTGGTGATCGGGGCCGACGACCTCGCAAGCGCTCGCGAGGTGCTGCGCCACTACCGCTGAGGGTCAGGAGGTGTCGACGAGGTCGAAGTGGGATGTGGCCACCGGGCGGCCTGCGATCTGGAGTTCGATCCGGTGCAGACCCGCGTGATAGCGCCGGGTCGAGGCGGTCTGAATCTTCCGCGCCTTTGTGAGATCGATGCTCTCTCCGGGGGCCAAGGTGAGATTTGTCCACTTGAACACCTTCGGAGAGGTCGACCCGGCAGCGGTGACGTGATGGATCACGAAATCGACTACCAGGCGCTGATCGGTTTCGCCCGTGGATCGGATGGTGGTCGTCATCTCGATCGCCGACCCGAGAGAGATACGCCGCGGCGTCACGGCGAACGACTCGATACGGACCCTGGCATCGGTGGTGAAGCCGAGCAGTGACAAGGCTCCCGGATGACCTGCTTTCACCAGCGAACGAAGCGCGTGTCGAACCATCGTCGGATCGATTGTCGGGTCGTCGCTCCAAGCGGTGAGAACTTCGACGGTGCGGTCCGGTTCGGCGCGTGAGAGGTCGTTGAGATGATTGGCGACCGATCTTCGCACGGTCTCTGAATCGTCGTTGCGTAGTTCGGTGAGGAGTTCGACGCCGATCTCGGGGTCGGCGAGCAGGGATTGCACGCGGGGACCCCACGGCAGGCGCGGTCGGGTGCCTTCCGAAGCAAGTCGCCTCACGGCCTCATCGGTGTGGTGGACCCAGCGACGCAGATGGGTGCGGGTGAGTTCGAGGTGTTGATCGAGGAAGGGCCGGATCGCGAATTCGCACGACCAGCGGCGAGTGAGGGACTCCATCGCAAGGAGCGAAAGCTCGGGATGGTCGACACCGTGGCGTTCGACGAATGAGCACAGGGGCCAGGCGGCGAAGCCGTCCACACCGGTGGCGGCCACATCCATGACTATTCCGAGTGCCTCGGAATAGTCGTCCGGAAGCTGCTCGGCGAGGACGTCGGCGACGAGATTGATCCGCTCCTTCAACTCCAGAGCCGGGAATTCGTCGAGCAGGGTCGAGGCGAAACGATCCGGGTCGAACTCGGCCGGGTGAGCACCGAATCGCTCGGCCAGTAGTCGAACCACGTCGGAATCGAACTGGTTCTTGAGTGGCTCGGCCATCATCGGAGGCTAGACCGCCTCAGCCGACAGGCCTCCTGACGCCGGGCGGCTACGGTGAGAAGTGACGAGGAGGTTGTGATGGGTGACGGGGTGTTGGAATCACTGATCGGTGAGCTGAAGGCTGCCGTCAACGACAGCGTTTCGCTCGCCACCGACGAGCGCCAACACCTCCTCGGATTGGTCGGTCAGGTCGAGAGTCGAGTCACTGAAGAGCACGGCGGCCTCGTCGACCAGATCGAGGATGCGGTGTCGCGGTTCGAGACCGATCACGTTGCCTTGGTGGGCACGCTCAATCGGGTTGCCAACGCGCTCAGCGCCGGCGGCATCTGAGCGGCCGAGTCGGGAAACTCGAACGCCACGTATTCGTTGGCACAGGGGGATCCGAGGCAGGCCCACAAGCGAATCGGCTGGTCGGATTCGGTCGGGAGTTCGGCCACCATCGATGCTGTGGTTTCGAGGTCGCCGCGGTGCATGCAGACCGTGAGTCCCGATGGTCCGTCTCCATGGTCTCGCAGCGAGGTCATCGCCCTGTCGGGTGTGAGTTCGTGGTGGAGGGCGACACAGGAGCGGGTTGTGACCAGCCTGTGGTCGGCGCTCTCGGTGGAGACCGAAGGGTCGTGCCAATCTTCGGTCGAGAAGCCGGTCATCACATCCGGCGAGGCGATCGTCCAATCGCTCCCGAGGACATGGCGGTTGGAGATGGCCGCGGCGCGGTCGATCGGGGCAGCCACCCAGGAGCGCCCAGAGGTCTCGAGGACCCAACCGCTGGTGCCGTCGACGATGAGGAACGAGGAATCGTAGGGATCGTCGCGATGGGGGTGGCCCGAACCCCCTTGTCCGTGCGCCTCCACCAATGAGGCGATCACGTTGAGCGCCTCATTGGCCGATTCACCGCGCTCGAGCCCGAGGCGAACGAGATCCATCCCGATCAGGCCCAGGGGACGGTCGTCGCACGGCAATGACCAGACCCGCTCGTTGCCGATGGCGACACCGTGCTCGTTGACGCCGTGCTCCGCACCCCACAACCAGGTGGGTTGAGACAGCACGACCGCATGGGTGGGAGCGTCGTCGATCGTCGTGTATTGGCAGCGGAGCTCTGGGCCGGGCGCTCGTGGCGGATGCCAGCGCACCACTTGGACCTCGCGGCTCGGGCGATCACTGTTCTTGGCGAACAAGGTCGACGACGGCCCGAGCCGGGCGAAGGTGTCACACACGCAATCTGAATCTAGGGCGCGATGACGGTGTCGCCCACCGCGATGTCTCCGCTGATCTCCACCCGTCCGCCGGAACTGCGACCGACGCTCACCGCGACGAACCGTTCGGTGCCATCGGCGTCTCGAACTTCGACGTAGTACTGGCTCGAGTCGGTGCGCAGAATCGAGCCGACGGGAACTGTGAGCAGGTTCTCGCCGAATGACACAGCCCAGGTGACGGTGGCCGGAACCATGTCGACCGAAGAATCGATCGGTTCGTCGGGAACTGCCCACACCACCGCGCCTCCGGAGTCATCGATACTCATCTCGCTGATCGTGGCCGCGATCCTCGAGCCGTCGGGAAGATCGGCTTCCACGACCGCACCGATCGAGAGGGTGTCGCGGTCAGAGGCGGGCACGGTGAAGGTCAGCCCGCGGTCGAGAGCGGTGATGTCGAGCATCGCGCTGGCGTCCTGCACCGACTCGCCGACCGTGGCCGCGACGGCGCCGACCCGGCTCGGTTCGGCGATGTAAACGATGGCGGACGGGCTCACCTCTCCGGTGATCTCGGCACTGATGGCGTCCTGCCACCGTTCGACCATGGCCTCGGTGCTCGCGGTGAATACCTCGTCTACGGTGAGGGTGGCATCGGGGTCGTACCCGAGGGCCACGAGGCTGGCTTCGAGCTGCTCGACGTCGGCACCCTCGGCATCGCGGTCGAGAGTCCGGTAGGCCGGTTCGGGGCCCACGAGCACAACGGTTGGTTCCAGACCGATCCGCCACAGTATGTCGCCGCTGTCGATGGTGGAACCCGCGGCAACGATCTCGGTGACGACCGTTGCGGCCGAGTCCGTCGGAGCTGCGCCCGGGCCTGACCCTGCGCTCGGGGCGGCAATGAATCTCACCGTGGTGGCGTCACGAAACGACACGGTTCCATCGACGCTGTAGTCCTCGCTCAACGATGAGAGCGAGGCTGTAGCGGTGCCACGCAGCACTGGGGCATCGTCGACCGCCGATTCCTCGAAGAGATTGCGAGGGTCGTACATGAACACCACGAAGGCGATGACCGTGCCCGTGAGCGCCAGTGCGATCAGATGGCGCAGGCGTCCGGGCCGCGGGGTCGGGGCACTCGCCGGTGCGGACCTGTTGGTGGGGCTCGGTGTGTGTCTCTGGAACTCGGTGACGACCCGCGTGCTCATGCTGCCCTCAGTGCTTCGGTCGGGGCGAGCCGAGCAGCTCGCATTGCGGGGTAGAGACCGGCGACCGCACCGATCACGACCGCGGCCGCGAAGCCTCCGACGGCAGCCTCTGGTGGGATGACGACCTCCCAGTCCTGGAAGTTCGCGTACCCGGCGGTGACTCCGGCGCCGAGCGCGACCCCGGCGATACCGCCGAGCGTCGACAACAGCAGGGCTTCGGTGAGGAACTGGCGCCGTATATGGGCCCGGGTGGCGCCCAGCGCTCGACGGAGGCCGATCTCGTTGCGGCGCTCGATCACCGCGATCACCATCACGTTGGCGATGCCGATTCCGCCCACCAGCAGGGCCACCGCGCCGAGTCCGAGGAACAGGCTGGTGAACGCACTGTCGGCGGCCGCTTCGGCTTCGAGGATGTCGGAGGGGCGAGAAACCGAGACCTCTTCGGGCTCGGCGGGATCGACGGTCGCCGACAACACGCCGCGTACGTCGTCGAGGGACTCAGATGGGGTACGGAGGTAGATGATGCTCGGGTTGAGGTCGGCTTCGAAGAGGCTCGTGGCCACCCCCTTGCCCACGAGAGCGGAGCGGTCGAGGTCGGCGGCCAGCGGGAACGGATCGAGAACCCCGACGACAGTGAACCATTCGTTGCCGAGGAAGACCTGGGCTCCCATGTCGACCTCGGTGATACCGAGTCGCTCGGCGGAAACAGAGCCGAGCACCACATTGGTGAACTCGGCGGAAGCGTCGTTGAGCCAAGCCCCTTCGGCGACCGAGCCGTTGAGGGTGGTCAGGAGGTCGAGGTCGGTTGCCGCGACCGTGATGCCGCCTGTCTGGTTCTGGTTGACGAGGTCGTTGCGAAGTACTGAAACGTCGAGCTCGACAACATCGGCCACCTGCTCCACCGGACCGATCCGGGAGATCTTGGCCACCGCCTCCTCGGGAAGGACACCGTCGCCGGCTCCGAAACCCTGTCCTGGCGACACGGTCAGCAGGTTCGTGCCCAGCGCCTCGATCTGGTTGCGCAGGTCGGCCCTGCTGCTCTCGGAGAGTCCGAGCACGCCGACCATGGCCGCGATGCCGATGGTGACGCCGAGGGCGGACAACGCAGTACGCATCTTGCGCGTGCGCAATCCGGAGCTCCCGACACTGAACACATCGCCCAGGCGGAGTCGTGACGGTGCGATCTTTCCCACGGCACCCTCGCGACTGCTCATCGCTCGGCTCCCGCGATCTCCAAGCGACCCGTGTCCCTTTCGATCAGGCCGTCTCGCACGAAGATCTGACGAGGAAGAGCCTCGGCCACCTCGAGGTCGTGGGTAATGACGACGATCGTCGTGCCCTGGTCGTTGAGATCGTGGAGCAGGTCGAGGATCGATGTGCTCGACCTGCTGTCGAGATTGCCGGTGGGCTCGTCGGCGAGGACGATCGCAGGCCGGTGCACCACCGCGCGAGCCACGGCGACCCGCTGGCGTTCGCCTCCGGATAGCTGGTTCGGGAGATGGAGCATCCGCTGGCCCAATCCCACGCGTGTGAGTGCCTCGGCAGCCCGGCGTCGCCGCGTTCGCTGGGGTGTGCCCGAGTAGAGGAGGCCGTTGGCCACATTGTCCAGAGTGCTCATCCCGTCGATCAGGAAGAACTGTTGAAAGACGAAGCCGATCAGGCGGGAACGTACGGCCGACAACCGGCGGTCGTTCATTTTCGAGAGGTCGCGGCCATCGATAAAGACGCTGCCTCTGGTGGGGCGATCAAGGGTGCCCATGACGTGGAGCATGGTGGACTTGCCGGAGCCGGATGGGCCGACGATCGCGGCCAACTCACCATGCTCGACCCTCAGGTCGATGCCTGCGAGTGCCGCCACCGGTGGGTGGCCGGGATACTCCTTCACGATCCGGCGGAGTTCGAGCGCCGCGGTCACTGAGGCACCACGAGTTCGTCACCCGGTTGGAGCTGGTTGGCCTCGACCTCGACCTCGACGACACCGTCGGTGAAGGCGCCTGTCTCAACGCCCACCAACACCGTGGTGCCGTCCTCGAGCACCTTCTCCACTGCGAAGCCGCCTTCAGAGAGAGTCACGAGGGCGCGGGTGGGAACTACCAGTGCGTCGAGTACGGAGTCGCCGGCGACGATCACCGTCACCTCAGAGGCGGGAAGTGAGTCGTCGACGAGTTCGGTGAACTCGATGGTGACGTCGATCGTCGGATCATTGCCCGGGCCCGAGGTCTGGGCGACCTCACCGATCTCCACCACCGCGCCGGCCGCAACCGACTCGTCGGGCAATTCGACCGAGACCACTTGGCCGACCACGAAGTCGCCGGAGCTGGCCAGGCCGACAGGAACCACCACCGAGAGGGTCTGGACCGACACTTCCATGACGGGCCGGCTGGTGGTGAGGAGATCGCCGGGTTCATGCAGGTGGGCCGATACCTGGGTGCCGGCCAGGCTGTCGGGGGCCGGCACGGAGACGCCGTCGGCCACGTAGAGCACGGTGCCTTCCTCGATGTCGGCGCCTATGTCGAGGATCTGGGTGATTTCACCCAAAGCATCGCCTACCACTGTGGTGGTGAGGGCACGCGCCGACACACCGGCGAGAAGTGAACCGCTCCGGGCCGCTTGGCCGACCGCGGGGGCGGTTGTGACCGAGACCGGCCCGTCGACCACCACGAAGTCGGCGATCGAGACCTCACCGGTCACCTCCACTCCGAGGTCTTCTTGCCAACGCTCCACCATGTGCTCGGTGCGGGCGGTGAACTCCTCATCGATCGTGACCGTGCCTTCGGGGTCGTAGCCGAGGGCGACGAGATTGGTCTCGAGTTGGGTCACGTCGGGTCCTTCGTCGCCGTCGGCGAGGTCACGCCAGTTGGGAACGGTGCCGTAGAGAATCACCAGCGGGGTCTCATCGATCTCCAGCGCGACATCTCCCCGGCGCAACACCGTGCCGACATCGACCGCCGAGGTGACGGTGCCGTCGACCGGTGCCGCGATATCGACCGCGGTGCCGTATCCGAGGTCGGCCAGCCACTCGAGCTCCTCGATGAGATCGCGGATCTCGACAGGAGCGGTGGCGAGCTGGAGGTCGATTCCCGGCTCGACGTCTGCGGTGGGGGCGTCGGTGTCGAATGCGAAGCCGGCCCCCGCGGCGCCACCTGCGCCCAGCAGGATTCCCGCCACGAGGAAGGGCCAGCGGCGTCGAGTGGGAAGCGCGAAGCTCTCGAACTCGTTCGGGTCCGCGCCGAACGATGCACTGTCGGTCACCCGGCGGGCGTGAAGGTCGGTCATTGCTCAGCCCTGGCCGAGTCCGATTCCGGAGAACGCGTTGTCGATGATGGGCCCGCATTCGTCGAATGCCGCGGCGACGTCGGGATCCTCGATGTCGAGACCCATCTGGTCGGCGAACCGAGCGTCGCGATCACCGAATCCGGTCCGGGTCTCGCCCTCGCCTCGCTCGGGAGCTGCTTCGCCGTCGGGAGCTTCGCCGCCGGGTCCGGTCCCGGCTCCGAAGGTGAGGTCGCCGACGTCGTAGCCCTCATCACGGATGCAGGCCGAGAACTCGACGAAAGAATCCTGGAGTTCGGTGTTGTCGGCCAACGCCGCCCGCTGACCTCCGCCGAATCCGGTGCTAGCGAGGATCTCGCCGCAGGAATTCATGGCGTCTCTGAAGTCGCCGGAGCCAGGCTGTACTCCGGAACCCTCGAACGCCTCACGGATATCGGGGTTGCCGTTGGAATCAACGCCGATGTCGGGGAAGTCGAGGCCCTCGTCGCGCATGCACTGGGAAAACTCGAGGGCCGCTTCCTCAGGGGTGGCGTCGGGCTCGGCGTCGGTGTCGTCGGCAACGGCACCAGCTGAGTCCTCGAGACTGGCAACGCCGATGGTCTCACCCTCGCTGTTGGTGCCGCAGGAAGCGGCGACGAGTGCGAGGATCGTGACGAGAAGGGCGATCGACCTTCGGGGGGAAAGGATGAACATGTTCGGGCCTCCTGAGGGGACCCTCCTGTTCTACGAACCGAAAGAAAGCGTGCCGTAAGAAACGTGAGCATTGGGTGGCGGGGGTCACTGCTCCTGACTAGGTTCCTGGTCCTGGATCCGGAGACCAACTAGCAGTGGGGTACTGGGGTCTGCTCAACTCCGGCCGGAGCATCAGCTGAGTCGGAGCCCGTTGCAGCGTCGGAGTTGCTGCCGCTCCCCTGGGCTTCTCCGTCGGTGCTCGATGAGCCGGACGTTGCGCTGCCATCGTCGCCAGTGGTTTCGGTCGCCAATCCGGACTCGCCATCGTCTGAACAGGAGGCGACGACCAACCTGAGAGCGAGTAGTGGGGAGATCAGGAGTGGAGAGCGAAGTGCCATGGTTCCGATTCCGCCCGGGACCATATCGTCGCCATCTGATGTCGAGAGTTCAGGGGTCGATGGAGGCCTCGACCAACGATGTGAAAGCGGCCGCGGCAGCAGATGTGAGCGGTCCGGTCTCGAGAGCTCTGGCATCGATTCTCGAGATGGGCATGACGTCGCGAGTGGACGACGTGAGGAAGGCCTCGGAACTGGTGAGCAGGTGTTCGATCGAGACATCGGCCTCCTCGGCCGCGGTGCATTCGAGAACGAGATCGCGGGTGACGCCGGCCAGGCAGCCGGATGTGAGGGGCGGGGTGACGAGGCGACCGTCGAGCTCGACGAAGATGTTGGTGCCGGTGCCTTCGCACAGGTTTCCGATGGTGTTGGGAAAGATCGCTTCGGAGGCACCGAGGCGTTTCGCCTCGGCGAGGGCAACAACGTTTTCGGCGTAGCTGGTGGATTTGATGCCGGCGAGAACGCCTCGCTCGTTGCGAGGCCAGGTGACGGTGATCACCTCCGCGGTGGCAGGCCAGCCGCGATCGGGCGCCACCGCCACGATCACGGTCGGGTCGGCTTCGAAGCGCCCGGAGCTCAGCGGACCGGGCCCGGCGGTGACCGTTATTCGTACGATCCCGGCATCTTCACAGGAGGCCAACACTTGGCGGACCGCAGCCCGAATCTCGTTGTCGGTGAGGGCTAGTTCGATACCGAGCCCAGCCAGGGAGCGGCGCAGGCGTTGGAGGTGGCGAGTGATCGCAAATGCCTCGCCGCGGACGACCTTGGCCGTCTCGAAGCAGCCGTCACCAACGGTCAAGCCATGGTCGGCAATGGGCAGTGCGGCGGCGGCGGGGTCGACGAGTTGGCCATTGATCCACCATTTCGAAGTATCACTCACCACACCATGATGCCCGCCGTTCGGGCGAGTGTCGTGTACAGCTGGTGAGAGCAGTCGTGGGGGGACCGGATCGCTCAGGCCGGATCGCCACAGTCGGAGAACCAGGTGAACTCGCCATCGACGCGGGTCCAATGCAGCTCTTGGATGATCGTCTGGCCGTCGACCACCCGCTCGATTTCAACCGGCGTCGTGTCGGGGATCGTGGTGATCAGCCCGTCGGTGGCGTAGTCCCACTCGGCGGATGGTCCTTCGTCGCGCAGCGTTATCTCTCCGAGGGTGGTGACGACCGTGGCGAGGTAGTTGCGACAGGCGTCGCTGCCGTAGCGGTCGAGCGTGGCCTGATTGAGGCGGGCATGGAGGAAGTCGATGTCTTCGGTGGCGAAAGCGGCGAGATAGGCATCGAAGAAGCTCGCGAGAGGTTCTGGCCCAGGCACGGTGGTGGTTGTTGTGGTTGTAGTCGTGGTGGTCGTAGTCGTGGTGGTTGTCGTAGTTGTTGTTGTTGTGGTGGTGGTCGTCGTGGTTGTTGTTGTGGTTGCGAGTGTCGTGGCGCTCGGGGGCGAACTCGTCGTTGGTGAAGTCGACGGCGGGGCCGTTGCCGAGATAAGAGCGCCATCATCGCCGGATGTGGCGAGACCGACGACCGCCACGACGAGGAGGATCGCCCCGATTGCGATCATCGCGATCCCGGCCCGCCCCTGGTTCATGGAACAACTATGCCCTCCAGCCGGTCGGGTGTCACACCGGTGCGCTCGTGGCATGGAGCTCTTGTGCCAACATTCATGTCATGTTTCGTCGCGTCATTGCCGGAGTGATCCTGGGCCCGGGGCTCTTGATCGGATCGTTCGCATGGTCGGGGTTTCTCGCCCTGCGAACCGTGTTCGACGAGGATCGGTCACGAGAGGTTGCCGAAGAACTGCTCGACAACGACGAGGTACGTAACCAGCTGGCGGAGAATCTCGGCGTAGCGATCGAAGCCGCGGTACCCGATGGTGTTCCCATAACCGCCCAGGAGGTCGATGCCGCGGCGCTCGCCGTACTCGACGATCCTCGCGTCACCAACCTGATCCTCGACGCGTTCGACTCAACCCACAAGGCCTTCCTCGGCCAGGGCGACGCTCCGGAGTCACTCGACCTCGGCCCCGTGGCCGAGGTCGCGAGGGAGCAGATCGTCGCCATCGCCCCGGGCGTTGCCGAGAGCATCCCCGACTCCCCCGACCTCGTCGTGGAGCTTCCTACCGAACGGATCCCCGATTCGAGTCCGGTCAAGAGCTTCCTCGAGACCTCGGTTCCCTTCCTTGCCGCTTCTTCTTTGGTGATGGTGTTGCTGGCCTTCCTCACCACTAGCGACCGGCCATCGGTGTTGAAGCGGGCAGCCCTCTGGGCGATCGGCACCACCTTGGTGTACCTGATCATCGGTCTGGGCGTACCTGCCCTCCTGAGGTCGATTGCGCCCTCCCAGGCCGAGGTGTTGGCTGCCTTGCTCACGGCTTTGCTGCGCACCACCCTGGTGCCGTCGATCGTGCTCGGTGCGGTCGGCGCCGGCTTGCTCATCGCCTCGTGGGTCTGGCCGACCGGTGACCGTGTCAGGGGTCGCCCCGATCCGGTTCCCGTTCCTCGAGCCCATCCCGCTCCCGCGCCTGTACCACGAGCCCAACCCGCGCCAGCGCCTTTACCTCGACCCCAGCCCGCAGCACCGGCTTCTCCGGCTCCTGCATCAGCGCCTGCTCAGGGATCGCCTTCTGTTCCGAGTCCGGTGCCGTCCCCTGCTCCAGCTCCGCCGCCAGCCCCGGCTCCGGCCGACACCACCTCTTACGCGCCACCGGCTCCGCCGGAGCCCATCGGTAGTGAGCCGGCACCCACCGAACCCGAACCATTTCGCCCCACCCTGCCGACGCGGGCGAACCGTCCGGATGCGGTCGACCTTCCGGCCTGGACCGGCGAGGCCGAAGTGCCACCAGAGGAGTCCCAGAAATGGCTTCCCCCGCGGTGGGTCGAGGGCCACGGATGGGTGCTCGACCCCGACGACGAGCGCCCCCCACCGGAAAACGCCCAATGGGTGGAGGGTGTGGGCCACATCGTGCCGGGCCCACCCCCGGCCTAGCTCAGCCGATCTGCTTGCCTTCGGCTTCCCAATAGGGCTGCCTCAGCTTGTACTTCTGGAGCTTTCCGGTGGCGGTGCGGGCCAGCTCATCACGGAACTCCACCGAGGTCGGGCACTTGTAGTGGGCGATGAGTTCGCGGCAGTGATCGATCAATTCACGTTCGGTGGCTTCGGCCCCCGATGCCAACACCACCAAGGCCTTTATCGTCTCGCCCCACTTGGGATCAGGCACACCGATCACTGCGGTTTCGGCCACCGCCGGGTGTGAGAACAAGGCATCCTCGACCTCGATCGACGACACATTCTCACCACCGGAGATGATGACATCCTTCTTACGATCGGCGATGGTGAGATAGTTGTCGTCGTCGATGTAACCGCCGTCGCCGGTGTGGAACCAGTTGTCGGCGAGCGCATCGGAGGTGGCCTCTGGGTTGTCCCAGTACGACTTGAGAACCACGTTGCCGCGGGCGAGGATCTCTCCGCTGTCGTTGGTGGCCATCGTGATACCCACCGCGGGCGCTCCTGCTCGTGACAACTTCGCGGCGCGTTCTCCCGGAGTGAGGTCGTCCCACTCGGCGCGCTTGCGGTTGATCGTCAGCAGGGGCGCGGTTTCGGTGAGGCCATAGATCTGGATGAACTCCCAGCCCAGTTCGGTCTCGACCCGTTCGATGGTGCGGGTGGGCGGTGGAGCGCCGGCCACGATGATGCGGACCTTGTCGCGACCGGGTACTTCGCCGTCCCACTCCGCCGCCGCGTCGAGAACCGAGGCCACCACCGCCGGAGCGCCACACATGATGGTCACTCCGTGCTTGTCGACTCGTCGCAGAATGTCGGCGCCGTCGACCTTGCGCAGCACTACCTGGGGCACACCCATGGCAGTCATGGTGTAAGGCATTCCCCAGCCATTGCAATGGAACATGGGAAGGGTATGGAGGTAGACATCGCGGTCGTTGACGCCCGTATGCCATCCGAACGTGGCGGCGTTGACCCAGAGGTTGCGGTGGGTCATCTCCACCCCCTTGGGCCGTGCCGTCGTGCCGCTGGTGTAGTTGATCGTGGCCGTGGCGCTTTCGTCGGGTGTCCAAGGCGTGGGCTCCACACCCACCCTGTAGAGGGAATCAGACTCCTCGCCGGCGATGAATCGATGCTCGACCGGGATGTCGCCCAAGGCGCCCTCGAGTTCGGGGTCGATGATCAAGACCTCTGCACCCGACTGCTCGACTATGTACTCCACCTCGGCCCGGCTCAGACGGAAGTTGATCGGCACGGCGACGCGGCCGTAGGCGCTCGCTCCGAACAAGGTGACCAGGAGGCGGGCCGCGTTCTGCGACACCATCGCAACCCTTGCTCCGTGCTCGACCCCGAGCTCGTCGAGGCCTGCCGCCATTCCCGAGGACAGCTCCTCGAAGCGACGGTAGGTGAGCCCTTCGAGGCCGGGCGCGGGCTGATCGGGTTCATCGATGATTCCGATGCGATCGCCGTAGACGAGCGAGGCCCGACGAAGATGATCGGCGATGGTGAGTGGGATTTCCATGAAGCCCTCCTGGCAACGGGTGGGTCGTGTGGGTTACTCCCCAGCTCGCCCAGGAGGATTGTGTAGCACAGCCAGCTCAGCAGCCAATCCCGTGACCCGTTGCTTGGTGTCGACGGTGACGATTGAGATGTGTCCCGGTGCTCCCGGAGCGATGCGCAGAGCAGCGCCCGCCACACCGATGAGAACCAGGTGGTCGCTCCAGGTTGTGAGTTCGCCGTCGTGTTGGGTGGTTCGTTGCCAGCGCCAGCCGGGTGCGCCCGGTGGGAACAGGCCGGCGAGCGCCACCAGCACCTCTGCGGGAGTAACGGCCGTGCTCTCGATGGTGATCAGCTCCGTGGTGGTCAGCTTCTGAAGTGAGGCCCTGGTTTCCTCGCCGCCGGGCATAGAAGTGACTCCGCCGATCAGGCGGGTAATTAGCCGGAGGTCGTCGGGTGCAGGGACGGTGGGATCGGGGGCGGCGTGATCGATCACCGCCTCGATGGGTAGTGCCGCGGGGGGCACTCCTGCCGCCACCGCCGCCCGAGCGGCTTCAAATACTGCGGCAAAGGCCAGGGCGTCGCCCGTTGCGAGATGCAGGTCGAGCGATACGCCGGGATCGAGGTCGGGATCGGTTCCCGACAGAACAGGGGTGAGCAGACCACCTAGTGACTTCGGTGTAACCGGCCCGGAAATCACGACCATGTCGCTGACCTCGTTGACCGCCACCCCTGTCTCGTGGTTGAGGCAGGCTCGAACCGAGGCGACGTCGAGGCCGTTCCAGATCCGGAGGTCGACGACAGAGTGAGGTTCGAGAACGACCTGAGCTACCGCCGCGAAGCCAGCTGAGACCACCAGCTCGCCCGGCCCTCGCTCCACGAGTCCGAACGACTCGAGCTGGCCCCTCTGAACTCGAGTGATCGGGCTTGCATCGCCGAGGCGGTGTCGTGGGCTGAGCGGGTTGGCTCCACCGACCCGGTCGAGCAGGTGGGCCAGTACGCCACGAGGAAGAGCCGGCACTTGGGTGATGGCAGGGGGTGCGACACTCACGGGAGTCCCTCCTCCTGCTCGGCTGCAGCGAGGACCGCTCGTATGAGAGCGGCAGAGTCCATTGGCCGGGTGGATGTGCCTGGGGTGGTCGTGGCGGAGGTGCTGTCGAGCGGAGTGGCGGGACGAGCGAAGGCGAGCTCGGCGTGAGGGTCAGACATGCGGCTCAAGGACTGGGCGAGCGACATGTCGGGGTTGCCGTAGGCGGCGCCGAGTGACCGGGTCAGGTCAGGAATCTCGGTGGGCAGGTCGAGGCCGTGGCCGGCCCGCAGGACAGAAGCCATCGCGTTGACCTGGTCGGCGTTAAGCGGGGGCACCTCCAGCCCCTGACGCCTGAGCCCCTCACGCTGGTCGAGAAGTTCCACCACACCCTTGCGGGCTTGCTCGACAGCTTCGGGCGGGTTGAGCTCGGCGTAGAACCGCGCCTTCTCCTCCCACATCAGCTGGGCGCCCCTGGGATCGCTGATCGTACCGAGTCCGTCCTTGGTGCGAGCCGCCTCGGCGGTGGTCTGGCCCTGTTCGGCCACCTGCAGGGCCGGTCGGGGGTTGTTGGCGGGATCGGCCTCCCAGGCGGCTTGGCGGGCCTGGAGTGCATCGGACTGCTCTTGATGGGAGGCACGCCACTCGCCGGGATCGACCACCAGTTCGTTGTCGGGGTCGCCGGCGCGACGGACCACCATCTCCGGCTCACCCTGGCTGTTGTTGCGCATGAACGCCTGGTCGCCGGCCTGCATAGTGCCGCTCTCGCGAAGCGCCGGGGTGACCGCGGCGACCGTGTCGCGGTCGACCACCGACACCCAGCGGGTGGCCTGGTCGGAGTTGGCGCTCGACGCCTCCACATGGGCGCGGTCGGTGAATAGTTGGTTGTGGGTCTCGGCGACAGCACGCGCCTGGATCTGTTGGGGTGTCCACGGCGGTTTGCCGTGCTGAAGGTGGGAGAGTTCGGCGGCCCGGTGCTGCACCTGCTCCACGAGGTGGGTGGGCATGCCTCCGGAGTTGTCGTAGATGGTGCGGATCTCTCCCGCCATGTCGGCGTAGGCGCCCTGTTCCCAGTGTTGGCGGGGAATCTCGATGAGCTCAACACCACCGTTGGCGGTGGGACGGCGAATGACCATTCGGGCATCGCGGTCGGCCCCCAGTGAAGGGGCGCGTCCCGGCGTGGAGAAGTTGTCGATGGCGATCTCATCGCCGGGTCTCAGCATCGCTTCCACCGCCGGAACGCGTGAGACTCGCTCGACCGTACGATCGTTGGATCGACCGTAGATCCTGTCGCGGGTGTTGTTGATCGTGGCCTGCACCTCACCCGGAGCGTTCTTGCCGGTGCGGCTGCCTGCAGTGTCACTGAGGCCTTCGAGCACCAAGCGCTCATCTGTGACCGGTCGAAGGTCGGTGGGGTCGGGGTCGACGCGTACCCTCCGGGCCACCCCGTCGTCGCCGACGACCACTCGGGAGGTTGGTCCCGCGGGTTCGTAAGTGCGTTGACCGAATGCATCTTGCACCAGCTGGCTCTGTTGCTCCAACGGGATCGTGCCGCGGGGTTTACCGTCGCGAGCGAGCTGGGAGAGCATGGCATCTTCAGCCCGCTGGGCGGCCCGCGTAGGAGCGTCACGGATCACCGGCAGGGTGTCGTCGCCGGCCAGGTCGGGTCGTAGTAGCCCCGGCTCGGCCATACCGCTGAGGCGACCTCCGGCCCGTCCTCCCGCCCAGCCGCCGGCGCCGCCGGCCATGCCGTCCATGACTCCATCGCCGAACGAGCCGCCCTGCATCCAGGTGGCCCAACCGGCGGTGACACCTCCGAGTCCCTGGCGAGCCATACCTTGCAACATCCCGGGAGGCAGCTGGTCGAGCCCCGCGCCGAGCATGCCGCTCCCGAATCCGGCTCCGAACGACACTTCTGCCGCGGCCAGCGCTTGTTCATGACTGGCGCCATCGAGCCGGGCACGGGCGTAGGCCTCCATGGCGTCGCCGGTGCCGGAGGCATAGGCGGTGAGGGGACTGGGGACTCCCGGCATCGAGCCCATGCGACCGACCGCGGCATCGCGGACGCCGGCGAGCACGCCGAGGCCCGAGCGGGCCGCTATCTGGGCCGCGCTCTCGCCGCGCTGCCACGAAAGGGCACCTTCCGATACGGCATTGATGGTGGAAAGGCCGGCCGCGGTGTAGGCAACCCCCGCCGGTCCGGTGACCACCACCATGCCGGTGCGGGCCGCGGCCTCGACGGCTCGCGCCGTGAGTTCCCCGGCGCGGGCCGCGTTGGCGACGGTGTTCTGCCACTCGGCCTCGGCCTGGGAGGCATCCATCTGGTCGAACATCCAGTCGGAGTAGATACCGGCGAGTTCGCCGTAGTCGCCACGTTCGAGGGCTGCTTCGATCACGCCGTCCATCGTCGGGTCTCCCGCCGTGGCTCGGATGGCTCCTGCGACGGCTCTGTCGCGGAATTGCTCCTGCTGTCGCTCCCACTCCTCTATCAGGGCCCGGTCGGCGGCCATCGCGGCGGCGTCGGCTGCTTGTTGGGCAGCCCACTCGCCCTGACGGGCGCGCCAGTCCTGTTCGGTTGTAGTCCAAAAATCCCCTGAGATGCCGCGACGAACCCGATCGGCGTAGACGTCCATCTCCCTCGGATCGGTGAAGTAGACGCGACGCTCGAGGTTGGGGTCGTAGATCGAGAGCTCACCGATCTGCTCGGTGATGATCTGTTGGGCGCGGTCGGCCGGTAGGACGCGCCAGGTCGCCTCGTCTTCGTCGTAGAACTCGATGTTCCCCTCAGGGCCAACCGTTAGTGGATCGCCCCACTGGTCGTGGACCACAGCGCCGGGCTGCAGGTCTCCTCGGCCGGTTCGTTCGGGCCTGTCCCGGGCCGACACGGCGTCGCGCACATCACTGATCGACATGCCCGCTTCGATGAGACCCACTCCGGCCATCCCGGCCGAGCCGAGGATGCCGACGATAGCGGCTGCGATGGCGGCTCTCTCAGCATCTGAGGCATCGTCATCGGCGATCAGGTCGACCAGGGCCTCGGTCTCGGGGTCGAGCGTTGAATCGCTGTCGTCGACATCCTCAGCTGCTGCCTCGGTGGTGGTGGGTGCTGGAGCCGATGAATCGATCACCTGTATCGATGAGGTGGCACCCGACCCGAACGCGTTCCACGACGCGATCACATTGGCGATGGAGACGTCTCCGGGTTCGCAATGGTGGCAACGGTAGAAATACGAGCCCCACGGGAACTGGCCGTTGACCTCCACGTTGGGTCCGTCGTTGTAGTTCCAGTCGGTCCAGATCCACACCTGCCCGTCGGCTGGCGCTGTGAACGGCTTCTCCTGGGTGGCGACCGGCTGGGCATCGCCCATCATGTGGAAACCGCGATGGAGGCAACCTTCCTCTCGCGAGGCCGGTGGCAGAGGTGTGCCGTTGGCGTCGGCCCCGCAGCGGCGTTCCTCGGGGATCTCATAGGGCCGTAGGGCACTGCGCCAGTTGTCTTCGTTGCCCCAGCGGTTGTAACCGCGGTCCCACTCGCCGAGACGAGGTTGGGCGATGTCGAAGCCGAACTCGTGCCGCGTATTGCCCCTACCGTCCATTCCCACCGTAATCGGCTCGATCAAGGCACCGCGACTGCATGCGGTGCTGTTGGGATCGGTGACGAGCTGGCCGACCGTTCCGGTGTCGACTCCGGCGATCCCGGGCACACCATTGGCGAGGACCTGCACCACCTCCTGGAAGACGGGGCACCCGTGGCGGACCGCCGAGTCGTCGGCGGCCGGAGGTGGTGGCAGCGAGTCGAGGACGCCTTGGATGGTGAGACCGCCGAGATCGCAGTCGATGGTGATGGTGGGGCGGGTGGCGTTGAACTCGTTGATGCGGACATCTGGACCCGAGACCATGGTGACAGCGATGGCGCCCAGACCATTGCTCGCTTCGAGCAGATCTTGGGATCGAACAGAGCCCACCGGGCGCCCGCAGGAGCCAGGATCTTCGTGGTCGATCAGGTTGGCCGGCCCGAAGGGAGCGCCGAGCGAGGGGCCCCCGAAGGCACCGCCGCCTCCGGCGCCTTCGATCGCCACCGACGTGATGTCGGTGAGGCTGCCCGCTGAGGTGAGGACGGACACCTCTCCGTCGAGCGGAGTGATGGTGGCATCAGCGAGATAGTCGATGCTGCAACAGAACCCGTCGCTGCGGGGCTTGAAGGTGAACGTTTCGGAGAGATCGTAAGTGGTGCCCTGGGCTTCCTCGGTCCAGCTGACGTCTCGTACCAGGGGTTCGGGCGGGGAGTCGAGCGCCTGAGGTATCTCCAGCAATGCGGTCGGCTTGCCCTTGTCGGCGAAGATTCCGCCGTTGAACTCGACCTCGGTCCAGTCGATGCCGCCGATCAGCGAGTTGGTCGCGTCGGTGCGGTTCTCGGGCAGGATCGCGCCCCGTACCAGAGTCGCAGCAGGGTCATCCTGTGCATCAGATTCACCGGTATTGAATGCCAGTACCGCTGGTGCTGCGATCAGGAACAGCACCGTGGCGGCGCCGGCCAGCCGAGTCTTCTTCACCTGCGGCGTTCGGCCGACGAAAAGCCCGGCAGTCATCGCCGCCGACAGGAAGGTGCCCGCCACTCCGATCGATGCCATGCCGGTGCGGTTGAGAATGCCGGCCAGTTGGGCGAGAACGATGCCCCCGGCAAAAGCGGCGATCGCGATCTGGTTGCGTTGGGCGTAGAGCCCTTTCTCCTTCAGGAACACCTGCAGGTTGCTGCCTTGCCACCATCCGAGTCCACCGCCACCGACCACAGCCAAGGCCATCGCCCACACCGGTGTTTCGCGGGAAAACACGAACAGCATGGCGAGCCCGACGCTGATCGAGATCACTATCCGGGCCACGTCCATGCGGGGCCGGAGCCGTGTCGGACGTTTTACGGTGAGAAAGGTGACGAACAGCATCAGGACGGAGATGACGATCGCGATGAACCCGGCGACCCTCACGAGCGTGCCGATCGTCTCGCCGCTCACGCCGACGATCGAGCCGGGCTGCCCGGTCGGCGACGCTCCAGTCGGTGATGCAACGGACTGGGGGTTCCGTATCGGGGGTGGATCGCCAGCGATCAGTTCCGGAGCAAACGCGGCTTCGAACTCAGGAGGGAGAGGGGTGTACCAATCGTCGATGGGAACGATTGTGACGCCCTCACAGGTGGCCACCGACTCACTGCCGCTGTCTCTCAGGGCACGCGCCGCCTCGCGCACGGGACCGAGATCGACCGGATCGGGGCTGAACAACTCGTAGTAGACGAGTGCGGCAAATCGGCCGTCGGATGCCTCGGTGCCCCACCCCATGGAGAAAGCACTCGGCTCCGAGCAAACGAAGGTTCGATCCTCGGGTGGTGTGCCGATGAGAGCGAACACCTTGGTCATCGAACCGATTCGGATGAGACCCCCATCCTCGAGCTCCTCCTCATAGGAGCAACGGAAAGCCGAGAATCCCCGCTCCGAGGTGAAGGTACCCCCATCGACCGCCGCGGAGCCGAGGAGGGCCGGGCAGGTGATCTCAGCGGGGCACGGTGCGGCAAACGGACGACCGAAGTCCAACATGGCATCGAGAGATGCTTCCAGGCCATTGCCGGAATCTCGAAATCCGAGTTGTTCGGAGTATGAGGCCTGAATGGAGTGGGTGGTGTCGACCTTTCCGACGAAGCGAATCACATCTCCGAAGGCAGGTGACTCGTCATCAAAGTCGTTGGTTCGACTCTCGGAGCCGCAGGAGCCGGTAGTGGTCGCTCCAGGCTTGAACCACTCGACCTTCAAGGTGAGCACGCGCTCCTGGTCGCTCGTGACGTAGTCGCACTCGATGAGTACGCGATCACCATCAAGAAATATCCCGTTGTTCACGGAGAAGTCGGAGTTGTCGCGGGTGGCCCCCGTTGATGTGGTTGCCGGACACGGGACGGCGGCAACCACCGCGGCCTTCTGTTCGTCCGTTGCCGTGCCGTCGATCGGTGGGATGTCGAGGGGGTCCTGGGCCGCGACCGGCGCCGCTCCCAACAGGGTTCCCAGGGCCACGATTGCAGCCAGGAGGTTTCGCAGAGCGCGGCTCATTGCATCACCTCGGGGTCGACGTTGAGTTCGAGTCTGTAGAAGAGGATGACCGACGTGATCCGGTCGAGGGGGCCATCGGGGTCGAAGGTGTTGGCCGATGTCCCACCCACCAGACCTTCCGAGAAGGCCCAGTCGAGTGCCGACGAGTAGAAGGAACCTGCCACTGCATCGGTGAAGGGGGCCGGGCCCGCCGGCACCGGCTCACCCACGGAACGCCAGGCAATGGTGACGAACTGGGCCCGCGTGATAGGTGCATCCGGGTTGAACGTGCCGTCGGCCGTGCCGGTGACGTAACCCTCTTCGGCCGCCCAATCAGCGGCCGTCGCATAGAACGCGCCGACATCGACATCGGGATACCCGGCACTGGAGGTGGGCGGCGGTTCACAGAAGTAGCGCCACAAGACGGTGGTGAGCGCGGCGCGACTCATCGGGTCGCGTGGTTTCAGTTCGGCACCATCGCTCACGAGTCCGACTGCGGCGGCCCAGTTCGCGGCGGCCGTGCCTTCGTCGCTGAGGCCACTCGTATCGCCGAAGCCGGCCGCGGGAACCGGGTCGGATACGTCGTTGCACTCCGGTGGTGGTGTCACGGCGATCCGGACCTCGACCGAGTCGCCGGCGTTGAGCTCGGTACCCGTGCCCGGTTCGGTCGAGATCACCGTGCCGGGTTCAACTCCTGCGTCCTCCACTTCCACCGTTGTCACCATGAGGCCGGCGCTTTCGAGCATCGTCTGGGCGGCAGCGGCGCTTAGGCCTGTCGCATCGGGAACCACGATCAGCGGAATCGTTGTGGTTGTGGTCGTGCTGGTGGTCGTTGATGTGGTTGTGGTCGATGTCGTGGTGGCTGCGGCGGTCGTGGTTGAGATGGCGAGAGTGGACGAGGTCGAAGAGTCTGTCGTGGCTATCTCGGCGTCGTCGCCGCCGAGAGCGAACCATCCGAGGCCGGCAACGATCACCGCGACAACCGCGGCGATGACAACCCAACGTTTCGAATCGGATTCTGGGTCGAGGTTGGCTTCGGGTTCCGGCTCCGGGGGCTCGAGCGGCGGGGCCACGGATGGTGCTGTCGGCTCCGTTGCCGGACGGGTGTCGCTGGTCCAGCGCGAACCGTCCCAGTATCGAACCGATCCTTGCGGATCGAATGGATCAGCCAGCCAGCCAGCCGCCCGCTCGGTCATCGGGCGATCATATGCGTCACACTGGTGGAGTGCCGGTTCGAGTGGATAAGTGGCTGTGGGCGGTGCGGGTGTTCAAGACCCGCACCAAAGCCAATACCGCGTGCAGCGACGGTCGTGTGCTCGTCAACGACACCGTCGCCAAGCCTGCGACCAAGGTGAGCCCGGGTGATGTGGTGAGCGCGAAGCGACGCGACCGCACGATCGTTTATGTGGTGGTCGAGCCCATCGCCAAGCGGGTGTCGGCCACTCGTGCCGCGGAGTGTGTGGAGGATCGATCGCCGCCACCCGAACCGCGCGACCAGATCCCCGCTCCGGTGTGGGCCCAGCGTGATCGGGGTACGGGTCGACCCACCAAGCGTGATCGACGCCAGATCGATCGGCTACGAGGTCGACGGAACTGACACACAGCCGGCGAGGCTCACTCCAGCCAGAGCTCGGTATCGGGGTGGAATTGGCTCCACGCGAACCAGAAGGATTCGTGGGTTGCGTACTGCTCACCGGTTTCGGTGTCGGTGGCGATGAAACCGTCACCGACCAGGCTGAGCGAGACCCCCGCGAATGCCAGCGGCGTGCCGTCTCCGATGACGGTTCTCGCCGCGGCAGCGGGGAATGCCACCCCCAGACCATCAGCCCTGATCACCCCTACCACGAGCTCCTGAACGTCGAGGCGGGGATCGGCATCGCCGATCGGGAAGATCGGACCGTTGTCGTCTCGCCCCCGTAGGGGGTCGGCTGGGTAGGTGCGACCGACTCCCCCGTCCTGGGCGAGGAGCAGGGACGAGGGGTGATCGACCTTCCACGCTCCCCACCTGCTGGTCACGACGCTGAGCTGCTCGAGCGCCACGCCGCGTTCGCGGAGAGGGCCGGTGACGGCTTCGCCGGTGAAGGTGTCGAACACCGACATGGTGTGCAACTCGAACATCACCTTGTTGGAGCGCGATAGGAGTCCGCTGGTGCGCAACTCGAACGCGTCGTTGCCGTCGAGGTCGAGCCCCTCAGGCACGGTGTCGGTTAGATAGGCCTGCGCAGATCCACAGAGGGTGCAATAGGGGATGGCGACCCGCCGCCCACCTATGGTCATGTTCACCATCTCGTGGACTTCCATCATGTTCTTGGGGAGAGCGACAGCCTCGTCGCCGATCACCACCCCGAAGATCAACCGGTCGTCGGCCAGCCAGTCGTCGTCGCTGCCCGCCTTGACGAGGGGCGGGTCGTCGAGAGCAGGAATGCATCCCCGCGGGCAGCCGAATAGCATCTCAGGGATGGGCCGATCGTCGATCAAGACCCCGCCCCAAGACACCCACCGCCAGTCGATCGTGGCGTCGTCGTCGTCGAAGAAGGGAGCCCAGGCCGGCTCGATCAGCTCGAACACCTGGCGTTTCCAACGCACATAGTCGGGTGGTGCCGGAGTGTCTGAGGTAATCAGGTGATCGGTGACAAACATCCACACTGGTTGATCATCGGGGACAGCGACGCCACTGTTGGCCTCCCAGGCGTCGATGGTGGCTCGCCCGAGGAAGGTGGTGGGCGAGATGAAGCGGAGGAGGTCGGCGAAGAGCCAGCCGATACGCGGGTCGCCGGCGCGCGCCAGCCGCTCCACCGCGGCGATGTCGGGTTCGCCTTCGAGTGATCCGAACAGAGATTCCAGGTCATCCCGCGTGGAATCCTCGAGCGGAGTGACCACTGCTTCGTCATCGCCGGCGTTGCCGTCGGCGCAGGCCGCGGCCAACAGGGTCACGGCGATGGCAATGGCGAGGCGGACTCGGCGATTCATCAGTAGATGAAACTCCGCGGGGCCTCGTTCAGTTCCCGACGACTGTCCGGCCGTCCACCCAGACAGTCGATATGTCGTCGGGACCGGCGAGGCGGACGATCTTTTCGAACAGGCGGGCGTCGTCGTCGATGTCGGCCCAGTAACGGATGGCTCCGCCGCGCCGGTCGAGATCGACCACCAGGGCATCGAATCGCCGCCCAACGTCGAGGAGGCCCACCGGAACTCCCAGTGCTTCAGCTCCACCGGCGGTGGCCAACCAGAAGGCGGTCACGGTATCGATCGCCGAGTTGGCCACCCCCCGCCGGTCAGCGGCGATCGAGGCGTCGACTCCGTCGTCGAGCAGGCGCGACACCGTCACGGCATCGTGGCACTGCTGGAGCACCCCGGCCCGGGCGCCACCTGCGATATCGGTGCCGAGCCCCACTCGTACGCCGGCATCGAGGGCACGCCGGGCGGGAAAGACAGCGTTGCCGAAGTAGGCGTTGGACAAGGGGCAGTGAGCGATGCCGGCACCCCGCCCGGCGATGAGGCCCATGTCGGCGGATGAGACGAAGTCGGCGTGAGCGAGGATCGTGTGATCGGCGAGGAGCCCGAACCGGTCGAGCATCTCGGTGTCGCTCATGCCGAACCGCTCGAAGGCGTAGCCGTGTTGCCAGTCGGACTCCGAGCAGTGAGTCTGGACCCGAACCCCCGAGGCGGCCGCGAGTTCGCCCATCCCTGCCAGCAATTCGTCGGTGCAGGCGGGGCCGAAACGAGGGGTGAGGATCGGCTCGACGATTCCATCCGGCCCGGCCACCGAGCGCACCTCGTCGATCGATGCCTCCGAGTCGGCCAGAGCTGAGCGGGCATCGGCATCTCGATACCACTCGGGAGTCCCTTCAGGATGATCCATCGCGACCCGTCCGACGAAGGCTCGCTGGCCCGCGGCGGCACAAGCTCGAGCCAACTCGATGGTGGCCTGCCTGTGGACCGACGAGTAGTAGACGGCGGTGGTGGTTCCGTGCGCCAACAGGGAACCGACCAGATCGGCGTAGACGACGCGCGCGAAGTTGGCATCGGCGAAGCGGGCCTCGCAGGGGAAGGTGTGCTCGAAGAGCCACTTCTCGAGAGGCAGGTCGAGGGCGGTGCCGAGTTGGGGCCACTGGGGAGCATGGATGTGGAGGTCGACGAGGCCCGGCATCAGGACCGAGCCCTCCGGGATGGTCGTGACATCGGCGGTGGCGGCGGTCGCGGTAGCGGCCACGTCGGAGCTGGCATCATGAGTCGCCACGATCGTGCCTTCGTCGACGACGATCACCCGGTCGCCTGTGTCGAGCTGATCTCGGGTCGGGGTCTGCATGACCCGCCCCACATAGGTGTGCACGCCCATTGTCTAGGTCGACGATCCCTCGACGTTCAATCGAGGCACCACCCGGTCGAGCCATGCGGGCATCCACCAGTTTCGTTCGCCCAGCAGTTCCATGGTGGCGGGGACCAGAAGCATACGAACCAGAGTTGCGTCGAGGAATATCGCTGCGCCGAGGCCGGTACCGAAGATCTGGGGCACGCGGTTGTCCTCGAGAATGAAGCTTCCGAACACCACCACCATTATCGCGGCCGCGGCGGTGATCACTCTGGCAGTGGAGGCCAGACCATCGGCCACCGACTCGACGGCATCACCGCTGCGAACGAACTCCTCCCTCACCCGGGAGAGCAGGAACACCTCGTAGTCCATCGACAACCCGAACACGATCGCGAACAGCATCATCGGAATGAACGGCTCGATCGGGGCCGGTTCGATACCGGTGAAGGAACTGGCCCACCCCCACTGGAACAGGGCCACTACGACGCCATAGGCGGCGCTGATCGAGAGCAGGTTCATGATCACCGCCTTCAGCGGCACGAGAACCGATCGGAAGACGGCCATCAACAACACGAACGACAGGAGCAATACGGCGGCGAAGAACACCGGGATCCTGCGAGCGAGATAGTCGGAGAAGTCGACGCCCGCCGCGGTGTTGCCGGTGATGTTGACATCGAGTCCCGTGCCCGAGACCGCAGCCGGGACCACCTCATCGCGAAGTCGGCCGATCGTCTGCTCGGTAGCCAGATCCTGAGGAGCCGTGGTGGGGATCGCCTGCACGAGGAAGGCGGCCGGGGCCTCGCGATCACTGGGCACGACAGCCGCGATCGCGGCGATGCCGGGATCAGAATCGAGGGCCGCTACGAGAACCTCGACTCCGGCGGCATCGGTCGGGTCGCCCAACTCCACTGTGATCAGCAGGGGCCCGTTGAAGCCGGGGCCGAAGCCTTCGGCGAGGGTGTCGTAGGCTCGGCGGGTGGTGGTGTCCTCGGCGAAGTTCCCTTCATCGGAGAACCCGAGGCGGAGGCTGAATAGAGGGAGGGTCAAGGTGGCCAGGATGAGCACACCCAGACCCCCCACCAGCCACGGCCGACTCTGCACCGTGCGGCTCCACCGGTAGGCGAGGGTCTCACGCACCGGCTTCACCACACGGGGAGGAACCTGCTTCTTGAGGGGGCCGACCGCGAATCCGGCAATGAAAACCACGGCCGCCAGGGGCAGGAAGAGGATCAGCAACTGGAGGCCGAGGCCGATACCCAACAAGGCGATGGCCACCAGCCCAGCGGTGACGAGTCCGCGGTAGCGGCTCACCTCTACCCGATCACCGGCAAAGCCCAGCAGGGCCGGGAGCAGAGTGAGGGACGAGATCATGGTGACGAGCACCGTGGTGGAGGCCGCGATGCCGATGCCGGTGATGAAGGCGAGTCCGATCACCAGCAGGCCCAGGAGGGAGAAAACGACGGTGATGCCGGCGAAGAGGACAGCCCTTCCCGCAGTGTCCATCGCCTTGACCGTCGCATCGAGTGACGAGGCCCCCTTGTGGAGTTCCTCGCGGTACCGCGTGACGATGAAGAGGGCGTAGTCGATGCCCACACCTAGGCCGACCATGGTGGCAATGATCGTGGAGAACTCGGGTCCGTGGGTGAAGTTCGACAGCAGAGTGGTGGCCGCGAGTCCGCCGCCGACACCGAAGATCGCCACTCCCAGCGGAAGGCCCATTGCCAGCACCGATCCGGTTGCGGCGATGAGAATCACGATCGCGAAAGCGATTCCGATCAGCTCCGATTGGGGCGGCTCGAACTCGGAGAGCGCCTCGCCGCCGATCTCCACGGTGAGTCCGTCGATGAACGGCGCGAGAGCGGCGATGTCGGCCCCGAATTCACTACCCCGCTCGCCGGGGATGTCGGCATCGAGGTCGACGGTTGCGTAGCCCACGCTTCCATCGGGGCTGATCCCACCGCCGGGTCCTCCGAAAGGATTGCCGACGGCGACGCCATCCATCTCGGAAACTTCTGCGAGCATTTCCTGCATCGACGACATGACTTCAGGGTCGGTGAGGCCCTGCTCGGCCGAGAACACGACCTGGCCCGAGAGACCCGTGCCTTGGCCACCGAAGTGACGGTCGAGCGCGTCGAAGCCGTCGGCAGTCTCGGAGTCGGGGGCCTCCAGGATCGCTTCGAAACCGGAGCCGATCACCTGAACGCCGGCGATGAGCAACACCACGACCGCCACCCAGGATCCGAGAACGACCCTTCGATTCACGAAACACCAACAGCCGAGCTTTGCAAGCATGGCCGCCAGTCAATCAGCGTCGACGGTGAATCAGAGGGCGGGAGGAGAGACTGTGCCGGCCGACGCGGCAGAAACTGCCACGGCAAAGGCCGATCTGCGAGATTCCCGTTCGTCGCCACTGATGTCGGGTTCGATCGGCTCACGGGACACGACCGGTGAGAAGTGGTCGACACCGACGGCTGCCGCTGCGAGTCGGGCGGCACCACGAAGAGTCGTCTCGGGATCTTGTGCCGCGAGAATATTGCGACCCGTGGTGTCGGCCAGGCGTTGGGGGAACACCCGGCTTCTGGAGAGACCACCATCAACCGGAAGGTTGACGCCCACCGCCAGTGCATCCGCCATTTCGGCGCAGCGGTGAGCCAGTCCATCGAGTACGCCCAACACCAGGTCGGCCGGCTCGGTGTCGAGGGAGATGCCCGAGAAGCTTGCTCGTATCGCACTGAGGTCGTGGGGTGTGCCGAGGCCTGCGAGGGCAGGCACCACGGTGACCAGGCCCGACCCACGGGTGGCGACCGGGTCGAGCTGATCGATCGACTCGAGCAGATTCATGCGCACGAGCCACTCGACCGCGGCGCCGGCGGTAGGTATCGAACCTTCGACGCAGGACGGCTCGATCTCTTCGCCGTGAGCCTCCAGGCGCCAGAGGGGAAGGATGTGAGCACCGGCCGGTACCGGTCCCGGTGTCGTGCCGTTGGCCACATCGAGCATCGCGGAGGTGCCCAGCGTGAGCTTGGCTTCTCCTTCACTGGTCTGGTGGGCGAAGCAGGCGGCCTGCTGGTCACCCGCTCGTGCCGCAAGCGGGACGGAGTGTCCGAGCAGGGCGGGAGCGGTGGCCCCGACGATCCCTGCTGTGGTGGTGACATCAGGAAGAACCGACCGATCGATGTGAAACAGGTCGAGCGCAGCGGCACTCCAGTCTCTGTGGCGCAGGTCGTAGAGTCCCGTGGCACTCGCATTCGAGGGGTCGGTGACGAAGGCCTCCCCATCGGTGAGTTTCCAGGTGAGCCAGGAGTCGATGGTGCCGACCCGAAGATCGCCGTGCTCGTGAGCCGCCCTCGCCTCGGGACTATTGGTGAGCAGCCATTCGATCTTCGTGCAGCTGGCAAGGGTGGTGACGGGGATTCCTTCACGGCGGAGTTGGTCGACGCGAACCTGGCTGCGATTGTCCTGCCAGCCGATCGCAGGCGTCAGCGGTGTGCCGGTGCTGGCCCTCCATCCGAGGAAGGTGGCCCGTTGACAGGCGAGGCCGATCGCGGCGACCTCCGATGCGGGTAGGTCGGCTTCGTCGAGTGTGCGACGAAGAAGGTCGAGAGGGATGGAGACGAGCAGATCGGGATCCTGCTCGACCCGACCTGGGGAGGGAAAGAGGGAGCCGAGGGGTGCCCGGGCCGACGCCCGGATCGAGCCATCGGATTCGAACAGGCCGACCCGCACCGATGTGGTGCCGAGGTCGATTCCGGCTACGACGCTCATCGGGTCAGGCGACCGGGTCGGGGATGACCGCGCCGGGGTTGAACAAGTCGTCGGGATCGAGCGCCTTTTTCACCGCGGCCAGCAGGGCAGATCCGCCGGGGCCCAGCTCGTCGGCCATCCAGGGTTGACGAATCCGGCCTACGCCGTGGTGGTGGGCGATGCCTGCTCCCGCGGCAACCGTTGCCTCCATCGCAGCGTTCCAACAGGCGGCGTGGGTGGCGGCGAAGTCGTCGGGGTCGGGTGGCTGGGCCGCGAACGAGAAGTAGAGGTTGGCTCCCGATCGGTAGGCATGTGACGAGTGGCCGGTGGCGGCGATCACCCCGGGAACGGCGCTGACCGCGGTGGTAACCGCGTGGTAGAGGTCGGCCAGCTTGCTCCACCCGGTGGCCACTTCGATGGTGTCGACCACCAGGCCCTGCTCGAAGAGTTCGGTCCAGCTCGGCACGATGTTGCGTTGCTCGAACCAGTGATCGACGGCCTCTGAGTCGGCGGACTCACCTTCTGCGGTCCGGCAGAGATCGGCCACCGCCGCGGCCTCGAGTTGGGCGTGTCCGGGAGGACCCTCGTGGAGGAAGATCGCCATACATCTGCCGCGTGGCACGTGTTCGCCGAAGTGGCGCCGCGACTCGCGGGCGTCGTAGAGCCTCACGACGGGAGGTCGCCAACCGGGCACGACCACACTTCGGATCGCATTGACTCCGGCTTCGATGTCGGCAAAGTGGAATGCCTGCCGGATCCCCGGCTCGGGCAGAGGTCGCAGCGAGAAGGTGACCTCGGTAACGATCCCCAAGGTGCCTTCACTGCCGATCAGGAGATGGCGGAGATCGGGGCCGGCCGCGGCACGGGGCGTGGATCGAGAGCGGTAGATGGAGCCATCGGGGAGTACCGCCTCCAGCCCATAGACCATGTCTTCGATGTTGCCGTAGGCGGTTGAATACTGGCCTGACGCGCGGGTGGCAACCCATCCGCCGACCGTGGATCGATCGATTGATTGGGGCCAGTGGCCAATGGTGAAGCCGTGGGCCTGGACACGGTTCTCGGCATCGATGCCGAGGGTTCCCGCGCCGAAGGAGGCAAGAAGATCGGCCGGCTCGAGGTCGCGCATCCCCGCGAGTCGCTCGGTGCTGATCACCACCGAGTCGGGGCTCGGGAGCACCCCACCGACCACGCCGGACCCGGCCCCTCGCGTCACGATCGGGGCGCGGTGGGCAAGACAGACCCGCACCACTGCGGCTACCGCGTCGACCGTGGTGGGTGTGGCCACCGCGGCAGGCATGGTGATCTTGCCCCGCCACTCGTCGAGCTCGGACCTCACCGAATAGTCGCGAGAGCGCAAGCGGCGGTCGTCGTCGCCAAGCAGCAGGTTGTCGCCGAGCACGGCAGCGAGATCGTCGAGCAATCCGGTCATCGAGGTTCTCCCTGGAACTTGAGTTCGTCGGTGAATTGGTGGGCCACGGAACGGACCTCGGCTTCGATACGCGGCTCGTCCCAACCGAGCAGCGAGGCCATCCGGGTGGCAACCGGGGTGAGCAGGGCGTCGCGCTCGGAAGGGTTGTACCAGGCGGCCCTGGTGCGCCGATGGATCACATCGTCGAGCGTGAGAGCGGCCTCGCTGGTGACAGCCCACTCGATCTCACCGTTGACGAGCTCGCTGCCCTCGATGATCGGTGCGGCCCCCAGGGCAAGCACCGCGTGGGTCTCGGAGCCATAGAGCCGAACCATACGGTCGGCGACGGTCTGGGAGACTCCTGTGCGATCCCTGATCCCGGCGGCGTGGGCGTCGAGGTCGGTGCTGATGTCGCCACCAGGGATTGGTTCGGGGCCGGGGGCCGGTGGGAGGCGCCGACCGAGCCGCTTCGCCACTGCCGACATGATTGTGATCGCCATGGATCTGAAGCCCGTGAGCTTGCCTCCGGCCACGGTGACCATGCCGCCCGTTCCGATCCATACCTCATCCTTACGAGAAATCTCCTTGGGCTGCTTGCCCCGCTGGGCGACGAGGGGCCGCACCCCCGCCCATGCGGCGATCACATCAGACGGGTCGAGGGGTTCGACATCGAAGTATCGCTCCACCGGTTCGAGCAGGTATTCGATGTCGGCCCGATCGATCTCGGGCCAGCGGAGCCGGTTGCCTCGATAGCTGGTGTCGGTAGTGCCGATCACGACCACATTGCCGCGGGGAAGGGCGAATATCGACCTGCGGTCGTAGGTGGACATGATCATGAAGTTGCGAACCGGGAGCCGGTCGGCCGACACCACGGCGTGCACGCCCTTGGAGAGGTGGAGGCGCTTCGGGGCATCGGGTGTCTCGAGTTGAGCGAGATGCTCCACCCAGGGCCCGGCGGCATTGACCACCGCGTCGGCGCGCACGGTGGTGCGCCGGCCCGAAAGGGCACACTCGATCTCGACCCCGGTGATCCGTTCTCCGGCACGCGTGAGTCCCACCACGGGCGTCCGACTCGAGATCGTGGCGCCGCGGCGGGCTGCATCTCGAAGCACGGCGAGGACGAGACGGGCATCGTCGGTGAGGTACTCGCGGTAGGCGCAGGCCCACGGAAAGGCATCGGTACGCAGTGCTGGTTCGTGCTCGAGGATGTCGTTGCGGCCCCAGGTGTGGTGGCGATCGGCATCGTCGATCGCGCCGAGCTTCTCGTAGGTGCCGATGCCCGCCTGGAACTTCACCAGCGAAGCGCGGTTGCGGGCGGCCACGACCATCCACCCCGGCTCGGCGAGGTGAGGAGCCATCTGGCGCACGGCCTTACGCTCCAACGCGGTTTCGCGAACCATGGCCACCTCACCCATGGCGAGATAACGGAGCCCGCCGTGGATCAGCTTCGACGAGCGTGAGGATGTGCCCACGGCAAAGTCGTCGGCCTCCACCAGCGCCACCTTCAAGCCGCGATGGGCGGCGTCGCGGGCGGCGCCGGCGCCGGTGATTCCACCCCCGATCACCACCAGGTCGAAGTGGGTACTCTCCAGGCTGTCGAGCAGGGACTCGCGGGAGGAAGGTGTGAGTGAGTTCATGCCCCGTCGCCGGGCAGGTGACCGGCTCGATGTCCGCCGGTCCAGTCTTCTTCGACGATTTCATCGGTGATGCCGCCGATGATCCTGAGCTGGGGGATCTCCCGCATGCTTCGCTTCATCTCGGAGAACCCCGGGAATCCGGCGAGGGTTATCACGGCGTCCCAGAGCCTCACCGCGTCTTCATCCGACGGAACCCTCGAGATCACCGGTCCGAAGAAGGACACGCCATCCGGGGGCTGGAACGTGATGATCGGGGTACCGACATCGCGGCCCGTACGCGACAGGGCCAACTCTGTCTCGTCGTCGAGAAGCGCGTCCCATGATTCGTCCTCGAGCGCGTCGGCGTAGTCGGCGGACACACCCGCAATGTCGAGTACTTCCACCACATGGTCGTGGGTGCTGCGCCGGTGGCGCATCCCCGAGCCGCGGGGGAGGTCCCAGTAACTCTCGCCGTAAGCGGTCACGATCGCGCCCAGAGGCCCGCGACCGAGATCCTGGCGGACGGCCGCAGCCACCCTCAGCATGTGCAGGCCGGCGGTGTGGCCTTGCTCATAGCCCTCCGGGAACTCGGTGGCGTAGTCCTTGTCCTTGTTGAGGAGGCGGAGGGAGATGAAACGCCAGTCGATCGAATAGTCGGTCTGGTCTGCCACCTTCTTCACCCATCGTGAAGTGATCCAGGCGAAGGGACACACCGGGTCCCAGAAGAACTCGATGTCGTAGGCGGGATCGGACGGCGGAGCGAGCGACATGAGCCAAGTATGGTGCCGCGATGGCGGCTTCGACAGCTACGGGTACTGAGCGGCCGCTCAGCCGAGGGCGGCGTCTACCGTCTCGCCGGCGAGAGCGACGATTTCGGGGTCGTGGCCGTTGGCCACCAGGTTGAGGGTCACACCGTCGATGCCGGCATCGACCAGGTCGCTGATCTGTTCACCGATTGCGTCGGGGCCGCCGAGAACCAGCCGCGGCTTCATCAGATCTGCTACCTCAGCAGACCAACCGTGGCCGGCCACGAACTGATCGACGGCTGCTGCTGCTTCGTCGTCGGTGTGCCCGATCACCATCATCACGAGTTTCGTGACGGCTATCTCGGAACGATCGCGACCGAGCGCCTCGCAATGGGCATCCAGCGCTTCGAGTTTGCGGGGGATCTCATGGGTGAGACAGGTGAGGTTGGATTCATCTGCGTATTGGGCCACCATCCGGAGGGTCTTCTTCTCTCCCGAACCACCGATCATCACAGGAATCCGCGAGATGGGCGCCGGCGAGTTGATCGCCTCGGTGACCTGATAGTGCTTGCCATCGAGGGTGGGACGCTCACCCCGCAACATCGGCAGGATTATGTTGAGCGCCTCTTCCAGCTTCTCGAACCGTTGGCCGAAGGTGTTGAACTCGATCCCGAAGGAGTCGTGTTCGAGTTCGAACCAGCCAGAGCCGATCCCCAGCGTTGCTCGCCCGCCTGAAACATGATCGAGGGCGGTGACCGTCTTGGCGAGCACGGCCGGATTTCGGTAGGTGTTGCCGGTGACCAGAGACGACAGGCGCACCGAGTCGGTGTGCTGGGCGAGGGCTGCGAGCATCGTGTAGCACTCGAGCATGAAGTCGTCGGGTTCGCCGATTCCTGGTAGCTGATAGAAGTGGTCCATCAGCAGGATCCGGTCGAATCCGCTCGCCTCGGCCGCCTTGGCCTGGGCGACCACGGAGGCGAAGATCCCTTCGGGCCCGCCGTCGGGGTAGTTGAAGTTGGGGATCTGGTATCCGAGGCGCGTCATGGGGGAGTCCTTGTGATTGCGGTGGTCAGGAGTGATCGTGGGCGCTGTCGTGGGGGAGCGACCCGCGTGCGGCACGAAGATACCCGTAGGGAGTGGCCGCCGCGAAGTTGCTCACGCGGCTGGTGTAGACATCGGCGTACTTCTCGACCTGGCGGGCGAACAGGCTCTTGTCGACTCCGGCTCGCATGAGAGGCCCCCAGATGGCGTTGCCCTGCAGGGTCGCGGCTCGAGCGAGCGGCGCCACGCGGGTGTCGATCTGGGTGATCTTGGTGGCGGTCTTGTCGATCTCGCTGTCGATCTCCTGGTGATCGGTGCCGGCCACCACAAGGCGTCGCCGTTCGAGGCGGAGGGCGGAATGATGCTGCTCGAGAACGGTCTTGTCGGCCATCAGCGACTCGAGTTGGTGCTCGTCGGCGGAGAACTCGGCCGACGCCCTCACCTCGGCCTCGAGTTCGCGAGCGATCAGACACGTTCGCCAGCGCAGGACGTCCTTGGTGACATGCACGTCGCCGAAGAGGTGGTCGCCGACGTACAGGAACTGGGAACCCTCGTGCTCGAGCGATTGCTCCACCATGCGGGCGTTGCCTCCGTGGTAGACCTCGCCGGGCTCGAGGGGGCCCAGGTGGGGTTCGAGGTGACCCCGTTCGGCATCGACCAGACGGTAGATCGGGCCTCGTCCGGAGAAGAAGCGGGGCTTTGCTGCCGCCACGATGACGATGTCGAAGAGGTCGCGCCAAGTGCGTTCGGGGCCGAGCGCTTCGTCGAAGCACCAGCTCATCATCTGCTGGGTGTACCACCACTCCGAGTTGGTGATGAGGAGGAGTTGCTTGCCCGCCAGGCGCTGGTCCTCGAGGGTGGTGAGGATGCCAGGGTCGACATCCACGAAGCGATCGGGATCGGCCACGATCGCCTGTTTCAGAGCGCCTTCGAGGTGAGCAGCTCCCAGTGCGGTGTCGATCTCCCGATAGAGATGAAGGTATGACGTGACTCCCGGGAGTGGCGTCTTGTCGTGGATCTCGATCAGCTGGGTCCACAGCGATGCCCGGCTCAGTTCGAAGAGGGTGTTCATGAACTCGAAGCGGTCTTCGCTCAACTCGATGACCGTGCCGTAGTAGGCGTCGCGCTGCTCATCGAAGCTGAGGAGGGTCGCTCCGTGCTGGGCTCGCACCACGTAGCCGAAGCGGGTGGCCTTCACGAGATTGCCGAGTTCCAGATCGAACGTGAGACCGAGGGTGAACGCGTCGGGGTCGAACCGGAGGGCGTCGACTGGCCAGCCGTTCTCGGTGAGTCGATCTCGGGCGTACTCGAACGCGGCACGTTCCCATTCATGCACGTGATAGTGGATCAGCGTGTAATCCATGTCGTAGCCGATGGTGCGCACGCCTCGGAGGTTGAGGGTGCGATTGCAGAACAAGCCCCGTTCGGCTGGCGCTCCTGGTGCGGTGGGGGTGGTCATCGCAATGAGTCTCGCACCCGGGCGGGCTCGATGGCATCCACATAGTCGGCCAGGCGCCCCGCGACCTCCATCGCGGCTTCAGGATCGTCGGGATCGGGTGGCGGCCACACCTCAGAGATGCGTCGCCATCGATCCATGCCCAGGAAGGGTCCGGCAACCGCATCCTCGCCCAGTAGATCGCGCCACTCCGCCTCGACCGTCAGGAGGCGATCGAGGGTGGCTTCGTTGGCGGCCGGATCGCGGTTCTCGGCATGGAACCCGATTTCGAGGGCGGCTTCGCCATCGACGCGTATCAGCTGAGCCTCGTAGTGTTCGCGCGCCGCGGATCCGTCGCTGGCACCGAACCAGACCTTGAGCCCGCGTCGGTGGGCGGCGGCATGAACGGGGCCGTGATCGTCGCCGGCAAAGCCGTCGAAGGCATCGAGGACGTGCTCGAAGAATCCTCGTTCCACGGTGAGATCAGTGGATCTGGCCGGTAACCGAGCCAGGGGTGAGGCGGGCCACGAGGCGGCGCTCCGATACCATCGCGGCGCGGAACTCCCGCCAATCCGAATGTTCCTCACCGGTGACGTCGCGATAGATCTCCACGAGTTCATCCGCGGTTGAGTCGTGAGGGTCTGCACACTCCGGGCTCAGCTTCACGCTGGCATCGAACGACGCGTAGCTCCACGCCGCGGGGTCGGTGACGTGAAAGACCGCTCTGGGGTCGCGACGCATGTTGATGGTCTTGGCCCGGTCGCCGGTGATCGAAATTCGTATGTCGCCATCGTTGACCGAATAGACCACGTCGGACGACTGGGCTCGTCCGTCGCGGCGGATGGTGATGAGGACACCCGTGCGGCGCGGGGCGGCCCACTCGAGAGCTTCTGATATCTGCATCCGCCCAGTGTTGCACTTGTGGCCATGTCGGCCCACCGGGTGGCTCGACTCAGGCATCGAGAGCAGTCGGCCGGCCGAGCACCTCGATGCCTTCGGAGCGGCGGATCAGGGATGCTCGGGCCACAGCTTTGGAACCCCATCGCTGCCGGATGTCGTCGACGAGGCCGTCGAGTCTTTCCGTACTGCGGCCCTCCTCGGGGAAACGAAGGGCGAGCTGGACCGCATCGGCGCGTCCCAAGCCGCTGAACGTGATGCCGATCAGGGAGCAGCCGACTCGACCGAGTCGGCTGCCGGGGCCGTGGGGTCCGTCGACGAGCGTGAGCAGGAGATCGTCGGCGGTGGCGGTGAGCAGTTGGGTGGAGGCACTTGGCTCGACGAGGGTACGCGAGCGACTCTCGCGCTCGTGATCGGCGTTGCGGTAGCGGACGGTGACGGTGCGGGTGACCCGCTCGGCCTTGCGGAGTCGGGCCGCTACCTTCTCCGCAAGGCCCAGGAGTTCGGTGCGGAGCTCCTCGCGGGTGCGGACCCTTTGGCCGAGCGCGCGCTGGGCGCCCATCGAGCGATCTCGGCGGGAGTTGTCGACCGGCCGAGGGTCGCGGTTGTGGGCGAGTGCACGCAGGTGGCGACCGGCATGGGACCCGAGTAAGCCTTGGAGCTCGGCCCCGCCACTCGCGGCAAGGTCGCCGACCGTCTCCACCCCGTGGTCGCGCAGTTTGGCCGACGTGACGGGCCCCACTCCCCAAAGTACCTCCACCGGAAGGGGGTGGAGGAAGGCCCGCTCCCGATCCGGTTCGACCACGATCATTCCATCAGGTTTGGCCTGGGCACTGGCCACCTTCGCCAGGAATTTGGTGCGCGCTACACCGACCGATATCGCGAGGCCGACGTCGGCCAGCACCTGGGAGCGGAGGTCGGCGGCAATCTGGGCGGGTGAGCCGAGCAGCTTGGTGGCCCCCGACACGTCGAGGAATGCTTCGTCGGGGGAGAGGGGCTCCACCAAGGGGGTGAAGTCGTGGAACACCTCGAACACCGCCTTCGATGCTTCGCTGTAGGTCTCCATGCGAGGCGGCACGACAATGGCGTGGGGGCAGAGCATGCGGGCTTGCCCTCCGTTCATCGCAGATCGAACTCCGTAGGCCTTGGCCTCGTAAGAGGCCGCCAATACCACGCCGGCTCCCACGATCACGGGCCGGTTCCGCAGGCGGGGGTTGTCGCGCTGTTCGACCGAGGCGTAGAACGAGTCGAGATCGGCGTGGAGGATGGAGGCGACCTCTGTCACTTCACTAGCCTATAACGAACAAACGTTCGTGTCTATGCCGGACTAGGACTGGAGGGCGGCACCCATCACTTCCTCGAACCGTGGCCAGCAGGCTGCGATCCATGAGGGATCATCGTCGGCGAACGCCGATCGCACCTGAGCGCGAACATCCTCCGCGGTGGGTCCTTGCGGGTCTCCGTAGCCGTGCAGCCAGGCGTCGGCTCTCAGTGCGTGCATGACCCCGATCGGGTCGATCGTGCCGTACTCCAGTGCACACGCGGTCACTTCGGTGTCGCCTGCCCAGTGCTCGATCCACCCCAGCCAGTCGCCGCTGAGCGCGGCGGAGACGCTCTCTCCATCCACCATCGAGTGCACCTCGCCCCACATCGCCGCGGCCCTCTGATAGCCGGGAGTGCTGGAGGCGCCGTGGGCGATCAGTTCGCCGTGGCCCCAGGGGCCGAGTCCGGTGTGCAGATCGATCACGATGACCGAATCGGAGTCGGCGAGTTCGTCGCTCCAGATTGATTCGAGTTGGCGATTGCTCCATGCCGGCGCGGTTCCCCCGTAGAAGATTCCCTTGGGGTGGGCGTACTGGCCGCGCGACACCTCGGCTTGAACCTGCTCGAGGCCCACCTCGATGACTCGACCCATCAGGGCTTCGAATGTGCGCTCCTGTTCGGCCTCGCTGAACGACTCGGGCACCAAGAGGTCGGCCAGGTCGTCGTAGTCGGCATTGTGGGGCGGCCCCGACTGCCAGTCGACGAAGTTTCGGTTGAGATCGATGTTGTCCTCGTTGACGCGGCGCACCCAGGCGAATCCATAGGGATTGAGGGCGTGGATCAGGACGACTCTTACGTTCTCGGGTAGATCGGCGCCGCTATGGCGCAGCCAGTTGGTCTGTAGAGCCGAGCCGCAGAATCCCTCCACGCCGTGGGTGCCCGCCACCAGCAGGATCGACTGCGTGGCTGAGGTCGGGCCCAGCGTGGCGAGGTCGAGGGCGAGTGCTTCTCCGGTGGGACCGGTGAGGGCGTGGGGCGACGACCGGAGAGTTGCGCCGGCAGCGTCGGCCGCGGCCAGGAACTCGGCTCGAGCCGTGGAGTAGTCGGGGGCGAGACGTGATGGTGGAGGTGGGGGGTTCTTGTTCATCCCAGGCATCATGGCTCGCATGGCCGCTCGACGCTACGGCACCATTGTCCGTCATCTCACCGAAGAACCCGAGGCCGCGGTTGAGTTGGCGGCGAAGTTGCCCGACGATGTGCTCGCGCACCTGGCGGCCGCTCTGCGCGATGAGGTGCGCAAGCGAGCGATCGACTCGGGCGATCACGACGCCCTGATCGAGCAGGCTTTCGAGGAGGGATTCGGGCGTGATGGTCTCGGGATGCCGCCGTGGATCTCAGGTGCGGTGATCGTGTGTCCGGGATCGATTGTGGCCAAGAACCGCACCAACCATCGCTGCCGGTTCGTCAGCGTCGATGATGTTTGGATCTGGGACTCCATCGAACTGATCGAGGAGCAAAAGCGTTCGCACCCCGGCCGTGACGACGGCTTCAAGGCCGTTGCCCTGCTTCCGATCACCGAGGCGATGACCCTCGATCTGGTCACCGGCAGAGCACGCGGCGGACAGCACTCAGTGGAGCGGGTGGTGTCGTATGAAGTTCGGCGAGGCGAACTGGTGGAGGTGAGCCAGCGAACGATCAGCGCTCGCGGGATGCAGTGAGCCGCACCCTCTGATTCATTCCGGCGGCGGGATCTCCAGCCGGGCCACCCTCTTCAACACGTTGCGGTCGGTGTGGAGGTAGGGCTCGTCGTACTCCTTCATCGCCAGGGTCGATGTCTCGTCGTAGGTGAGAGTGTCGCCGTCGACCGACAGATTGCATTCGTAGGCGATGCAGCGGGCGTTGCGGAGCAGGTAGGTGTTTTGGGTGATGCCGTATTCGTCGCTGTCGACATCGGCCCGCATAGTGAACGAAGTTGCATCGGGTGCGGCTTCACCGCCGGCGAGCAGGGCTGATCCTCGAGGGATGACGAAGCCTCGCATGACATGGCCGAGAGCCGCATCCCAGAGCCAGTAGCCGACCTCGGTGTGGAAGGGGATGTCCTCGCCGAGTCGCCAGGCCGCCATCTTGTAGTCGAGGCCATAGAGCCGCTGGTCGCCGTTGTCGACCGGGCCGAAGGGCTTGAACATGATCGTCTCGCGATAAGAGGTGTCGCCGGGAGCGTCGTCCGCGTGGTGGTACGAGACGTCGAGTCCGCCGTCGCCTTCCCACTCGCCGGCGAGTTGGGCGAGGGGACCGAAATGGGAGGTGTCACTGGTCATGGGGAGAGTCTATCCCAGGGAAGATAGACAATGTCTAAAGTTGGATTGATCTCCGACTGACCGACACTGCTATTCTCTCGCGATCACCACCGAACCTTTCGAGTCGCCCGATATCCCAGCTCCGGTGGTCGCCGCCGCGTTCGCTGCGGTCGATGCATTGGGTCGACCGGGTCGATGGTGGACCGCACCCCAGCGTCTGGCCATCGCTTCTATCGCCCGCGAGGCCAGACCTCGTCCGCTCTGGGATCGGCTCGCACCCTTGCAGACTCTCGATTCCGATCACGGCGAGCCCTTGTCGCGGTTCGTGGCGGCTCTCACCGAACTCGTTGCCGTGGAGACCTCCTCCATCGATCGGGCGACGGTCGAGTTGATCGCCGGTCGTATCGGCGACGCGGCCTACGCCGAACTCAGCGCGATAGTCGCCCAGATCGCGGCGATAGATCAGGTGTGCCATGCACTCGGCTCTTCGCTCCTGGAGTTTCCATCTCCGGGTCCGGGCCAGCCCTCACGAGTACGCCCCGACGATATGGGCGATGCCGGCGGCCATATCCAGATGACCGAGCCCTACTCGGGCCCCAATGTCGCCCGATCGTTGAGCCTCGCAGCCGAGGACCACGGTCGTTGGCGAGGGCTGGTGCTCTCGATGTATTCGCGCGACGGATTCCTCGACATGGTCTGGACCGATCGTGCTCTCACCCGCCCCCAGGTGGAGCTGGTAGCCGCTCGCACCAGCGCACTCAACGAGTGTTTCTATTGAACGTCGGCCCACGTGATGCTGCTCGGTGCGAGCAGCGATGCAGTCGACAGCGAGGCCCATCTGGCGTCTGCGATGGATGGCTCCGACGCAGGTGTGCCGTACAGCGCCGAACTCACCGCATTCGCCGAGGCGGTGTGGAGGCGCGACGATTCACTCCCTCCGGCTCGAGATGCTCTTCGTGAAGTCGTGGGCGACGCGGGCCTGGTCGAGGCGGCCATCACCGCGGCGGTGTTTCGGTCGCTCAACATCGGAGCTGATGCCTCGGGAATCCCCCTCGACGACGAATACGCCTCCATCGCGGTGGGCTTCGTCGACGAACTCGGCCTGCGTGAGTTCTCCACCGCGGCCAACAGCCCCGACTTGGCCTGAATCAACGAGTCTGGGTGGCCATCCGTCGTAGCGGGGGGTCGACCTTGGGCGGCGCTTTGCGCGGTGGCAGGGCTCGGAGGAGTTCGGCCGATATCGATGCCACCTCGCTCACGGCGCGCTCAAAGGCTTCCTCGGTGGCTGCTGAAGTCTTCTGCACACCACTGATCTTGCGGCAGTACTGGCGAGCGGCAGCCTCGATTTCGGCGGGCGTGGCCCCCGGCTCGAGGCCCCTCAGGGTGGTGATGTTGCGGCACATGGGGCGATGTTAGCCATCGCGGCCGAGTGGGGTTTCAGCTCCCGGTGACGACGGCGAGGATCCCCTCGCCGTACCTCTCGACCTTGGCCGGACCTATGCCTGGCACCGCCAGCAGCTCGGTGGGCGTGGTGGGATGAAGGCGAGCGAGCTCATAGAGAGTGGTGTCGGCGAAGATACGAAAGGCGGGTATCCCTTCGTCTCGCGAGGTCTCGAGTCGCCAAGCCTTGAGCTGCTCACGGAGCTGGGCCTCCCCGATCGAGGACGCCTCGGGAACCTCGCGCTTCTTGGGGCGAGCCTGGGTGGGACCGCCGGGCGAGCGGAGGGGCACCGGCTCGGCCACGGCGTTGGGATCAGCGTGCTCGGTGAGCTGGGCGACGAAGGGCGAGCGGGGCTCACCCGCAGCGACCAGAACCGACTCCACCCCACGAGTGAGGGCCACGTGAAAGACACGGCGTTCCTCTTCATGATCAGCCGCCAGGCGATGCGGGAAAAGACCCGCGGTGGCCTCATGGACCACGACGTGGGGCCATTCCTGCCCTTTCACCCGGTGCACCGTGGACAGGCGGACTCCGTTCCAATCGGTTGGGATGGTGCTCAACCGATTGTGGAGCCAATCGGGAAAGGCGCTGGGGTCGGGCTCGTAGCGGGCCACGGTGAGCAGGGCCGAAAGATCATCGCCATGGGCCGACCGATCGACGGATCGGCGACTCGCATCGAGCTTGGCGTCGAGGGCGGTGCCGAGGCCCACCTGATCGCGAACCGCGGTGAGCAGGGTCGCGGTATCGGCGCCGTCGTCGGCGAGCTGGCGCAGGGCGGTGAGATCGGCCACGAACTCCGACACCTTGACCTGGTCGCGTTCCTTGCGCAGGCGGCTCGCGAGGCCCAGCAGATCGCGGGTGCTCGACTGCTCTGCCATCCAACCGACGAGCGCCCGGCTCATCCCGCGTGGTGGACGCCGTGCCGCCATGTCGATGTCGGTAGCGGAGAGCCTCTGCGCCGGGGCGACCGCGAGGCGGAGCCAGGCCAACGCGCCGGCGATGCCGGTTCGTTCGAGGAAGCTGAGTTGGATGGGTGCATTGGTGGCGATGCCCGCTTCGGCCAGTGCCAGCATCGGGCCGAGAAGGGTGGCGTTGACCCGAGCGAGCACCGCGATATGGGCGGGAGGTGTTGCCGCATCGAGCAGGGAACTCACATGATCGAGGGTGAGCATGGTGGGATCGGTGGCCGATGCCATGCGAAGCCCGCCTCCATCGGGATCGGGCTGTCTCTGCGGTCTCGCGGTGATTTGCTTCGAGATCCTTCGGCGGTTGTGGGTGAGCAGGGTTGCCGCCGCCTGCACCACCTCGGGCGGGCATCGATAGTTGATGGTGAGGTCGTGGGAACCCGATCCGGGGAAGAGGTCGGCGAATTCGATCAGCCACTCCGGTGACGCGCCCGAGTAGCCGTAGATCGTCTGGTCGTCGTCGCCGACCCCGAACACTTCTGCCTCGGGCCCGGCAAGAAGACGGATGAGGAGCACATGAGCGGGAGTGAGGTCCTGGAATTCGTCGACGAGTAGGACTCGGCACGCCCGCCGGGCTGCGAAGCGGGCCTGGGGGTCGGTGCAGAGCACCTCGATGGCGCCCAGGATCTGCTCGTCGAAGTCGACCAGCCCGGCTCGCCCTAGCCGGCGCCGATACTCGGGCAGCACCTCGGCGAAGTCTCGTACGTCGCCGCCGAAGTCGTGCTCCACCGCGGCCGGCGAACGAAGCCCGAGTCGGCTCGCGGTGAGAGCTTCGATCCACACCGCCATCGGATCAGACATGGCTTGGCGTCGACCGGTGACCAGGTCGTCGAGGACGCGACGCACCTCGCGCTCCTCGATCACCCTCGGTCGGGACCTCTGGGAGGGCTTTCGGAAGGGCCCGCTTCCCGACTGGATGGCCAGGGCAAGGCTGTTGAGTGTGCGGATCTCGAGGCCCTCGAGATCGGTGGTGCGCTCCTGCATCTCTTCTCTGGCCCTCACGTTGAAGGCCAGCAGGCAGATCCCGGAGGGATCGACGCCCCGATCGAGGATCAGATGGCGGGCGCGCTCGGTGAGGACCCGGGTCTTGCCTGATCCGGCCGGGGCGATGATGCGGGCGCCACCCCCGCTGTGGGCCACCGCGGCGAGTTGATCGGGCGCGAGGTCGGCGCTTGGTGTAGCCGTGAGCAGTGGACCCAAGCTGCCCTGGCTGAGGTTGGCGGCGGGGATCACCGGCGCGCCGAGATCGGCCGACTCGAACCAGGTGAGGGGTCCGCCGTCGCACCACGCCGGACCATCGGGGGTGTCGACATCGCCGACTCCCTCGGCGCGAACCGTCGCTCCTGCAGCCACCGCCAACGACACCGACCGGACCTTCGGATGAGTTTCATCGCGCCCATCCACCGAATGGTCGAGTACGAGATGGCGGAGCCGTTCTCCCGCCAGATCCGTGGTGGGGTCGAGTAACCAGAAGTCGGTGTCGAGCACGGGGTGAGCCTCGGGAAGCTCCACCGCGAGTTCGATCACCACGGGCTCACGGTTGGAACGGGCCGCCTGCAGCTTGTGGAGCCCGTCGGCCGACTCGTCGATGGTGATGCACGCGGCATCCTCCCACGGGGCGGGCACGGGCTGGCCGGGAAGAACAAGCAGATTCCGTCCGAGCGCCGGGGGCCCGGCCAGCCGCTGCCAATCAGGAGCGAGCAATACGTCGGGCACTTCGAGGGCAGCCGGGGCAAGGGTGTGGGACTCCGGGAAGGAGGAATCGGCGTTGGGCGCCCCCGAACAGTTGCGCACTTCGGCGACGGTGGGGTGGCGACCACCGCAGTGGCCACAGTTGATCATCGGGAGCTTCTCGGCATCTGGAGCAACCTACGACATTGGTGTGACAAGCATCATCGACAGGCCGTTCCATCGCCGGCCCCGGTCAGAGCGTTGGGCGCGGCGCCGGTTCCTCGACAAGAATCCCATCATGATGAAACGAATCGGTGTGATGGGTGCCGGCGTCATGGGTTCCGGCATCGCCCAGGTGTTGGCGGTGGCGGGACACGAAGTGGTGTGCCGCGACCTCGACCAAGCGGTTCTCGACAAGGCCCGCGAAGGAGTCGATTCCGGACGCTTCGGGGTGCAGGGTTCGGTTGCCCGCGCAAAGATCACCGAGGAGGCGGCTTCGGCCGCGCTCGCTCGGCTCACCTTCACCACCGACCTGTCGGAGGCCGTGGCCGTCGATCTCATCATCGAGGCGATCCCGGAGGATCTGGCGCTCAAGATCCGCTTCTGGCACGACCTCGATGCCATGGCCGACGATCATGTGATTTTCGCCAGCAACTCATCGGGCTTCCCGATCAGCGCCCTCGCTTCAGGAACCCGACGCCCCGACCGATTCATTGGATGGCATTGGGCGTCACCGGCTCCGGTGATGAAGCTCGCCGAGATAGTGAGGGGTGCCGAAACGTCGCAGGCGACCGTCGATACGGTCGTGGAGACTGCGGCCAACGCCGGCAAGAACCCGGTTGTGATCAACGACACCGACCGCCACTGGGGCTATGTGGCGAATCGGGTCTATTTCGCGATGCGCCGTGAAGCCAACCGGGTCGTCGACGAGGGCATCGCCAGTGCCGAGGAGGTCGATCAGCTGATGATGGACTGCTTCCGCTGGCCCACCGGGCCCCATGGCATGGGTTTCGGGGCGCGAGGGGGGTGGACCTGATGGGGCTCATCGGATTCGCACTCCTCGGCCTGATTGTCGGCTTGATCGCCCGCGCGGCGGTACCCACGGGCCGCCACTACGGATGCCTCGGCACGATCGTGCTCGGCATGGTCGGCTCGGTCGTCGGTGGCACTATTGCCTCGGTGATCGCGGGCGACGGGCTCGATCTGAAACCGTCGGGATGGATCGGCTCTCTGCTCGGAGCGGTCATCGTGCTCGTGGTAATCCGCTGGAAAGATTCAAGCGACTGATGGCCTCCCTCGCCGGCGTCATGGCCGAACTCGAGGCGGCCGGATCTGAAAAGGCCAGGAAGACATATGCCCGCCATGGCGCACAGGAGCCGATCTTCGGCGTGAGCTTCGCCGATCTGGGCATCATGGCCCGCGGCATCAAGATCGATCATCCGCTCGCAGTGGCTCTCTGGGACACAAGGAATCACGATGCCCGCCAACTCGCCGCCAAGATCGCCGACCCTGCTCAGGCCACCACGAAGCTGGCAAATCAGTGGGCCCGCGACTGCGACTCCTATATGGCGGTCGATGCCGTGGTCGGCATGCTCGGTCGGTCGGTGCACGCCCGGGCCCTGAGTGATCAGTGGCGCGACAGCCAAGGAGAGTGGGTCGCCTCCCTCGGTTGGGCGCTGGCGGGTTTCACCGCGGAAGACACCGATGCCTGGTCCGCCGCCGACCTGAGCGCTCTGCTGGTCCAGATCGAGGCCGAGATCCACACGCGGCCCAACCGGGTGCGTCACGAGATGAACCAGGCCCTGATAATGATCGCCCTTCGTGACGGTGAGCTCCGGCGCCAAGCGGTCGCCACCGCCCACCGGGTCGCTCCGGTGATGGTCGATCACCGAGACACGGGATGCACCACCCCCGAACCGACCGCCTACATAGAGCGCATCTTCGCCCACCGAGAGAAGATGGCCGCCCGACGGGCGGTCAAGGACACTGGCTGACCCGCCCTTCAGATCCGGCTGATGTCGTGGCGAAACGGAGAGGGGCGATGGTTGGCGCCGCCGGACTCGCTCATCTTGACCAGCCGCACCACGCGTTGGCGATGGCCCGCAAACGGCTCGAGGAGCTCGAGCATCCGCTGATCATCGCCCTCCTCGCCGCTGAGTGCGTGGGTGACCTTGCGCGGGATGTGGAGGTCGCCGACGGGAACGGCATCGGCGTCGCCGCCGGCCACCGACGTGGTGAGGGCGGCGGTCCACGGCCCGATCCCTGGGAGTTGCTGGAGCCAGGCGGTGGCGGCACCGGCTTCGACATCGCCGAGAGCTTCGAGCCGCGGTGCGTATTTCGCGGCGACCCTCAGCACGCGCGCCCGCGATCTTTCGATGCCGAGCCGATGGAACTCGTGGTCGCTGAGAGTGAGGATCGTGGCCGGCGATGGGAAAGGGTTGACCGGCGCCTCGATGGATCGATCGCCGTGGTGACGGGCCAACTTCGCGCGTGAAGCGCCAGCATCAGCCTTGACCACTCGTTGACCGATGGCACCGGTGGCGAGTGCTTCGTACCACCGTCCGGTGGAGCCGATCCGGAGGCTGGTGAAGCGAGAGGCCAGGGCGGCGACCACCGGGTGGTCGGGCCGAAACTCAGAGGAGTTGTTGTCGGCCGCGCCGAGAAGGGCAGGAAGCTGGGTGAGAGCCCAGTCGGTGCCGAGGCCCCATGCGTCGGCCCGAACCTCGGGCCCTGCCTCCCGGAAGGCCACGGCCGCAGGACCGTGAGGGGTGATGGTGCACCACCAGTACACACCGGAGCGGCGGCTGACGGTCTTGGCCCCCATGAGCGCGAAGCCGAGGTCGAGTTCGTGGCGGGGCCGATAGGTGAGACAGGCCGCGGGTGGACCGGCCGGCGCAGCCGCCATCTTCAGGCGGAGATGGAAGCCAGAGGCGCCAGGTCGCGCTGAGCCTGACGTCGTTCGAGATAGCGCTGGATCGGCGCATCGACGGCGATGATCACCAGCACGAGAACCGCAGCACCGACCGCGTCGAGCCACCAATGGTTGGCGGTGAGCACAACCGCTGCGGTCATCATGAGGGGATGGCCGAGCGACAACCAGCGCCATCGTGAGGCGCTGGAGATCACGATCGCCCACGCCCCGATCAGGGCCCACGCCACATGAAGCGAAGGCATCGCGGCGATCTGATTGGCGGTGCTGGAGATCGTCTCACTGTCGTAGATCCTCGGACCGTAGGTCTGGAGGGTGTCGACGAAGCCCATGTCGGGGAACCAGCGGGGAGGCGCGAGCGGGAACACCAGATGCACGGCCAGAGCGGTGAACGTTGTGCCGAACAGCACCCGCCGAGCGCGTCCGTAGCAGCTGTAGTGGCGAGAGAACAACCAGATGAGCAGGATAGCGGTGCCGCCGAAATGGGCGAAGAAGTAGTAGCGGTTGAGCATCCACACCACGGCGTCGCTGCCGAGGATGGTGGACTGGAAGGTGACCTCGTTGAATATGCCGATGGTGCGTTCCCAGTTGACGACGGTCTGGGAGTTGGTGAAAGCCTGATCGATCTCGTCCTTCACGACGAGTCGTACCAGCCGATAGACGATCAAGCCGCCCAGGATGAGCGCGACTTCCCGGCTGACCAGCCAGCCGTAGCGTCGGTGGGGCCGCGACGAGGCGCGCGCCGGCGGAGGAGGTGCCGAAGTTTCGGGTTCGTCGATTGCGATCTGCGTCATCGCGCCCTCCGCAGTCTCTTAACCATACATACTCTCAATTTGTTCCGCAGTGAAGTTTATCCGTCGGTTTCGGTGCCGGCCCCGGATGGAGTGAGGCCGGTGGGATCGCCGACTCCGTCGGCATCGAGCGCGTCGGCTTGATCTGATGCGGCGAGGGCGTCGATGAGCGAACCCACGAACGCGAAGACGGCCCGGTCGCTGCTGTCGTCGGCGAGGCGATACTCCTCGATTGCGGCGACGATGGCGCTCTTGGTGTTGCCGCCCATCAATCCATCGACAGGCCCGGGATCGAATCCGAGGTCGGTGAGGTAGAGCTGCAACACACCGACCTCGTCGGAATTGAGGGGCTGGTCGGGTTCGACCGCGGCGACAGAGAGGTCGACTACGTCCTCCACGTCGGCACTTTCGGCCACGATCGCACCCTCGTCTCCGAATGCCTCCTTGACCACGGGCGCGGCGATGCGAGCGGTACCCATAAGGGCTATGCCCACGATCAGCAGGATGAAGACGCCTTGGATATGACTGCGCATGGGAGATTCCTCAGGCTCGATCGTCCCAAAGAAGACGCTCGAGTTCACGTTTTGGTTCCCGATCGTCACGAGCTTGAAATACTGCCGACGGGTGACACAGGCTCAGTTCCCAGCACTGATGCGCATTTCCGCCTCATCCAGCGCGGCAACCACGAAGCCTGCAATTCCTTCGGGGAGTCTATCGCGTCGCAACGCCCGGCCTCCGACCCAATCGCCGCCGATGAGGGTCACGACGTCGGCCACCTTGTCGACCACCTTGCCCGCATGGATCGCGTAGGTCACGAAGCCGGCGGTTGGTTTACCCCAGATTCCCGGCATCTCGAGCAGCTGACCGGCGCCACCGGGACGATGGCCGGCAACGATGATTCCGTCGGTCCAGGTGCCGAGGAAAACCATGTCGGCCGTGGTGAGGAATTCGAGGTTGGTTTTGCCGGTGGGCCAGACGCCGACCTCATGGCCGAGCTCTTGGGCCGCGGCTGCGACAAGCTCGGCGGCGCGGGCGGTGTTGCCCGTGCGACTCTCGTAAACAACGGCGACCTTCACTGGGGATCCTTCGACTCGTGTGGTGCGACCCACTGATCATCCCAGAGAGACGGGCCGAGCGCACGACTCGGCGCTCAGTCGAGGGCAACCTGATTTCGCCCCTTCGACTTGGCCCGATAGAGAGCGGCATCGGCTCGCTCCTTCAGGTTGGTCGCTGGTCCGGTCTCGAGAGTCGCGATCCCGACCGAGACGGTGAGGCGACCGCCGGGCTGGAGCTGTTCGCCTGGCAATTCGAGGGTCTCGATGGAGCATCGAACTCGCTCGGCCACGTTGAACGCTTCGTCGGGAGTCGCCCCCGGCAGCAGTATCGAGAACTCCTCACCGCCGTAGCGGTAAACGACATCCTCGGCTCGTACACAAGCGGCGATGCATCGGGCGACGGCCTTGAGGGCGTTGTCGCCGGCGCCATGCCCGTGGGTGTCGTTGTAGATCTTGAAGTGGTCGACATCGATCATCGCGAATCCCACCGACCGATCGGCCGCAGTGGCCGACGCCAGCGCGGTCTCGAGGTCGCCGTCGAGGCGTCGACGGTTACCCAGTGACGTGAGGCCATCCACCATCGCCATGGTTTCCATGGATCCCAGCTCCTCGGCTCTCGCGAGAGCGCCACCGACAGCGGGGACGAGCAGTTCGAGCCGATCGCGGGTTTCCTCGTTGAACTCCCGATTGGCCTCGCGCCAGACCACGACCGCACCGATGATGATGCCCTCGTGAACCACCGGCACTGCGGCGACGGCAACCGGCGACGAGGGCCACAAGGGGTCGCTTTGGAGGGTGGCGAGAAGGGGCTGGCCCGTTTCGACGACGCGGTTGATCGAGGAGGAGGTGATTATCGGGACTGTGCCGGCGACGCGGAGACCCTCGGGAACGCTGCGTAGCAGGACCGCGTCGGAGCCTCGCGCCAGTTGGCGGGCTGCCGATGTCGTGATCTCAGCGACTTCGGCCTCACTACGAGCACCGGTGAGCAGGCGATGGGCCTCGATCACCTCGGTGGTGCCTGAGTTGGGCACCGATCTGTGGCGTCGGAGGGTCATGGCTGCGATTCCGAGCAACACGCCACCGCACGCGGCGCCGGCCGCGATGAGTAGCCAGTTGGGTCCGGGGGGTGTCGTGCGCTGATCGGTGACCATCTCCGCGACCATCCGCCCCAGCTCGTCGATTTCGGCATCGAGGAGTTGGTTCAGCTGGTGGGCGTCGGCGAGTCGCTGGAGTGCGTCTGCAAGCTGCACCTCGAGGCTCGGTGGTGGTGCGCCCGGAGGACGGAAGGCCGGAGGAGCTCCGTCGATCAGCAGCTTGTCGAGGGTGGCGATGTATTCATGGCCGGAGATGAACTCCGGCTCGCCGGCGAGGAGGCGTAGCTTCCACTCCGGTGGCAGCTGGCCGACGGTGAACGCGAGGTCCTGGTTCTGGCCCGCGGGGAGGAGATTGAACGCGCGGACCCGTGTTGCCAGCTCGACGTCGATCGCGGTGAGTACCTCGAAGACCTGTGTCCGAGTGGTTTCGGGCCACTCACCGAACGCCCTGTGGATTCGTTCGAACTGGGCGGAGTTGTCGACCGCGAAGGCGTCGAGTTCGTAGAGTAGGGCGATCTCGTGGAGCAGCAGGCGAAGGGTGTCTTCTGAGAGGCGATCGGGGACCACCCAGCCTTCGCGAAAGAACAGATCATCAACGGGATCGGCTTCGGCCTGCGCAGGGCCGACAAGGGCCGCGGTGATGAGCACCACGAGAAACGCCAAGGCCGCCAGTCGGTCTAACACTGGGTCCCATCGGCACGGAGGCCGCAGGCTTCAGTTGTTGGAGCGGTTGAGAAGCTGGTTTCTGATCTTCTCGCATTCGGGGCAGACCGGATATTTCTTCGGGTCGCGGCTGGGCACCCATACCTTCCCGCAGATCGCTCGCACCGGTACCCCCTCCACCGCGGCACGGGCTGCGTCGGCCTTGCGCACGTAGTGGGCGAAACGGTCGTGGTCGCCGTCGTCGGTGACCGGCTGGGTGATGGTCTCCTCGACAGGAGCGGTGTGGATCTCCGGCATGGGCTCCATTGTGCCGCGAAATAGACGCCCTAGGGCGCGAACGCCATCGCCTGTCAGTGGTCGAGTTCTTCGGCGGCCCGCTCCCACGCCTTCATGAGTTCAGCCCCCCGCGACTTGGCTGCCTCGTGCTGGGTGGCGATCCGGTGCACTTCTTCGGGCTTGTCGTAGATATCGGGATCGGCGAGTTGGGAGTGCAGCTTGGAGATCTCCGCTTCGGCCTGCGCGACGTCTCGTTCGAGGCGTTGCACCTTCTTGCGTAGGTCCTGGGAACCCTGACGGGTCTTTGCTCCGTCTCGCCGTCGCTCGGTGCGTGGATCGACCGGTTTCGAGGAGAGTCCCTTGGCCGAGGTCACCTTGGTGGGGTCGGCGGGAGTGAGCACCTTGTCGGGGACGCCGTCGTGCCAGGTGGCATGGCCATCGCGCACATCGATGATCGCGTCGGACACATTGCGGATCAGGTGGCGATCATGGGTGACCAACAGAACCGTGCCGGGGTATGCGGTGAGGGCATCCTCGAGAACATCACAGCTCGGAAGGTCGAGATGGTTGGTGGGCTCGTCGAGAACCAGCAGGTTGACCGGCTCGATCATCGTGCGAGCCAGGGCCAGCCGGGTGCGCTCTCCGCCGGACAGGTCGCCCACCTTGCGGTCGGCTGCGTCGCCGGAGAACCCGAACGAGCCCAGAACGGTTCGGAGGTTTCGCTTGCCAGGGTCGATGCCACCCGAGAACGCGGCGATCACCGTCTTCTCCAGATCGAGTTCGTCGGCCTGGTGCTGGTGAAACATCGCCACCTTCACGTTGTTGCCGAGTTGGGCAGTGCCGCTCGAGGCTTGGAGCTCTCCGAGGATGAGTCGTAGCAGGGTGGTCTTGCCCGCACCGTTGGGGCCGACGAGGGCCACGGTTTGGCCTCGCTCCACCGCGAGAGTCACATGGGAGACGACGGGGATGTCGCCGTAGCCGATGGTGGCATCGTTGAACTCGGCTACCACCCGCGATGATCGTGGTGGTTCGGGGAAGGCGAACTTGGCCACCAGTTCCTTGCGGTCGGGCACCTTGATCAGCTCGAGCTTTTCGAGGGTCTTGATCCGGCTTTGGACCTGGCGGGCCTTGGTGGCCTTGTAGCGGAATCGGTCGATGAACTGCTCGACCTTGGCCATGTCGCGGGCCTGGCGAGCGGCGGCGGCCTCGATGCGTTGGAGGCGCTCTTCTCGCGCCACGACGAACTCGGCGAATCCCCCTACGTATTCGAGGGCGGTCCCTTCCGCCAGTTCCACCACCCGATCAGCGACCGCGTCGATGAAGTCGCGGTCGTGGCTGACGAACAACAGGGCACCGGGCCATGCGGCCAACTGTTGTTCGAGCCAGGCGACGGAGTCGACATCGAGATGGTTGGTGGGCTCGTCGAGGATGAGCACGTCGGGCTTGGCGAGCAGGAGGCGAGCCAGGGCCACGCGCATGCGCCAGCCCCCCGACAGTTCACGAACGGGGCGGTCGGCGTCGGCGTCCTTGAATCCGAGGCCCGCGAGAACCTTGCGGGCCTCGGCCTCCAGTGCGTAGCCGCCCATTGCCTCGAAGCGCCCCTGCACGTCGCCGTATTCGGCCAAGACCTGTTCGGCATCGGCACCAGGGTCGGATAGCAGGCCCTCGAGCTCGTGGAGTCGGTGGCCGAGGTCCGCAAGAGGGCCCGCTCCGGCCATCACTTCTTCGATCACGAGTCCTGTTGCCGTGTCGACGAGATCCTGAGGTAGGTAGCCGAGTGTCATCTCCCGGGGCCGGGTGATCGAACCTTCATCGGGATCAGCGTCGCCCACGAGGATCTCGATGAGAGTGGTCTTGCCGGTGCCGTTGCCGCCGACGAGTGCGATTCGTCGGCCCGCGGAGAGTTGAAGGGTGACGTCGCCAAAGAGGCGACGGGGACCGTATGACTTGCCGAGTGCGGATGCGGTGAGCACGAGCTCAGGCGAAGAAGTCGTCGAGGGCGGACTCTGCCTCTGCAACCGCTCGGCTAGCTGGGTCATCGCCGGTGATGCGGTCGAGCCAGGTCACCGACGCGTAGCCGGCCATTACCGCCCCTCCGTCGATGTCGAGGGGCATCTCGACTGGTTCGCCCCAAGTCATCTCGACGTGGAACGTGCCATCGTGACCGGGCTTGGGGACCATTCGAGCGCTGTCCATCGATCTTGGGGGAGCGGCGCCGACTTCGGTGCGCAGCCAGCCCTTCATCTCAGTGGCCGGTTGGTTCGGGACGTTGATGTTCAGAACCACTGGATCGGTCGGGAGGTCGTCGGCAAGTTGGGCGACCATCAGGGCCGCGATGTCGGCAGCACCATGCCATTGCTGGCGATCGAGCGCGTCTTCCCAGCCCTGGCCTTCGATCCCGAACTGATCGACGGACTGGCTCACAGCCACGCCCGAGATTCCACCGTTGCGGGCAGTGAGGCAGGCTCCGACGGTGCCCGAGTGGTAGATGCTGCGGCCCACGTTGGCACCCGGGTTTATTCCGGATACGACGAGATCGATTTCGCCGAAGAAGCCCATGCGTCCGAACATCGCGCAAAGTGCGGGCGGTGAGTTGATCGCCCACGACTCGTCGATGCCGTCGACATGGCTGCGACGTACCTCTGGTTTCATGGTCAGGAGGGATCCGACAGCCGCACCGTAGCCGGAGTACTCCTCATCGGGCGCGGCTATGACCACCTCGCCAAACGGGCGCATGGCCCGAGCGAGAACATGGAGGCCGATCGAATCGATGCCGTCATCGTTGGTCACGAGAATCCGCACCCGCCGACCCTACCGGTGTGAAGCCCGCTGCCCGATCAGGAAATGGTGTGGGAAAGTCGGATGATGCCGGTGCCGTGCAGCATCACCCCGGAGAGTACGAGGGCATGCCACACCTCATGGTGGCCGACTACACCGGGCCAGGGGTTGCCCCACCGGTTGTGCAACATGATGCCTCCGGCCGTGTACGCCAACCCGCCGAGAACCACGAGGGCGAGCACCACAACTCCGTTGCCGGCCAGCCAGGGCAACAGGACCACCCCGGACCACCCGAGCGCACCGAAGAGCCAGTTGCCGGTGGAATCGACGGTTGAGAGCTTGCGGAGCTTGTGTCGAAAGGCCACCGCCGTGGCTCCCCAGACGAGGGCCAGCATCGGCAGCGCCACCACGTTGGGTCCGACAAGCAGCCAGTAGGCGGTCTGGGTGCCCGCGATGGCCACGAAGATCGTCCCATGATCGATCCTTCGAGCCCAGAGACGAGCTCGCGGGGTGTGCACATGGCAGTGGTAGATGGCGCTGGCCGTGAGCATCGCAACCACCGAGATCGTGAACACCCCGATTGCGAGGCGTGGCCTGAAACCGTCGGTGTACCAGATGAGTGCCAGCCCGGCCGCGGCGGTGGGGCCGGCCGCGAACTGATGGAGCCGCCCGCGAAGCAGGGGTACCGGACTGCCGTCGATTCCGACTCGCTTGCCGCGGCGCACGCTCATGGTGACCGAAGAGCTTAGTTTGGCGGCCAAAACCTTTGGCCGCGGGACTCACCGAGCTCTCACCTGCACGTGCGATGCTGGATGGATGCCGACGATTATCATCGCCGAGGACGACCGACGCGTACGGGAGTCACTCGTGCGAGCACTCGAGCTGGAGGGCTACGACGTGCGCGCGGTTCCCGACGGCGCCCGAGCCTTGGAGGCTCATGCAGAGCAGGCGGCTGATCTGCTGGTGCTCGATGTGTCGATGCCGAATGTGGATGGTCTGAGTGTGTGTCGCCGCCTGCGAGACAGGGGCGATCAGACGCCGGTGATCATGTTGACCGCCCGCCATGAGGTGCCGGACAGGGTAGCTGGTCTCGATGCCGGTGCCGACGACTATCTGGTGAAGCCGTTCGCGCTCGATGAGCTCCTTGCCCGGCTACGGGCTCGGCTGAGGCTGGTCGGCGACGATTCCGACGCTGCCCTACGTATCGGTGACCTGATGATGGACGTGGCCGGCCGCCGCGTCGAGCGCTCGGGTCGGCCGATCGATCTTTCCAAGACGGAGTTCGATCTGTTCGAGGTGTTGCTGCTCAACCGTGGCGTCGTAATGAGCCGTGATCAGCTCTACGACGCCGTCTGGGACGGCGCCCTCGATTCTGAATCAAAAACTCTCGATGTCTACGTGGGCTACCTGCGGCGAAAGCTCGAGGCAGGTGGAGCTCAGCGACTCGTGCACACCGTCCGAGGGCTCGGGTATGTGTGCCGCGAGGATCTCAAATGACGCTGAGGTTCAGGATTGCTCTGGTGGTGGCTGCGGTGGTCACCGTGGCGGTGAGCGTGGTCGGCATCAGCGTGTTCAATGCGGCCCGCACCGAATTGATCGAGGAGGTGGATCTGGACCTGCTCAATCGCTCGCGCATCGCGACGGGGCCGGATCGTCCAGAGTTCGGCGGCCCCGGGGGTGTCCCTTTCGGGCGGCGCGGCCCCGAGACCGAAGCGGTGCGATTCGAGCGCCTCATCTCCGCCCAGACGTTTGCTCGCGTACTCGACCGAAGCGGACAGCTGCTCGGACTCGTAGGCGAGGAGTTCGAAGCGCCCACCGATGCCTCCTCACTAGAGGCGGCCGCGGCGGGCCCGGTGGTCGGCGACGGGACGATCGCGGGTGAGCCTGCACGCGTCGTCACGATAGCGATCGCCGAAGCGGGATTTCTTCAGCTCGCCCGACCTCTCGGTGAGATCGATCAGTCGCTCGAGGATCTCCGCGGCAAGATCATCTTGATCGGGGCCGCAGCGATCGCGGCGGCGGCGGCGGCGGCGTGGTATCTCGCCACCCGCACGGCTCGTCCGATCGGGCGACTCACCGAAGCGGCCGGCCGTGTGGCCACGACCGGCGAGTTCGATCACCCGGTCGACGGATCAGGCGGTGACGAGGTCGGGCGTCTCGCTGCGAGTTTCAACGCGATGCTTTCGGCCCTTGCTGCGTCGCGCCACCAGCAGCGCCAACTCGTGATGGATGCCAGCCACGAGCTGCGCACCCCGCTGTCGAGCCTGCGTACCAACGTCGACGTGTTGCGCTCGGGGCGCGAGCTCCCGGCCGAAACCCACGATGTGGTGTTGTCCGACATCGATGCCGAACTCGGTGAGCTCACGGAGCTTCTCGCCGAGCTGGTCGATCTGGCCGCCGATGTCCGCGAGGACGAAGCCCTCGCCCCTGTCCAGCTCGCGGAGCTGGTCGAGCCCGTGGCCGAGAGGGCCCGTCGCCGCTCAGGGCACAGGATCGATGTCGAGGTCGGCCACGACGCCCTGATCGAGGGGCGCCCCGAAGCCTTGAGTCGTGCCATCCGCAACCTCATCGACAACGCAGCCAAGTTCTCGTCCGCCGATGCGGCAATCCGCGTGACCATCGACCGGGGGACCGTTGCGGTGCACGACACCGGGCCGGGGATTCCGGTCGACGAGAGGGAGAGCGTCTTCGACCGCTTCCACCGGATCGAGTCCAGCCGCACGCTCCCTGGTTCGGGTCTGGGGCTGGCCATCGTTCGTCAGGTTGCGGAGGTCCACGATGGTTCGGTGTTCGTCGCCGACTCACCCGAGGGTGGCGCCACAGTCGGTTTCACGGTGCCCACCGTCGACGACTGATCGACTGGCTTGGGGTCAAGTCTGCCATCAGGTTTCGGTCAGAGGTCGCAACTGCCGAGATTCTCGTTGCTCGAAGAGCCGTCGGGGCAAGTCGTCTCGGACCAGTCGGCGTCGGTGAAGTCTGCGCCGTCGGTGATGGCGTCGGTGAGATCGGCTCGGTGAAGCAAGGCTCCTCTGAGGTTGGCGCCGGTGAGGTCGGCGCCGACGAAGCTCGAATTTTCGAGACCTGCCCCCTCAGATGAGGTGCTCCATTCCACATTTCGCGCCGACGCGCCGTCGAAGTTCGAATTAGCACCACTGATAGCGCCGCCCTCGAACCCCGTGGCCCCGTCCAGAATTGCCCGAGCCGCGGTCGAGTTCGTGAAGCCCTGGATCTTCAGTCCGGAGAGATTGGCGCCGGTCAGATCCGAAGAGGTGAAGGCCATCAGTGCGTCTCCGAAGTGCTCGGTGAAGTCGAAATCGACGGCTGACACATTAGTGAACGTAAGACCCTCGCCGAACTCTGAGATATCCGCTGATGCCCAGTCCAGTCCGTGCAGGTCGATGCCTTCGAAACCGCCTCCACCGAGAATGGTTCGCTGCAAAGAGGCGTTGGTCAGATCGACGCCGCTGAGAGTTGCGTCGCCGAGGCTCGCTCCAGCGAGGTTGGCGCCCGTCATGTCGATGCCGATCAGGCGGGACTGGTAAAAGTTGACATTGCTGAGATCTGCATCCGACCAGTCGAAGCATGAGAGCGTCGATCCTTGGAGATCCGCTCCCGGGTCGGGAACCGTCGAATCGAGGCCATCGGGACAAAGGTCATCAAGGATTGGCAGCTCCGCCGTCGGCCCAGTTCCCGGTTCGGACGGGGCCGAGTCTGGGCTCTGGGCAGACCCCGAGTCGCCCTCGGAGTCCTGAGCTGTTGTTCCCCCGCCTGTCTGGTCGCCCGACGCGGTGTCTGTTGGCTCATCGGAAGAGCCGCCTCCGGAAAGGGCAAGCACCAACCCAATGATGACGACCACGGCTGCGATTGCTGCTACGACCAGGAGATTGCGTCTCGGCTTGGTTGATCCTTCATCAGAAACAGAACCACGCAAAGCGCCGGTGGCATCGGGTGCGGCATCACCACCAGAGGCTGAAGCGATGGGGACGTCGCGGGTGGCGTCATCATGATCCACCGGGGAGTCGGCCGCAGGCGCTGACGTTGGCGTGATCCCGGCGGCAGTGACACCAATGGTCTCGGGCTCGGCTTCCGCACCGGTGCCGGCGGCGGTGGCCTGGTCGGGATCGGCGTCTGACTTGGCGGCGGGGGGCTGGGCTTCGACCTTGAGAATGGTCAGCTCGGTGGGCCGTATGCCCAACTCGTCCTGCACCAACCGCACGTGGCGTCCGAATGTGGCAGCGGTGTCGAAGCGGGCCTCGGGGTCTTTGGCCATGGCCTTCGCGATCACCTCAGCCATCGCCGCGGGGACGCCGCGACTGGCCAGATCGACGGGTTCCTGGTTGAGAATCCGGTTCAGGATCGCCGCCACCGACGTCTCCGCGCCTACCTCGAACGGTGAGTGGCCGGCGAGAAGGTCATAGACCGTCGCCCCCAGTGAATAGATATCGGAACGAACCGTGGGCCGCTTGCCCTCGATCACCTCCGGCGGCGCATAGGCCAAGCTCGCGGTGATCACTCCCGAAGCGGTCTCCGACGCTCCTGACACTCGGGCGATACCGAAGTCGGCCAGCATCGCTTCGCCATACTCCGAGATCAACACGTTCGCCGGTTTCACATCACGATGAATGACCCCCGCGTCGTGAGCGGCATGCAATGCGCCGGCCAGCTTCACCGCCACCTTTGATGCTTCTGCCCAAGGCAACGGCCCGTCACGGCGCACCCGGTCGCCCAACGACCCCGCCGGCATGAACGGCATCACCATGTATGCCTGCCCGGTATCGAGGAAGCCGGCATCGAGGATCGTCACGATCGAGGGATGCTCAGAGAGCAGACCCATCGCCTGGCATTCCCGACGGAAACGCTCCGCCGACAACTCGTCGAGATCCGTGGCGTTGAGAACCTTCACCGCCACCGTGCGCCGAAAGGCAGGCTGATATGCCCGGTAGACGGTCGCGAACCCGCCGCGACCAACCTCTACTACATCTTCCAATCCTGCGACGCCCAAGTCCATGGTCTTGCCCTCCGCTTCCCGCTCTCTCAAGCGGCGGTGCCGTCGTAGGTGAATTCGTAGACGAGTACCCAATCCGGTTCAATGTAGGAGCCACCCGGTCCGTCGACTCGTCGCTGGTACACCCCAACCGAGTCGCCCTCGGTCATTTCGGAGACCGACAGGTTCCAGTTGCTGGTGTTGACTCTGCCATCGGCTCCCGCGATTCCGAAGTGGTTGCCGAGATGCGAGCCCGAACGGCGGACAGTGAGCCGGGCCACAGAGTGGGGGTCGAACTGCAGTCCCGAGGCTCGAACCTGACCGTCGCTGCGGAGTGCGAGGTTGACGTAGGGGCCGCTGGAATCCGGATTGACGTTTGCGCCGGGAGCGATTTCAACCGTGAAGCTGTTGCCCTCGGCCGAGGTGTAGGTATCGCCGGGCTCTACATCGGCGGGAATCACGATCTCGGTTGTCAACATCCACGAAGATCCATCCAGAACCTCGACCGTCACCTTGTTGCCGGCCACCACATTGTTGATGGGGCAGCTCTCCTGGCCATTGGCGGCGGCGGGATCGCAGTCACGCTGGAACACCTCGGTGAAGATCGATCCATCTCCGGAGGGCTCAAGCACCGTCACCCGTGAGGACTGTCCGGGTGTGAGGCCGGACATGATGGCTCGGTCGCTCGTTCCTGCCGGCTTGTCGGTCACCGCGATAGTCACGACCTGTTGCGGCTCGGGTTCGTCTCGAATGACGGTGTGGCTCCAGGTATTCGTCCGTGGATCAGGCTCGAGAAACGGGGACCCGTAGACGCGCACCGCGATGTAACTGGCAGTCGACACGTCGGTGGCGGAGTCGAAGTACGCCTCCCATTCGCCGTCGTTGTTGGTGTCGACGGTGTCGACCGTCACCCCGTCGACTGTCACTGCTCGCCGTTCGCTCGCCGAGCCGGGCCCGTAGACAACGTTGCCTTCGAGGCGCGAGACGGTGCTTCTTTGGGGCACGGCGGCCATCGTGCCTCCGAGGCCCTCATCAAGCAGATTCAGGCGAACGGAGTGAGTACCTGGGTGCTCCAGATCAAGCGGTGCGTTGAACGTGAACACGGTGCACCCACACGCCCCTGTCTCCGAGTCGGCCAGAGAGATTCCCTCGTCGTTGAGAGTGACGTACTCGATTCCGATCTCAGAATGGTAGAGGTGGACGTTGCCGGCGTTCTGCACCCGATTCATGCCCGTCAGGGACACCGTGACCGCGGAACTGTCCGGGAAGAACTCATAGGCGATGGTCGGAACGTCAGGCCTGATCAAGTCGTTGCGAAGCGGATCATCTGCGGCGCCTTCGCGCGTCTGGCCGTCGATAGCGGCAGTTTCGGCACCTGAGGCCAGGGCATCGCCGGCAGCAGTGTTGGATCCATCGGATCCCCCGCCACAAGCAGTCGCGGCCATCGCTACAGCCACAACGAGAGCGACGAGTACCCTGAACGTTCGTCTTGTGGAATTTCCCACGATTCCTCCTGAATTGATCACCTGTCTCATCCTCGGGGTTTGCCCCACCTCAGGCCATCGATAACGCATCGAATAAGCATCGACTCAAAGCGGCTTCGGGTTCCTTGACCATGGAGCTGGCAATGATCTCAGCTGTCAGGGCCCACCCTCCGATCGGCGAGGCAACAGGCTCTTCGTTGAGGGACGCAGGCTGATTGGCCCTGTAGGCGGTCGCGATTCCGCCGATCCTCATCACATCCTCCAAGGCTGCGACGCCCGAGCCCATCGCGTCTAGCTCCCTAGGGGTGGACGAGCACTCATCCGGCTGTCCGGCTACCGAAAGCTCGCCGGCAACGCGGATGCCGGCAGGGCGCCTAGCACCAAGGCGGATGCCGGTAGCGCGGATGCGGGAAGGGCCGATGCCGGTAGCGCGGATGCGGGAAGGGCCGATGCGGGAAGGGCCGATGCGGGAAGGGCCGATGCCGGAAGGGCGGATGCGGGAAGGGCCGATGCCGGAAGGGCGGATGCGGGAAGGGCCGATGCCGGCAGAGCATTGTCCAACATGCTCGCCGGGAGCGCGCCCGCGGGCAACGCAGGATCAACCCGAACCAACGGGTTCAGCAGTGCCAGATTTCTCGCAGCGGCACCATCTCCTCCGAACGCCTGGATCGAGGGAACGAGCGCGTTGGCCGTGGCGTCAATGTGTTTCGGCGCGTCAGACTCGATGTGGTCGGCGGTTGTGAACGTGATCGAGTGCGTACAGTCTGTCCAGAGCAGCCCGGACCCCAACAGCGACGATCGGTCGAGCGCGAGAGAAAGCCTGGAAATGCCATGGCCTACCACCTCGGTCATCGGCCCAGCACAGTTGTCGCTGGGCCTGATCCCAGCGGTGCCGTCGTTGCGCCCCGCTACCACAATGGGCGCACCTTCGTTCCAGGTTGATGACTGATCGAACACGAACGCGATCACCGTGCCCGCTGCCACCGACTCAGAATTGCCTTTCAGACCGTTGACATAGGTGTAGTAGTTGCAGCGCCCGTCCTCACAATCGTCCTGGTCAACCACGACACTTGTTCGGATATCGAAATCGCGATCGATGGAATTCTTGTCTCTCGCCCAGTAGGAGTCGATCGAAGTTACAACGATCGCCCCGTCGGCTGTGAGGTCGGCCGCGTTGGACATGACGAACCCGCCGGTGTTTCCGCCCACGGCCCAGGCTGAGTTGCCCAGTCGTGGACCTTGCCTGCCCTGTAGGGCGACCACCTTGCCGACCAGTCGTCCTTCACAGCTCTCGGCGTCACACGCGTTGTCATCATCTAGGCAAAAGGGTTTCGAACTGAAAGGATTGTTGGAGCAATAGTTGTTGCCGAGGAGATCCCGGTCGCCGGTCTCGGTCTTCACGGTCACCCGGTTTGAGCCCTCGTTGGATGCGGCGAAGATGAACTGGTCAGCTCCGTTGGGGTCGTACTCGAGCACCTCGTTGAACATGACAACCCCGCGTCCGGAGCCGTCCACCTGGCTCGACCCGTTGAAGTCGATCAACTGGCTTTCCCGGGGCCCGAGGTCGTAGTTGCCCTTGTCGTAGTTGATGTCGGCACTGTCCAGCACCAAGAACGTTGCTCCGACCCCGCGGCCGTTTCCCGGCGTCCCGTCAGACGTCGACAGGTCGAAGTTCATCGTGCGGTTTGCGCTGTCGATCTCGTAGGAGCACTTCCAGCCCATGTCGTTGTCGGCGGACTCCCACTCGAACGCTCGACTCAAGACAGTGTCGTTCACCCCGTTCGTCGCATAGGTGTTCACCAGACAGATGCCACGAACGTCTGCCTCAGCTGCCTCATATGGGAACGGGAGCCTGAGGCTCACTGGATTGTCGATGGTGTTGTCGGTCGTTGCGAATGCGTGAGCCACAACGAGCGGTATCCGATCGCCCACCTGCCACGTATCTATCGGAGCGCCGGCAGCTTCGGCTTCCCTCAGTTCGACTACCGAACCGGGAGCGATGGCAAGGTCTTCCACCTGCCAACTGGATGTCTTGTCGACCACGATCGACGACGTGCGGCCATCTGCTTCAACCACGAGTTCGTGGCCCGGAGGACCGATTCCGCGAGCCGTTACGAAAGGCGGTGATTCGGCCCATGCCCATACGATCTGAGGTCTCAGCGGCAGCGCCGGGCCGTTGAACGTGAACCGCTGGCGTAGAACTTCCGGAGTGGAGTTCCCGTTCTCGTCCTTGTAGCCGCCATTGGGATTCTCGCGCTCGATCACGTCGATGCGATCTCCGGCTTGTAGCTGAAAGCTGGTGAGCCACTTGGCAGTCGCGTTTGGGGTGACGCCGGAGTTCTGGTCTGCGACCTGATCAACGGTGTGCATCAGTTCACTCCCTCGGTACACGTGGACGCGCACCAGCGAATTGCCCCTGAATCCCACGCCCTCGAGTCGATACCGATACTCATCGGCGACGCGGATGTTCACCCGCGGCCCGAGAATCGTGCCGTCGTTCAGACCGTCGAAAACGATCTCCGAAGCCAACTCCCAGTTTCCGCCGGGCGGCACGTAACCACCTGTCTCGGACCGGTGTCGCTCCAACAGTTGGATCGTGTAGCCGGCTTGAAGAATCGTGGGTGAAATGCCGCGAACAGTGCTTGCATTCGGCACGCTCGTGCCGTCGGCTGGTGTGAGTGTGCGCTCGTACATATACGGCGAGCCATCGCTGCGACGGACGTAGTCGCCGGTGTCGTCGCGAATGAAGAATCGGGCGTTCGACAGTTGCGACAGACCGCTGGCGCTCAGCCGGTACGAGTCAGCGGTGCCGTCAGAGTTGGCGTCGTACGGGACAACGGCGATCGTTGGCGGTGCATACGACTCGAATCCCCCTCGGTCCTGCGGGAGGCCATGGAAGATCATGTCCAATCGACGGTGCTGGACGTGCCCGCCCGCGACATCTACCTGGTACAGCACGATTCGATCGAAGAATTGCAGGTCGTCGGTCGATAGGCCTCGCAGGGTGTTCTGATTGGTCGTGGTGCCGTTGGTCACTATCGCGAGGTCCTGTGATTCCTCGCTCGGGTACGTCCGGATGAGGGTGTCGCCGCGATACACGAAGAACTTTGCGCCCCAGTCGGTCGGGAGGTTCTCACCAACCAACCGGTAGGTCCCGTTGTCGTAAGGGACCACATTGATTCGCGGTCCGACGACCGGCCCGTTGAAGATTGTTCGGGCGACCAGGCGTAGCGACGTATCTACGTAACTTCCTGCGGACACGAGACCGGGGGCGATGCGGCGTCTTTCGTAGGCACGAACCTCGTCACCCAACTGAAGGTCGACAGGGCTCACGCGGATGATCACTGTGGTCTGACCGTTCGCTCCGATGATGCTGGGGATTCCGTCGCCAACCTGTTGACCGTCCCTGTAGATCCTGAACTGGATCGCAGCGTGGGGGCTGAAGCCATCTACCCCCAGGCGATACCGGTTACCTTCATCTTCGCGAGGCGTGATGAAGATCTTGTGAGTGTTGACAGTTGGACCACCGGCGCCCTCCCGAACAGAGCCGTCGGGCTCATCAACGGCCACTCCCTCGGCCAGAGCGTCGTCAGAGCCACCGTCAGCGTGCTTCGCCGGGTCGTCGTTCGAACAAGCCGCCGCTATCAACGCGAACCCGAGTCCGATGGCCAAGACCATTCCCCGCATGGCACCGCCCTCCCCACGGTCGCTGTGGCCTACCCTATACCACGCACCGTGAGCTTTCCCATGGCCCGAGATCCTCCCGTGGCGTTTGGTCGAACTGTGCTCGCTCGTCATCGTCGGCTCCTGCCCCCGGCATTGCGGTCACAGAACAGACTGGGACCGTGCAGGGCGCAAAGACATCGACTCGGCATCGACAGACCGTCGAATCTCCGTCACCTATCATGGGAAACCGACCCGGACGAGATCGCTTACAGTCGCGGTGGCGATGCCATGCAAGACCTGAAACCAATGCTCGAAGTCAGCCGCGACGGGACGACTCCGCGCAAGATCGTACTGACCGGCGACGCGTTCACGGTCGGTCGCGGCTCGGCTACTTTCACGCCCGACCTGGTGCTCGAAGACCCATCATCGTGGATCAGCCGCCGCCATTGCATCTTCACCCAGGCGTGGGGGTCGTGGTGGATCGAGGACTGCGGGAGCCGCAACGGGACCTTCGTCCGTAATGGCAGCGATCTGCGCCGACTCACCGAGAAGACCCAGCTTTCGAGTGGTGACATCGTCTGCATCACTGCCGATGCCGATGAAAGCGGGCCTACGAGCACGTGGGAACTACGACTGGTCGATCCGAGCGCCACCCAAACCATCGGCGGTTCCCTGACAAGGGCCCATGTACCGCCGGTGACCGAGCCGTGCGTGCGATGGGACTCCGACGCCATGCGGGTCGAGGTCTTCGGCGACGGTGAGCCGCGAGTGGTCGAGCTGCGAAAGCAGGGCTACGACCTCATCGCATACATGGCCGCCCGCAATGCTGAGGGGAGTGGCGAGCCGGTCGTCTGCACCATCGACGAACTGCTGGAGGCGGTATGGGGCGATCCTGACGAATGGGACAAGTACCGGCCTCCCACCGCCGACAACCTGCGTGATCTGGTGCTCTCGGTGCGGAAGGCGATCGAGCCCGATGCGTCGCCGCCGGCGATTCTCGAGAATCAACGCGGCGTCGGCTACAAGCTCCACACCGCACCCGACTGATCGCCGCTGTCAGCCGTCGAGCAACTCTTCTGCGATCAGGTCGATCGGCACAGCCCGGTTCTGCTCGATAGACCTCCCGGACTGGAAGATCGTGCCCTGATTGATCGCGATCAACTCACCGTCACGCACGATCGGACCGCCCGAGCTGCCTCCCCCGAGGGGTTGGCCGGAGAGATTGAGCCAGCCATCATCGAGATCGGCCAAGCAATCGTCGCCAGGAGTTCCAGGACAGGGAGCAAAGCTCTGGAAGTTGCGGGTGGTGACACTTACCCGCAGGGTGGCGGCCACCCCTGGGAAGCCCAGCTGGTCGATCAAGTCGCCGGCTTTCAGATTAGCGGTGGTCCCCACCGGCAAAGGAGCGAACGGGATGTCGAAATCCGGGTTGTTGTTGCCGTCGGCGATGATCTGCAGGACCGCAGCGTCGTGGAAGGGGTGCAACTCCACCGGTTCGGCCACATAGAACCGGTCGACTTCGCCGCCGTCCTCGGAGGCAAATCCGACCGCGAATCTCGTTGAGTCCGGAAAGGGTGACGGGAGGCTGATTCTGTCGCCATGGGTGGCGGGGTAGGCCACGTGGGCGTTGGTCACGATCAGCCCATCGGCGGAGACGAGCACTCCGCTGCCTTGGAACCCCAGGCGGTTGAGGCCGTCGTCGAGAAGCTCGACCATCACGGTTGCCTCGCGAGCCGCGGCCTGTTGGGCGGCTGTGTTGGCGCTCTCTCCGCCGCCGCCACCGCCCGGCAGGATCACTGCGGCAAGTGACGCAATCACCGCTACCGCGATCGCCACTCCGGCGATGATCGGCCCCTTCTTGCGAGGTGTCTTGTGTTCTCCTGCAGTGGTCACGCGTATGCGGGTGCCCGCGTCCTTGTCGCCGAGAACGAGATGGAAGGCACCTTCCGCGAGCTGACGCTCCGTGATCTGGACACCATCGACGAACGTGCCTCTCGACGATCCGACGTCCTCCATCCACCAGTTGCCCCCGTCCCAAGTGAACGCCATGTGATGGCGCGAAACCAGCGAATGCTGGTCGCCCAGAACTACGGCATTCTCCGGGCTACGGCCGAGTCTCACCATGCCGTGGGCAGGAAACAGCAGTTCGGCTCCGTCGAGCTCGAGTCGCAAGGCCGTTTCATCGATCGACGCCGTGGAAGCGACATCGAACGAACCCAAGGTCATCGTCGCACCCTCGGGCGGCACATCTCCTAGTACGTCGAGCCGGATGATCGGTCCATCGACTCGTCCCAGGTGTAGCTCGACAGTCCCCGCTACTTCGACATCATCGATCCTCGGCCCATTCCTGGAAAAAGTGCCCTGACTGGATTGATCGTGTGCGACCCATACCCCGGATCGGTGTTCGATAAACATATGGACACGCGAAACGGCCGGGTCGGAGATAGTCACCTCCGCATCAGGGTTGCGGCCGACATGAACCGGTGCCTCCGATGGCTCGAAGCTCCAATTCTGGCCTGCCGCCGCGATCAGCAGTGCACTCATCGTCCACCTCCATGGCCTCTACATGTTGGCCGCGCCTGTGGCACGGCGCCATCGCTTGATCGGGCGCTATCTGCTCAACCGGGCACCTGTGGCAGATAGAGCCCGAGGATTGGGCCGTTTCGGTGGTCACCTAGCCGGATCACCACCGTCGTGTCGATTCGTAGACGTTTGATGGTGTCGTCGCTCAGGTAGGACCCGTTCAGCGAATCCTCATCAACGAAGTACCAGCCGTCGGGTTCGCCGCGCACGGTGGCATGACGGCGAGAGACCCGCTCGTGGTTCGATCGCAGCATCGAGTGCCGGTGACGGCCGATGGTGACGACATCACGCGGACCGACCGCTAGCTCTGAATCGCCGAGCCGCGCCAGCAACAGGGGTATAACGGATGGAACCTGACCAGGGTCGACGCTGCCATCTTCGCCGGCAACATTCTCGGAGATCATGATTCCCATCGTCGCGAACGACGCGGGTGAGCGACATCGAATCCACATCGACTCGGCGTCTAGTCCACGCGAAAGTGCCAGACCCCTAGGGATCCGGCACTCTCGCGGTGTTTGAGGGGAGGGGTTGGTCAGGCCGCGGTGTCGGTGTCGGGACCCCCATCGGCGCCCGGGCCGAACCCGGAGCCACCTCGGCCGGGGCCGCGTCGGCCGAACTCGAACTCGCCGCTGATCATGTCCTCGGCGTGATCGGCTGCTCCGGCGATGATCTCGTCGGCCTTGTCCTGATCGATGCGCCCGGCCTCGACGGCGGCTGCGGCCCGCTCCTCGGCGTTGTCGACGATGGCGTCGATCAGGTCTTGGGTGTCGACGCCCTGCTCGGCGGCCACATCGGCGAGCGACTGGCCGCCACGGAGGGCCTCACCGAGTTCCTGGGCTTCGAGGCCGAGGATCTCAGCGATTTCGCCTCCACCGGCAGGTCCGCGCTGGCCGTGGCCACCGCGGTGGCCGAAGCCTTCGGGTCGGGCGGCCTCGAGGGCACCTGACACTGCGTCGACCTGGTCTTCGGTGAGGGTGCCATCGTCCACGAGCGGCTGGAGGGCTTCGGCGATGTGAGCACCGAACTCCTGACCGGCGGTCTCACCGACGTCGTCGACGCCTTCCTGGGCGCCGGCCGAGCCGGGGACGAACAGGGCGGCACCGGCGGCGACGCCACCGAGGGTGGTCGCGGCGATAGCGGTTGCTGCGAGGGTCTTCTTCATTGACTTCTGCTCCTTGGGGGATGATGGGGGTGCCTCTCTTGGGATTCACCTTCTCAACGCCCGGTAAGACGATGTTGAGTCATCTCGGTTGATTCGATTAGAGAGTTGTCAGGAAAGTGTGATGGCTTCGGCCTTAGGATCATCGCCGTGCAGCGCGCTCCCTTCCTCACCGACCGTCTCCAGGGATTCGGCACCACGATCTTTGCCGAGATGTCAGCACTCGCCGAACGCACCCAGGCTGTCAATCTGGGGCAGGGGTTTCCCGACACAGATGGCCCGGCCGAGGTGTCCGAGGCCGCTATCCAGGCGATCCGAGATGGCCACAACCAGTACCCACCGGGTCCGGGGATCCCGTCGCTGAGAGCCGCGGTTGCGGAGCACCGCGCCCGCTTCCGAGGCCAGCACTACGACCCTGATTCCGAGGTGCTCATCACCGCCGGTGCCACCGAAGCGATCGCCGCGGCCCTGCTGGCGCTGACCGGCCCCGGCGACGAGGTGGTCACTTTCGAGCCCTACTACGATTCCTACGCGGCCGGCATCGCCATGAGCGGGGCCCAGCGCAAGGTCGTCACCCTCCGAGCCCCCGACTTCACCTTCGACATCGAGCAGTTCGCCGCCGCTTTCACGCCCCGCACCAAGGTGCTCCTGCTCAACACGCCCCACAACCCCACCGGCAAGGTGTTCAGCCGCGAAGAGCTCACTGAGATCGCCCGCATCTGCATCGAACGCGAGGTGATCGTGGTCACCGACGAGGTCTATGAGCACCTGGTATTCGACGGCGAGCACATTCCGATCGCGACTCTGCCGGGAATGGCCGAGCGCACTGTCACCGTGTCGTCGGCGGGGAAGATCTTCTCTTTCACCGGCTGGAAGATCGGTTGGGCCTGTGGGCCGGCGCCCCTCGTCGCCGCGGTCCGTACCGCCAAACAGTTCCTGACCTTCGTGAGCGGTGGGCCGTTTCAGCACGCGGTTGCCGTTGGGCTCCGTCTCGGCGACGATTTCTTCGGCGCCTACACTGCCGAGCTGAGGGCGAAACGCGACCGTCTCTGCTCAGGGCTCGCCGAGGCGGGCTTCGATGTGCTCACCCCCCAGGGTACCTACTTCGCGACCTGCGACATAACCCCGGTGGGCGGCACCGATGGTGTCGAGTTCTGTCTGGCCCTACCGGAACGCTGTGGGGTGGTTGCTGTGCCCTCCCAGGTCTTCTACGACAACTTGGCCGAGGGTTCACGCCTGATCCGCTTCGCCTTCTGCAAGCGCGATGAGGTGCTCGACGAGGCGGCGCGTCGACTCCGCACCCTGGGAGCATGAGCTGATGATCCGCGTCGCAGCCATCCAGCACGACATCGTCTGGGAGAATCCGCAGGCGAACTTCGACCGGCTCCGCCCGACGATCGAGAAGGCGGCCGGATCAGACGCCGATCTCGTTGTGCTCTCCGAGATGTGGTCGACCGGATTCTCCATGAAGGCCGAGACGATCGCCGAGGCGCCCGATGGCGCGACGGCGGGGTTCATGCATGAGATGGCTGCCGCCACGGGAGCTTGGGTCGCCGGTTCGTTCCCCGAACGGACCGAGGGGCGGCCCCTGCCCACCAACCGACTCCTGCTGGCCGGCCCGGCCGGACAGGATCACCGCTACTCGAAAGTTCGACCCTTCTCCTACGCCGGTGAACATGAGCACTACTCGGCCGGCGAGAGCATCATCACGGTGGAGATCGGCGGGGTACGGATCACTCCGTTCGTCTGTTACGACCTCCGGTTCGCCGATCTGTTCTGGGATGTCGCGGCCGATACCGACTGTTTCCTGGTTCCCGCCAACTGGCCCGCGGCCCGGCGCGAGCACTGGAGCACCCTGCTCAGGGCGCGCGCCATCGAGAACCAGGCCTACGTGGTGGGTGTCAACCGGGTGGGCAGCGGTGATGGTCTCGACTACAGCGGGGACACTCGGATCATCGACCCCTTGGGAGAGGTCGTGGCCGCGCCAGCCGGCGAGGAAGCGGTGGTGATCGGCGACATCGACCCCACCCATGTGGCCGATGTGAGAGCCAGTTTCCCGTTCATGCAGGATCGCTGATCGCGTCGTCGACACCCACACCGCGCGTCCAGGCCTCGTGCAGCGTGCTGTAGGCGCCGCCCCGCGTGAGGAGCTCGTGGTGGTGTCCCTGCTCGGCCAGTCGCCCGTGCTCGAACACCAGAACGACGTCGGCCCGCTCGGCGGTGGACAGCCGATGAGCGACGGTGACGGTGGTGCGCCCCTGCTGGATGTGATCGAGAGCGTCGCTCATGGCGCGTTCGGTGGACGGGTCGAGTGAGGAAGTGGCTTCATCGAGCACCAGCAGCCCCGGATCGGCCAAGGCGGCCCGGATGATCGCCACCAGCTGGCGTTCTCCCACCGACAGGCCTTCACCGCTGGTGCCGATCTCGGTGTCGAGTCCGGCCGGCAGCTTGTCGACCCAGCCGCCGAGCCCCAGCTCATCGACCGCCTCGCTCGCCTCCGCGGCGGTGGCCCCGGCCCGACCCTTGAGCACGTTGTCGAGAACAGTGGTTGCGAACAGGAAGCCGTCCTGGGGCACCATCCGCACCGCCGTTCGACGATCCGTGCCCGACATGTCTCTCAGGTCGACCCCACCCAGCCGCACCGCACCCTGCTCGGGGTCGGCGAGCCGGCACAACAGGCGGGCCAGGGTGGTCTTGCCGGAGCCGGTGGCTCCCACGATCGCGACTGACGTGCCGGCAGGGATCTCCACCGACACATCGTGCAGCACCCGATGTTCGTCGTAGCTGAACGAGAGACCGTCGATGCTCACCGGCAGGGCACCGCGGGGCACCGGCTTGGACTCGACGGGCTCGGGGATGGTCTGGGGTCGCGATGCGAGATCGACCGCTCGTTCCCAACCGGCCAATGCCAAAGCGGTGTCGTCCATCACCTCGGTGAGCTCGGCCGCGGGGACCAGGATCAGCTGCACCAGGAACAGCACCGCCACGGTTGTGCCGAACCCGGGCCCATCGATGGGACCGAGCCACACCACTGTGAGGACCACCGCGGCAATGGCCAGGGTGCCGAACACATCCGAGACCGTGAAGAGAATCGAGCCGAGACGATTGGCCCCGAGCTGAGACTCATAGGAGCGGTGGATGTCGCGATCGAGCTCTGCGATGGCGGTCTCCTGCTGGCCGAACGAACGGATCACTTCTGCTCCGGCGATCATCTCGGTGGTGTCGGCGAGCAGGTCGCCGGTGCGGGCCCGCACCATCGCGTATCTGGTCTGCTGGCGGCGTTGGATAGCCCGCAGGATCGGCAGCATCGCGAGCAGGGTGACCGAAGCGACCGCCGCCAACTCCCACGAGTAGATGAACATGGTGATGATCGCGGTGATGGCGATGCTCGAGTTGACCAGCCAGGCGTAAGCCCCCCAGTCGAGGAAGCGGGTGAGGGTTTCGAGGTCGCCGGTGGTGCGGGACACGAGATCGCCCTGGCGTTCCTCGGCCTGCTCCGCCAGGGTGAGATCCACCGCCCGCCGCAACACAGCCACCCTCAACCGAGACATCGCTCGCTCCGCCACGCGCACCATCATCAGCTGGGTGATCAGCGACAGCACGCTCACGCCCACCACGGCCAGGGCGGTGAACGTGGCCAGTCGGGCGAGCACGCCTGAGTCGACTCCCGAGTCGGCGAGTAGCCCCTCGTCGATGATGCGCTGGAAGAGGATCGGCACCGCGATCCGCCCCAGCCCCAAGAGGATCCCCGCGGCGATCATCGAACCGATGACGCTGCGGAACTCAGGAGTGAACTCGAGACCGCGTCGCACGATCGCCATGGCGGAGCGTTCGCCGGTCATCGGGCCACCTCTTCGGCCCGATACGCCTCCACCAGGCGGCGATACTCGCCGTGGTGGAGAAGCTCCTCGTGGGTGCCGATTGCTTCGATTCTTCCGCCGCTCATCAGCGCCACCCGATCAGCAGCACCCATGGCCGCCACGCGATGAGTGACCATCACGACCGTGGTGGGGAGTTCCGCCAGCCGAGCCAGGATCTGCTCCTCGAGCACCGGGTCGACGGCGGAGGTGGCGTCGTCGAGCAGGATCAGACCGGGCCGACCGGCAAGAGCGCGGGCCAGCGCGATGCGCTGCCGTTGGCCGCCGGAAAGGGTCACACCGCGCTCGCCTACGACGGCGTCGAAGCCGGCCGGCAACTCGGTCTCGAGATCCTCGGCCCCGGCGATATGAAGGGCATCTATGAGTTCGGAGTCGTCGCGGCCGCGCCCGAAATCGGTGTTGCCCTTGATGGTGCCGGTGTAGAGGACGGCCTGCTGGGACGCGAGGGTGACTCGGCGTCGCAACTCGTCGTCGGCGATGTCGTCGCTCGCGACTCCACCGATCGACACCTCCCCTTCGTCGACCGGCCTCAGGCGGGCCAACACCTCCACGACGGTGGACTTTCCGCTGGCTGTGGAGCCCACGATCGCGAGGGTCTCGCCGGCTCGGATATCGAGGTGGAGATCGCTTATCCGGCTGCGATCCGCAGGGCCCACCCGCACGGCGCTCAGGCTGGCACCCAGCGGCCCGGCGGGGAGAAGGGCGCGGCCACTGGTGGTGCGCAGCGGATCATCGGGTTCGGCACGCACCGTGTCGACCCTGCGCCGGCCCACGACAGATACGGGCAGGTCGGTGAGGAAGAAGCCGATCACCTGCATGGGGAAGGCGAGAACTCCGAACAGGGCCACGGCCTCCACCAGGCCTCCCGGTTCGAGTGCACCCACGTTGACACGTTGGGTGCCGACCACCACGATCAGCACCATCGCCACCTGGGGCACGAAGGAGAAGGTGTTGTCGATTGCAAGATGGATCGACTGGAGTCGCACCCGCCGCGCCCGATGTTCGTTTACCACACCGGCGAAGCGTTCGAGTTCGGCGTCTTCTCGGCCGAGCGTCTTGATCACCTGGCTACCCGCCACGATCTCGCTGGCTGCCGCCGTGACGGCGGCGTTGGCGGTGCGTTCGGCCTCGGTGGGTGCCTCCAGCAGGGAAGCGGTGGCCCAGCTGAGGATCAACACGATCGGGAGAACACCGATGGTTGCCAGCATCAGAGGCACGTCGAGCAGGGCGAGGCTCACCACCGCGAAGCCGAGCATGCTCAGCACGCCGATGGTGAACGGTAGGGGATGCACCACTTCGATCGCCGCGTCGGTATCGGCATCGAGATGGGCGAGGAGTTCTCCGGGGGGCCGCGACCGCACCCGGTCGAGCGACATGTCGACGATCCTGCGCGCGACATCTTGCTGGAGGTCGCGCTTGACCCGCGCCGCGGTCATCCCAGCGAAGTATCGGCGAACGATCACGCCGGCCGAGCGCAACACCATCACACCTACGAGAAGACCAACCGCAGCCCACTCGCGCGGATCGCCGCCCTCGAACAGGGGCACGAGGACCTGATCAGTCGCCCAACCCAGAGCCAAGGCCGCCCCTACCGATCCGGCCGCGTATACCACCGACCCGGTGACGGCAGTCCAGAGTGGAAGGGGATGGGCGCGGGCGTAGCTCCGGACCAGGCGAAAGCCTTCGGCGATGGGGGCGCGGCGATTCACCCGGTGACCCTAGACCTTCAGCAGGTGTGGGCCACCGGCATTTTCCGGGGCGTGGCCCCTTGCCGACCTCTTCTGATCGGGGTCAGGAGACGATGGCCAGTTCGACTCCCAGCTCCCGCTGGAACTCTGAATGGCCGGCGAGGCTCCACGAAACACCGCCTGCGCCGGTGGGACCCAGCCGCAGGACTCCCGGGCCGGCGCTGAGGAAGTGCCGACGGCTCAGCGATCGGGCATGGGTGTGATGGTGGGTGAATCGCCACCAACGCATCGCCACTCCAAATCCGCTGGTGAGGAACTCGAGGTAGGGCTCCGGGTGGACGGTGGTGGAATCGAGCCGCACGAAGCCGCGGTCGGCCAGCGTGGCCAGCCCCGTTCTCATCATGTCGGGTGATGGGTCGACGTCCACGAGTTCGCGAACCCGATCGCGCAGGCTCCGGGCGCCGGAGCTGCAGGCGTGGTGGATCACCGCCTCCAGGGGGAGGGCGGTGGTCGGCACCTCGAGATTCGCAGCGGTGTGGATCACATCGAGCAGGGCGGCCAGCGCCAACGATGCGCCCGCGTCGAGGTCGTGTTGGAAGGGGGCGCTCTCGACCATCCGTTCGGGCGGGAACGCGGTCAGGCACTCGGCTGTCGCTGCGAGGGCGGCCTCGACGGGGTCGGACTGGTCGGGTCGGCCCGGGTCGATGGCGACCCGGCCCTCGGTGGAGGTATTGCCCGTCGTGAGCTCGATATGAAGGGTCGATCGGCCCGCGGTGGGGGCGGGGCGGGCATCTGAGCGTACGACCGCGATGTCGGCTCCGAGTACGCCCAGCGTGCCGGGACGAGACACGCCCTCAGCTCGGGGAAGCGGCGAGGCGGAGATCTCGAGACTCATGGCCGGGGCCGGCACCGGCTCGGCGTCGGCGAACCCCAGCGCCGCGATCGCCGCGAAAGCGAAAGTGTCGGCGCCGCTAGCGGGGGCGGAAGTCGCCGTGGCGAGGCGTTCGACGAACCGTTCGGCGAGCTCTGGCCGGTAGCCGCCTTCGATCGCAGCACCGCGGTCGTCGATGGAATCCATGAGTTCCCAGAAGGAGAACTGGGACGGGCCGTCGATCGCCAGCTCCTCGAGGAGGAGCAGGGCGTCTCCGTGGCGGCCGGCGTCGGCCAGAGCCCGGGAGGTGAGGATCCACAGCATCGGAACGATTCGACCCTGCTCGGAGTTGAGCACCACGGCCCGGGTGAGCTGGGCGAGGCCGTCGAATCGGCGCCCCGACATCCACAGCGCAGAGCCGTACGAGGCCCGGATTCCGGTGTCGTCGGGGGCGTGGGTAACTGCGATTCGCAAGAGCTCCGACGCACGAGTGTGCTGCTCATCTTCGGAGGCCGCGTTGGCCGCCGCTAGGGCTAGAGCGGCAGCGCATCGCCGCAAGGCCGGCACCGTCGGATCGGCGGTGTCTGCGCCGGTGATATGACTGTGGAGGTCGATGGCCAGGGCGACGAGATCGACCTGGCCCCCCTCGAGGGTGTCGGCCGTCGAGTCCGACACCGGTAGCGGGATCGGCGCCATGTCGAGCTGTTCGGCCAGGGCCTCGGTGGGTTGGATCCAGCGGGTCATGTCGGGAACACCGGCCGATACGAGGACATCATCTGTTGGAGGCTCGATACATACTCGGCTTCGGTCATTCCCAGCTGGGTCAGCACGGCCTGGGTGGCGCGGGGATTGGCCCTCATGGTGCGGGCCGCGTCGACCAGTTGCTGGTTGGGCAGGGGCTGACCGATGCGCCCCGCGACATAGGACGCCCGATCGACGGCTTTTGAGACCGACTTGGAGTCGTTGTAATGGCTCATGGCGGCTTGTTGTTGGCCGAACAGCCCCTCCATCTCCGCTGCCCCGATCCTGGTCGGGTCGGCGGCGGCGTCAAGCCCTGCGAAAGTGCGATCGGCACCCCATGTGGTGTCGATGTCGGCCGCGTTTGCCAAAGGAGTGTCGAGACCCTGGCTGCGCTCGAGGCTCTGAAGCTCGCTGTCCCAAGCGCGCAGATCCATCTGACCCAGCTCGTTACGATCGATGATCGCCTGACCCGAAGTGGTGTAGCCGCCGGCGTCGCCGGCCCGATCTCCGAAGGTGAACACCTCGGTGGAACCCTGAGCGGACTGCCGCGCCCGGGTGTACCCCATCGGATATGCATCGGCCTGACCCGCGCCGGCCCCGAAACCGCCATAAGACGCCATGTCCATATCGCCGCCGGTCAACCTCCGGGCCGCTGCTGCCGGATCATCAGCATCACCCAGCCTGGCCACCGCCTCGCCCAGAGAGATTCCTTCCTCACGGGCCAGGATCACCGCAGGATCGGTGGCAGAGTTGAGCCTCAGCTCAGCCGCCCTCTGGTGCAGCTCGGTGAGCCGGCCCTGCAAACGACGCTGGGTATCGGTATAGGACTCGCCCGCTCGTCTCGCCCCGTCGAGCTGTTCACGGGTGAAACTGGCGACGATGGTGCGGTCGGCGTCGGTCAACACCGAACGCCCGGCCCCGACCGAGCCGCTGTTGCCCATCATCACCTCATTGGGGCGAAAGCCGACCTCAGCCGCGAAATCATCGACCGCGTCGGTCACACCTTGACGGCTCGCCGCTCCGGTGAACTCATCGTGCATGTTGACCACGCTCTGAGCGAGTTCGTCGCTGACGTTGCCGGCCGCCTCGGCCCGGCCCATCCCCTGCATCCCGTCGCCCTGGAAGAGGGATCTGCGGGCGGCGTCGGCGGCATCCTCGGCTTCAGCCAAGGCATCCATGGCGCGGGCCGTGTCGGCAGAGTTACCGGTGGTGGCGGCGGCCCGCGCCGCGGCGCGGGCTTCCTCGACAGCTTCGGTGAGCCTCGTCGCCTCAGCCATCCGACCCGGTGCCGCTGCAGTCTCCGCAGTCCTCGCCGCCGCGGCAGCGGCGCGTTCGGCTTCGGCGGCGGCGTCCATGGCGCGGGCCGTGTCGGCGGAATTGCCGGACGCGGCAGCGGCGCGGGCTGCGGCCCTTGCGTCCTCGGCGGCTTCGGCGAGCCGGCCTGCTTCGGCCATCTCCGCCGCGCCGGTGGGCCCGATCACCCGCGCTGTGCTGGCGGCATCGCCCGTGGTGTCGAGTATCCGTGCCGTGCTCGCGGCATCGCCGGTGGCATCGAGCACCCGACTGGTATCGACCGCCTCGCCGGCCAGGTCCATCGCCCGCGATGCATCGACCAGTTCGTCGGCGTGGGCCAACACACCCGCACCAGCCAACGTCGCGCCGATGTCGAGTACCCCCATGGCCACCGATCCCAACCTCGCCCCCAGAGGTCGGTCGCCATCCATCGCGTCGTAGAGATCGCGGCCGGGTATGAACATCGCCGCGGTGTCGATCGGGTGCTGGACGAACTGGGTGCCCAGCGCCACCCCCACCCGCCCGGCGGTCGCCGCGCCCTGCTGGATGCTCTCCTGAGCGTCGCCGAAAGTGTTCCCGGCAAGCATGCCTGCGACGTCGTAGATGGTCTCCGCGGTACCTTCGCCGAGCACCCTCCAGTTCTCGGGGTCGGCGGCGGCTTGGACCACAACCCGGGTGGCATCGACCATGATGCCCGGAATCTCGGTGGCGTCGTTCCATGATGCCTGAGCGGTCTCCGAGAAGATCTGGCCCCAGGTGTCCCTCAGCGTCTCCAGTCGCTGCTCGGCTTCGGCTGCCTCCAGCGCTCCCAATGCCCGCTCCCTCGCCTCCATCCGGGCGCCGAGCTCGTCCACTCGATCCCAGCCCTCCCGTATGTCTGCCATCAGGGCATCGTTCTCGGCGATGCTGCGCGTGCCGAGGTCGTCGAACCGCTCGGCGGCCGCGGCATCGCTCTCATGTTCGGCGACGATTCCCGCGTGGCGCGAGTCGCGAGCAGCGTTCGCCTCTCGGGCGGCGGCGATCCTCTCCTCGATCGTGGCGCGGTCGAGCATCTCGGTGCCGTCGGGGGTGTCCCACTCATAGCGGTCATCGGCATTGGGAATGAGCTGGTTGCCGTGCTCGTCGACAACCACGGCGGCCGGGTCGGGCGGTCCACGGGTGTCGATTCCGGCACCCTCCAGGGTGGAGCGCACCCTGCTCGCGCCGCCCTCGCGCCAGTTGGTGATCAGATCGCCGGCGGTGAGGCCGCTCTCGGCGAGAGTCGCCGCGGTGATCCCCATGGCCGCGATGAGACCGATCAGCCCGGCGGCGGCCGCCTCTCTGTTGGTCGGTGAGTCATCTTCCCCGGCTCCTGGCACCGATGCGGCACCCAGAGGGACGAGGCCGGGTGCGCCTCGCGTCCCGAGCACTGTGCCGAGGCTCCCGCCGCTCGAGCCCTGGTTGACCATCGCCGTCATCGACTGGATCATGGAGGCCACCTCGGGATCACCGGGCAGGCAGTGATGACAGCGGTACCGGAAGATTCCCGAAGGGAACACGCCTCGAACAGTGACGTTGGGCCCATCGGAGGAATCGAAGTCGTTGAGGATGTAGATCTGGCCCGTACCACCGGGAGCGACAACCTGATGGAATCCCACCCTCGCGCAATCGCCGTCGGGGGAGGGTAGAGGCACGCCGCTGCTGCCCTGCTCACAGACGAGGTCGAGCTCTGAGTTGCGAGGGCCTCCGTTTATGTAGCCGTAGGAGTCCTGGTCGAACTCCAAGGCCTCCGATTGGTCGGGCCGGGGCAGGTAGTACGTGAGCTCGCTTCGCACCCCGCCGGGACCCTCCTCCCCGAACTGCAGGCCGGAGTCCCAGCAGGCCGCCCGGTTGGGTTCGACGAAGCGTCTGGTGAGGGACGCCGACGTGTCGGGATCGAAGGTGGTGGCCGCGGCCAGGGTGTCGATCACCTCTTGAGTCACCGGGCACTGACGGCCCCCATCGGCGCGTGCCGGATCGTCGGCGGACGGGGGCGGTTCGGTGATTGCGGCAGCGTCGGCGAGAGAGATTTCGAGTTCGCAGGGGGCCCATACCTCGGAGAACCCGATGAGGCCCGCGGCCTGCTCCCCGCCGAGCAGGGCCACCGGTCCGTCGCGCGGTTCGACGTCGGTGCGGTTGTTGACCACCCCTCGACCGCAGGTGCCGTCACTTCGCCTGTCCGGGCCGTCGAAAAGCAGGCCACTGAAGCTGGAGACCGGCCCGACCACTCCCAGCGAGGCCTGCTCGACGAGCAATGGTTGGTCCGGTTCCGCCCAGCCATCCAGGAACTGGCGGGACACGGTGCCTTCGGCCGAGTAGAGAAGGTCGCAGCAGATCCCGTCGACGAGTTCGAATGAGAAGGTCTCAGTGCCGGTGATCTGCTGGAACGTGGCGGATATATAGGCATCGATGTCCAGGTCGCGTGTGACGGGACCGGGTGCAACGCCGAACGACGGATCGAGTGTGATGGTGAGATCGGGCTTCTGTCGGGGAGCGATACCGCCGTTGAGGGTAATCTCGTCCCAGGCCACGGCATCGTTGAGGGCATCCGCGCCTGCGGTTTCGGGTTCCTGGGCCGCCGACGGTTGTGTGAGAGACGGCCCGAGGGTTGCTCCGGCGACGATGATGAGGGCAATGCCTGCCGCGGCGCCGCGGGCACTGGCCAGGGCGGGTCGGCGTCCGGCCACGAGCCCGGCTGCGGTGGCGCCCGACAGGAACGACAGGGCCAGCCCGATCGAGATCACCCCGGTTCGGTTCAGGAGCCCCGCCACCTGGGTGGCGACGAGACCCGCCGCAAAAGCGAAGATCGCCAGCGCGCTTCGCTTGGCCATCAGACCCTTCGGTGTGGTGACGATGGTGAGGTTGCGGCCCTGGGTGAGGCCGAGCGCCGCTCCGCCCAAGAGAGCAGCAGCGATGGCCCACACCGGAGCCCCCGCAGCGAAGAGCGTCATCATCACCAGCGCCCCGCCGAGCGCGAAGACGATTCGCAGGAACTCCATGTTGGGCCGGATGCGACTCGGACGGCGGGCCAGCACGAGGGACAGGGCGAGGCCGGCGAGCGAGACAATCAACATCACCACACGGGCCACCCGCAGCAGGGTGGCGGTGATGCCGCCCGAGTCGCTTCCCTGTACCGACGACGCGGCAGGCGAGGAGCGTTCCGACACGTCGTCGCTGGTGCTGTCGTCGCCACTGTTCTCCGGAGCAAGCGCGAAGGTACCGGCCAGTCCTGCTTCGACGGCATCGGCGAGATACGGGGGCAGCGGCTCAAACAGGGTTTCGATGTCGGTGACGTCGACGTCGGCGCACGTGCGGGCTATGGCGGCACCCTGAGGGAGCCACTCACGCGCCGCGGCGTCGGCCTTTTCGATGTCGCCCGACTGGGGCGCCGTCACCACGATGTCGATCATCGATGCCGTAGCACCATCCGCGATACGGCCGAAGGTCGTCTCCGAGGTCGGCCGGTCGCCTGCGGAACAGAGCCGTTCGGCTTCGTCCGCGGTGCGACCCTCGGGAAGCACGAACAGGGAGAGCCGAATCGACCGGTCGAAGTCGTCGGCGATGTCAAAGGTGCAGGTGCCATCGATACCAGGAAAGATGCGGGGGATTCCCGAGCCCATCGATGCTGCTGGCGGTCCCGGGCTTCCGACTTGCTCATTGAACGCGGACGCCGGGAACCCGTCGATCGTCGGGCACGGCATGTTGATCGATTCCATCGGCGGCCGCAGGGCACCGTCGTCGACCGCCGCCTGGTAGGAGGCCGACTCGACGCTGCAGTCGACCGCCAACGGCACCAGAACATCGGCGACGAGGTGGGCCTGAGCCTCCAGATAAGGACGCACGTCGTCGTCGCCCTCGATCGTCACGGTGAGGGCCGCGGGCGGTGAGTGCTGACCGGTGCCATCACACCCGTTTTGTCGATCCGGGAAGGGGAGTCCGTTGATGAACCCGCGCTGATTCACCGCCGAGGCGACATCGATGGCGATTGCGTAAGAGGCGCTCTCGTATCGGCACTCGATTCGTGGATTCGACTGCACGATGCGGGCCGGTCGGCCATCGATGACCGAGATGCTCGAGATGCTGATCGTCTTGAACTGGAGTGCCGCCGAGCGGGAAAGCACGACCCCGGCAGGAATTTCCAGCTGTCGGCAGGCTCTTGCTGAGGCGGCATCGAGCACCTCTAGTTGGGCGGCCGCAGCATCGTCGAACGCGGGAACCTCGATCGGAGTCGGGCAGGTCTCCGCCATCGGGCTGACCATGTCGGCCATCGCCCCCGCCGCGGCGCGCAGGCCAGCGAGGGTCTCCTCAGTGTTGTCGGCCCGTGTGTCGAATTCAGCGGTGATCGCCAGCGGGGGACGGAGCTGCCCTGTCTTGACAGCGATGAGGTTTCTGAAGAGACCTTCGTAAGGCAGCGCCTGGGCACCGCAGGTGCGGCCTGGCCGAACGCCAGCGCGTGTGAACTGGAGACTGACGAAGACGCGGGACCCTATGCCGTCATAAGAGCACCTCACCCGAATGAGGTCGCTCGCCACCTCCACACCGTTTCGCCCGCTGGAGGCATCTATCTCCTCGTATTCACGAGGAGTCGCGCCGGTCACGGCCGGGCAGGTGAAGCCATCGTCCACCGCCTCCACGGCCGCGATCACCGCGGCATCCTCGGGGGTCGGAGGTAAGAGTTCGTCTTGAGCGCCCGCCGGGGCGGCGACCACCACGATTGACGCGATCACCGACAGGACAAACGCGAGCCGACGCATCAGATCAGTTCGAGACCGGGTGGATGGTCATCAGCCGTGGTGCCTCCGCTGGCGGCGATGCCTCGCAACCTAGTTCACTCACGGTGGCATCGGCATCGTGACGCCACGGCGAGGCCGGTTCAACCCAACCGGTCTCGTAGCTCCCGCTTCATGAACTTGCCGTTGGCGTTCTGAGGCAGAGGTTCAGTGACGAAGAACACCGCCTCGGGATGCTTGAACCTGGCGATCCGACCTTCGAGATGGCTGGCGAGGCCCGCCTCGTCGAAATCAGACCCGTCGACGCGGAGGAGGGCCACCGCAACCTTCTCGCCGAGTCGGTCATCGGGGAGGCCGAAGACGGCCGCTTCGGCCACGTCGGGGTGTTCGTAGATGGCGGACTCGACTTCTCCGCAATAGACGTTTTCGCCGCCCCGGATCACCATGTCCTTGGCCCGGTCGACGATGTGGACGAAGTTGTCCGCGTCGACTTTGGCGATGTCGCCGGTGTTGAACCAGCCGTCCTTGATGGCCTCTGCGGTGGCCTCGGGTCGGTTGAGATAACCCTTCACCACCGCCGGACCGCGCACACAGAACTGGCCCACCTGGTCGGGTGGGAGGTCGTTGCCGTCGTCGTCGATCAGCTTCCACTCGAAAGTCGGCATCACCGGCCCCGCCGAACTGGGTCGCGCAGAGTAGAAGGAGTTGGCCACCGCGGTGACGATGCCGTGGGTCTCGGTGAGCCCGTAGCCGGTGCTCGGCTTGACCGCTTCGTCGGTGGAGTCGATCTTGTCGACGAGGTCGGGCTGGAGGGCAGCACCGCCTCCACCCATGTTGACCAGGGTCGACGTATCGCGAATCGACCAGTCGTCGTGCAGGAGCATCTCGCGGCTCATGGTGGGCACGCCGGTGAAGGTGGTGACCTTCTCCCGCTCGATCAGTTCGAGTGCCCGGCCGGGATTCCACTTGTGCAGCAAAACGATCTTGGCGCCGATCGCAGTACCGGGATGGAGCACGCAGTTGTTGGCGGTGACATGGAAGAGGGGCGTGGGCACCATGATGGCGACGGGGGCATCGGTGGCCTTCTGTACGGTGGTACCCGTGCTCGCCTCGACCTTGGCCCCGGCCATGGCGGCCAGCGTGTTGGCGAAGCCCATGTGCATCAGATTGTGCACCGATCCGCGATGGGTGAGTTGGGCACCCTTTGGTGGGCCGGTGGTGCCCGACGTGTAGAAGATGCATATGTCGTCGTCGGGGTGGATTTCCGCCGCGGGCAACGCGGCGGGAGCCTTGTCGGGCAGCACTACGTCTGACCATCGGCTCGCTTCGTCGGGCAGGGCACGGTCGGAGCGCACCGAGATGACGTGCATGGGCATCGCTGAGCGAAGGGCCCCGAGATGGGGAATCACCCGCTCGAGGCGTTCGTCGTCGGCGATGAGAACCTTGGGTCTGGAGTCGCTGAGCCCGTACTCCATCTCCGAGCCGGTCCACCAGGCGTTCATGCCCACCACCGCGGCTCCTACGGAAATGGTGGCCCAGTAGGCCAAGGCCCACTCGGGGTAATTGCGCATGGCCACGGCAACACGGTCGCCCGGTAGGACGCCGTGCTGGTTCACCAGCAGGTCAGCGAGCGACCGGACCGCGGCGTGGGCGTTGGCGTAGGTGTGGCTCTCGTCCTCGAAGACGAGGTAGGGATTGTCGCCGTGGGTTGCCGAACCCTCCCAGATCTGACGCATGTCGGCGGGCGCGTTGTCGAAGACCCGCATCTGGATCCCCCGCACGTCCTGAACCGACCACGCAAACGGGGCGCTTTCGGAGGTCAGTTCCTGCCAGGTCTGGGTCAGTTGATCGATCACGGTTGATATTGCTAGTCGACGCGACGCCATCGGGCCTAGGCGCCGCGACCGCCTAGCCTCAAGATGTGGACCACGACGAGATACGAAACCCCGCGATCAGAGTCGGCGAGGAGGTGGCCGGCGCGCTGAGCGGCGGCCGTCCGGTGGTGGCGCTCGAGTCGACCATCTTCAGCGGTCTCGGCCTGCCCGCCCCTGCCAACCGCGAGTGCCTGGATCGCTGTGTCGCCGCCATCCGCAACGGTGGCGCGGTGCCGGCTCTCACGGCGGTGCTCGACGGCACAGCCTGGGTGGGAATCGAAGACCGCCTTGTCGGCCGCGTCTTGTCGGGCTCGGCGAAGGTAGCGGCCCGCGATCTTCCCCATGCGTTGGCGTCGGGACTCGGTGTGGGCGTCACCACGGTGTCGGCTTCGGTCACTCTCGCTGCGAGTGCGGGTGTGGAGGTTTTCGCCACCGGAGGCATCGGCGGGGTCCATCGGGGGAGTGAGCTGAGCGGCGACGTCAGCCACGACCTCACGGCCTTGGCCCGCCATCGCGTGGTCACGGTGTCGGCCGGAGCGAAGGCCTTCCTCGATCTGGCCCGCACGCTCGAGTACCTCGAGACGCTCGGGGTGCCGGTGGTGGGCTGGAAGACCGATCGCTTCCCGGCTTTCTACTTGAGGGACAGCGGGCTCGGTGTGCCCACCAAGGTCACCTCCGGCGATGACGTCGCGGTGATGTTTCGTAGTGCGGCGGCGGTGGGTCATCCTGGAGGAATGCTGGTGGCCAACCCGATTCCTGCGACAGATGAACTCGATGCCGGCCGTATCAATGCCGCGCTCGATGATGCCCTCGCGGAGGTGGCCAGGCGAGGACTCCGGGGCCCTGCGGTGACCCCGGTGGTGTTGTCTGCCATAGCCGCGGCAACCGACGGCGACAGCGTGCCTGCCAACCTTGCCCTCGCGGAGAGCAACGCCGAGGTGGCAACCGAGATCGCCTCAGCCCTCGCCGGGTCGGCCTGAGCAGTGTCAGATTTCGATCCCGACGCCCTGATCCTGAGAGTTCTCACCGACCCCGCGGTGATTCCGGATCCCTACCCCTCTCTACGGGAGCTGCGCGAACAGGCCCCGATATTCCAGACCGCACTCACCGGCACATGGATCCTCACCCGCTACGACGACATCCGTGCGGTGCTGCGCGATCCCCGCTGCGGGAGTCCTCCCCCGCAGGCGAGACGGGGTGAACGGATGGGCATCGATGGCTCCAGCCGTCGTGATCGGGATCCCGAGTCCCTGTCGATGTTGTTTCTCAATCCTCCCGATCACACCCGTATCCGCGGGCTGGTGAGTCGGGCGTTCACGCCCCGTCGGATCGAGAAGCTCCGCCCCGAGATAACCGCCATGGCCGACGGGCTACTCGACGACCTCGGGCCTGAAGGGGACCTCATCGGCTCACTGGCCTTCCCGCTTCCGGCCAATGTGGTCAGCGCCCTGGTGGGCGTACCCGCCGCCGATCGCGACGACCTACGGCCGCTCATCACCGACCTCGGGGTCGGGATCGAACCCACCGCCTCCGACGAGGAAGTCGCTATCGCCGACCAGGCCGGGCGTGAGATCCGCAGCTATCTCCTCGACCTGATCGCCGATCGTCGTACCGATCCTCACGACGACCTTCTCTCGGTGCTCATCGAGGCGAGTGAAGCCGACGGCGATCGCCTCACCGAAAACGAGGTGATAGTCAACACGATCCTGATCTACGCAGCCGGTTTCGAGACCACCACCCACCTGATCGGCAACCTTGTTCGGAACATGGTCGCCCACCCCGACCAATTGGCGCGAGTCCGCCACGATCGTGCCCTGGTCCCAAACGCGGTGGAGGAGGTACTTCGCTTCGACCCGCCGGTGCAGATCGACGGCAGGTACGTGCTCGACGACATCGACGTCGCCGGACACCAGATCCCAGCCGGATCGTCGCTGGTCACCTCGCTGGCTGCCGGCAACCGCGACCCCGCCGTATTCGAGCACCCCGATCACTTCGACGTCGGTCGCGTCGACACCCAGGTCCTGTCGTTCGGCTCCGGTGTGCACTACTGCCTGGGTGCGGCCCTGGCCCGACTCGAAGGTCAGATAGTGCTCGATCGCCTACTCGATCGCTACGACCACTGGGCGATCACCGCCGAGCCGTCATGGCGCAAGCGCATCACCTTGCGCGGTGTCGAGCGACTCGACGTCGCGTTCAGCTGAGGGCACCGTTCCGACGAGTTCGGTCGCTAGGGTCGCCGCCGTGCCCACCCGCTGTGCCTGCTCCACCCCGCCCACGACACGCCGGTGAACCGCAGCATCACGCTTCGGGCGTGGCAACACGAGGCCCTGGGGGCCTTCCTCGCCCATGAGCGTGCCGACTTCTTGGCTGTGGCCTGCCCGGGAGCCGGCAAGACCACGTTCGCCCTCACCGCGGCGCGACATTGGCTGGGAGGCGAACGGCTTCCCCTCGTGGTGGTGGCGCCCACTCGTCATCTGAAGGCCCAGTGGGCGGCGGCCGCAGGTCGGTTCGGCTTTCATCTCGAGCCGGAGTGGGATGCCGGAATTGCCGAGATCCCAGCCGACATGCACGGGGTGGTGGTCACCTACGCCCAGGCCGCAAGCTCGGCCCAACAACTGCACCGGATCAGCCGCGACGGGATCGTGATCCTCGACGAGATTCACCATGCCGGCGGCGACATGTCGTGGGGCGAGGGAGTTGCCGTCGGATTCGCCGACGCCAAGTCGAGACTGCTTCTCTCCGGCACCCCGTTTCGTTCCGACGATTCGCCCATCCCGTTCGTGCGCTACAGCCTCGGCGATCACGGCGACGCAGTCAGCGATTACGAATACGACTACGGCGCTGCTCTTCGCGACGGTGGCGTGGTGCGTCCCGTCTTCTTTCCTCGCTTCGACGGACACATGGAATGGATCGGCGCCGACGGGAGTCACAAGGAGGCGGCGTTCGGTGATGAGGTGACCCGCGAAGACCGCGGGGCACGCCTACGGACCGCTCTGGCCGCCGAAGGAGACTGGCTCCCGACCGTGCTCACCCGGGCCGACGAGAAGTTGCGACAGATCCGACGCACCTCGCCCGATGCGGGTGGATTGGTCATCACGATCGATCAGGACCACGCTCGTGGCGTGGCATCCCTGCTGCAGAGGTGGACCGGCGAGAAGCCTGCGATAGCAGTTTCAGACGACCCTCGGGCCTCAGAGGTGATCGATCGATTCGCGAGCGGCGACAAGGCCTGGGTGGTGGCGGTGAGGATGATCAGCGAGGGTGTGGACATCCCTCGCCTGCGGGTCGGAGTGCACGCCACCACCACTGTCACCCCCCTTTTCTTTCGTCAGGCGGTGGGCCGGATCGCGCGCTGGACGCCTGGTCAGGCCTCCCAGAAGGCCTACTTCTATGTGCCCGACGACTCACGACTCAGATACCACGCCCAGACGATCGCGGAACAGCGCCGCCATTCGATCAATGAGCGGATAGCAGCCGGTGAGCAGCGAGAGTCGGCCCTCGACGATCTTCAACGCGCGGTGCAAATAGAGGAACAACCCTCCCTGTTCCAGGCCTTGTCTTCGGTGGCGATGGTGGGGCCCGCCGACGACGGAATCGACCCTCACGAGGATTTGGTCATCGGGGCCGAGGATCTTGCCGGCACGCCGATCGATCTCCCTCCGCCACCGGCGATCCCGGGGCGCGAGCCTGATGCGAGGGCAACGCTCGGAGATCTTCGCTCCCGTCACGCTCGCAAGAAGGAGCTCCGCCAGTGGAACGCCGATCGGGTGGTCGAGTTGGTGCGGGTCACCGGAATGGATCACCGCAGCGTCAACGGCGACCTCAACCGGCGTAGTGGCGTCGATCGCGTGGGAGAGGCCGATGAGAGTTCGCTCAGGCGGCGACTAGCGGCTGCCGACGACTGGCTCGAGTCGCTGAGGTTGCGCTGAACCACGACCGTCCATCACAAATCGGGCCAGGCGCAATCAGTTCGCGCCGGTTTTGAGGCAAACTTGGAAGGCATCCTCATCCGGATGTGTGACAATGCCGATTGGTTTGTGACGAGCGCCATCCGAGGCGCTGGAACATTCCTCCCCGAGGAGACGTTGTAACGACCATGAGTGAACTGGAGAACACGATCAGGGCCATGCGCGAAGAGGCCGACGGCGACGTCTGCAGCCGCTCGCGGGTGATGGATTCCCTGCTCGACCTTCGACTCGAAGCCGGTGCCCGTTACGACCTGATCGAGCTCATCGACCTTGCCCTCGGCGATCTGCCGGGAAAGAACCTTGTCCCCGTGGCCTGGTGGTGTGAGCAGCTCGACACCTTCGAGTTGGTGGCGATCAACCCCGTTGAGCCGGTGGGCTGACAGCCGGTTCGAGCTCGAAGGGCGCGTCACCGGCATTTGGTGGCAGACTCCTTTACATTATGTATAACGCTGCTGAATTCGCCCGAGCTCACGCCTCGCTCGGCCTCACCACCGAGATCGCCGACACCGGTGTCTACGAGCGCACCGTCGAACGGTTCAAACAGCGAGGGATCGCTCTGCCGACCTTTGGTGAGTTGGCTGATCCGTCGACGATCCCGGCGGCTCGGATCGCTCCGCTCGCCGGGCTCGACCGAAATGAGCCCGACAGCCGCAACCTTTTCCGGGTCCATTGGTTCGGCGGGCTCGACGGATCGGGACCCCACGAGGTCCCCGACTACATCGAGCTACCGCCGGAGATGACCGGCGTCGAGGCCCGGATCCTGCTGGCCTTCGGCAATCGTTTCCCGATGATCAAGGCCCACAAGGTCCAGGCCGCCTACGCCTGCCTGGTGCCGCGTCTCGTCACCGGCCGATTCGACCCCACCGTTCACCGCGCCGTCTGGCCGTCGACGGGCAACTACGCGAGGGGCGGCATCGCCATCAGTCGCATCATGGATTGCCGTGGCGTGGCGGTGCTCCCGGAGGGGATGAGCAAGGCCCGGTTCGATTGGCTCGAGCAATGGACGCTCGATCCGGCCAACGACATCATTCGCACGCCCGGTACCGAGTCCAACGTCAAGGAGATCTACGACACCTGCAACGAACTCGAGAAGGATCCCGAGATCGCGATCATCAACCAGTTCTCGGAGTTCTCCAACCATCTGGGCCACTACTCCATCACCGGGCCGGCTTTGGAGCGGGTCTATGAGCACGCTACCTCCGGCGATACCGGCGCTCGACTCGCGGCCTACGTCTCCGCATCGGGCTCAGCGGGCACCCTCGGCGCAGGCGATTACTTGAAGGACCACCACGGCTCGCGGATCGCCGCAGTCGAGGCGCTCGAATGCCCCACCCTTCTGGAGAACGGCTTCGGCGACCACAACATCCAGGGCATCGGAGACAAGCACGTTCCCCTGATCCACAACGTGATGAACACCGACGACGTCATCGCGGTGAGCGACCGCTCCACCGATGCCCTCGATGCCCTGTTCAATACCGCTGCCGGCAAGGCCCACCTGGTCGACCGCGTCGGCCTCGACCCGTCCTTGGTCGACTCGCTGAAGCACATGGGCTACTCATCGAGTTGCAACGCGTTGGCGGCGATCAAGCTGGCCAAGGAGCGCGGCTACGGCCGTGAAGATGTCATCGTCACCGTGGCCACTGATGGCAGTGAGCTCTACGACGCCGAGAGGGCGGAGTATCTCGCCCACCATCACCCCGATGGTTACGACTCGGTGGCGGCGGCCAGCGATTTCGGTCGTGAGCTGGAGGCCGGCGACACAGCCAAGCATCTAGAGCTCACCGAGGCCGAGCGTCGTCGAGTGTTCAACCTCGGCTACTTCACCTGGGTGGAGCAGCAGGGCACCGATTTCGCCGATTTCACCGCCCGCGGGCATCAGGGGTTCTGGGATGGCATGCGCCATTTCGTAGCCGATTGGGACGAGCTCATCGTCGAGTTCAACGAACGTACCGGCACCCGCGCCGACGACTGACGTGACCTCCACGTTCGAGCGCTATGTCGACCGCCTCGATGTCGGCCGACAGCTAACCGACGGAGCTCTCAGCCGCGACGATCTCGTCGCCATCATCCGGCGCATCGATAGCGCCGTGGCGCAAGTGGAGGGGCACGGATTCGAACCCACGCCCTTCGTCATCGAACGCGAGTTGGCGATCGCAGTCGGTCTCGACGAAGCCACCGAACTCTGGGTGAAAGACGAAACCCACAACGTGTCGGGTTCGCACAAGGCGCGTCATCTGTTCGGGGTGGCGGTGCAAGAGGCGGTGAAGGCCGACCCCGGCGGAGGCCCGTTCGCGATCGCGAGTTGCGGAAATGCCGCTCTCGGCGCAGCGGTGATCGCTCACGCGGTCGAGCACTCCCTCGAAGTGTTCGTGCCCGAGTGGGCCAACGAGGCGGTCGTCGACCGCATCGAGGATCTCGGTGGTGAGGTGGTGCGTTGCGAGCGCCGACCCGGCGTTCTCGGCGACCCCGCTCATCACGCCATGGTGGCCGCAATCGAATCGGGAGCCGTGCCCTTCTCCTGTCAGGGCACCGAGACTCCGTCCACGATTGATGGCGGTCGCACCATCGCCTACGAAATGGTCGACACGCTCGTGCACCACGATGGCGGTGCTCCGGCCCGGCTCGATCGACTGCTTGTGCAGGTTGGTGGGGGAGCGTTGGGGAGCGCGGTGGTGACCGGTCTCGCTCGCTCCGCCCATCTCGTTTCGCTCCCGATCGTTCATGCCGTGCAGCCCGACGGGAACCACCCCCTGGTGCGGGCATGGGACCGACTCGTCGCGGAAATGCTCCAAGGGGCAGAGCCTGGCACCAACGGTGAGCGCGCAGATGCGGCCCGTGCCCTCGGGCCCATCGACGAGCCGACCTTCGCCGAGGTGAAAACCCGGCTGGAGGCCGATGCCGCCCGTTACATGGCGCCCTGGGATGATGAGCCGGTGTCGTACGCCACGGGGATTCTCGATGATGTCACCTACGACTGGATCCCTCTCATCGAGGCCATGGTCCGTTCCGGCGGCCATCCGGTGGTGGCCTCCGAGAACGACCTACGACAAGCCCACCAACTGGCCCACATCCACACCGACATCGAGGTGTGCCCCACCGGAGCCGCTGGCCTCGGCGGACTCCTCTCCCTGCTCAGCTCAAGCCCCGAGCTGCTTGGTCCCGAAGAGCGCATCGCCGTGCTGTTCACTGGACACATGCGGCCCGGCGACCCCGACCCCCTGGCGGGCTGAGAAGCGTCGTGCAACACCAGAGGCGGGTCTTCACGATCATCATCGTGCTGAGCGCCGCTGCGGTGGCTCAGGCGTTCGGACGTTTCACATGGGGGGTGGTGCTACCCGAGGCGCGTGACGACGTGCTCGACGGCTCCAACACCCTCGCCGGACTGTTCGGCTCGATCAACGTGAGTGCCTATCTGCTCGGCACCGTCATCGTGGCCTGGCTCGCCTCGCGGCTCACCCTCGTCGGTTTGGTTCGGGTTGGTCTCATCTTGTCCACCACTGGCATCGGGCTCGCGGCTTTCGCCCCGGAGCCATGGGTACTCGGTGTGGCCCTGGGAATCATGGGCACCGGTGGTGCGATCATCTGGGTTCCCGCCCCGGGTATCACCGCTCGCCTTTTCCCCGACAACAGGCGGGGTTTGGCCTCGGGCATCGTCGGCACGGGCATAGGCGTGGGCATCGTATTCTCGGGCCGGCTCGCCAGCGGACTGGGCGCTCGCTCCGAAGACGCGGTGTGGCAGACCGTCTACCGAGTCGAGTTCGTGATCGCAGTGGTGGTTCTCATTCTCGCGTTCACGGTTCTTCAGTCTCAGGGCGAACGACCATCGGTGGCCGGCGGGCTCGGCGGCTTCGGAGCTCTCCGCCGAGTCGAGGGTTGGAAACCCCTCACCGTGGCCTACTCCGCCTACGGCTTCAGCTACATCCTCGTGATCGCCTTCCTGGTGGCTCGTCTCGAGGACGATGCCGGGTACTCCTCGGGCCGCGCTGCGTTGATGTTCTCGATCGTCGGGGTGGCCATCATCGTCGGTGGTCTCACCGTGGCGCCGATCTCGGATCGGGTCGGACGCCGGCCCACTCTGGTGATGGCCTACGTGGTCTGGGCGGCAGCCGCTCTGGCGATACTCACCGGTTCCTTGCCGGTGGTCATAGCCGCTGCGATTGCCATCGGCCTCATGTTCAGCGGGATACCGTCCACGATCATCGCCCACGTGGTCACCCACACCGACCAGACCACCTATGGCCCCGCCTTCAGCGCCACCACCCTTGCCTTCGGTGTATCCCAAGCGGTCTCACCCCAGATCGGTGGCGCGATCGCCGATTGGCGAGGCTCGTTCACCATCGTCTTCGTAATGGCGGCGGTGGTGGCTCTCGTGGGGGCGGCAGCAGCCAGCCGCCTTCCGGAGTGAGTCAGGCCTCGGGGTCGGCTTCGTAGATCTCCGCCATCTCGGTGGAGCCGTCGTCGAGCAATACCGCTGTGGTCACCCTCCGATAACCGGCACCTTGGGAACGGTCGATTCGGTCGAGGTGACGGTCGAGCACATCGGACTCGATCACATCCACCTCCACCCGCGAGCCGGTGTCGTCGAGGGTGAGTCCTTCCCAGCCTTCCGCGGGGCCCCAGGTGATCTCGTAGACCCAACCCCTCACGGTCCCTCGCCGCCACGCGCCGGCGATTCCCCCCACCTCGTGGTGGGTGCCGCCGCCGCGCATGAATGAGCCGTAGACCGCGAGTCGCACGGGCACGACTCTAGAGCTCGGCGATGTCGTCGCCGGCGGCGGAGAGGTCGGCCAACTCGGCGGCCCGTACCTCCACCTCGGCCATCGCCGATCCCAAGTCGGCCAGCTCGGCCTCTATTGCTCCCTGCTCACTGAGAAACACGAAGACCATCCGGCTGACCGGTTCGCCGGTGGCGGCTCTCACCGCCGCGGCATAGCTCGCACCTTGGAGTCGGTAACGCTCGAGCTTGGCCGCGATGTCGTCGTCGCCCTCCACGTGGTCGGTCTTCCAGTCGACAACCACGAGACCTTCGACATCCCGGTAGAGCAGGTCGACATAACCCTCGACCAGGCGCTCGCCGACGGGAGCGGCCACCCAGAGTTCACGCCAGTGTTTCGACCGAGTGGCGGCTTGGGCGATGGGGCTCTCGATCGCACTCGAGGCCAAGCGGCGGATCACCGCGGTGCGGCTGGTGACGCCCTCCGCGGCGGCCTGGGCCGCGGCCGCATCGTCGAGGCCGGCCCCGGTGGCGAGATCGACGACCTGGAGAACACCATGTACGGCCCGCCCGACCGCAGTGCCGTAGCGCCCCTTCTGCCAGGGAGGTAGGTCGAGGTCGCGAGACCGCTTGTGCAGGCCGGGGTCGCCTGCCTCCGCAGCCTCGCGGGCTAGGGTGGTGGCCGCCACGACCGTACGAGTGGAGGCGGCGGCGAGGGCCGCGCTCCGCTCCTGGGCCCACTGGGTGCGCTCGGGTAAGACTGCACGCTCGGGTGTGGTGGGTGCGGTGTAGGGGGTGGGAGCGGGCACGAAAGCGGTAGCCGTATCGGACCTCAGGGCGGGCTCTGCCATCACCGAGGCGCTCGTGCGTGACTTCTGGTCGAGACGATGGAGGCAGACCACCAGATGATCACGGGCGCGGGTTGCCGCGACGTACATCAGCCTCAGCCGCTCGTGCTCGTCCATTTGGTCGTCGATCGGCTTCCAGGAGTCGTAGCCCTCCGACGCCACGGTGCCGGAGAGCTTCACGAGGGCTGACCCGTCGGGTGGGAAATCAACCGACGGCCCCCGCGATGGGCGCTGGAACTGGGTGGTCATGCCTGCCAGCACGGTGATCGGGAACTCGAGCCCCTTCGCTCCGTGAATGGTCATGATTCGCACTGAGTCGTCGTCGGTCTCGGGCAGAACGGTTTCTGACACTCGGGCGTTGTCGGCTCCCTGGAGTCGGGCCCATTCCAGGTAGGCCCTCAGGTCGGTGCCTCCGGCATCGACCCAGGCTCGAGCCTGATCGATGACGAAGCGAAGCCGGCGCCATACGTCGCGAGGTGCGCCCGTGGCGATTGCACTCTCCAGCACGGCACGGTCGCGCACGAGGCGGTCGAGAAGTTCGGCCGGAGTGGACCAGAGGCGAGCCTCGTGCAGCTCGGCGAGGTGGGAGAGCCCATCGGCCACCGGGTGCCCCTCGGAGCCCTCGGGTGGGTCGGACCGCAGAGAGAACCGACCTCGAAGACCGAGTCGCCAATGGGCGAGGTCGTCGTCGCCGCAGCCGTAGACGAACGACCTAATGGCGGCGACGGTGGCGAGCTCGTCGGTGGGGTCGGCCACCGCCCGAAGCGTGAGCATCAGCTCGCGGACCTCTCGCGATGCGTAGACGAGAGATGATGTCTCTGCTCGGTATGGCACACCGACGCGATCGAGGGCTCGCTCGAGAGCGGGCAGGCTCGTTCGGGCGGGCAAGAGGATGCACACATCGCTCGGAAGTGCCTCCCGCCAACCCCCTTCGTGATTATCGACCATCCAGGGCTGGGGGCCTCTCAGCGCTCCGGCGACAGTGAGGGCAACATCGCGGGTTTCGACCAGGCGCAGGGAGTCGGCGTTGAGTTTCTCGGCGATCGGCTCGCTGCCGAGCAGTGCGACCGAGGGGCCAGCCGGCGCGGCTTCCTCGCGATGGGCACTGAGGGCCACGTATTCGGGCTGGCTACCCGGCTCCGGTTGGATGAGTTCGCCGAAGACGTCGTTGATCCAGCTGATGATCGGAGCGGTCGTGCGGAAGTTGACGGTGAGCGCGGGCCGGTGATCGATGCGACTTCGGGCCGCGAGGTAGACACCGATGTCGGCTCTTCGGAACCGGTAGATCGACTGCTTGGGATCGCCGACCACGAAGAGGCGGCCGGGGTCGAGGGGGAGATCGTGCCAGCTGCGGCCGCCGGGGTTGGCGTCGGAGGTGGCGATGAGCACCGCCAGTTCGATCTGGATCGGGTCGGTGTCCTGGAACTCATCGAGCAGGAGCCGGGTGTAGCGCTCGCGAAGTGACGAGCGGACCGTCTGGCCGTGTGCGGGATGGCTGAGCACCCGTCGGGCGTGGACGAGTAGGTCGTGAAATTCGAGCCGTCCTTCGGCCCGTCGTTGCTCGGCAGAGCGAACGACGAAGGTGCCGATCCGGCCACCGAGATGATGAAGGGCACCGGTGGTGACAGCGGCCACTGCTTCGTCGCATTCGCCGGCGAGTGAACGCACGGTCTGGCGGACTTCGTCTACATCGATCGCCCAGTTGTCCTTGCGGCCGTTGCGGCCGGGTTTCAAGGCCCTGGTGGCGCCGTTTCGCTCGCCCATGTCGGCCGCTATGGCCATGGCGTCGATCTCGTCGAGCGCACCGGCGAGATCGGCGCGATTTTCGGCGAGTCGACCGAAGAACTTCAGGAGGCCGTCGTCGGCATCGGGTGGGCAATGGTGACGGAGCTCCAGAACCGCATCGAAGCGGGCAAGCAGGGACTCGGCATCGAAGGAGACGGGCGGTGGTGGATCGAGGTCGAGCCTGTCGCTGACGAGGTCCCAGTTGGCGGCCATCTGGAGGGCGAGGGAGCGCAGCGCATCGAGCTTCACGCCGGCAGCCTCGAGCGCGAGCAGGGAGCGGGACATCTCCTGGTCGTCGAGGAGCTGATCGAGAAACTCCCGCCAGCGCTGCTCGAATTCGACCTGGGAGCCGATCTCGTCGAGAACCTCGACGCCGGGTGGGAGGCCCGCCTCGACCGGATGTTCGCCGAGGATTCGCTGGGCGAACGAGTGGAGGGTGCCCACCGCCGCCCCGTCGAGCTGCTGGACCGCGGCGCGGGCGGCCTCACCCGCGGGGTCGTCGGCGGAGATACGACCCTCGAATCGCTGGCGAATGCGATCACGAAGTTCGGCGGCCGCCTTCTCGGTGAACGTGATCGCTGCGATCGACTCCATGGTCAGCCCGTCGTGGAGCACGAGAGCCTCGATCCGATCGACCAATGCTCGAGTCTTGCCCGACCCTGCGCCTGCTTCCACGAACAGGGTCTGATCACGCTGCTCGCGGATCTTCACCCGCTCTGCCTGGTCGGCCGGGGGGCGCTGCTCACCGTGGGAGTCGAGGGCGAGGGACTGTTGTTCAGCCACGGTCGCCTCCGTTGACCGCGAGGTAGGCAGCCAGCTCCGGATCGTCGTGGAGCCGGGTCCAGTCGGCGTACTGGTGGGCCAGGCCGAGCCCGTCGGGCTCACAGAACTGGCAGTCGACCCAAGGGCGGAACTTGGGCACCGCCGGGTGCTGGGGGAAGTGGCCTGACGCGATGCCGTCGACGATCATCGCCACCGTGGCGAGGGCGGTAGCTTCCACCTCGGGGGTGACCTCGTAGCCGAACGGTTGGAAGCCACCCTTGCGGGTTATGAACCAGTAGTCGCCCCTGATCGAGGCATCGGGCCGGCCGAGGATCTCGCGTACGGCCAGGGAATAGAGCACGAGTTGGAGGTGGGCGCCGCCAGGAATCGGGTCTTGGGCGCTCAAACCGCGGTAGATGCGACTCGAACCGGTCTTGTAGTCGATCACCACCAGCTCGGCGTTGCTGGTTTCGTCGACCCGGTCGATCGCACCGCGAAGCAGAAGAGTTCGTCCGTCGGCCAGGGTGAGGGTGACCGGTGGTGTGTTGTGATCCGGCATTCCGAAGGGCATCTCGGTGGCTAGCGGCCGAGAGCCATGGGCCGCGCGCTGGGCATGATCGAAGTTGGTGAAGTCGACCAGATCGCTCATGAGAACCTGACGGTCGCGCTGCCAGTACACCCGACGACCGACGAGCCCGCGGGCCTCGAGTCGGTCGGCCGCATCGGTGCCGGCAGCCAGGAGTCGTTGGATGTCGGGGTCGGGCCACGGCGCTCCAGGGGCGGGCGATCGCCCGCTTTTCAGGGCCTCGCCGACCCAGCGATCGAGCACGTCGTGAACGAGCGAGCCGAGAACGAGTGGAGAGATGCGGTATTGCTCCTCGGGGTCTTCCACCGGGTCGACGCGCAGGATGTGGCGGATGAAATAGGCGTGAGGACACTTCGCCCACGACTCGAGGCGGGTGGCAGAGCTGACCTGGTCGGCGTCGGTGGGCGACGGAAGTCGGGCTCCGCGGAGATCACCATCGGTGGCCAGGTTTCCATCGAATCGGGTGAAACGCGTCGAGAGCCGGCCCTCGATGAGGTCGATACCGCGGCGAAGCGCGGGCCGATGGTCGACCAGGGGGTCGGTGCGGATGTCGGCGCCGGCTTCGGCGCGGTCGAGCAGGGCGCGCACGTCGTATTCCTGGTCGTGGGCCGGGAAGGGCGACGACCTGAGTCCGGCGATGAAGGACGGCACCTCGGTGAGCCAGTCGCCGGTGAGTCGATTGAGATCGGCGGCCGAGGGCCTGACCCCATCGCGGATCTCGGTGGAGTCGAGCAGCCATCGAGAGGGAGCTCGTTCGGCATTGCGACGCAGGTCGCCGCGCGGAAAGCTGAACACGATCTCACTGGCGGCGGCCATGACGGCCAGTAGGGCTCGATGCTCGTCGTGGACGACGTCTGCCGCGAGGGGAAGGTCGTCGCTGGCGATGGTCCGAACCCGATCGGGCAGCAGGGGGTCGTCTCGACGTCGGGCCGGGAACGATCCTTCGGCCATGCCGAGCACAACGACGGTGTCGAGTTCGAGCCCGACGGCCAGCTTCACATTCCCGACGAGCACCCCGTTGCCGAAGGAGCCGTGGCGCCCGAGATCATCGGCGAGCTGGAGCTCCAGAGCTCTCCGAAAGCTCGACGGGCCGGGGTTGGGGTCGATGCCGTCGAGGTCGGCCAGGCGATCTATCGCGGCATCGATCCGTTGGGCTGCTGCTCGCTCCTCGGCGGGCCAATTGGTGCGAAGTGTTTCTCCCCCGAGGTAGGTGCGGACGAGTTGGCGACACCAGGAAGCGAGGCCGGACCACGATGTGGCGCGGCCACCGGGATCGAGATCGTGGTCTAGTTGGGTGATGAAGGCCGCGAGCTCGCCGGCTTGTTCGGCGTCGCGTCGGAGCCGGGCGACCCGCCACTGGTGTTCATCGTCATCTCGGAATCGCACCGCCTCGGCCTCGAGGTCTTCGATGCGGCGTTGCAGGCGGTTCGTCCATTGCTGAAGGCCGGCGACGATGCCGGCGGCCCTCGATGCTCGCTCCCAGGCTGCTACCGAGGCGGGCCGGTTGTCGAGGCCGCGAACGGGTGCTCCGGCGAGCCATGCGGCCACATCGTGGCGAGAGAGATCGTGATCGGGCAGGGCCAGCAGGCCGAGCAGGGAGCGGCCGAGCAGGGAGGCCTCGGCGGTGCGCACCGATGAGCCGAACCAGTTGATGCCGGCCGAATCGAGGGCATCGCCGACGAGCCGGGCGTAGGGGTCGGTGGCGCTGTAGAGGATTGCGCAGCGGGTGAGCGGGGTGCCGCGCCGAGCGGCGTCGATGATGGTTCGCACGGCATGGCGCACCTCGTCGTCGGCATCGGACACCGTGAGGGCGCGGTGCGCAACGGGCAGGGGTGGCGCCGCAGCATCGGGGAGAGGCCACTGGGCTCCGACCCCCTCGATCGCCTTACGGACCGCCGCATCGGCTTCGTCGACACCGGTGATGCCGGCCAGCACCGACAGGGGGTTACGGCGAGCGAAGCCGCTGAGAAGGCGAGCCTGGTTGGAGGTGAGGCGCTGGGGGAGGAAGAGGATCGCGGGACCGAGCTCCGTGAGGACGGGAGCGTCGGCATCGAGGGCGTGGATAGCTGCGTCGACGAGGTGTTGTTCGTCGGAGAAGCTCTCTTCGAGGCGGTGGCGCACCGCGCGGTGGATCCGCACGACGTCGGACGTGCGGGGAGTGGTTGCCTCGAGGCGGCGGAGGTCGGCCTCGGACACTTCGGAAAGAGCGCGGTGGGAGCGCACCAGGGAGCGTTCGGTGGTGGGGTGTTGTTCGACGCCGGCGAACTGGCCGGGATCGGAGCGCAGAACCGCCCGCACCGATCCCGCGAGTACGGGTGTGGATACGGGTCGGCGGCCGCTGGCCGCTACGCCAGGGGCTCCGAGGAGTTCGGCGAGTCGGTAGGGGGTGAGGAAGGTGACCGCGGCGATGCCGCTCCTGCGCCCGAGGGCCCGCCGCGCCGCGATGCCCACATGGTTGGAAGGCACGATCACCGCGACCGGTTGGAGCGGGTCGTGTTGTTTGTGGTGGTCGATCGCGGCGGCGAGGGCCAGGTGGGCCGGCGGGCCATAGGGGGTGGTGGTGACCGGGATCGACATCGCGAACAGGATCGTACGCACCCCCTGTGACGGGCGTCGTGACGCCTGACTTCCTTGGTCCTGTCAGGGAGGTGACCAAGGACCCTGTCTTAACAAACACATAAGGAACAGTATCAAGATATGAGATCGCGATTTGATCTTCGATCTAGAATACGAATGGAGTGATTGTTATGAAGAAGCGCCTATCCATTGTCGGCTACGGCCTACTCGTAGTCGGGCTGATCTTCGTCATCATCGGCGGAGTGGCCTACAGCAGGGTGCAGCAGGGATACGACTCACTGCAGGCATTCAGCGAAAGCCAGAACGTCACCCTGAGCTACAACGAAGACGGTCAGCTGACCGACCGGGGCACCACCGAAGGTGCCGACGCCATCATGGCGTTGGTCACCGACGACTGGGACTACCCGGTCAACAACTCCGACTTCGATTCCAATGATCCGCTGGTCAACACTGGTTCGGAATACATGTACCAGATGGCCACCATCGCCTATCACGTGATGCACGGCAGCCAGACCGTCACTTTGGCGGAGGACGCCGAGTACAACGGTGAGCTCTTCGAGGCCGGCGTCTACGACGTCGCCGTCGACGGGCGCTACTGGACCGGCTTCGACCGCATGCATCCCCTCGACGGTCCGGCCCGCGGCCAGGCCTGGTCGGGCACGGTTCACGGCCTCGTAGGTGAACTCGGCGTCGGCGCCGTGACCGCTTCGACCCTGCAGATGGGTCTCGCGATGGCCGGTCTGTTCGCCGGTCTCGGATTCATCTTCATGGCCAGCGGCGGCGGCATCGTCTGGGCCTCCCGGAGCAAGGAGAAGGTGATCGTCCCCGACACCGTTCCCGAGGCCCTGTTGGCCGACGGCAAGGCCAAGGAGCCTGTCGCATAGCGATCCAAGACTCAGTTCCCCCAAACAACGACGGTCACGCCTCTGTAGAAACAGGGGCGTGATTGTCGTTGATGCGATGAATGTGATCGGGTCGGTGCCCGACGGATGGTGGCACGACCGAGATGGTGCGCTGGCCCGGCTCGTGCAAGCAGTCTCGGCCCATGACTTCACCGAGTGGATCGTCGTGGTGGCCGATGGTCGCCCGGTCGAAGGCCTCCCCGCGGGGACCTACGGAGAACTCGAGCTTCGCTACGCGGGCCACTCCGACCCCGACGCCGCCGACGACGAAATCGTCGTCCTGGTGGCAGAGCACGAAGGCGACGACGAGCCGATCACGGTGGTGACGTCGGATCGCGAGCTCGCCCGTCGGGTGACCGCACTTGGAGCCACGACCGAGGGAGCGAAGAGATTTCGTTCCGAGGTCGGTTGGTAAGTATTCAGGGGTCGGGGGGAGCCACGAAATCGATCAGCTGCTCTACTGCGCCGAGCAGCGGGGGTTCGAGATCGGTCCAGCTCGAGACCCGACCGAGCAGGAGTCTCCAGAACTCGCCGCTGGACCCTTCGATCCCGAGCGCGTCGAGAACACCCTGCTTCCACGGCTGACCGAGCGGCACGTCGGGCCAGGCCTCGATGCCGATCACCGCCGGCTTCACCGCCTGCCAGATATCGACGTACGGATGACCACAGACCAACACGTTGGGATCCCCCACGGTGTCGGCGATGCGCTGCTCCTTGCTTCCCTCCACGAGATGGTCGAGCAGGACACCGAGGCGGCGCCGGTCGGCGGGCCTGAACCCACGGACTCGGTCGGCGAGATCGTCGGCGCCGTCGAGTCGCTCGACCACGACCCCTTCCACCCTGAGGTCGGCGCCCCACACTTTCTCGATCAGTTCGGCGTCGTGGATTCCTTCGACCCAGATACGGCTGGCGCGTGCGATCCGGGCGGGTATGGCGCCGAGGTCGATGGAGCCTGATGTGGTGAGCGAGGGAGCCTCGGGTTCGCGGGCGGGCACGACGAGCTTGCACGGCACGCCCTTGCCGTCGATGCCGGCGCGCACCGAGCCGTCGCTGTAGCGCACGACGTGATCACGGCCGTGGCGATCGCGCAACACCAGCCGCGGCGGGGCGAACTCCACGAGGGCTCCGACCGCACCACTCGCCCGGTCTTCGAGGACGAGGCCCCGACGGGCCGCCACCACCGGGTAGGTGCGCTTGTGGGCTGGGGGGCCGTCGAGGTCGAGGGGAGCCGAGAGCATGCCGTCGTCACGCATGCCGATCACCGTAACCCGTCAGGGATCGTCGGAGTGGCCACTCACGGAGTTGTAACTCCTATGATGATGGCGTGCCCTACCGCGTCGAGGAACTCGCCGAAGCCGCTGGCGTGGCGGTCGACACCGTCCGCTACTACCAGCGTGAGAAGTTGCTCGCGCCGCCCGAGCGTGAAGGCAGGCGAGCCTGGTACGACGACGGTCATCTCGAACGACTCCGTGAAATACGTGGCCTCGCCGACGAGGGGTTCAGCCTCGCCCAGATCCGCTCCCTGTCGGCCCCCGACGCCAGCGGTCTGCTGGCCGATCTCGCCTCGGAGAACGCGGTCGACCCCGAGCTCGACAAGACCGAACTCGCCCGGCGGGCAGCGGTGCCGGAGTTCCTGGTCGATGTCGTCGTGAGTGCCGGCCTGCTCACCCCCAGCGGAGCATCTGGCGATGAGCGCTTCGCCGCCGACAGCGTCGACATGCTCGTAGCGGCGCGCACGCTCGTGAGCGAAGGCGTGTCGCTGGAGGAACTCACCGCCCTCGCCCTGCGCCACGCCACCCACGTGGAAGACGTGATCGACGACGCCATCGAGGTGTTCAAGCGCCACAGCGACAACAAGGGTGGAAGTCGAGAGGATCTGGTGGCGCTCATGCACCGCCTGGTGCCCGTCGCCTCGTCCCTGGTGGGCCAGCACTTCGAACGAACCCTGCGAACCCGAGCCCTCGCCCGCATCGGCGACGATCCCGTCACCGAGGGCGGAGGGGTCGTGGTGTTCGCCCACAAACTCGACAAGTATCTCGACCCCGTCGCCCTCTATGAGGCCGCCGACGATCACCACCGCATGCTCTGGGTGCGACCCGAATCCGAGTTCGCACTCGTCGGTCTGGGCGCGGTCGAGGTGATCGAACCCCATGGTCACACCAGGTTCTCGGCGGCATCGGCCGCCCGCGCCGCGCTGGCCGCTCGAGTCCGGCGCCACGGGCCCGCCGATGCCCCCGCTCCGGTGCTCGTCGGTGGGTTCTCGTTCTCCTGCGGTGCCGGGGAGCAGGCCCCGGATTGGTCGGGCTACCCCGATGCCCGCTGGGTCCTGCCCGAACTCACCGTTGTCACCCGGGCCGATGGTTGCTGGCTCCTCGCCGCCACCGTGCTCGCCGAGGGAGACGATGAGCAGGTCGCGCTCGACAAGCTCGAGGAGCGGATCGAAAACCTCGCCCAGACGTCTCTACCGGTCGCATCGTCGGGCGCCGAGGTCCCCCACGGCGAACCATCGAGCAACGATCCGCCCTATGTCGATCTGGTAGCCGAGGGCGTAGCGGCGATCACCGCCGGCGAGTTCGGGAAGGTTGTACTGGCCCGGGTGTTCGACCGGGGGCCCATCGACACCGGCCTCGTGCTCCAGCGACTAGTCGATCGCTACCCGACGTGTGCGGTGTTTTCGGTGGGCGTGGGCGACCGGGCATTCCTGGGTGCGAGCCCGGAGCAGTTGGTGGCCCTCGACGGCCGCGAGGTGCGCACCGTGGCTTTGGCCGGCACCACCGGCCGAGGCTGGGACGAAACCACCGACGCGGGTCTGGCTGCGGAGATGATGGCTTCGCCGAAGGTGCGATCCGAGCACGCTTTCGTGGTCGACGACATCTCCTCTCGGTTGGCCACGTTGGGTCTCGTGGGCGAGACACCCAGTGAGCCGGAGGTTCTCCGTCTCGCTCGGGTGCAGCACCTTCGTACGCCGATCACGGCTCGGGTCGAGCGTCGAACCGGTGGGGTCTCCGACATGGATGTGATGAGAGTGGCCAGTGTGCTCCACCCCACGCCGGCGGTGGCCGGTACCCCCACCGAGGAAGCACTCGAGTGGCTCACCACCCATGAGGATTTCGATCGCGGATGGTACGCCGCACCGGTGGGGTGGTGCGATCTCGACGGCAACGGAGAGCTTCGTGTGGCCTTGCGCACCGCACTCGTCGATGTTGATCGGGTGCAGTTGTTCGCCGGTGCCGGAATCGTCGCCGACTCCGACCCTGAAGATGAACTGACCGAAACCGGTGTGAAGCTTCGTGCCCTCCTCGATGTGATGGAGTCCTGAGATGACCGATCCCGTCTACGATCCGATTGCTGTCTTCGCCGCCACCCTCGCCGGCCATGGTGTCGTCGATGTGGTCATCAGCCCGGGCTCACGCTCGACCCCGTTGGCCGTCACCTTCCACGCCCGGCCCGACATGCGCACGTGGATCCAACTCGATGAACGATCGGCAGGGTTCTTCGCTCTCGGCCAGGCCAAGGCAACCGGCCGCCCGTCGGTGCTCATCTGCACATCGGGCACCGCCGCAGCCAACTATCTGCCTGCCGTCGTGGAAGCCAACCATGCGGGGGTGCCTCTGATCGTGTGCACCGCCGACCGGCCCCCCGAGTTGAGGGGGTGGGGAGCGGGCCAGACCATCGACCAGGTCGAGATGTTCGGCACCAACGTCCGCTGGTTCGCCGATCTACCCGACCCGAGCGAATGGAGCAGGCAGCAGGCTTCGATGGCAGCCACGAGGACCCTCGACCGCTGCACCGGTCGCCGCCGTGGCCCGGTCCACCTCAACTGGCCCCTACGCGAGCCACTCGAACCGGTCGGAGCGGTGCCTGTCGCCGCGCCGATCCAGCCTCGCCACAATGATGTTCAGCCGTTTCGGCTCTCCGACGATGCCCTGGGTGATCTCACCAACCGTGAGAAGGGCGTCATCATCGTCGGGCCCGATATTGCCGCCAGCATCGCCGAGGAGCATGAGCTCGCGGAATGGATTCTCGAGTTCGCCATGACAGTGGCCTGGCCGATCTTCGCGGAGCCGATCACCCAACTCCGGCGCGGCCATCGCCGCGGCGACGATCACGTGATGAACGCGATCGACCATCTCTGCAAGCACTCAGATGTGGTTGATGCGCTGGTGCCCGATGTGGTGCTCCGCCTCGGGGCCAGCCCCACCTCGAAGCCCGTGCGTCAGTGGCTCGAACGGGTCCGGCCCCGGCACGTGTTGTTGATAGATCCCGAGGAACGGTGGAACGATGCCTCGTTCACCGCCACCGAACACCATGCCGCGCCCCTCATGAGTGTCTTGGGAAGAGCTCGCCGCCTCGGCGCAGGTGTTCGCGCCCGAAGTCAGTGGCTCGATCGCTGGCATGAACTAGACCAGATCGCCTCGAGGCAGGTTGATTCGGCTCTCGATGCTGGCCCCAGGCTCAGCGGTCGAGTGGTGCGTGAGATGGTGGATGCACTGCCCGAGGGAGCGGTGGTGATGACCTCCAACTCCATGCCGGTGCGCGACCTCGATGCGTTCCTTCCCAACGGAGGCGCATCGGTGTCGTTCGTGGCCAACCGGGGGGCGTCGGGGATCGACGGGATCACCTCCACCGCTCTCGGCCTCGCCTCCCAGTCCGATGGGCCGGTACTTGCGTTCATCGGCGATCTGGCCCTGCTCCACGACGTGGGTGCACTGTTCGGGGCCGCTCGTGCCGGACTTCATCTCACCATCGTGTGCATCGACAACGACGGCGGTGGCATCTTCTCACTCCTGCCGATTGCGGCTCGCGCCGATGACGTCGACTTCGAGACCCTGTTCGGTACCCCTCACGGCATCGACCTCGCCTCGCTCGACGGCACCGCGGGGGTGCGCGTCGAGGAGGTGGGCGAGCAAGACGATCTTGCGGCAGCTGTGATCGCGGCCACGGCCTCTACCGAGCCGGGTGTCGACATCGTTCTGGTGCGGGTGGATCGCGATGCCGACGTCGCCCAACGGCGAGACATCACCGATGCGGTGGGCCGGACTCTCCGAAAGTGAATTCGCCTCTGGTGCTGCTCCATGGATTCACGGGTTCGGCAGTAACCATGGAGATGATCGCGGCGGAGTTTCGCGAGGAGCGCAGGGTGCTTTTGCCCGACCTTGCCGGTCACGGGCTCTCGTCTCACATCGATGCCGATCCGACTTCGTTCTCCGTCGATGCCATGGCCCACACGGTGGCCTCGCTGATGAACGAGCCCTTCCACCTGCTCGGCTACTCAATGGGCGGAAGGGTTGCTCTCACCATCGCGTGCGAGCAACCAGATAGGGTGAAGTCGCTGTCTCTGATCGGAGCTTCGGCGGGATTGGCCACCGAGAACGAGCGAGCTGAACGCGTCGCGGCCGACGAGGAACTGGCTTGCCGGATCATCAGCGATGGGGTCGAGAGTTTCGTCGATACATGGATGGCCAACCCCCTGTTCGCCACCCAGGCCCGCCTCGGCCCGGAGTACCTCGCCGCGGCCCGGGCCCAGAGGCTCACCAACGACGCCGCTGCATTGGCATCGAGCCTGCGCGCTGCGGGCACGGGCCGGATGCGTGCCCTGCACGGCGAACTCCACCGATGCGCGATGCCGGTAGGGCTCATCGTGGGGGCCGGCGACCCGAAGTTTCGGGCCATTGCGGCTGAGCTGGCCTCGGCGCTACCCAATGCCACCATCCACACGATCGCCGACGCCGGCCACGCCACTCATGTCGAGCAGCTCGGCGCTACGGTCGCGGCCATCAGGTCCACCATCGAGGCAGCCCTGTGATCGTAGATCTCAGGAACTACCGGCTCGGTCTCGTTTCGAATCTCAGCACCGCTCACGGCGTGGTGCATCAGCGTGAGGGCATTCTCGTGTCGGTCACCGACGGTGAGTACGTGGGGTGGGGCGACGCCGCGCCCATGCCGGGCTGGTCGACCAGTTCGCTCGAGCTGGTCTCGGCTTCGCTCGCGGTGGCCGCCGCCAATCTCGAGACAGGCATCGATGCAACTCTCGACGCGCTCGAGGCGGTACCGGAGGCTCGGGCCGGTCTCGCTGGTGCACTCGCCGATCTCACCGCCCGCCGCAGAGGGCTCTCACTGAGTCGGTCGCTTGACCCCGGCGCGTCCGCCTCGGTGGCCGTCAACGGCCTCGTGAGCGCTTCAGATCCGGCCGAAGCCGCGGCCGATGCCCGCCGGGCATTCGATACCGGGATTCGAACCATCAAGCTGAAGGTTGCCGCCGGGAGCCCGACCCTCGACCTCGAGCGGGCTGCCGCGGTCCGCGACGCGGTGGGGCCCGACGTGGAGCTGAGGCTCGATGCCAACGGGGGCTGGACCGTGCCAGTCGCGCTCCAGATGCTCGATGCCTTGGCTCCTCTCCACATCTCGTTCTGCGAGGAACCCGTCGATTCGATCGCTGGCATCGCCGAGGTCGGTGCGGCCAGTGCGGTGCCGGTGGCGACAGACGAGTCGGCCCGATCCGTCGATGATGTCGCCGAGGCCATCGGCACCGGCACCATCGACGTGGTGGTGGTGAAGCCTTCAGCGATCGGTGGCCCCGACCTGGCCATGCAGGCGATACGTCTGGTGCGCGAATTCGGTGCCACGCCGATCGTGACAACGATGGTCGACAGCGCGGTCGGTGTCGCCCACGCCCTCCACGTGGCCGCTGCCAGTGGGGTGGAGATGGCCCATGGCCTGGCCACATCTGCCCTGCTGCGCGACGACGTCGGCGAGTCTCCGCCGATCATCGACGGACGGATGGTCGTTCCGGACGGGCCCGGAATCGGCGTCGGCCCCCTGTAGCGCCCCGGTACCCTCCGCCCGTGGATCTCTTCATCGTTCGTCACGGTCGTCCCGTGCGCCAGGTTGTCGGAGAAGGCGAAACCGCGGATCCGGGCCTTTCCGAGATGGGCCTCGAACAGGCTCGGCGCACCGCCGACCTCCTCGAGGCCGAACGGATCGATCACATCGTGTCGTCCACGATGCGACGCGCTCACGACACGGCCGCGCCGCTCGCGACCCGACTCGGCTACGAGATCGAGCAGATCGACGACATCAAGGAATCCGATCACCGCTCATCGATGTATGTCCCGCTCGAGGAAATATCGGCCGACGATCCCGAGACGGCGCACTACTTCGAAGGCGACTTGATGGAGGTGATCTTCAGCGACGGCTATCACGTGTTCGAGGATCGCGTCGTGAGCGGTTTCCAGCAGATCATCGACACAAACCGGTCGAAACGGGTAGCGGTGTTCTGCCACGGGATGGTCACTGCCGTCTTCCTCAAGACCATTCTCGGAGTGCACGATGTGTTCTCCCTCAAGATCGACTACTGCGGCGTCACACGCGTGCAAGCCGCCAGCGGAGGTCACCGCACCGTTCGCAGTGTGAACGAGACCCAACACGTTCGTGACCTGATCGAGTGGTGAGCATGAGTCCGCCATCTCAACCGCTGATGCCTCCTACGCTTGGCCCGTGAGTCTCACCCTCGTCGTCATGGCCGCTGGGCTCGGATCCCGCTTCGGTGGCACGAAGCAGCTTGCCGTCGTAGGCGCTCACGGCGAAGCCTTTCTCGACTTCGCCATTCGCGATGCGGTCGACGCCGGCGCGGGAAAGGTCGTGCTGATCGTTCGTTCCGACATCGAGGCCGACGTCCGACGCCATGTCGAAGCTCACCACCGAGGGTTCGACATCGCCTACGTGTGCCAGGACGCCCACGGCCCGGTCCGTGAGAAGCCATGGGGCACAGGACACGCGGTCCTCACCGCCGCACCTGAGGTCGATGGGGCCTTCATCGTGATCAATGCCGACGACTACTACGGCCGGTCCACCTATTTCGCCCTTGCTGCGGAGGCCCCGCACCTCGGTGACCACCGCGCCCTCCTCGCCGGGTTCCGCCTCGACCAGACCCTGCCGGAGTTCGGTGAGGTGAGTCGTGGGGTCTGTGGTGTCGAAGGTCACGAACTCGTGTCGCTGGTGGAGACCCATGGGATCGGGCGTCGACCCGACGGCACCATCAGAGCCACCGACCCCGAAGGGATCCTCGCCGACGACACCGTCGCTTCGATGAACTGCTGGATGTTTCCCCACCGCTTGTTCCACGATCTCGAGGCCGGATTTGCCGAATTCGTCGCGGGCAACCACCACGAACCGAAGGCCGAGTACCAGATTCCGTCGGTGGTGCACGACCTGATGGCAGCGGGTGAAGTCACGGTGGGCGTGGTTCCCACCGACGAGCCCTGGGTCGGAGTCACCAACCCCAACGACCTGGAAGTGGCCCGCCGACGGATCGCCGAGGTCCGTTCCGAGGGCTGAAGGACGTCGGCCTCGGGAACCAAACCGTCGTTCGCGACGTCAGAAGGACATGACGCTCCTGCGCACCCTCACCATCGTTGCCGCCATCGCCCTCGTCGGCGTTGCCTGCGGTAGCGACTCATCTGTCTCTTCGCCGATCGGTGATGACGGTTCTCCCGACACGGACGTAACGGTGTCTTCGACGGTGGAGGCGGGTCGAGGCTGGCTCGAAGAGGGTGCCCTCGACTGGGTGGGCGACTCCGATGAATTCGCGGGAGATGCCGCGTCGGGTGCGGTGGCCATGTCCGACGATGGTGCGGATCTTGCTGATGAGAGGAGCGAGGATTCGATCGCACCGGTTCCGCCATCTCCCGACAACACTCCGCTGAGCGCGGGTTCGATCGACGATGGCTCCGACGTGAGCGCCTATCTCGAATACCGCGACCGGATCCTCGGTGCCGGCGTCTCTGTACGGCCACTCGTGATCACCGAGTCGACGCTCATCACCGTTGTAGGAAACAACGGTCTGCCAGTGCTCGACGCCACAGTCGAGTTCTGGGACCCCACCGCCGACACCGACATGCCGTTGGTTTCGCTGCGCACCACCGCCGACGGCACGGTTCGGTTCCTTCCTGCCGCCATGACCGCCGACCGTTTCGATCGGTTCGATATCGACATCGTGGTCGGCCAGGTTCGTCAGACCATCTCGTTCGATCGTGGTGAGGACGAGGTCGCCGTCGAACTGCCGGTTGCCGGTGGGATCGACGGCTCGGTCCCCCTCGACATCCACTTTGTCCTCGATGCCACCGGTTCCATGGGCGACGAGATCGCGCGACTCCGCGACAACATGACCTCGATCGCCGAACAGATCGCGGCCCTGCCCAGCCAACCCGACGTGCGCTTCGGGATGACGGTGTACCGCGATGTGGAAGATCTGTTCGTGACCCGAACATTCGACCTCACCGCTGAACTCGACGACTTCCTCGATGCCCTTGATCTGGTGTCGGCTGAAGGCGGCGGCGACTACCCCGAGGCGATGGACGAGGCACTCGCTGATGCTCTCGACAAGCCGGCCTGGCGGCGCGACGGTGCCGTCGAACTGATGATCCTCATTGCCGACGCCCCGCCCCAGGTCGGCCGCCAGGTCGAAACGCCCTACACCACTTCAGCGCTTGCGGCCGTGGCCCGAGGCGTGAAGATCTTCCCGGTGGCGGCGTCGGGCACCGACGACCAGGCCGAGTATGTGATGCGCGAACTGGCCTTCGTCAGCGGTGGCCGGTTCGTGTTCCTCTCCTACGGCGTGGATGGTGCCGCCACCGGCGACAGCACCGACATCTCTCCCGACGACTACGACGAGCTACCCCTCGATCAACTGGTGGTGAAGCTCGTCGAGGATGAGCTTGCCGCCCTGGCCGGCGAAAGCGTCGGGTCAGAGCCGAGCACCACCACCATCGATCCGGTTCAGACCACCACCACGATCGAACAGTAGACCTCGGGATTGGGCGGCATCGGACCCCGGCACTACGGTGCCTCGACGAGCCCAGGGAGTCATCGATGGTGCAAATCCATGGCACGTGTGCCGACGAATTCACGGCAGTGCGAGAAGCGTTTGCCGCGAACTTCGACAACGGTGAGGAGCTGGGGGCATCGGTGGCCGTCACTGTCGAAGGACAGTTTGTCGTCGACCTCTGGGCTGGCGATGCGGATGAATCTGCAACGCCGTGGGCCCGCGACACCATCGTCAACGTCTACTCCACCACCAAGACCATGGCGCACCTGTGCATGTTGATGCTCGCCGATCGAGGTGAGCTCGACTTCTCGGCCCCAGTCGCTTCGTACTGGCCGGAGTTTGCTCAGAACGGCAAGCAAGGCGTGCTGGTGAGCCATGTGATGGCTCACTCATCGGGCCTGTCCGGTTGGCAGGAACCGCTCACCGCAGCAGAGCTCTACGACTGGGACAAGCTCACCGGGCTGCTCGCCGCCCAGGAACCGTGGTGGGAGTCGGGCGCGGCGGTGGGATATCACGCTTTCACCCAGGGGTATCTCCAGGGGGAAATCCTGGGGCGAATCACCGGCGAGTCGATTGATTCGTTCTTTCGTCGTGAGGTCAGCGGACCCCTCGGGGCTGATTTTCACTTCTGCCTTGATCCCGAACACGACGACCGCGTGGGCGACCTGGTCCCGCCTCCCGCCCTGGGGGACGAAATGCTTGAGGCCCTCGAGCTCGGTGGTATGGCGGCGAAATCTCTCGCTAATCCGAGACTCACGGCCCTGGAACCCCGCACCCGTGAATGGAGGGCGGCCTTGATTCCTGCTGCAGGTGGACTCGGCAACGCCCGGTCCGTCGCGAGGGTGCATTCGGCCATGGCATGTGGCGGGTCGGTCGACGGTGTGCGCCTCCTGAGCCAGCAGGGAGTGGAGGCCGTCCTAGAGGAGCAGATCCGTGGGCACGATCAGGTGCTGGGCGCCGAGTCGCGGTTCGGCATGGGCTTCGGACTCGGCACCGAGTTGATGCCGCTACCCGATCGCTGTTTCTACTGGGGCGGATGGGGAGGCTCGTTGGCCATCATCGATCTCGAGCGGCAACTCACGATCAGCTATGTGATGAATCGCATGGCCGGCGACCTCACCGGCGACATGCGAGGCGCCACCGTCGCCCTCGCCGCGTTGGCCGGTGTCAGCTGAAGGGGCTCTCCGGCTGCGCCACAGCTTGGCCGTCGATCTCGAGGTCGACCCTCTCGTTGTAGAAGCAGATGAGGCCCTTCACCGGAGCAGATTCGGGTAGGGGGTCGTCGTACCCCCAGGCGATGTCGATGTGTTCCTTGCCGGCGGCGGCAACCGACCAATATCGTGCCACTCCCTTGTACGGGCATCCGGTCGAGGTATCGGTGGGGGTGAGCAGATCGAGCCGAACATCATCGGGAGGTAGGTAGTAACGCGCGGGAAGCCCGGTCTCGAACAGGATGGTCGGGTTGCGCGAATCGGCGATGACCTCACTGCCCAGCTTCACCACCACGTGACGCGACGAGGGGAGCGCATCGATGCGTGCATAGGGACTGCGGGGATGGACGAAGACCTCCTCGTTCTCCTCGAACCAGCGATCCGCCACTGCCCAGTCGAGCTTCACGTGGCCCGGCAGTTCCTCGATCGTGGAGGTGGGGAGGGTGTCGTCGTGGACATCGGCCTCGGGGAAATACCACAACGGGTAGTACTTGTGTTCCCACACCAGTTGGGCGTTGCGGGTGTCGACCACGGTTCGGTCGCCGATCGTGCCCCGGATCCACTTCGGTGACGGTTCGATGCGCTCAATGTCCATGCAGGGCACAACTCGGCGACACCATCGAAGATTCCCTCGCGTGCAAGACTCCCGGTGTGCTTCCTCCCGTCGTGACCCGATACGCGCCCAACGCGATGGTCTCAACCATCGATCATCTCGCCACCAACGCCGGCCTCGAGTTGCTTCGGCGGGGTGGTTCGGCTGTCGATGCGGCCATCGGGGCCAACGCGGTGCTTTCTGTGACCTCGTCGCACGCATGCGGCATGGGGGGCGACCTTTGGGCGCTGATCCATACCGGCGACGGTGCTCCCGCCACTCTCGACGCTTCGGGCCGGGCGGGTTCGGGCGCAGACCCCGACGAGGCCCGGGCGGCTGGTCTCGATCGCATCCCGCTCAAGGGCGATGTTCGGGCCATCACCGTGCCTGGCGCGGTCGACGGCTGGCTGGCGCTTCACCAGCGCTATGGCCGACTGGCTCTCACCGAGGTCTTCGCCGCTGCAGTGGGGTTCGCTGAAGACGGATTCGCTGTCGCCCCCTTGTTGGCTCGAGCGGCGCCGCTTGTAGCGGGAATCGCCCACAACGAGCTTCCTCCGGCTCCTCGCACCGGTGAGTTGGTGACCCGGCCCGGGTCGGCTCGAGCCCTCAACGCCATTGCGGCCCGAGGCCGTGAAGGTTTCTATGGCGGCGAGTTCGGCGAGTGTCTCCTGGCGGTCGGACCCGACCAGTTCACCCCCGACGATCTCCTCGACTCACAAGCCCGCTGGGTCGAGCCCGCTTCGGTCGACGCGTTCGGGCACCGCCTCTGGACCACGCCGCCGACGAGCCAGGGCTACATCACGATCCTCAGTGCGGCCATCGCCGACGCCTTCGACCTCACCGACGATGGTGCGGGCGTCCACCTGCTCATCGAGGCGGCCGCGCAGGCGGGCCACGATCGGCCAACCGCGCTGCACGAGGGAGCCGACCCGGCAGTTCTGCTCGCGCCCGAACTGATCCGCGATCGCCAGAGCCAGATCGACGCCGGCCAGGCGGGCCGCGTCGATGTCCCGGCCTTCGATGGCGACACCACCTATCTGTGTGTCGTCGACGCCGACGGCATGGGTGTGTCGCTGATCAACTCGAACGCCAGCGGGTTCGGTGCGCACATCGTGGCCGGTTCGAGCGGGATATTCCTCCATGATCGCGGCCTGGGCTTCTCACTCGAGCCTGGTCATCCCGCGGAATACGGGCCGGGTCGCCGACCCCCTCACACGTTGGCCCCGGCGCTGGTCACCCGCACCGATGGCTCGCTGAAGGCCGTGCTCGGCACGATGGGCGGAGATGCCCAGCCCCAGATCCTCCTGCAGATCCTCGCCTCGATGCTGGTCCACAACCGCGACCCCGGCCGTTCAGTGGGTGCGGGGCGCTGGGGCTTTGCCGCCATCGATGGCGGCGGGTTCGATACCTGGAGGGCGGGCCATGGGCGTCGTGTCGAACTCGAAGATCACGTCGAGCCGGAGGTCCGAGCCGCGCTTGTCGCCAGGGGCCACGATGTCGGGTCCGGTGAACACGGAAGCTTCGGCCACGCTCATGTCATCGAGGTGACCGAACACGGCACCCTCGCGGGAGCGGCGGACCCCCGCGCCCTCACAGGTGTCGCTTCAGGGATCTGAGCAGGGGGGCTCAGCCAAGTAGTTCGGTGACCACGTCGTGGTAGAAGCGGGTGGTGAGGTGCAACGACTCGACGTCGATGCGCTCGTTATGGCCGTGGAAGCGTGAACCGAACTCCGCGGGCGACACCGAAGGGCTGAGCAGGCCGGCGCCGTAGCAGATCGCCCCCAACTCGCGATGCACGCGTGCGTCGGTGAAACCGGGGCTGATCAGGGGCAGGAGTCGGGCTGCGGGGAAGGGCCGATTGGCGGCGCGCTGCATGACATCCCAGAGGGGGGTGTTGGGCTGGCTGACCGACGACTCATCGTTGATCAGGGCGGTGGTCTCGACATCGTCGTAGAGATCGCCGAGCGCGGCGCGCAGATGGGCTTCGACCTCTTCGGCTCCTTCGCCGGGAAGGGTTCGGACGTCGACATCGATGTCGACGATGTCGGGAATCACGTTCGTCTTGGTCTGGCCGACGGCCACGTTGGGCGAAAATGTCGTGTGGGAGCAGGCGTGGAGATGGCTGGCTGCGGGCCGGCTGGGCATCGCCCCGAGGGCCTCGTCGATCGCGGCATCGTCGAGTAGAACCTGCTTCATCTCGGGGGCCAGGTCCATGGCCTCGACCTGGGGCCGCCAGAAGTCGTGGAACCGGGCCGGCGGACGGTAGTCGGCGAGCCGCTGGACGATCGCTGCCGCCTTCACCAGGGCATTGTCGGTGCGAAACGGCATCGAACCGTGGCCGGGCAGCCCCCGCACGCGGAGCCGACGCCACGCGACCCCCTTTTCGCCGACGGTCATGGATATGGCCGGCGCATCGCTGGCGCCGTTGTGGAGGCCGCCGTTCTCGGTGAGGACATAGTCGGTCCTGATCACGTCGGGATGGTGGTCGCGCATCCAGCGCGCTCCGTAGGCAGATCCGGATTCCTCGTCGGCCACCGCGAAAAACACGAGGTCGCCACGGGGTTTCCAGCCGGTTTCGGCCAGGTGACGGGTGACGACGGCCATGGTGGCGGTGAGGTTGAGCATGTCGACCGCGCCCCGGCCCCACACCTCTCCATCGATTATCTCCGCGCCGAACGGGTCCTCGCGCCAGCCCTCGGGGCTGACAGGCACGACATCGGTGTGACCATTGAGACAGAGGCTCGGAGCGTCGGGGTCGGAGCCCTCGATGCGGGCCACGAGCGAGGTGCGGCCCGGTGCGGCGTGGTAGCGCTCCACATCGAGGCCCGCGCCTTCGAGGTAGTCGGTGAGCAGATCGGCGTTTCGAATCTCCTGACCGGACTCCTCGGTGCCTTCATTGACACACTCGTTGCGGATCAGTGCTTGCAGTAGTTCGATGGTCTCGTCGCCGCGGGGTTCGGTCATGGGATCAGTTTCGACCAATTCGTCCGAGATCGACAAAGTACGGGTCGAATTCTACGATCGCCGCCGTGGCTCCTGAGTCGATCGGTGTATCTGGTCATGAAGTGGTGCGGTACGGGGACGCGTCGCCCCAGTTCGCCACCCTGACCCTCCCGCGCGGCGATGGACCCTTTCCGGTGATTGCCTTCCTCCACGGCGGCTTCTGGCGCAATGCCTACGACCTCACCCTGGCCGCGCCCCAGGCTGCCGACGCGGTGGCCCACGGCTACGCGGCATGGAATATCGAGTACCGCCGGATCGGTGATCCCGGAGGGGGATTTCCCGGAACCCTCGAGGACGTGGCCGTGGCAATGGATCTGCTGGCTGATCTCGAAGCTCCCCTCGACCTCGATCGAGTGGCGGTGGTCGGCCATTCGGCCGGTGGCCATCTGGCGCTGTGGGTGGGCCAACGCGAGCAGGCGGTGGTCACTCCGATTCTCGTGGTGGGCCAGGCGCCCGTCGCCGACTTTGCCGCCACCGCCGATCTGAGCGGGGGAGCGGTGGCGGAGTTCATGGGGGGCAGTGCCGACGAGCAGCCCGACGCCTACGCTTCGACCGACCCCCTCCGGCTCTTGCCGGTGAAGGTTGCCCAGCTGATCGTGCACGGCGACACCGACGTGCACGTGCCCGTCGAAGTTGTTTGTGATTACGTGAGGGCGGCGGGCGATGGCGTGCTCTTTCGAGAGTTCGTGGAAACCGATCACTTCGATGTGATCGACCCCGGCCACGAGTCGTGGCAGTTTGTGCTCGCAGCAATCGAGGAGAGGCAATGACTGACCTGGCCGCTTACACACTCGCCGACCAGTTCGGTTCCGAACAGGGGCGGGCCACCCTGTCGGGCGTCCAGGCGATGGTGCGCATGGTTCTCGACCAGGTTCGAGCCGACGGGCGGGTCGGCCAGCAGACCGGCGCCCTCATTGCGGGTTACCGAGGATCGCCGGTCGGCGGTATCGATGCCGCCTTCCTGCGCAATCAGGGCGAGCTCGACGCCAACCAGGTGAGGTTCATCAACGGGGTCAACGAGGAGCTCGGCGCCACGATGGTGTGGGGCTCGCAGCTCGCCAGCAGGCACGAGGCGCCTCTCTACGACGGAGTGCTCGGCCTCTGGTACGGCAAGGGTCCCGGCCTCGACCGGGCCGGAGACGCCATCCGCCACGGCAACCTGTGCGGCACCGGCCGCACCGATGGTGTGATCGCGGCCGTGGGCGACGATCCGGCGTGCAAGTCGTCGACCCTGCCGTCAGCTTCTGAGCACTCCATGGCCGACCTAGCTCTGCCCACCCTCTATCCCGGCTCGGTGCAGGAGATCCTCGACTACGGGCGCTACGGCTACGAACTCTCGCGGGCGTGTGGAGCTTGGGTGGGCATGAAGATCCACACCGATGTGGCCGATGGTTCCGCCACTGTCAACTTCGATCCCGGCCGCATCGAGCTCGCCGGTGTGCCCTTCCTGGTCGACGGTGAGCCATGGATGCAAACGGTCAACGACGCCCTTCTTGCCCCGTTCTCGGTGCAACAGGAAAACGAGGCCTTCACGACTCGCCTCAATGCAGCCCGGCATTTCGTGGCCACCAACCAGCTCGATCGAACCATCGGTGCCCCCGACGCCTGGCTCGGCATCATCGCGGGGGGCAAGGCCTACCTCGATGTTCGCAGTGCGCTTACCCAACTGGGCATCGAATCCGACGCCGACCTGGTGGCCGCGGGCATCCGGATCCACAAACCGGCCATGATCTGGCCCCTCGAGCCTGCGGGGTTGCGCCTGTTCGCCACCGGCACCACCACCATCATGGCTGTCGAAGAGAAGCGGGCCTTCCTGGAGGATCAGGTCCGCAACCAGCTCTACGGATCGATCGACGCGCCAGAGGTGATCGGCAAGTTCGACACCGAAGGCCGCCCCCTGGTTCCCTCCGCCGGCGCCATCGAACCCGATCAGCTCGTCGAGCCCCTCCGCCGCCTGCTCCAGCCCCGCCTAGGCTCCGAACGGCTCACCCCGAAACGTGAACGCATCGCCGTGTCGGTCGTCGGCAGCACCCTTCCCAGCCGTACCCCGTATTTCTGTTCCGGGTGTCCTCACAATCGATCGACCACGGTTCCCGAAGGCTCGGTCGCGGGCGGCGGGATCGGTTGTCACGGCATGGCCCTGATGATGCCGGGTCGCGCCACCGGCATAACCCAGATGGGCGGAGAAGGCGCTCAGTGGGTCGGCTTGTCGTCGTTCGTCGATGAGTCTCACCGCTTTCAGAACCTCGGCGATGGCACCCTCGCCCACTCCGGCATCCTGGCCATCCGCCAAGCGGTGTCGTCGGGGGCCAACATCACCTACAAGATCCTCTACAACGGCACCGTGGCCATGACCGGCGGGCAGGACGCCGCCGGTGAACTGGCCGTACCCGAGCTCACCAGGGAGCTCGACGCCGAAGGTGTGGCCCGAGTGGTTGTGGTGGCCGACGACACCGAGAAGTACGCGTCCGATGCCTGGTTCGCTCCGGGCACCAAGGTCGTCCACCGAGACAAGCTCGACGACATCCAGCTCGACTTGCGCGAAGTGCAGGGCACCACGGTGCTGATCTACGACCAGGGCTGCGCGGCCGAACTCAGGCGGGGCCGCAAGCGTGGCCGTATCGCTCGCCCCACCACCAGGGTGTTCATCAACGAGGCGGTCTGCGACGGCTGCGGTCATTGCGGCGAGATCTCCAACTGCATCAGCGTGCACCCCGTCTCCACCCCGTTCGGTCGCAAGACCCGCATCCATCAGGAGTCGTGCAACTTCGACCTCACCTGCCTCGGCGGCGACTGCCCGGCCTTCATCACCGTCAACGTGGACGACTCCGAGTCGTCAGCCGGTGAACACGGCTCTCCGATTGCCGCCACCGTCGCGGCCTGGCCGATGCCGGCCGACCCGGTCGTACCCGAAGAGGCCTCGCTGCTCACCGTCGGTATCGGCGGCACCGGGGTGGTGACGGTCAACCAGCTGATCAACACAGCAGCCCTCCTCGACGACAAGACCTCCTCCAGCCTCGATCAGACCGGCCTGGCCCAAAAGGGCGGTCAGGTCGTTTCGCATCTCCGTATCGGCGCCGAGGCCGACGTGGGCTCGAGTCGGCTGGCCGAGGGCAGCGCCGACGGCTACCTGGTCTTCGACCTCGTGGCCGGAGTCTCGCCGGCCAACCTGGCCCGAACCGCACCAGACCGGACCACCGCGGTCGTGTCGACCTCGCGGATGCCCACGGGCCACATGGTCACGAAGCGGGCCCTCGCCGACTTCCCCGAGATCGACGCCTTCCGAGACCAGATCGACCGCACCACGAGGGCCGAGACCAATCAGTGGGTCGACGCCGAGGGGATCGCCAAGAGCGTCTTTCGATCCCAACCAGCAGCCAACCTCATAGTGCTCGGCATCGCCTACCAGACGGGACTGGTGCCCGTCAGCGGCGACGCGATCGAAAGAGCGATCGAACTCAACGGTGTCGCGGTGGAGATGAACACCGAGGCCTTCCGGCTCGGTCGACGGCTCGCGGCCGAGCCCGCGCTCGCAGCCGAGATCGAGATCGACACCCCGGCCGTGGAGTCGCCACCGGCTCTGTCCGCGGCCCACGCCAAGCTGCTTGCCGGTATCGACACCGACGACACTCTGGCCGAAACGCTCGCATGGCGAGTCCCTGAGCTCGTCGCCTACGGCACCACGACCTGGGCCGCCCGCTTCATCGAGACGGTAGGGCAGGTGCGCAGCGCCGAGCTCGCAGTGCACGACCGAAGCGACCTGGCCGAGACCGTCGCCAAGCAGCTGTTCAGACTCATGACCTACAAGGACGAGTACGAAGTCGCCCGCCTGCATCGTCGGCCCGGGCTCGCGGAAGAGATCAAGGGCCGGTTCGGCGCCGGTGCCAGTTTCACCTACCAGCTCAAGCCCCCGACCCTCGTCAAGCTCGGGATCGACCGCAAGATCGGGTTCGGACGCTTCTCTTCGGCGCTCGCGTTCGGCTCTCTGGCCCGGATGAGACGGATGCGGGGCAGTCGCCTCGACCCCTTCGGCCGTAGCGAGGAGCGTCGCATCGAGCGCAACCTCATCCGCGAGTACGAGGAGCTGGCCCTCGAACTGGCTGGTTCGTTGAGTGCCGACAACTACGACCGAGCCGTCGAACTTGCCGGGCTGGCCGACCAGATCCGAGGATTCAGCGAAGTGAAGTTGGCCAATGTGGCTCGCTACCGAGAAGAACTCTCGGCCGCCCGCAACAACTGGCCGCGGCCGGCCTAGCCGGCCTCGGAGTGGGTTACGGGTTGTTCGCCCATCCACTCCCGCAAGGTGTTCTTCAGCTTCGTCTGCTGGATGAACAGGTCCTGCTCGGCATCATGCTCACCGTTCGACTGGGGCGCCTTCAGGTAGAAGCTCAGCCATTCCTGCACGCCGGCTTCACCAGCACGTGAGGCGAGGTCCATGAACAGGGCCAGGTCGAGCACGATCGGTGCAGCCAGGATGGAGTCGCGGCAGAGGAAGTCGATCTTGATCTGCATGGGGTAACCCATCCAGCCGAAGATGTCGATCGCGTCCCAGCCTTCCTTGTTGTCGCCACGGGGCGGGTAGTAGTTGATCCGCACCACGTGATCGATGTTGCCGTAGAGGTCGGGGTAGACCTCGGGCTGGAGGATCTTGTGGAGTACGCCGAGCTTCGACTCTTCCTTGGTCTTGAAGTTTTCCGGAGCGTCGAGCACCTCGCCGTCGCGGTTGCCCAAGATGTTGGTGGAGTACCAGCCTCGCAGGCCGAGCATGCGGGCCTTCAGACCAGGAGCGATCAGGGTCTTCATGAGGGTCTGGCCCGTCTTGAAATCCTTGCCGGCGATCGGCACGCCGCGCGACGCGCTCAGCTCGATCATGCAGGGCAGATCAGTGGAGAGGTTGGGGGCACCGTTGGCGAAGGGAACGTCGCTCTGGAGGGCGGCGTACACGTAGATCTGTGACGGTGAGATGTTGTCGTCGTTGTCCTTGAGGCCCTGCTCGAAGGCGGCGACGGTCTCGTGGACCTCGGAAGCCTCTTGGAAGGCCTCGGTCGAACCGCACCACACCATCACGAGTCGGTCACAGTCGTTTTCGACGCGAAAGCGCTCGATGTCGGCCATGAGAGCCATGGCCTGATCCCACTTGTTGGTCTCGGTCTTCACGCGGGTGCCTTCGAGGCGGCTCACCCACTTCTGGTCGAAGACGGCATCCATGGCCACGATGCCTTCGAGTTCGCTCGAGATCGGGGCGAGGTCGCGCTCGTCGAGTACTCCACAGGTGCGGGCCGCCTCGAGGGCGTTCGCCGAGATCGGGTCCCAGCCGCCGAACACGATGTCGTCGAGTGAAGCCAGCGGGGCGAAATCACGGATGAGGGGGTTGTTGTCGTCCTCGCGTGTGCCGAGCCGGATATGGGCCATCTGGCTGACCGACCCGAGCGGGGCGACGCCATCTTGGCGGGCGGTGAGAACGCCGGCGATGAAGGTGGAGGCCACGGCGCCGAGTCCGGGGGTGAGGACCCCGAGCTTGCCGGTGGCAGGAGCGATGTTGCGTGCAGTCATGGCCGAACCATAAGGAGTTCGACATATCAATGCACGTTGGTGAAGAAAGACTGAACTATAATGCGAAGGGTGAGCCGATCTCTCCCCGACCTGTCGATCCGCCAACTCGAGTACCTCGTGGCGGTGAGCGAATCGCCCAACTGGGCCACTGCCGCAGCCGACGTAGGAGTGTCGGCCTCGGCCCTCTCCCAGGGTCTGGCCGAGCTCGAGAGACGGGTCGGTGTGCCCTTGTTCGACCGGGAAGGTAGGCGCAGGGTTCTGAGACCGGGAGCATGGGAGGTTCTCGCCCATGCCCGCCAGGTGGTCGCCCTCACCGGCGACCTCGCCGACTGGGCCGACCGCACCCGCACCGGTCGGGGAGGGGCTCTGCGGGTGGGAATGATCGATGCCGCGGCGGTGGGCCACTTTCCCGAGGTGCTACGCAGCTTTCGAACTGGCCACTCCGAACTCGAGTTCCGCCTGCGGGTCGCGCCCTCGGCCCAGCTCCTCGACGAGCTCGAATCGGGAGAGCTCGACTTCATCGTCTGTGTCGAGCCGATCGAGCCTCGTCGTGGGGTGGTGTTGCGGCATCTGCTCACCGAGGACCTCGCTGTATTCACTCCCGAAGGGCGGCCTTTGGGATCGCCGGCATCATGGGGTCCCTGGGTTCTGTTCGCATCGGGGTCACACACCCGGGCGGTGATCGACGGTGCTCTTCGTGATCTTGGGGCCCCGAGCGAGATCGTGGCCGAATCGAATCAACCGGAAGTGTTGAGGGCGATGGTGGGCCTCGGCGTCGGATGGACGGTCCTCCCGGTCGTGCAGGCCGGCTCTGAGATGGGCGATGGCCGGGTGATCGCGTCCCGCCGCCTCTGCACCGCCACCCGCGAAGGTTCCGCCGCGTCCCCAGCGGCCGGGATGCTGGAAGAACAGCTCCGCGCCTAGGCTCGCCGCGTCATCAGACCCAGGAGACAAAATGAGTAACGCAGCCGCCGCATACGACATTCTCAAGGACACAGTCGGCAACGACGAAGGAGCCGGTGATTGGTTCCAAGTCACCCAGGATCAGATCAACCAGTTCGCCGACTGCACCCACGATCACCAGTTCATCCATATCGATGAAGAACGGGCGAAGGCCGAGACTCCCTTCGGAGGAACGATCGCACACGGCATGCTCACCCTGTCGATGCTCGTGCACCTCAGCACGTCGGTCCCCAACGACACACCCCCGCTCGACGGCATCATCATGGGTATCAACTACGGCTTCGACAAGGTTCGCTTCGTCAACCCGGTGAACTCGGGCAAGCGGGTACGCGCCCTGAGCACCGTGAAGTCCGTCGAACTCAAGGGCAGCGCGATCGACAGCACCCGCACGTTCACCATCGAGATCGAGGGAGTCGACAAGCCGGCCATGGTGGCCGACTGGATCGGCCGGATGGTGTTCGACTCCTGAGGCGAACACGCCGACTTCCGCACCGATCCCCTGTGGTGAAGCTCCGACTCGGCTCCATGTTGCTGGGGGTAGCGGTAGCGGCCGCGGCCTGCAGCTCCGGCGCCAACCAGGGGTCGGCGCCTCCTCTCGTCACGTCGTCCACCAGTTCTGCCCCGACTCCGGTCGACCCACCCGACGATGACAACGGGGAGGGAGCAGATCCCGATCCCAGCGAAGTGGTGGCGGCCGACATCAGCCAGGTCGACTGTCCCGGCCCGATTGCGAGCGAGCTGATGGCTTGCGGTTCGGCTCTGGTGACGCTCGACCGAACCGACCCGACCGCCGGGGTCGTGGAGATCACCGTGGCCACGATGCGCGGATCCGACCCCGCGGTCGACACCCCCTTGGTGGTGCTCCAGGGCGGGCCGGGTGGGGCCAGTAGCGAGCTCGCGGCGTGGTTCCCCCAACGACCGTTCACCCAGGTGTTCATCGATCAGCGAGGCACTGGATTCGGTGCTGTCGACTTCAACTGTGGAGAGTTCGACACCGCGATAATCGACATCCTGGGCTCAGAGGCGTCCGAAGCCGAAAGGCTCGGCCTGGATGCTCTCGATGCCTGTGCCCGGCGGCTCGACGACAGCGAACTGTTCGACACCACGAGTACCCGCAATCACGCCGACGACATCGTTTCGGTCATGCGCGGCCTCGGGTACGGGCACTATGTGGTCTACGGGGTGTCCTACGGGAGCACGATCGGCCTTGAGTTGCTGAGAACCGGCCCGGCTGAGATCTCCGGTGTTGTGCTCGACGGCGTCTATCCACCCGATATCGGGGTCGATGAGGCTCTGGCGCGATCGGCAGAAATGGCGTTGGACACGCTGGCGGGGGCCTGTGCGGCCAGCGAAACCTGCTCGGGTTACACCGACGATGTGGTGGCCACCACCGAACTGCTCATGGCGCGGCTCGACCGCGAGCCTCTGGTGGTGGGGCTCAGTGCCGATGAGACCGGTTTCTCCGAATCGATCGATGTCGTGATCGACGGCACCAGGCTCGCCGAACTCTCCTTCCTGCTGCTCTACAGCGAGGCAAGGCTCCGATTTCTGCCGGCCGTGCTGGGAGGCATCGAGGCCGGCGATGACTCGGCTGCTCGTTGGTTGGCGAATGTAGGGGCTCGAACGATGGTGTCGTCATACGCCGCCAACGACGAGGGCACATTTTTTGCCGTGCAGTGCAACGATCGTCTTCCCTTCACCGACGGCCCGGGAGATGATCTGGCCCCCTTCCCGGCGGCGATCACATCGGCTCCGATCATCGAGTCGTGTTCGGTGTGGGATCAGCCCGGCGCCGACGCCGTCGCCGGCTCTCCTGTGAGTTCAGATACTCCCACCCTGTTGCTCTCCGGTGAGTTCGATCCGATTACGCCGGCGGCATTCGCCGAGGCGACCGCGGCCGGGCTGAGCAACGCCACCGTGGTGACCCAGGCAGGCAGAGGCCACGGGATCTGGATCGGCAACGACTGCATCGGCTCGATCGTTCTGGACTTTGTGTCGGATCCTGCTTCGGGTCTCGACATCACCTGCGCATCGGAGGGCGTGCCAGTCGCCTGGGCCGAGCCCTGATCGGGCGAGTCTTCTGGGTTCTGGGGTTTTGGCGAATGTTGGGGGCGATGGGTAGTGGATTTAACCCAGCGGGGTCGACAGTGGGAGCACTTAGTCACGCAACTGGAGACCCCCATGAAACGAATTCTTCTATCCCGCCTGGTCAGCGCCTCGGTGATCATCGCTATTGTCGGCGCTCTTTCCGTCGCCGCCGTGGCCTTGCCCGGCTCACCGTTCGATGACAGTCCGTCGACCTCTGGCGACATTTCGGGTAACTGTGATGAGGCCGAGCACGCCAACGACGTCGAGTGCGGCGGTACCGGCGCCGTCTCTGATGACGACAATTCATCGACCCTTTCCGGCGACGACAGTCCGTCGACTCCTGGCGACATTTCGGGTAACTGTGATGAGGCCGAGCACGCCAACGACGTCGAGTGTGGCGGTACCGGCGCTGTTTCTGGCGACGACAGCCCGTCGACTCCTGGCGACATTTCGGGCAACTGTGATGAGGCCGAGCACGCCAACGACGTCGAGTGTGGCGGTACCGGCGCTGTCTCTGACGACGACAACTCGTCGACTCCTGCTCTGGACGCCGCCGGTGAAGTAGCCGCCAGGGTGGGCCAGACCGAGGAGATTGCCGGGACGGTGGCCTACTCCTTCGACGCCGCTGACGGCACCTTCACCTTGGGCCCTGTAGCCGCTCTAGGCGATTGGACCATTGCGGAGCAGAGGCAGGGCCTCCAGATCGAGGTCAGATTCACCAAGGGCACCAAGCGTGTCGACGTGCACATCGAAATCGAGCATGGCGTTGTTCGTGAGCGGGTCCGTACCCGTGACCGGGCTGACGACTCCGAGACAAGGGTCGAAAACGGCACGGTGACCCGAGTCGAGCCCGGTTCTGATGATTCCAGCTCGGGGTCTGGTTTGGATTCCGATGACAACTCTGGCTCGGGATCTGGTTCGGATTCCGATGACGACGATGACGACGATGACGACGATGACAACTCTGGCTCGGGGTCTGGTTCGGACTCATCCGATAGCTGAACCTCTCCTGCACCTCACCACCCGGCCGTGCCGCCCCTCAGAGGGCGGCACGGCTGCTTTTGTGGTCTGGATGGTCGCCGGCAGTCGGAGTACGGGGAGCGGAGCGTGATCTGGGACGCCGAATGCCGCTCTGACGCAATGTCTCAATACCGCAATGTCGGTGGGGCTCCGTCAACCCCTGAAGAGGCATTTGTCAGCACTTTCCATGGCTGGTAATGACGTTTTGAGTGGTGGATGGGGCCCAAGTTTGCTGTCTCTTTGCGGTTTGTTTACGTACTGAGATGAAATCCCTGGTCATCTGGACTAAGGTCCACTCGGGTTCGGTGTTGAGCGGGTGCAGGGCCGCAAGACACCAAGCTCGGGGATTTCGGTCCCCGATCCCCCTCCAGGGAAACTAGGGCTCGGTCGGCGTGAACTCGTCGGCCGAGCCCAAGCCCTTTCTGACCTCATGAATCGCCGCCTCCTAGCCGAATTCATCGGCACCGCCTTCTTGCTCACGGGGGTAATCGGCTCGGGAATCATGGCCGAGCGGCTCACCGACGACGTTGGCCTTCAGCTCCTTGCCAACGCGGGCGCAACCGTCGGTGTGCTCTACGCCATCATCTTGATGTTCGGCCCGGTATCGGGCGCCCATTTCAATCCAGCAGTCACCCTTTCCGACGCTTCACTAGGCAGCCGACCGTGGTCTGATGTCGCCCCCTACATCGCCGCCCAACTCGCAGGTGGCGCCGTGGGTGTGATCGCGGCCAACCTCATGTTCGAACTCGACGCCGTGAATATGAGTGAAAAGGTTCGCGATGGTGGTGGCCAGTACCTCGGTGAGGTCGTCGCCACCTTCGGACTCGTCTTCTTGATCTTCTCCCTGGTGCGGTCGGGTCGCGACCATCTCGCGGCGTCGGCCGTCGCGGCCTACATCGGTGGTGCCTACTGGTTCACGTCGTCGACATCTTTCGCCAATCCAGCGGTGTCGGTCACCCGAACCCTCAGCAACACGTTTGCCGGGATCGACCCGGGCTCAGCACCGATGTTCATAGTGATGGAATTGATCGGTGCCGGCCTCGCGGTGGGCGCGATCCGGGTGATCTATCCCGCCCGGAGCTGATCGAGCGCGGCGAGAGCGGTGCCGACGTGCATTGCGACACCGGCCGAGAGCGCCGATTCGTTGAGACGCATGAGGTTGGAGTGCAGCCCGGCCGCGGTGGAGGGATCTGTGATGTCGGCAGGACACACGCCCAGGTTGCTCATCGCCCCTGGCACCTTCTCGAGCACATAGGAGAAGTCTTCAGCCCCCATCACCGGGCTGGGCATGGGCACGTAGGCGTCGTCGCCCAACAAGGAGCGGGCGACATCGGCCACGAGGTCTACCGACGCGGAATCGTTGATGGTGGCGGGGTAACCCCTGTCGATCCTGATCTCAGCGCTGGCGTCGTGAGCGGCGGTGATCGTGTGGACGAGACGCTCGAGGGCGTCATGGACCTGGATCCGGGTGCGGGGACTCACGCAACGGATCGTGCCCACAAGTTGGGCGCGCTCGGGGATCACATTGTTGGTGGTGCCGGCATTGATCTTGGTGACCGACACGACCGTGGGCTCGAACACCGGTATCTCGCGGGTGACCATCGTCTGGATCGAGGTGATGAGTTGGGCAGCAATCGCGATCGGGTCGGTGGTGTAGTGGGGCATCGAAGCGTGGCCACCGCGGCCGATCACATCGATGGTGAAGGTGTCGGCTGAGGCGAGCATCGCCCCCGCCCGTGACGACACGATGCCGGCAGGGGCATTCGGTGTGACATGCATTGCGTAGGCGGCATCGACCCCATCGAGCACGCCCTCTTCGATCATCAGCCGGGCGCCGCCGTAGCCCTCTTCACCGGGCTGAAACATGAATCGAACCGTGCCCCCGAGTTCGTCACGACGAGCGGACAAGATACGGGCCGCACCCACCAACATGGCCACGTGGGAGTCGTGGCCACAGGCGTGGGACCGGCCCGGGACCGTGGATGCGAACGACGACTCGGTGTCTTCGGTCATCGGTAGGGCATCGGTGTCGGCGCGGAGCAAGACGGTGGGGCCGTCGCTGCCATTCAGATCGGCCACCAGAGAGGTGATGTCGCCTTCACCCTGGCGAATGTCGAGGGGCAGGTCGGTCAGGGCCGCGGCGATCCGATTCTGGGTGATCGGATTGTCGATTCCGAGCTCCGGCTCCCGGTGGATGGCGCGGCGGAGTTCGATCACCGATTCGAGGCTGGCCGCGGCGGCCTCGTTGACGGTGGCGACGGACGACTGATCGAGGATTGTCATGACACCACGGTACGCCGGAGATACGGTCGACCGATGGCCGGCCCTCGTATCCTGCTTTCTCCGTGGCGCCAGAGTCTCCCCACGCTGGTGCACGCTGATGAGGACCTGGCCACACTCGGCGTGGCCTATGTGGATGCGGTGCGGCGGGCGGGCGGGGTGCCGGTGATCGCTCCCCATTCGCTCGATGACGACGAGGCCGACTCCCTGCTCGTTGTGGTCGACGGCGTCGTTCTCACCGGTGGCGACGACATCGACCCGGCTGCCTATGGAGCGTTCGACGAGGCGAGCATCGGTGTTCGCCACGAATCCGATGAAGCCGACCTCCGCCTGCTGTCGGGAGCTTTCGACCGAGGGCTTCCGGTGCTGGGCGTCTGCCGCGGCCTCCAGATCGCCAATGTCTTCTTTGGTGGCGACCTCATCCAGGAGGTGCGGTCAGACGGCGATGCCGAACACCCGATGGTCGATCCGGCCAAGAATCATGCCCACCGCCACACGATCGACATCGAGCCTGGTTCGCGTCTCTCGATGGTTTACCGAGCAGAAACTCTCGAGGTCGGGTCGTTGCACCACCAAGCCATCGGAAGACTCGGCGATGGTCTGGTGGCCACCGCCCGCACCCCCGGCGGTGTGGTCGAGGCGGTGGAGGCGCGGCATCACGATCTCCTTGCCGTGCAGTGGCATCCCGAGAACGAGGCCACCGGCGACGCCCTCTTCGTCGATGTAGTCGATCGTGCTCGCTAGAGTTCCCGCCGATGCTTTCAGCCGACCTAGACACCATCCGCATTTCTCTTCACCTCCTCGGTGTCACCGTTTGGATCGGTGGACAGATACTGATGGCGGCGCTCGTGCCCGTACTCAGAGGCATTGCTCCCGACGCCCCGCGCCTTGCCGCCGCCCGTTTCGGCCAGGTGGCGTGGGCCTTCTTCGGGCTGGCGATGATCACCGGCATCTGGAACATCCTGGCCCTCGAGGGCACCCAGTCCGCGGAATACAACGCAACGCTCGGGGTGAAGCTGCTGGCGGTCACCCTGTCGGGCATGGCGGCGTTTCTCCACCAGCGCACGCCCTCGGCCGCGGTTCGAGGAGCCACCGGCGGGATCGGTCTGCTGGCATCGTTGGTCGCCCTGTTCCTCGGAGTGATGTTGTGACCGGGATGGTCCGGCGATGAGCGAGTGGATTCGTCAAGGCGACGACGGGATCACTCGCTGCTGGTGGCCCGGGGCCGACGACGACTATGTCGCCTACCACGACCACGAGTGGGGCCGCCCCGTGGTCGACGACATCCGACTCTTCGAGAAGGTCTGCCTGGAGGGATTTCAAGCCGGCCTCTCGTGGCTCACGATCTTGCGCAAACGAGACAACTTCCGAGCCGCGTTCGAGGGCTTCGACTTCAAGAAGGTGGCGAAGTTCGGTGAGACCGATGTGGAACGCCTCCTCGGTGATGCCGGCATCGTGCGCCATCAGGGCAAGATTCGCTCCACCATCAACAACGCGGGCCGGGCCATCGAGTTGGTGGAGGAGGCAGGATCGCTGGCCGCCTGGTTCTGGAGTTGGGAGCCCGACGAATTCGAGGGCGATCCCGAGGGCGACTGGCCGGTGCCGAGCATCACACCAACCTCGAAAGCGATCGCCAAGGCCCTCAAGAAGAAGGGCTGGACCTTCGTGGGTCCAACTACTGTCTATGCCTTCATGCAGGCGATGGGGATGGTCAACGACCACCTCCGCGGATGCGCAGCCGGCGAGGAATGTGAGCGGGAACGCTCCGCCTTGTCACGCCCCCGCTGAA
>JAJCXY010000042.1 GCA_029263215.1 Acidimicrobiales bacterium
TGTTTCACCCAACCAACCACGCCAGTGATCCTGAGCAACGCGACGCTCAACCCTGATGGCACGGTCCAGTTGCCGAGCAACATTCGCTACACCGAGTTCGGATCGCTCACCGATGCCAGAATCGATTCTGTGCGGCAACAGACCGACTTCGGGATGCTGACCGGCGCCCAACGCAACCAGTTCCTTATTGACCAGCTCATCGCTGAACGCGACGGCCGCGTCAGTATTGGGAACGTGACCTGGGTCAGCATCGCGAGAGGAGTGAACAAGGTGGGGCCGACCGTCGGGTTGGTCGCGTCCGGAGTGTGCTTGATCGGTGGCCCGACGAACCCCGTAGGCGCGACCGGGTGTGGAGTAGCGCTTGCTGCTGATGCCGCCGTAGCCTTCGTCAACGGCGCCGCTGCGCTGACATGTGAGACGGAGGGTTGCGGGGTCGCCCATGCGACGACGGGTGCCTTTGCGGTCACAGGTGCCGTTGTCGGTGCGCCTGGTACGGAAGCTCGGAGAGCGGCGGCATTCTTCTGGGACGGCTTCACGACGGCCGGCTCGTACCAGGACCAATTGAGCGATCATGGCTGAGGACCTGAGGCAGTTCCATCGACAACAGGCGATTATTCTCGCCGTGTTCTTGGTGTTGTCCCTCTTGGTGGCGCTTATGTCGGCGATTGCGCGGACCTGGGCTGTCGCTCTCTTCGGTGTTCTCGCTGCGGTCGCGTTCGGGGCGAGCGCGCTTTGGGCTCGCCGTCGGTCCTAATGAACGATGAGGTGCCTGGCCGTCGAGCTCTGCGACCGCTGCCACTGAGATGGTCCGAGCGCTAGCGAACGTGGTGATCGCGGACGCCACATTCACCCAACCAACCACCGTCGCGCCAGTATCGGTCACCGGCACCACCATGCCGTCGTTCGATCCGGGAAGTGCCGGCGTGGTCTTCGATTCTGGTTCGTCGGCTGTGCAGAGCTATGAGGCGGCCTTCGATGTCTGGTTTGATCGTGCCTTTGACGGTCACCTCGCCAACGGGTCCACGAGGCCGCCGTGCAGCCCTGCAGCTGATCAGGGTGTGTGCGCCGGAGCTGACGCGGGCTGGCAGGCCGGGCTGCAACACCGCGCTACCACCATTCGGGGCTGTCAGCCAGGTGCGGACTGCGACAGCCTCGGTCAGATGGTCGGCTTCGTAGAAGACAACGTAATCGGGCCCGCGTGGACAGTGGCTCGGTGTTTCGGTGATGCCTTTACGTGCGGAGACAACCTTCAGACTCTCGCTCTGCCAATCATCGTGACTGGTGCTGGTCTCGCGATCACCGTGGCTGGCGGTGCGCTCGCCATCGGCTCGCCGGCGACCGGTGGTCTTTCGGGACCACTGGGTGCCTTGCTCGTCGCTCAGGGCGTCGTCATAACCGGCGCGGGGATCTACTCCGGTGTCCGCATCTATGGCGAGGGTGACGGCCTCCGGCCCCTAAGCCCTGTCTGGGAGAAGAGCAGTGGCTGACCGGTTGGCGAGCAGGGATAGCGCTGAGGTGCACTTTGATCAACGTGGGTTCTTTCGGATTCTCGCCTGGTTCATGACGGTCATGGTCGGTCTCACGATTGCAGCAACTGGGTTGATCACGAACTGGGACTGGAGCGTAGGGGGCCCGATCGCCGTCGCGCTGGTCCTCATCACCGGCCTTCCGATTCTAGGTATCTTCCGCCACCTGCTGCTGCGTGACAATCAGGGGCTGTGGATCTCCGGCAGTGGGCTGCGTCTGGTGACGGTCGGTGCCATGCAGAGTTATCGATGGGAACACGTCGGGCCGATCGTAATGCGCCGATACCTGTTTTCTTTGATGCAAAGAACCTCGATGGTCGAGGTGTCGAGCATCGGCACCACGCGTCACATTCCGCTGATCTGGTTCGGAACGGATGGAGGCGCTGCAGCGGCGGCGGCGATCGAGAGTTTCCGTGCGAGCTCCACTTCGGATAGCTGAGTCTGGTTCGGGTGCCACTGAATAGCACGCGGCCCCGTTTCACCCAACCAGACACCGCACGTGCATCTACGGCGCCAGCGGGTGGCACTCGCGACGTCGCGGGGGAGCGTGAGGGGCGTACCTGACGTTAGTTCCGCTGGGCAACGCCAGTCGTCGCCTTCACCGAACTCGCCGAGAACAAGCTCCCCGCACAGCAGGCCTAGCGGTCGTACGACCAGGTTCGCTGCGTGGACCTGAACAGTGACGGCACGAGATCGATCGCGGCGGTCGGTCGTGGCTCTGCTTACGGGAGGGAGTCGCGATAAGTGGGAACCGGTTCGCTCCTGGGTCTAGTCAACCTCGATCAGGGATCGATCCATCCAACATTTCATCCAACATATTCAGCGATACGAGGCGTCATCCAACATCACTGACCGGACGGTCGGGTGGACGAAACTGCAGGTCAACGGACTGGGCAGCACTGTTTGGACGATCTGAGCGGTACTCATAATCGCTCGGTCGCGGGTTCGATCCCCGCCAGGCCCACCCTGTAGCAATGTCGCGGTGCCCTGGATCTGAACGAAGGTGACA
>JAJCXY010000043.1 GCA_029263215.1 Acidimicrobiales bacterium
CGAAACACGATGAGCTTCGCGCTCCCCGAGACGCTGCGCGACTACATCGACCAGCGCGTTCGGTCAGGGGACTACGGGAACACCAGCGAGTATCTCCGCGATCTGATTCGGCGCGATCAGCATGCCCAGGCAGCACACCACTTTCGTTTGCTGATTGCTGACGGGATCGAGTCCGGTGAGGGCCGTCCTCTCACCGATGAGGTGGTCGGTGAGCTGCGAGGTCGGGCATTCGGTGCTGAGGTGTGACTGAAGTTCGGCTGCGTCCGCTCGCTGAAGCGGACCTGGTCGAGCGGACCACGTACTACCGGTCCGTGGGCGGAGGCGAACTTGGTGGGCGGTTCTTCGACCTGGCGATCGAGGGTCTTTCGACGATCGAACGTATGCCGGGTGCCGGTTCCCCACGGATAGGTGAGTTGTGTGATGTCCCGGGTCTTCGCTCAGCTCGCATCGTGGGGTTTCCGTGCGGCTGGTTCTATTTCGAGCGGGTCGACCATGTTGATGTCGTTCGTCTCGTCGCCCACGCCCAAGACCTGGCGACGATACTTGGTGACCTCGCCGAGGACCCTTGAACTTGAGGCGGGATTCCTACCGTCACGGTCTGGATCGCCACCAATTTCGGTGGGGATGGGCGTTTTGCCTGACTGAAGGAAGTGGGCAAGGCTGAGCGCATGTCGAATCTTGAGTCAATCGGACCCGAACTGATCGAAGCGGCCAGGGGCCTCGACGCCGATACGATCGAGCTACGTCGAGCCATCCACGCTGAACCCGAGATCGGCCTCGATCTGCCGGCCACCCAGGCGAAGGTGCTCGAGTCGCTCACCGGACTGGGCCTCGAGATATCGCTCGGTGAATCGTCGACCTCGGTGGTGGCCGACCTCGACACGGGCAAGCCGGGCCCGACGGTGCTCTTGCGGGGCGACATGGATGCCCTTCCCCTCACCGAGGACTTCGTCAGCGACTTCCAATCACAGCGCGAGGGTGCCATGCATGCGTGTGGCCACGACGCCCACGTCGCGATGCTGGCCAGTGCCGCCCACCTCCTCAGCGCAAACAAGAGTGAGTTCGGCGGCAAGGTTCGTTTCATGTTTCAGCCCGGTGAGGAGGGCTACGCCGGAGCGCGCCACATGATCGAGGAAGGCGTCCTCGACGGGGTCGACCGAGCCTTTGCCATCCATGTCGTCACCAACATGCCCAACGGGTTGGTCGGCACCAAGGGCGGACCCCTGCTCGCGAGCGAGGATTCCTTCGAGATAACCGTGCACGGCAGGGGTGGGCATGCGTCTGCCCCTCATCAGTGCGTCGATCCGATCCCGCCGGCCGCGGCGATCGTCGGGGGTCTTCACAACATCATCAGCAGAGACCTCGACCCATCCCAGTCGGCGGTGCTCACAGTCGGCCACATCGAAGCCGGCACCACCACCAACATCATCCCTCCCTCCGCTTTCCTCGAGGGAACCGTCCGCACCTTCGACGAAGGAGTGCGTTCCCAGGTGCGAGAGGCGATCCAGCGGGTGTCGACCGGCACGGCCGAGTCGTATGGCTGCAGTTGTTCGTGCGACCTGATCCCCGGCTATCCGGTGACGATCAACGATGAACACCAGGCGATGCTTGTCGGCGAGGTCGCCACCGGCCTGTTCGGTGACGACGGCTTCTTCGAGGCAAAGTCTCCCGTGTTCGCCGCAGAGGACTTCAGCTATGTGTTGAACGCCGTGCCGGGGGCGATGGCAAATCTGGGCGTCTGCCCCGACGACATGACCCCGGGAAGCGCAGAACCCAACCATTCGAACCTGATGAGGGTCAACGAGACCGCGCTCCACAACGGGGTGGGCCTCTACGCAGGCATGGTTCTCGTCGGCTGACGCGACGGGCTACGCCAAGGCTGGCAACGACACCTCGAGGAGCTCGGTGGTGGCCGGCTCGGCTGCGAGTCGGTGCGGCATGCCGGCGGGTATGACGATGCTGTCGCCCGCCTCCAACTGCTCGACGCGGCCATCGACGGTGAAGGCCGCTCTGCCGGCGAGAACGAAGAAGAACAAGAATTCGGCGTCATGCACATGAGTCGACGGCTCGATACTCTCGGTGGGCCGCACCACCGCCACGTCGGCCAACCCGTCGGTAGCCGATGCGATGCTGGTTTGACGGCATTTGTAGCCGGGTAGGCGCCAAGGAACCCATGGCGCGGCCGATGCCACATGGTGGACGAATCGTTGGCCTCCGAAGTCTCGCTCGCGGTCGATGGCGTCGTTGGGGAGCGTCAGGTCGTCATTGTGGTGGGTGTCGTGTTCCGCGGGGCAACCAATCTCGATCACTTCCAATCCCGGTGAGCTCTCCAGCACCTGATGGGCGATCTCGGGTGGCTGGAGGAAGCAGTCGCCGGGCTGGAGAAGGAGAGGCTCACCCTGATCCTCATAGGCGACGCGAACCCATCCCTTGTAACAGAAGATGATCTGGAACCGGACCTTGTGGAAGTGGGGATAGTCGGGCACCTCGCCGCCGGCTTCGATACGGATGTGCGAGCCGATGAAGCGTCCTCCCTGGCGCCCGGGAATCAGATCGCGGTAGCCCATCCCGGCTCGACCGGGCTGGAAAGCGCCGTCGGCGGCGATCCGACTGATGACAAGAGACTGGTCGATGGCGGGGATGACGGGTCTCGGGGCGCGGCGGAGGATGTCGATCCGCGTGCCGTTGGGAGCAACGAACCGGGTCTCGCTGTCTTGCAGCGAATTTGGGTCGTCGACCACGACACGAATGGATCCGTCGTGGTCGACATCGGAGCGCTGCAGCAGGATTCCCAGATCACCGAACGAGAGGTCGGCCTCTGTCGGGTTGTCGGCAGGGGAGATGCGATGGAGCCGAAACCCCAGCGTGGTCGTGAAGTAGGCGAGCGTGGCGTCGAAATCCCGGCAGGGCACAACTGCCTGTGCGTGGGCGGCCGAGGGATCGGAGTCGAACTCGGCTGGCAGGGCCATCGTGGGGTTTCCTCTCGGGTCTTTGATCGTGTTCGGTTCCTCGAATCGTCTCAGATCTGGCGGACGAATGGTCGATACCGGCTGCGGGTGGGCCGGCTCTGGGCCAGGCCGGCCGCGGTATGGTCGGGCCATGATTGTCTCCTGGAGTCCGGATGCTCGCGCCCTCACCCCTGCGGTCACCGCTCTCACCGGTGATCGGCGTGGCGCCTACCCGAGCGGCAATTCCATCCTGATACGGGGATCGTCGCAGACGGCGATTGTCGATCCTTCGCTGACCGTCGCGGAGAAGGGGGGAGTGCCGCTGGAGGTCGACATGGTGATCAACAGCCATGGCCATGAGGATCACATCGCCGGCAACGGGGTGTTTCCCGAAGCCGAAATCTTCATGCCCACACTCGACCTCGACGTGGCGCATGATCTGGAGGCTCTGCTCTACGCATTCGGATTCAACAGCACCGACCATCCCGAAATGGCCACGTACTTCAGCCAGAAGTTCCACTACTCACCTCGCCCCGACGCGGTCGGCTTCGACGACGGACACGTGTGGGATCTCGGCGGTGTGACGGTCGAGGCGGTTCACCTGCCGGGGCACACCGCCGGACACTGCGGCCTACGGATCTCCGGAGGGGTGTTCTTCCTGGGCGATATCGATCTCACCGGGTTCGGCCCCTACTACGGCGACGTGTGGAGCGATCTCGAACAGTTCGAGCGGAGCCTTGCGGCGGTTCGCGAGGAGGACGCCCGCTTCTACGTCACCTTCCACCACAAGGGAGTGATCGAGAGCAGGGAGACATTCTTGGAGATGGTCGACGCCTTCGCCGCGGCCATACCTCGACGCCACCGGGCGATGCTCGATTTTCTGGCCGAGCCGAGAACGATCGAGGAAATGGTCGAGCACCGTTTCATCTACCGCCCCCAGGACGACGTGGTATTCGTCGACAATGTGGAGCGCAGATCTGCGGTCCTGCACGTCGAGCGGATGCGCAGGAGAGGTGAGATCGAAGACGTCGACGAGGATCGGTTCCGCGCCATCTAGGGACCGCCCCCCAGCTTGCCAGCACGAACAGATGTTCGCTACGATCAACCTGTGCAGCGATTCGACCGGGATCATGAGATCGAACACCTCCGCCGCTCCCTGGCGATGCTCCCGGCCGGCTCTGATGCGCTCAGGCGTGAAGAGGCCATGGCGCTTCTCGGCCGGCTCCGTGATGTAACAGCACGCCTCCGCCGAGTCGAGGAAGGCCTCCGCTCATTGCTCGGCGACGACGAACTCGGGCCCCGCTGAGGCACTAGGTGTACTTGGCCGTGACGTTGGTCGTGGCGTGTTCGCCGAAACGAGCCAGCACCCACTCATGGGAAAGCGCCGCGATCTCATCGGCCGCTTCGGTCATCAGATGGTCGGTGTCGGGGAAGGTCCTCACCTCGCCATGGCCGGCCAGGGCCTGCACCATCGATGAGTTCTCCGGGCCGAGGATGGAGTCTCGTTCCCCGTGGAGCAGAAGCAGGGGCACAGATCCGATCTGGGCCGCCGCTTCGCACCCCGCTGACTGGGTGGCCAAGGTGATCACACCCGCCACCGCCGCGGTGAATGTGCACGCGGCCTGCACGGCTACGGCTCCGCCGAACGAATGCCCGAGGATCACGAAACGTTCGGCACCGTTTCGCATGGCCAGATCGGCCGCCGCGCAAACATCGAGAACACACCTGGCCAGGTCGCCCGGGCGGCGGTAGCTCACCGCCATGGCGGCTCGGCCGTCGGCGGCCAACTGGCGACCCAACTCGAAGTACAAGGCTCGGCCCGGGCCGAGCACACCGCCCATCGCTCCCCCACACATGAGGGCCACATCGGTTGCACCGGGCACCCCGAACCACCACACCTGGAGAAGTCCTTCCATGGTGTAGATCTCGATGAGCCGACTCGATTCATCGAGGTCGGCATCAGACCTCGCCAGTGCTCCGAGCATGTCGAGTGGCGCTCGCGGGGTGGAGTCTTCGTCGGTCATGTCGCCATGGTCGCACGCCGAGCTGGTGGCGCTACGATTCCAGACGCTGGCGCCGGTGCCCGAGCGGCCCAAGGGAACGGCCTGCAAAGCCGTAAAGCCGCGGGTTCAAATCCCGCCCGGCGCTCATCAGCTCGGGGTCGCCGGTTCGCCGGCGGCCCCATGCATTCCTGAGTGATTCGCCTCCGGCGGCTGGTACAGTTTCTCACCCGAGGGCCGTTAGCTCAGTTGGTTAGAGCGCCTGCTCGACACGCAGGAGGTCACAAGTTCGACTCTTGTACGGCCCACGTCGCAGCGACCGACAGCACGATCAGTGCAGTCGGTCGTTGTCGTTCGGGGCGCTACGGTGCATTGCTGAAACCGACGGTGGAGGTGCGTGATGTCTGACGAGCGGCTCGAGGAATACCGGGCGAGCATCGACAACATCGACGCGGCCCTGATTCTCCTGCTGGCCGAGCGTTTCAAGATCACCAAGGCGGTCGGGCACTACAAGGCGGAGGCGGGGATGCCGCCGGCCGACCCCCAACGCGAGGATCGCCAGATCGACCGTCTGCGTCAGCTTGCTGCCTCGGCCAACCTCGATCCTGCGTTCAGCGAGAGCTTCCTGCGCTTTGTCATCGCCGAAGTGATCCGTCACCACGAACGGGCCGCGGGCGCCCAAGACTGACGCCGGTAGGATCGCCCGGTGGGGAAACACCGGTGACCGCGCCGCTCGATCGCACTGGCTCGCAGTCGTTGTGGGCACAGCTCGAAGCCGACCTCCGTCGTCGAATCGAGCTGGGCGACTTCGATCGACGTTTCCCCACTGATCTGGAGCTCACCGAGGAATACGAAGTGAGCCGGCACACGGTGCGTGAGGCGGTCGGCCATCTCCAGCGCGACGGGCTCTTGAAGAGGCAGCGGGGTCGCGGCTCGGTCATCGAAAGAGGCGAGTTCGATCAACGGCTCGGCGCCCTCTACAGCCTCTTCGCGGAGATCGAGGCCCAAGGCGTGGAGCAGTGCAGCGAGGTGCTCTTCCTGGGTGAAACGGTCGACGATGAGGTGGCTGCCCAGCTCGGACTCGACGCCGGATCGGCCCTCTTCAAACTCGAAAGGCTCCGGTTCGCCGGCACCGAACCGCTCGCGGTCGATCGGGCCTGGCTGCCCGCGGAGTTGGCGGCTCCGTTGGCCGGTTCCGACTTCTCCCACACCGCCCTCTACAACGAGCTGGCGGCACGCTGTGGTTGTCGCCCCGACCGGGGCTGGGAACGCATCACGCCGGTGGTTCCCACCGACGAGGAGCGCGCGCTTCTGGCTTTGGAGGATGGCACGGCAGCCTTTCGAGTGGAGCGTCTTGGTCAGTACGACGGGGCGGCCATCGAGTGGCGCGTCACGATCATCCGTGGCGATCGTTATCGATTCTTCGCCGACTGGTCAGCGGCAACTCCGGCCTCACTGCGGCTGGGGCCGACCCACTGAGCACCTTGTCATGACCGACCAGCTTGTGCCCCCCCTCGAGACCGATCCCGCCACCGAGCGGCTGGCTCGCCTGCTCCACGACGGGTTCGTCGACTACCACGAGCGTTTCCTCGAGATTGGTCACCGAGCCGCCCGTCGGTTCCTCGAGCGGGAGTGGGTCCAACACCAAGACGACGCCACCGAACGGCTCCAGATCCACAAGCGCCGGGTCTACTCCGTCGTCGATGCGGCTCGCTTGAGCCTGCCCGACGACGAAGCGGAAGCCCGCCGCTTGTGGGTGCTCGCCCGACGCCGATACATCAATCTCATCGGCACCCGGATGGACCTCGAGCTGGCCGAGACCTTCTACAACTCGGTCACCCGGCGCCTCTTCGACATCGTGGGTCTCGACAAGGAACTCGAGTTCTTGTGGCTCGGGCCCACCGCCCTGCCCGCCGACGACGGATCCCGCGGCGAATACCGCAACTTTCCCGTCGACGAGTCGCTCGAAGAGACGGTGCGCCAGATCTTCCAGCACTCTCCTCTCGCATCTCACATGGAAGACATCGATCGCGATGTCGAGCTGGTGCGCGAGCGGATCCAGGCCCAGCTCGATGAGGCATGGGATGGCTGTATCGACTCGATCGACATCCTGCGGCCGATCTTCTATCGCAACAAGGGCGCCTATCTGGTCGGCCGACTTCGTTGGCTCAACCGGATCTCACCGGTCATCTTGCCGATGCTGGTCGAGGAGGATGGTGTGTATGTCGACGCGGTGCTGCTCACCGAACTCGCGGCGAGTCGGATGTTTGGTTACACCCGGTCGTACTTCCATGTGTTGTGTCGACGCCCGGCCGCGGTGGTGGGATTCCTGAAGAGCCTGTTGCCGGTGAAGCCGGTAGCGGAGCTGTACACATCGATCGGCTACAGCCAGCACGGTAAGACAAATCTGTTTCGGGCCCTCTACCGCCACATGGATCACTCCAATACCCGATTCGAGAGGGCCAGAGGTGCGCGCGGAATGGTGATGGCGGTGTTCACCCTCCCCTCGTTCGATGTGGTGTTCAAGCTCATCAAGGACCGGTTCGCCCCCTCGAAGCGAACCACGCCGGAGGAGGTGAAGCGGCGGTACAAGCTGGTGTTCGACCACGACCGTGTCGGTCGCCTCGTCGATGCCCAAGAGTTCACCAACCTCAGCTTCCAGAGGGATCGCTTCGATGAGGAGTTGATCGACGAGTTGCGTGAAGACTGCGCCCGCACCGTCACCATCACAGACGAAGAGGTCGTGTTGCACCACGTCTACACCGAGCGCCGGCTCTACCCGCTCGACCTCTATCTACGCGAGATGTCGCCGGAGCGGGCCCGCGCCGCGGCGATCGACTACGGCAACGCGATCAAGGATCTGGCGGCCGCCGACATCTTCCCCGGCGACCTCTTCCCCAAAAACTTCGGAGTCACCCGCCACGGTGCGGTCGTGTTCTACGACTACGACGAGTTGGCCCTCTTGTCGGAGATCAACTTCCGCAAGGTTCCCGAAAGCGGCAGCTACGACGACGAGATGCTCGACCAGCCCTGGTTCCCGGTGGGTCCCAACGATGTGTTCCCCGAGGAGTTCAGGACCTACCTCCGTTCGCCGCGGGTGGTGGGCGAGGTGTTCGGCGACGTTCACGCCGACATCTGCACCGTTGAGTTCTGGCAGAAGATGCAGCGCCAGCACGACGGCGGCGCCCTGCCCGACTTCTTCCCCTATCCGCGCCAGTTGCGGCTACCGCGTGGTCGTCCGATCTAGCCTGGGCTCGGGTCGATCAGGGAGACACGAATGCGTGCTGTGGTCTTGGAGGAGAAGGGCGGGCCGGAAGTTCTTCGCGTGACGGAGGTGCCCGACCC
>JAJCXY010000044.1 GCA_029263215.1 Acidimicrobiales bacterium
AATCCGCAGGTTCTGGGTTCAAGTCCCAGGGGGTGTACAAAGCAAAACCCCAGGTCAGACCAGGTTTTCGGGCGGCCTGGGGTTTCGACGCTTTGGCGTGATTTCCGCCCGTCGAGTCGCGTTAGAGTCTCGAATGAGCGGCCGTCAGTGATACCGGTGGTCACAGCGGAAGATCCAGTGACAGACCGGTATGGCGTCGTGGAGCAGGCACGCTGCGAGGAAGAAGAGAATCATCCCCCCGAGTACACCGGCAACGACTCTGGGGTGCGTGTCGATCGTCCCTGTGATGTTGCTTGCTATAGCCGTCATGGCAATTCCTCCTCCCGCGTCGTCTGCCCGCAGCCACAAGTACCAGTCAGGTGCTTTGCCCCTCTTCGTGCTCCGTTAGGACTGGTAATCTGGCTCGGTCATGCAACGCGTTTTCGATTTGTCTCGCCCTATAGGACGTGTGCAGAGTAGAAAGGACGCAGCCACCGCCATATGACCGAGACAAAGACGCATCGGTCGAGCCTCGGGAGGCAGTAATGGTCGACACGACCGAAGATGTCTGGACAGCATTCCGTCAGCGGCTCTACGACTACATCCGAGCCCGTTCCCGATCCAGCCAGGACGCCGAGGACATCCTCCAGGACGTCTTTGAGAAGGTCCACCGCCGCATCGGCACGTTGGAAGAAACGGCGAATCTCGCCGCCTGGCTCTACCGCGTCACCCACAACACCATCGTCGACCACTACCGCAAGAAACAGCCATCACCGAGCCCGCAAGAGCCAGCGACGGCCGTCGAGGCCGACGTCGCCACCGCGGAGCAGAGTATCGCCCCTTTCCTCCACGATCTCATCGACGCGCTCCCCGCCCCCTACCGCGACGCGCTCACGCTCACCGAGCTCGAGGGGCTCACCCAACAAGAGATGGGGCAGCAACTCGGGCTATCCACCAGCGGCGCCAAGTCCCGCGTGCAGCGGGGCCGAGCCATGGTCCGCGACCAACTCCTCAACTGCTGCCACATCGAACTCGACCAGCGCCGTCACGTCATCGACTATCAGCCAACAGGCTCCGAACCCTGGCCCGACGACTGCTCCTGTGCTCCCCAAGCGGCTCCCTAGGACTCTCAAACTGTCAACAGGAGCGGGTCAGCTCTATGGGTCGGTGGCGCCTCGGGGCCCTGGGCGCCCTCGAGCCTCCGCTCTGATACTTGGACCTGTCGCATCTTCCAGGGGACGAGGGTGATAGCAAGCACCCCAGCTAGGACCATGAAGCCGATACTGACAAGCATTCCCGTGGTCAATGCGTCCACGAAGGCAGCGTTGGCCGCGCTCGTCACTTGGGCAGCCGTCTCCGGAGGGAGCTGCTCGGCGCCCACCGCCACTACGGCGATCCCGTCGCTTGTGCTCTCAAGCAGCGGGTCAGGGACCACCCCGGTGAGTGCTTCCTCGATGTTGGTTCGATACAGGCCGCTGACGATGGCGCCGATCACAGCCACTCCGAGTGCTCCACCGAGCTCTCTGCTCATATCGTTCACTGCTGAGCCGACGCCTGCGTCGTCTACAGGGACTGCTGCCATGACCGTGTCGGTGAGGGGAACCATCGCCAAGCCGAACCCGAAGCCGAAGAGCATGAGTCCCGCTATGGGCAGGCCCACACCGCCTTCCACCTCGAGCTGAGTGAGCAGGAACATCCCAGATCCGATGATGATCGTGGAGACGACCACCAGGATCTTGGGCCCGACGGTCTGGCCGACGCTCCCCGCGATCACCGAGCTCACCGCCATGGTCAGAGCGGAGGGAAGGATGAGAAGACCGGACTGCAGGGCGCTTCTGCCCTGAACCAGCTGGAAGTACTGGGTCATGAAGAAGAAGATGCCCATCATGGCGAAGAAGGCCAGCCCGATGTAGACCACCGCCCCGGTGAAGTCCCGCTGACGAAAGAACCGGAGCGGGAGCATCGGGTGATCGGAGAGCGACTCCACGACGCCGAAGGCGAGCAGCAGCAGCGCTGACACCGCGAAGATCCCGATGATCAGGGGCGAGCCCCACCCCTCCTCGTTGCCCTGGATGATTGCGAAGACCACAGCGATCAGCCCCGCGGTGACCAACACCGCGCCCGGCACATCCACGCGGAGCTCACGTGTGTCGCGGGACTCCGGCACGAAGCGCAGGCCCAACAGGGCCAGCGCGACGAAGGGAATATGCAGCCAAAAGACCGCTGACCAGTTGATGTTGTCCACGAGATAGCCACCCGCCACCGGCCCGAAGGCCGCCCCCAGCCCTCCGACCGCGGTCCATATGCCGATGGCCTTGGCTCGCTCATCACGCGGGAACACCGCGGTGATGATGGAGAGGGTGGCAGGCAGCACCAGGGCCGCCCCCAGACCTTGCACCCCACGGGAAAGGACCAGGCTGTTGGCATCTGTTGACAGGGCCGCCCCGACCGATCCCACTCCGAACACCAACAGACCTCTACGCAGCCAGAGCCGGCGCCCGAACTTGTCTCCCAGGGTCCCGCCCACAAGCAACAGGCCCGCCAGAATCAGGATGTAACCGTCGGCCACCCACTGCAACGTCGCGGTCGAGGCCTCGAAATCCCGCGCGATGGACGGGAGGGCGGTGTTTACCACCGTTCCATCTACGAACACCATGAAGACGCTGAGCGACATGACCGCCAGCACCAGCCAACGGTTGACGTTCGGCGGTGTGTAGCCAACCGACGCGGCCTCGAGGGCCGTTCCTTGCTCACTCAACGCGCTCATCGGTAGGTCCCTTGGTCCTGGGGCGCCACGAGCGCTCCATGACCGTCCGTCCCTTGGTCAGTTGTGGCGTTCAAGATGCGCCGCAACCGCTCAGTGTCGTCGGACGATAGACCGGCGGCACTAGCGCGACGTTGCAGGGCTCGGTCAAATCGTCCCGCGCCATTGCCGGTCTCTTCGGGGTCTTTGCGGGGTTGGTGGTGTTGGAAACAACCCCAACTGCTTTCTTTGCCAGACCGGCCGACGAGCATCATCACAATGCAGCCGATGGGCATGAGTAGCCACAAGAATTCCATGTCTCGCTCCTTCAATCTTCGCTGGGTTCGGTGTGGGTCTGCTCGCGCATCTGGGCGCAGCAGTCGGGCATTCCTTGGGAGAACATCTGCTGGCACTTCTGTGCGAAGGCCGCCATGTCTCGCGTTTCGGTGTCACCGTCGACACTCGCGGCGGGGGTGCCTTTGGCGTCTACTGGTCGGTCCTGTGGGGTACAACACGTCATGTTCTGACTCCTCTGGTCGTGTTCGCTGGCTGTGGTTTTGGGGTCTGCTAGGCCGTGGCTCGGATAATGGCGCTAACGACGTCGGGCCCGACCTCGTGGGTGATGTCGATCTCGATGTCGCCGAATCCAGCCCCGTCGAGTCCTTGGCGGTACTCGTCGCGGCTGAGCGCGCCAGAAACACAGCCGGCCCACGCGGCCATGTCGGCCTTTTCGGCGGTGCTGAAGGCACGAGTCGTGATGACGTCGCTGACCGCGAACCGCCCGCCCGAGACCAGCACACGATGCGACTCGTCAAAGACCCGCGGCTTGTCTGGGGCAAGGTTGATTACACAGTTGGAGATGATCACATCAACGGAGTGGTCGGGCAGTGGGATGTTCTCGATGTCGCCCTTGACAAACTCGACGTTGGTGATGCCCGCTTCGCTCTGATTTCGCCGGGCCAGATCGAGCATCTCGTCGGTCATGTCCAGCCCGTACACCTTGCCGGTCAGACCAACTCGTTTGGCCGACAAGAACACATCGAGGCCCGCTCCGGACCCGAGGTCCAACACAGTCTCGCCGGCACGGAGCTCAGCCACTGCGGTGGGGTTGCCACAACCCAGCGATGTCAGTCTGGCCGTGTCGGGGAGGATCTCGGAGTCCAGGGCGTCATACAAGTCCGAGCCGAAGCCGGTGTCGGTACCACACGCGGGCCCACAGCCGGCTGGCAGTTGCATGTTCAGGGCCGCGTCGCGGTACTGCTCGCGGACCTGAGTCCTGATCTGATCACCAGATACGTTCATCTCACACGCTCTCTCATATTGGTAGTAGTCGATATGTCATTAGGACGTGGGCAGATCAAAAAGGACGCAAACAAGTGAGAATCTCTCGCCGCACATGGCCGGCGTCTCACTCGGTGACGATCAACAGGCCACGGGCTGATCCGAAGACGACAGGGCGCTACGACCAGGATCGAGCCCCACCTCAGCCCCGTCGGGCCGTTCTCTCCGTAGGGTCGCTTGTCTCACGGAGCCTGATCACCGGGCACCTCGAAGCCGACGAGGCCGTGACCTTGCTGAACGTGCGCATCGACTTCGAGTCCAGCCGATAGCAGCCGACAGCCGTGGTCACGAGGTGGTCACACGAGATCCGTGATCACACGTTGTCCACAGGTATATCCTCACGCGATCCACAACACCGAATCCAGCGTTTGCTCGGGTAAGACGGTATTTTCCGCGACAATCCAGGACTGGCCGAGACACGCGATCCGCTGCTCTTGATCCGCAGGTTCTGGGTCCCAGTCCCAGGGGGTGCACCAACGAGAAACCCCAGGTCAAGTCCGGTTTTCGGTCGGCCTGGGCTTCGACATTCTGGCGTGTTTTGCGCCGTGGGCACGCTGTGGTCTGTGCTGGCCCGCGTCATGGTGGACCTGTTGGCTCCGGTTGGTGTATTCCAGTTCGGGTGTGAAACATTTCGACCAGCCCGGGTGACACCCGACCGAGTGCTCGACAGAGGTCTACCCGGTTGAGCGCGGCGAGAGTTAGCCGCGCTGGCCATCCGAACACCCCGCTGTTAACTGTCAATCCGCGACAAAACGCAAAGGTTTGACAGCGTCTATTGGAGATGAACTACACTTCGGTCATCAACGATATTTCCTTTGGTTTAGCTGATTCAGTTGATGAACACTCATTCATTCCATGATGACTGAGCTGCTCGAAATCGACTCAGTCGAGGTCAGGTTCGGAGGGTTGCGCGCCTTGGCAGGAGTGTCCATGAGCGTCGCAGAAGGGACCACTGTCGGGGTGATCGGGCCCAACGGTGCGGGCAAGACGACCTTGTTCAATGCGATCACTGGGATCGTCGGCGTTGATGGGGGTTCGGTTCGCTTTGCTGGCGACGACGTCACCGGTCTGGAGCCGTATCGCCGTGCTCAGCTGGGGATGGCTCGCAGCTTCCAGAACTTGGGGCTCATGCTGACCGAGTCCGTCGAGACGAACATCATGGCCTCCCTTCATCTCAGTGCCGACTACGGGGTGCTCGATCCCCTTCTACGGCCGCGGGCGACACGCCGCATCGAACAGCACTGCATGGGCCGAGCAGTTGATGTCATGGTTCGATTCGAACTCATGGCCTATCGCCACACGGCCGTCGCCGACCTCTCCTTCGGCGTGGCTCGGATGGTGGAGCTCGCCGGTCTATTTGCGCGAGAGGCCCGGATACTGCTCCTCGACGAGCCGACCACCGGGCTCGACACATCGGAGCTGGCGACGCTATTGGAGGTCCTCTCGACGGCCAGGAACGACGGACACACATCGGTGGTCATAGCCCATGACGTCGGATTCATTATCGAACTGTGCGACGTGGTGTACGTGCTCGCAGAGGGTCGCGTGATCTACTCGGGTGGGCCACAAGAAGTCCGAAGCGATCAGCGAGTGGTCGACTCCTATCTTGGCAGGGCATCGTGATGGCGTCACTGCTCGAAACACGGGATCTTTCCGCTGGTTATACCCATGTGCCGGTCATACGCGATGTTTCGATTTCGGTCGATCGGGCTGAGATGGTTGGCCTGCTCGGACCGAACGGCGCCGGCAAGACCACCCTCCTTCGGACGCTGGCTGGGAGCATCTCATCGCGCTCGGGCACCGTCGAATTTGAAGGCGCCGAAATAACGAAACATCCACCGCATCGACGGGCGCGACTCGGTCTGGCCCATGTACCCGAGGGCCGACAGGTGTTCGCGGAGCTGACTGTGGCCGACAACCTTCGAGTCGCGGGCTTGATCAACGATGCTTCGGCAGAGGCTGAAGCGGCTGTTATTGATCTCTTCCCGAGGCTCGGGGAACGACTTCGTCAGTTGGCCGGCACCCTCTCCGGAGGCGAGCAGCAGATGTTGGCTATCGGCCGAGCTCTGATGACCGGACCGAGAGTTCTCATGGTCGATGAGATGTCGGCGGGCCTCGCCCCGATCCTTGCCCAAGAGTTGGTGACGAGCCTGGCGCGGATTCGCGACTCCGGGGTTTCGATTCTGGTAGTGGAGCAGAGTCCGCATCTGATCGATGATGTCGTCGATCGGGTATACCTGCTCCAGCGCGGATCGATCGTCGCAGCGGGCGCTCTCGCAGAGCTGGGCGGGGCAGCAGCAATCGCCGATCTCTACCTCGGGGTGATCAAGACTTAGTGAAGATGCCAGCCACTAGTCCACGTATCCATCGACCCTGTTGGTTGAGGCCGCCCGGAAAGCGAGTGAGCGTCACGATCACCGCTACGGGACCTATGTAGGCGGCGATGAAGCTCGTGTCGGAAATGAACAGCCGGAAACCCTCGAGCGCCACCGCAGCCGCCACAACACCGCCGAGTGAACCGGAGCCCGCCACCACGGCCACGCTGAGGTAGGTGAACGACAGGCTCAACGGGAAACTCGCTGGCGACACGCGCTGGACCCAGAGCGGAGTGATCGCCCCCGCTACTCCCGCAAGTGCACCGGCAATGATGTAGGCGCCGGCTCGGTAGACGGCCATGTTCACACCGACACTGGCGGCCACCGATGGGTCCGTCCGTATCAAGGACAAGGCCCGTCCCACTCGGGACTGCATCATGAGCCGCACGGATACCGCTGAGATCACGGCAACACCCAAGACAATTGGAAAGAGTGAGCGCGCTGTCGACAGTTCCCAAGGCCCGAGACGAGGTGGTGAGAGCACCAGATTGCCGTCGCCGATCAACCAGTTCTTCGTGAAGAAGAAACGGTCGATCGCAATCCCGGCCGCAAGAGTGACAATCGCTACATACAACCCGCTCACGCGCAAGGCGGCGATCGCGACTACACCGCCCACCGCGACGCCGACCGCCAACCCAACGGGAGCAAGGACGAGCGGCGAGACATCGAGGTCGGAGCTGAGCTTGGCCACGACGAACGCCGGTAGACCCACCATCCCTGCGTGAGCCAGTGAGAGTTCGCCGGCCCAGTTGACCAATACGTGAAGTCCGATCGCCGAAGTGACGAAGATCAGGATCAACCCGATCTTGAATGTCGTGACCTCCGAGGACGTCATCCCGACGATTGCAACCACCGCCACCCCGGCGAGAGCCGCAAACCCCGAGGAGTGCTGCCGACCAATCTGGATTGACCCGACCACCTCAGTACTCCGCGGCGAGAAGCCCACGCGGACGAAGCGCCAGGACCACGAGCACTATCAGCGCAAGCGTCAGCTCAACCACTCCAGGAGCTAGGAACTGGTAGCCGAGGTAGCCCTCGGTCACCCCGAGCGCAACGCCGGCCCCGAACGCGCCGGTGATGCTCGTGAGTCCACCCAGCAAGGCAGCCACCAGCGCCCGCAGCATCAGTCCGGTCATGAAGAACACACTGAAGACCACCTGCGACGAAACGAGGATGGCAGAAAGGCCGGCCAGCGCGCCCGCGAGCGCCCAACTACCCAATGAGACCAGATTGACGTTCACACCCGCCTCCGCAGCGGCGATTGGGTCGAGCGCGGTTGCCCGAAGGCGAAGGCCGAACGAGCTTCGAGCGATGAGCAGGCCGAGTGCAAGCAACAAGAACACGGAGACACCGAAGGTCAGGAACTGGATAGGTCGGATCGTGAGCCCCGAGACTCTGACACCACCACCTGTGATGATCGGCTTCATGAAGCGGGGTCGCAGTGACCATCGTCTGACTGCGAACACCAACAGGAGATTTGATACGCCGAATGTCGCAACCATCACCGAGATGCGAGATTTGGTTCGGAGTGGCCGAACGACGACCAACTCGGTCGCCGCGCCCAGCAGCGCCGACACACCGACCCCGGCAGCGACGGCGAGAGCGAGCGGTCTCCCGTCATCGAGCCAGAGCGCAGCGAAGACGAACGCTCCCACCATCCCGATCTCGCCATGAGCGAAGGTGATGACGCGAGAAACCCGATAGACGACCACCAGTCCGACCGCGAGGAGTCCGTAGAGGACCCCCAGAAAGAATCCGTTGATCAGGACGATGGTCAATGGTGACTACTCAGCGCTGGCCGGGTCCCGACTGCCGCGTCGACGGGTTCACTCGCCGCTGATCGGCGGGCCGGAGGCCGACCAGGTGTTGTCGGGGCTGCAGCAGACTGTCGGGAACATCGCGTTCGATCCGACCAGACCGCCACCAGACCACGTAATGGGCGGAAGCACGCCGGTCTCGAAGCCATCCAACGACTCGATGGCCGCCACCAGCGAATCCGATGTCGGCGAGTCGCCGGCCTGGGAGAGAACCTCCTCGAGCAACAGGCCGTAGCCGTAGTAGAGGAATGCCTCGCCATCGAGAGCGCCGCTGCGATCGTGCTTCTGAGCGAGGGCCTGGAAGTCCGCGTACTCCGAAGTGTCGATCGTGGCGTTGAGTCGTAGCCCGCTGGCACCCTCAAGCAAACCGGCTGCAGCTTGGGTGACAAAGTCGAACTCGAAGAGAGCCCCGGTGAACGCCGGCGAATAGTCGATTGCGGCGGCGTCGCTAGCGATCTGAATCGCCTCATTGGTGACGAAGATCGCCACGGTCGATGCACCCGCCTCCTGGAGCCTCAGGACCTGGGGGGTAAACGACGCCTGACCGACTTCAACGGTGAGAACGTCGACCACGTCGAGACCCCGGGCTTCCGCCTCAGCTACGAATGCGTCGCCGATCCTCGTGTAGACGGGTACGTTGAGTTCGATCACACCGATTGAGTCACCCGCCGCGGCGTTCTCGGCAACGAACTGGGCGAGCAGCTCCCCCTGGCCCTCCTCGGTCGGGAACACGGAGTAGGAGTGCTCCCAGGAATCGATGAACGAGTCGGATGCCGTCCAGACCAGGTTCGTGAATCCGGCGGAGTTCAGACAGTCGGATGCCGCGGCCTGTGCCTCGGTGCCCTGAACGAGGACTGCGGTGAAGCTGCCGTTGCTGAGAACCTCCTGGCACGCCGCCACTCCGCCATCAGGGGTTTCTTTGTGGTCGACCTGTAGAAGGTTCACCTGGCGGCCGTTGATCCCGCCGCTGGCGTTGAGCTCCTCGACCCAGGTCTCCATCCCGCTGACGTAGATGCCCTGGATCACTTCACCGAACAGACCACTGAATCCGGCCACAACGCTGACGGTGATCGAGTCTTCACTGATGCCTTCGACGGGTACGGCGCCGTCGTCACCATCCTCACTTGAACCGTCGCCGCCGCTATCAACCGAAGCACCGTCATCGCTGTCAGCTGAATCATCGTCGCCACACGCGGTGGCGATCAACGCGAATGCGCTGATGATGAGCACCAGCCGGACCAATCGATTCATCTTCATTCTCTTTTCCTCCCCTAGGAAGCGGATGCGGAGTACTCGGGCGCATCCGACGCCCGAGACCCTTGAGCGCAATCCCGCTCTGAATTACTGTTCATACTATTGACCACATCTACTGACTTACGCAAGTAATGGACGATGAATACTTATTCATATACTCTGAACTGCCGTTCATTCCCAGCTTCGACAGGGTAAGTTTCAACCATGTGCGAGAGAAATCACACGATCTCCGTGGGCGCCGGAACCGTCCACATCGCCGAGTACGGCCAAGGGCCAGCGGTGCTGCTACTCAACGGCTTGGGCTATGCAAACTGGTCATGGGAAAGCCTCAAACCACTGGCGCTCCAGCATCGGCTGTTGATGCTCGAGAACCGAGGGACAGGCCTTTCGTCCAGTCCGCCAGAGCACGTTTCGGTGGCCGGTATGGCCGATGACGCAGCGGCAGCGATCTCAGAACTCGATCTCGGCACAGTCCACTTGCTCGGATTCTCGATGGGCGGCTACATCGCCATCGACCTCGCGCTTCGATACCCGCACATCGTCGATTCGTTGATTCTCACCGCCACGAGCGCTGGTGGTGAGTGTCACGTGCCGACGCCGGCGACGACCAGTTCAGCCTGGCGTGCGGCTGCCGGTCTCGACCCAGCGGAGTTTGCCAACCAGACCATGCACCTCTCGTTTTGCCCCGGGTGGGCGCATGCCAACACAATCCGCTACGAGGAGCTCATCCGTTCACGGCTCGAGCATCCGACTCAGCCTGCCGCATGGGCTTCCCAGTACGCGGCATGTGACGAGTACCTCCAGGCTGGTGCCCGGGTCGAGTCAATCGACTGCCCCACAACGATCGTCCATGGAGACCAGGACCGCGTGGTACCCGTGGAGAACGGCCAGACATTGAATCGTCGGATACCCAACTCCCGACTGGCGGTGCTCCAAGGTCGCGGCCACCTCTCCTTCATCGAGGACCCAGCAACCTTCATGGCGATAGTCGAGAACCATCTGATAGACGTGGCCTCCCACCAACCCGAGGCGCCTACATGACACCACCAACCGAACGGCCCACGCCGGGTCAAGACGCTGATGGCAGAGAGTTGCTTCTGACGGCGGCGGAGAGACTCTTCGCCGAAGAGAGCTACACCAGCGTCACCGTGGCGAAGATCTGCGCCCAAGCCGGAATGGCCACCGGCACCTTCTACGCATGGTTCGAATCCAAGCACGAGCTGTTCGTTGAACTCGTGCGATCGATCAACCGTGACGTGCGGCGCGCGATGGCCGTCGCCATAGGCGAGGCCACCAGCCGGAACGATGTCGAACGGCTCGGGTTTCGGGCATTCTTCGAAGTGATGTCGCACCGGCCCGGCGTCTACCGGATTGTTCGTGAAGCGGAATTCGTCGACCCCAGCCTGTTTCGGGAGTACTACGAACAGATCGCTCGTGGCTACGCCCGGGGAGTGCGCGGCTTTCAACAGTCCGGCCAGGTCGACCCCGCGCTCGACCCCGAGATCGTCGCGTTCATGTATATGGGTGTCGGCTATTTCGTGGGCATGCGCTGGGCCGAGTGGACCCAAGGCCGAAGCGTTCCCGATGACGTACAGGCCGATGTGATGAAGGTCCTCACCCGAGGACTCGCAAGACCGGAGGACTGATCCGAATGAAGACACGAGCTGCCGTCCTCAGCGAGATGAACCTCGAACGACCTTATGAGCACAGCCGACCGTTGCAGATTCTCGAGCTTGACCTCGATCCGCCCAGCGCAGGCGAACTTCTCGTGCGAATAGAGGCGGCCGGCGTCTGCCACTCCGACCTCTCTGTGATCGACGGGAACCGTCCCCGCCCACTTCCGATGGCCCTCGGTCACGAGGCAGCCGGGGTGGTCGAAGCTGTGGGTCCCGGAATCATCGACGTCGAAGAGGGCGACCACATCGTGCTCACGTTCGTTCCGAGCTGTGGAACCTGCGCAGAGTGTGGGAGTGGCTCCCCGCAACTCTGTCCCAACGCCGCGGCAGCGAACGCCGAGGCCCGCATGCTTGCCGGTGGTCGACGCCTCCACAACGACGGAACCGAAGTCAACCATCATCTCGGAGTGTCCGCTTTCGCGGAGCGCGCTGTGGTGGCGCGTGGCTCCGCTGTAGTCATCCCCGACGATGTGCCCTTCACCACCGCCGCTCTCCTCGGTTGCGCCGTACTCACCGGAGTCGGAGCGGTGCTCAACACGGCCGCGGTCACTGCGGGCGAGTCCGTCGCTGTGTTCGGCCTGGGCGGGGTGGGGCAATCTGTGGTCATGGGTGCGGCGGCTGCCGGCGCCTACCCGGTGATCGCCGTCGACCCGATGGAGAGCAAACGCAAGTTGGCTTCTGTGCTCGGCGCCGACATGGTCCTACCAGCGGATGGGGCACCGGCTTCGATACGAGAAATCACTGCCGGCGGTGTCGACCACGCGTTCGAAGCCGTCGGCAACGCCAAGGTGCTCGAGGCCGCATACGCGAGCACAGGCCGCGGTGGCACCACCGTCGCTATCGGACTTGCCCATCCCGATGCGATGTTCACGATTCCGGCAGTCAGCATCGTCGGCGAGGCGAAGAGAATCATCGGCTCATACATGGGCTCGGCGGCCCCGCAACGCGATATCCCGCTACTCCTCGGGATGTGGCGAGCCGGCCGACTCCCGATCGAGAAGCTCCATACCGGCACACTCCCGCTGAGCAGAATCAACGAAGCCTTCGATGCATTGGCCGATGCCACCGTCGTCCGCCAGCTCATCGACACGACAACCCCGGCCTGAGCCGAGGGCGGGGCACAACGAATCAACCACCACCAACCACCCATATGGAGAACAGACCCATGACCGAATCGAACCTCCCCGATGGCGTGACATCAGCAACGGTCGACACACCGCGCCTACGAACCCACTATCTCGAATCCGGCGAACCCGCTGGCACGGCCGTGATCTTTCTGCACGGCAACCTCGCGTCTTCGCTGTTCTGGGATGAAACCCTCGCCAACCTCCCCGATGGATTCCGGGGACTCGCCATCGACATGCGGGGATTCGGCGACTCTGAGGCCAAGGCGATCGACGCTACGCGAGGGGTGGGCGACTTTGCCGATGACCTCCACGACTTCATCGAAACAATGCAACTCGCCACCCCGGTTCACCTCGTTGGCTGGTCGACAGGCGGAGGCGCGATCATGCAATACACGATCGACCACCCCGACCTCGTCGCTTCGCTAACCCTTGTCGACACAGTGTCGCCGTATGGCTTCGTCGGCACGAAAGATGTGAACGGCACCCCATGCTTCGCCGACTACGCCGGATCGGGCGCCGGAGGCCTTGCCCCCGAGATGATCGAACGCCTCGGCGCCCAGGACACCACCAAGGACAGCGATCTCTCACCCCGGTCCGTCATGTTGAACTTCTACGTGTCGCCGTTGTTCGCATTCGAGCCCGCTCGGGAAGATGCACTGGTCGATGCGATCCTGAAATCAGTGACGGGTGACGGAAACTTCCCCGGAGACCTTACCCCCTCACCCAATTGGCCTACGTTCGCGCCGGGTCCCGGAGGGGTCAACAATGCCCTCGCCGCCGGGCACTGCGATGTCTCGGCTCTCGTCGATGTGGAGCCGAAGCCGCCCATCATGTGGATCAGGGGCGCCGATGACCAAGTGGTATCGGACACATCAATGTTCGACACCGGCTACCTCGGGCAACTCGGCGTCATCCCCGGTTGGCCCGGCAACGACGTCTACCCACCGCAGCCAATGGTCCAGCAAATCGCCGGCATGCTCGACACCTACGTCGACAACGGAGGCAGCTCCACTGAGATCGTCATCGCGAACTCAGGGCATTCCCCACACCTCGACCAGGCCGACAAGTTCCAAGAAATCTTCTACAACTTCCTCACCGGACTCGGCGGCACCTGACCCCAGCGGAAAGTCAAAACACAAACAACCGGCCGAGTCGCTACCGAACCAGCGCTCAGTTCTTCGGCGGGCCTCATGGTCACGAGGAGGTCACCTTAGATCCGTGATCACACGTCATCCACAGGTATATCCCCCCACGATCCACAACTCCAAAACCCGCGTTTACCCATGTATTGCTGGGGGTGCCTCCTCGTCATCGGGGGGTGGCCGCGTAGCGTGGCCTCGGGAGGAGTCCCGGTCGTGACGGAAATCCCCTGAGCTTTGGGCTCGTTGACCTGATCGTCGCCGGGGCTCGTTCTCGAGCAGACTCGGTTGAGGAAATTGGTGGGATCTTTCGGCCTGGCCGATGGTTCGTTGCACCGTATGAATCACATGGCTGGGTGGGCTACGTCGTCCATCTTCGCGGTGTCGGGTGGGGTCGGGGACAACCTCATCGCTGGTGGTCGAGCGCGAGCGAGGGGTTCTCCCGTCATCAACCGCTTGCGGACTCGCTCGGCCCTAGAGATGAGTTGAAAGGCATCGGGGCCGGATGGGTCTACCCGTCTTGGATGGGACAACCCCTCCATGAAAGCGAACACAACAACTCCGGTCGTGTCGATCGGAATCTATGCAGCGGTGGTTGCGTCGCATCAGGTCGCGATTCGCGGCGAGGTTCGAGAGGACTTCAAGGCTGCGCCTACGTTGGCCGGGTTGACGAAGCTGACCAAACGGCTCGAGCCCTATGCCGGGTCGTTGGTGGTGGCTGAACCAACGGCGGGGACCTGGTTGCCGTTGGCCCATGCGGTGTCTGCCGCGGGTTGTGAGATGGGGTTTGTTGCCAACCGGGACTCCGCGAGGCTCCGCAACGCCATCACCGGCACGTCCAAGACCGATGTGATCGACGCCGACATGTTGGCCCACTGCACTGAGGTACTCGGAGTTGGCTCCGCCGCGATCCCGCCGCCAGGCCAGATCGCACTGCGCAGAGCGATCCGGCGCCGTCACGTCTGCGCCGTTGACGCTCACCGAGTCGAGTGCCGGCTCAGGGCGCTCGCGGCGTGGGCGTTCCCGGACCTATGGCGAGCCACCGGCGGCCACACCGTTGCCCAGCCCCTGTTGACCCGCTGGCCACACCTAGAGCGGCTCAGCCGAGCCCGGCTCGCCTCGATCACCGAGATCGTCGCCGCGCACAGCCGCGACAGCCACCCCGAACAGCGAGCCGAGCGGATACAAACCGCCGCGGCCGGATGGGACACGTTTTGGAGCGGCCGTCTCGACCTCGACGACCTCGGCTGGGAACTCACCGAAATGCCGGGCGACATCAACACCGCCGATCAACGCAAGAAGGGCGACGCCACCCACCTTGAAACGGCCAAAGCACCCACCGCTCACGCCGGCCTGAACCGTCCCGGGTCATGTGTGCTGGCCCGGTTCATGCTGGACATTGCGGCTCCGGTAGGTGCACGACATTTCTTGGCCGGGTTCCGGTTCCTGGGCGACACGAGCTCCGGTAGGTGGGCGACATTGGCTCCGGCTCCTTGGTGACACCTGGTCGATGGGCTGTGCTTTGGGTCAGGGGAAGTTGGTTCAGGGGGTTGGTCGATGTTGGTGGAGCTGGAGCTGGTGGAACACCGTCTCAGCTGTTGACCTGTCGGTTGGCGATGCCGATCATCTGTTGGGCGACCGGGGCCGACGGAGGGTGGTGACGAGCCGCACGCATGTCACGGACAAGTCGCTCGAGGATCGAGCGGCGGTGAAAAGAACGTCCACCGGCGATCTGGCTCGCCTGATCGACGACGGCCGCCGACGCATTCGTGGAGGCTTCCTTCATGGCGATCGCTGCCGCGAGCGCCTCTACCGGGTCCACGATTTCAGCCACCCGTGCCACGCCGTACTGGAACGAGGAGACAGCGCTCAGGTGAGCAATCTCGAGCTCACCGACCATCGCGTCGGTGAGTGCATTGTCGCGATGGCTCGAGTTCGAGCCGCTGCCGAGGGCCTCATAGGCGGCCCCGCGGGCCCGGTCGGCGATTCCGAGGTACACGCCACTCACACCGGCGAGGAACCAGGGAATCACCCTCGCGAACACCGGGTGCCAGGCCGGACCTGCAGCGGGGAGGCGAGCGCCGATGGCGGTCTGTGGCAAACGAACGTTGTCGAGAATGAGGTCATTGCTGGCCGTGGCCCGCATCCCCATCGTGTCCCACGTATCGACGACGGTCACGCCTGGTGCACTCATGGGCACGGCGACGACAAGGATCTCGCCGGTAACGGCATCGCGGGCGTTCAGCCGCACGATGTCAGCCACATGCGAACCGCTGAAGAAATACTTGCGGCCGGTAAGGATGACGTCGTCGCCGTCATGCGTTGCGGTGGTCGGTGTGTCCCATTCGCCGGCAACCACTGCTTCGGCTGCCGTGGACCCCAGCACCACTGCTTCGTCGGCGACTAGGCGGAGCACCGACTCGTTCGCGCCGGAATCGTGCCAGCCGTCGGCGGCGGCCCCGACTTGGAAGAGGTGCATGTTGACGGTCAATGCCGTGGAACCACAGGCCCAACCAAGGGCCCGTTGCGCGTCTGACGTTTCCACGATGTCGGCGCCAAGGCCGCCCAGCTGCGTGGGGACCGGACCCCGTAGATAGCCGTGCTCAGCCAATTGCTCGAAATTCTCGACCTGAATAGTGCCGCTCAGGTCGGCCTCACGAGCTCGACCATCGAAGTCGTCTCGGAGTTTCATCGCTATGTCAATCATTGGACCCATTGGAGGTACCTTTCGAACGCATCTGGTTGCTGCTCCAAGTGTGTGAATGGACGACAACCGCTAACAGTGCGGATACTGGACTTACCCAGTACTGATTCTGAACCCAAGGAGACACGTGAAATCGCACGGTGAGTACTGCCCGATTGCCAAGGCAGTCGAAGTGTTGGGAGAGCGATGGTCGATCCTCGTCGTGCGTGAGCTCCTCATTGGCGTGTCCCAGTTCAACGATTTGGCACGAGGACTTCCCGGCATGTCGCGCACGATGCTGTCGAAGCGACTGCGCGAACTCACCGCCGCGGACCTGGTGGAGAAACTCGATGGCAAGTATTTCCTGACCCCGGCGGGTCAGGAGCTGCGGTCGTTCGTGTTCGGACTGGGTGGATGGGGCTCGAAGTGGCTGCTCGGCGAACCCGATCCCGACGAATTGGAGCCCCTGTCGCTGTTTTGGCACGCCCACGCCCGCTTGGACACAGCCGAACTTCCGACACGGCAGGTCGTCATCGCATTCGAACTCGACAATCGGCCGGAACGGTTCTGGGTCGTCGTCGAACCTGTCGGCTGCTCGATTTGTGATCACGACCCAGGCTTTGAGGTCGACGTCACCGTGAGCAGCGACCTGAGCGCTCTCTACGGAGTCTGGTATGAGCAGCAGTCCATGCGGTCGGCCATCAAGACGGGCCAGATTCGTTTCGCTGGTGAGTCAGCGCTCGTTCGCCGCATGCCGGGCGTCCTGCAACTCACCGATATCGCGGAACTCGGTGTGGACGCTTCGTCGCGCCGCCCCGCCTGGCTGGCCTAGGCCAGGCGGAGAGCGACTTCACCGACGCCGAGCAAGCATCCGCTGAGCCAGGCACTGGCAGCGATGTTTGCGGGCCGGTAGGCCTCCGAGGCCGCTAGCCGGACGTAGTCGGCCTCACCGAGCTCTGCGACGAGCGGCCCGATCTGGCTGGGGTGGCTACGCAGCGCGGCCAGCTTGGTTGCGAGCGCGTCACCGGCAAGGGTTACCACCACATCCCCGGCGCACAGCTCGTCGTCGGGGTAACCGGGGAAGAAAGCGTCTACCCGATGCATGCGTTCAACGATGTCGTCCGGCCACACGGCTGCAGCCGACGTTGTGACGAGAGCCGGCGGCCGATCTTGCGCTGCAACTGCCAGCGCCGTCCAGCGGCCGACCGCTTGATGATCGGGGTGACCTGTCACGCCATCGGGTCCGAAGCTGAGCACCACATCGGGGCGGAACTCTTCGATCAAGGAGCCAACCCGACGCGCTCCCAAACGATCCGGGACCCGGTCGCATCCACCATCGGGATAGCCGAGCACGACCGGCCCATCGGCACCGAGGGTTTCCAGCGCCTGTTCGAGTTCATGGCGACGCGTTGATGCCAACCAGTGAGGTGGGTTGTTCAGCGGATCATCGGTTCCTCTCTCGCCAAGGCCGGCCGTTGCAGAGATGACCCGACCACCACTGTTCGCAACGGCAGCCATCAGTCCGGCTCCGAGGTAGGACTCGTCATCGGGGTGGGCCCAGACCGCCAGCAGCGTGGTGCCCGCGCCGCTCCCCGGCACCTGATGTAGTGATCCCATGACTGCTCCACTCGTTCTTCCTCGGACATCAGCGGTCTGTGCTGCGTCGCTCGTGAGAATCGTGAAGCGAAATGTGGGGTCGAAATAGTACGGATGCTGGACCTACCCGGTACTACGCCTGGACCTACCTTGGCGTGGCCAAGGATGAGGGGATCCCAGGAGCCCAGATCGATGACGTCGATGCCATCGTGATGGCCGTGCCAGGAGGACAAGGAGCGATGACGCGGGTGCGAACGAAACGCGAGTCAACCGCATGAGCCCTCATCGCGCATCCTCGAGGAGACGTCAGCGGCGGCTTGGCGCTTCCGGGCCGATTGTTTCGCTGATCTACCGAGTTGCTCGCTTCGCTCAGCTGCACTCGGCTTTGAAGTTTTGCCAGGCCTCGTATTCGTCGTGATGGTGGTCCTCCAGTGCCTTGACCTTTCGTAGGAATAGAAGGAATTCCTGGAGGTTCAGATTGACTCCTGGCGGGAAAGCCGACGCAAGTTCGTACTCTCCGTACTCATCGCTGTATTCGGATCGTGTCACCCAGTAGCCGCTGACACACTCGCGGTACTTTCGGCAGGTGGCGGTCACCTCGAAACACTCGACGGTTCCGGTCACGTCGTAGAGCACGTGTGATCGGAGCCTTGACTGGATCCCGCTTGCAGCCTTTACGGCGGATTCTGGGACATCGAGATAGGCCGACGCGGCCTTCACCACCATGCCGGCGGGACCGGACACATCGCCGAGGGCGTCCAACAGTTGCTGGATCCCGGCGAACACCGTAAGGAGTCCATCGAACTGATCTCTATACCCGTACTCTGGTGTGGTCTTGATGTGCAGCGTCGGGAGTTCGCCGATGCGGATCGCCTCGAATGTCTGGGTGGTGGTGCTGATCTCTTGGATTGTGCCGTCGATGCATTGACGGGTCGTCGTCACATCGTCGGGCAGATCGATTGGGTCGTCTTTCGGCGGCTCCACTGGTGCGGGCACGGGTGGGTCGCCCATCGTGACGCCGTCGACTCCTGAGGACGGAAGGTTGGTGACGTCGAGCACGTCGTTACCGCTGTCAGCGTCGCCGTCATCGTCGGGGAACCGGTCGTCGGGTGGGTCAGGCGGGACGCCCCATCCTGTGAGGTCCGGCATCTCAAAGGGTTCGACCGGCCTCGTCGGGTCATCGTCGATTGGGGTGTCCACCAGCTGTTCCGACTCATCGGTGGCGCCCGGCGAAGTCAAGAGCGGGAATCGCATCCGCATCCCGTTCTTGAGCCACCAGATGAAGAAGAGCAGGAACGCCAGAGCGGCGGCAATGCTGACCACGACGAACGGGCCGAAGAAGCCGCCGCTCTCCTCAGCTTGGGGCGTCGTCTCCAGCGCCACCGTGGTCGGTGGCGACGTCGCCTGACTCGTCGACGGAGGCACGGTGGTCGTCGTTGTCGCTGTCGTGGTCGTTGTCGTCGTGGTGGTCGTTGTTGTTGTGACCGCCGCGATGCCGGTCACGATCCCCATCTCCGGCGTCAGCTCGAACTCTCCCACGTCGCCGAACGTGCCGGGAACGAGAATCGGGGAGGAGAAGCCGAACGACCGGATGACCGCGCCGGTCTCCGGGTCGAACACCTCGACGCCGCCGATCTGGCTGCCTCGCAGGATGCGCTCGACGTCCTCGTCTGAGAAGTAGTGGTCGACGCTCGACCCGTCTTCGGACGGCCGGAACGTCTCGTGCTCAGCTCCCGAAACGATGCACCGCCGGACCAACTCCTCGATCGTTGGGGGACGGTCTTCGACGTCTGGGAAGCAGACTGGCAGCCAGGGTCCGGGCAGCGGGGAATCGCTCACGAGCATCGCATCGCCGTCAAACAGGCCGATTCTGTCGCCACCCAACGCGATTGCCGCGTCCGCGTCGAGCACTCGGGCGACCTCGGCGTCACTCAATGGCGAGTCCTCGGTCCCGACGAACGGATCACCCATCATGACCGGGAAGTCGTGGATGACCCCATCGTCGGCCAGCAGATGCACGACGTCGGCAGCCCCGGCGACGACCAGGATGTCGGAGCCGACGCAGCCCAACGCCGTTGGCTCCGGGACGCCAGTGAAGGTTGTGACACCGCCCGGAGCGATACGCGTGATTTCAGAGGCCGCGGGCCCTCCGACGACTATTGAGCCATCCGAACAGGATCGCGGAGAGACCGGGTTCGAGAAGACCGTGTCGAGCAGCGGGATGCTGTCGCCCGCCAGATCGATCAAGGTGAGGGTGCCGGCTTCGAACACCAGAAAGGGTCCAACCTCGGGTGGACCAGCAGGGGCCGGCGCGCCGCCGCCTGGCGTCCCACCCCCGCCGCCTAGGTCAACCGGCGGGGTCTCCTGACTCCAGGCTGGAGCCGCGGTTGCGAGCGCGAGCGAAAGTCCGAGTGTCAGCACCCGGAGCGTACTTCGTGATTTATGCACCTGATCTGCCCCTCAGTGTCAGAGCCGTTCCGCCGCTGATTCGGCGATTTCCAGTGCGGCCGACCGGAAGTCGTCGCCGACGGCGAGGCCAGCCACAGCGACTGTCACCCAGACGCCATCCTTGATGAATTGCACATCGTGGATCGGCCCGTCGTCGTGGAAGAAGGCGTCATCACCAAGCCCGGAGATCTCCTCGATGGTGTCGAGACCGTAGGCCTCGCGCACGACCTGAAGATCGTCAGGATTTGAGAGTGTCGGCAGGTAGGACAAGACCGCTCCGTATGTGCTGTCCTCTACACCGACGTAGGAACAGCGATAGTCATCGCTGGCCGCGAGCAGATCCAGGTCGGCGCCGATGACCGCCTCGGCTTCCTCCTCAGAGAACAGCTCACAGGCAGTGGGCGTCGACGTGCTGGCCGAGTCACCTTGTTGGGCGGTCTGATCTGCTGATTCAGTGGGATCATCGCCGCACGCGGCGGCAAGCAATGCGACCGCGACGGCGAGCCAAGCTACCCGTGCCGCACAACTGAGCGTGCGCCGGGTTCGGTGGGTCATAAGGTCCCTCCAGCTGATGAGACTCACAGTAACGCTCGGGTAGTCATGTGCGCTCTGTTGCGTTGGTCGATCAGGGCGGTAGTGGACGCTCCGACGCTCCAGATGGTCTCGGCGAGTTGCCTGGAAGAGAATGCCACGCTCGTTCGCAAGCCACCGGAGCCGGCATTGGCAGTTCGGTCCCCGGACCCACCGCGATGGCGGTGGATCGTCTCGACGTCCTCGCCGCGAACGACACGATCGACAATATGACGGTCCCTCACTGGCGTGTCGGGCCGCCAGCACCGCTAATGTGTTGGCTTCGCGCTCCGGTGGGGCATGCAAAGTGGGACGAGCCACATGGCCGAGAACGAACCAGAGGCGCGGACGGCTGTCGGCTGCAAGCACTGCCCAACCCGCGAACTATGTCAATGCCCTGCCGGCCCCGAAAAATGCGCGCTGAGGGACTGCCCCTGCGACGAGTTGTGCCCGTGCCCGCACAAGCTCGAGCGTCCCGACGACAACTGCTGCCCGTGGCCGGCGGCGTGCGGATGGCGCGGCGCGGCCGGAGGATTGGCCACCCTCGTCGGGGCTGTTGTGCTCACCGCACTGGGCTGGGCTGGCGCGCCCTTCGCCGCGATGGCCTTGCTGCTCATTCTGATTCCGGTCGCCCTCGGTATCGTCCTGGTGATCGGTTCGATGGGCCGCTTCGGGCGGCGGGCTGCAGTGCCGTTCGTCTTCCCCGGCTGGGCCGCGATCGTCTTCGCACTATTTGGCCTCGGCCTGATCGCGGCCGGAATCGCGGCCTTGGTGGGCGATGAGAGCCTCGCCTCGCTTCCTCTTCTGATCGTCGCAATGATGTTCCTCCTCATCGCCCGGCGGGGTCGGACGGTGTTGGTGTGCCGACTCATGCCCGCAATCGTCATCCTGGGCATCGTGCTGGCCGCGGGTACCGGGGTCGGGTTCGGCATCGCGGCGATCGTCCGAGCCGACGAGCCTCTCGCCGGCATCGGCCTGCTGGGCATCGGTTTGGCGCTGGCCCTCACCGTGCTGTGGCCGTGGTGGTCGACGTGTAGAGGCGACCGACACGCCCACCTGGGAGCCGGAGTGGCGTGGCTGTTCCTGGTGCCCTGGCTGGTGATGATGGCGCTAGTCGGTTTCGTGGTGATCGGCGGACTCGACCCCGATGAGCAAATCACCGTGCTCGATGACATCGACACCACCGACACTGACGACGCCCAGACCGACGACACCGCACTCGACACCACCGACACTCAGACCGACGACCCCCCACTCGACGACACCCAGGCCGACAACCCCCCACTCGACGACACCCAGACCGACGATGCAATTCCGGTTGATCCCCAATGTGTCACCGCCGCTGAGGCCGCCGGCGTCGATCACGTCGTCATCGAAGACGCGTGGCAGGGCCGGATGGAGGGAACGCCCGACTGGCAGAGCATCACAGCCGTTCCGACCGACCTCGGTCCGTCGATCACCTCCTACGGAGCAGCAATGAGCGGCCCGTACCTTGTAGTCCTCGTGAAGCTCGACGCGACACCAGTGGACACCGGCATCGTCGGGGCCGGCACCCAGCTCGGAGTCGGGTTCGCCATCGCCGCTGACGCCCCGGTCGCTGGTTCGGGCGGGTTCGCGGAGGGCTTCGGTCACTTGTGGTTCCTCACCCCGGGTGGAGGGCTCGAAGGATTCGACGCCGCCGCCGGGTTCACACCCCTCGAAGGCGGGACCGGCGCGATAAGCGGGTCTTGCGCGATCTGGCGTGTCCCCGCCCCTGCTCCACCTCTGTTCGTCCGGTTCAACAACTTTTGGCGTCACACCAGAGGGTCGGAAGCGTCAGCTGACGACCCGACCGCGTTTCAGGCCTCGATGAACTACCGGCTCGACGGCGGGGTCCTTGCTCCGGCCTGATCAAGGACGACACGAGCCACAACAGCCCCTCCGAGGCCTCTCGCCGACATCCGGGTGTGCCCTCGGCCGTTCTGGCTTGTGTGGCTAGGCGAGCCGGTGATGAGGCAGGTGCTTGGGAGAACGCGAATGCCCAGATCAGAAGGCGTTTTTCGGACACAATCCAGAGTGGTCGAAACAGCTCCGGATGGACACCAGCCTTGCCTCCTCAAGCAGCCGACCCGGACCCTCCGTCCACACCGGAAGCGGCAGCGCCCGGCGCTAGGCGGCCACCACCGTCGTCGCACATACCGCACCCGGACTCGGCGTCAGGCCGATCATCGAGAGTGGCCTCGAAGCGGCGGCTACTCCACCAATCGGCGTCTGAACGCTGCTCCCGCGACGACCACGACGGCGACGGTGTAGGCGAGCACCCAGGTCAGGTCCGAGGCGATGTCACCCAGCCCTGCGCCGTTGGTCATCACGTCTCTTGCTGCGTCGAGAGCATGGACGAAGGGAAGCAGGTCCTCGACAGCCTGGATCGGACCGCCGATCTGGTTGAGGTCGAACCAGGTGCCGGCGAAGATCGTGAGCAACAAGACCGCGGAGTAGGCACCCGAGATGGGGGCGACCCCGAGCACTGCACCGAGCACTATCCCGAGTCCGACGTAGAGCACGGCCATGGACACCATGATGAGAACGACCAGCATCGCGCTGCCTTCGAACTCGAGACCGAGCACGGCCGCCATGGCGAAAATCACCCCAGCCTGAACAACCGCAATGACCAGATACGGCGCCGAGTAGGCGGAGAGGAAATCGCCAGAGGTGAGCGGCGCGGTGAGGAGCCGCGGGAAGAGCGCTGTCTCTCGGTCCCGCGAGAGGATCATGGCCGAACTGAACATCAGCATCACGAACCCGAACAACACGATTCCAGGAGCGAGGTTGGTGGGGGTGAAGAACTCATCCACATCCTGAAGGGGCTGGAGTATGAACAGCATCACCGAAGGCAGGCCGATCGTCAGGCCCAACGAGAGCGGGTCGCGCAGGATCGTCTTGAAATTCCTGATGGCCAACTGTCGCGCCCTCATTCTCTCAGCTCCTTTCCCGTGAGTTCGATGAACACGTCATCAAGGGTGACGTGCTTCTCGTAAGCCGCTCTCACAGTCACACCCCGAGGGCGCAGGCAATCCTCGATGTCGTGGAGGCGGACATCATCGCCCTCGATCTCGACACCGCCATCGATTGCTCTGATGTTCGGGTACACACCCCTGAGCGCAGAGATCGCGTCGTCAGTCAGATTGTCGGCTTCGACGACCGTTGCCTGGGCACCCCCGACTTGCCGCTTGAGTTCCGCCGGGCTTCCCAACGCGATCAGTCTGCCTTGGTCGACAATCCCGATCCGGTCCGCCAGCGAATCGGCCTCTTCGAGGTAGTGCGTCGTGAGAACTATCGTCGTTCTGCCCTTGAGCTGCTCGATGTGTTCCCACATCCCGCGCCGCGACTGGGGATCGAGGCCGATGGTCGGCTCATCGAGGAACAAGACCTCAGGCTCTGACACCAATGCCATCGCAATACTGAGCCGTCTCTTCATGCCGCCGGAGTACTTCTTCACACGCTCCGACGCCCTTTCGGCGAGCGCCAACATGTCGAGCAGCTCGCCGGACCGGCGCCGGGTCTCAGCCTTTCCCACGCCGTGGAGCGCCGCCATCAAGCTCAGGTTCTCCCAGGCGTTGAGCTGCTCCGCGATCGCCGTTTCCTGAGGCGAGACCGCAATCACCCGCTTCACCGCAAGGCGGTCTGTGATGATGTCACGGCCCATCACCGTGGCCGTACCGCCGGTTGGCCGAAGGAGACAACACAGCATTCTGATGGTGGTCGTCTTTCCCGCACCATTGGGCCCGAGCAAGGAGAAAAGCTCCCCCGGCCCTATCGACAGGTCGAGGCCGTCCACGACCGTCGATCCACCGAACGACCGGCTGAGCCCGTTCAACTCCACCGCCGGACCACCGAAGTGGCTCTCACCGCGCGACACCATCGGGTACCTCACTTTCACCCTCGAACGCCATCCCCGGCTTAACCCAACCGCCGGTGATCAGGAAGGGTCCAACGTCACACGCGATCCGGTGCCGACCCGCGGACGCGTCCTTGCCACGATGGGTGGTGGCCCCATCACTCGACAGCTCTCTTCACTGTCACACCCTCTCGTTAGTCTCGCTCGAGCGGAGCTCGACTGGCCCCTTCGCCACTCTCAGCAATGAGAGAAGCCATCTACGGCATGGGTGGTCCCTCACAATCTTTGTGCTTGGAGATCGCCATGTCAGTAAACGCTTGCCATCGAAGCCCTCACACCCAACAGCTTCATGAGGCAGTCCACACATGGGCGCGAGGACAACGGGTCTGCTGCACGATTGGGTGCTCGATGGCTCGCCATCGCCGGCCCACTGGCTGGCAAGCCTGGCGGATGTAGAAGCGAGCTCGGCCGCGACCTCGACCGATGGTTCCAGGCCAACCACAGTCCCGAAGATATCGAGGCCCACCATCTACGCCAGCGGTCGGTGCGCTGGCGCAGCCAAGCCGACGGCATGACGGTCTTCACCCGGTGTCTCCCACCACTCCTCGCGGGAGTGCTCATCGCCTTCCTCAGCGCCTGGGTCATGAAGAGTCGCGCACACGCCGATCTCCGACACCGTCGCGGAACGGATCGCTCCCCAGTCGTTCGTGCGGGCCCTGATTTCAGAGACAGGCCGACGACCGATCAACGCGTCGTCACGACGACGGCACCCCACCACTCGCCAGAGACGAGTCGTCAAGGAACGCGATCGCGCCTGTGTCGACTGCGGACGCGGCGAAATCCTGGAGTTCGATCACAACCCGCCCTATCAAGAATCGGGTCACACCGTGATCGAGGAACTCGAACTCTGATGCGCACGCCCGCTGATCACCCGACTGGGCTCAGCCCCGCTTCGAGGCCCCGGAGATTCCTGCTGGTCAGCCGGTGGCGCACTCCTCCACTGCAGCGAAGAGGCGGATGAAGTTCCCTCCGAGTATCTGGTCGATCTCCGATGCGGTCATGCCGAGCGCATCCAGGCCCGACGCCACCTGGGGGAACTGATCGTAGGACGTGAGCACGGGCCTGTAGTTGGCATCCAAGTCGGTCCCCACCGCCACGTGGTCGATCCCCACGAGATCCACCAAGCGACAGATCTCATCGCAATAGTCGCCGAGCGTCGTCTGAGCGAATCCCGCCGGCCACGCACCGATCACTCCACCCGCGGAGCTCACCGCGAGCGCATGCTCGGCCGACAGCAGGCGAGGGTGCGACGCTCCCCGCGCCGCAAGATGGCTGTGGGAGATCATGATCGGAGCCGTGGTTACCTCCAGCGCGTCGACGGTGGCCGCGAGAGTGGCATGAGCGAGATCGACGATCATCCCGAGCCGGTTCATCTCGGCGATCACCTCTCGGCCGAACCCGGTGAGGCCTCCGTGCACGCTGGCCTCGGTTTGGATATCGCCGAGTTCGTTCACGCGATAGTGAACGAGGGTCACTGAGCGCACGCCATCGTCGTACGCTGCATCGACGCCCTCGAGTCGGCCATCGAGAAAATCGCCTCCCTCACAACTCACGAACACGCCGGCTACCTCGGTGTCGGCCACAGCCTCGACATCGGCGGAGGACAACACAGCCTGCACGCCCTCCCCGTCGAGCAGGGTGGCCATGAAATCCATCTGGCGGTGGTGATCCGCTGTTGCCTCACCGGGCCCGAACTCTCGCAACGCCCCGAGCCCTCCTGTAGGAGTGAGACCGATCACCCCCAGATCAGCAACCGTTGCCTGAGCCACCACCGCGACCTCACCGAGAGCCGACGATCGAGTCCTCGCGGCGGCATCCTCTTGCCCCATCAGGGCAACGAACGGCGAGGTCGAAGCGAGGCCACCGAGGAAGCAACGCCCGGGGTGAGAGTGAACGTCGACCCAGGGGCCGTGTGCATGTGTGGTCATCGTCGAACATTATGGTGCCGATGAGACACGCCAGCATCGCTCCGCATGGTGGACCCGGATCGAGCCCACGCGACGACCTGGCGGTGGGAGTCAGGTGCCGAACGCGTTATGTGATCGCGTCGATCCAGCGATCAGGCAGCAGCCTGCTGGCTTGGGCCCTCTGGTCGACCGGCAGAGCCGGAGCGCCCAACGAGTACCTGAACCCACTCCACCGCCGGCACTTCGATACACGATGGGGGCCGCTGACACTCCCGACGTTTTTGGAACAGCTCGAACGGCACCGGACGTCCGCCAACGGCGTGTTCGGCTTGAAGATTCACAACCTTCATCGCCTCCGGTGGGTCGACAGCCTCAGTCACGATCTGGCGGCCCTCGTGCCCGGTGCCCGGTGGATTGCGATCACGCGGCGAGATCATCTCGCCCAGGCCGTTTCGTTCGAGATCGCACGCCAGACCAGACGCTGGAGTAGTGCCCAGCCTGCCTCACCGCAAGAGCCGATCTACAGCGCCGCCGCGATCGACCGTCGCCTCGATCAGATCGTCAAGGCCGAGTCGGGTTGGGAGCGCTTCTTCTACCTCAACCACATCACCCCCTTGCGGTTGACCTACGAGGTCCTCGTCGCCGACCTGTCGGCGACGGTCGAGCAGGTCCTCGACCACCTGGGAGTGGAGCGCGGAGCCGAGGCGACATCGCGCCGTGGCATGCCCGAGCGGCAGGCCAATGATTTGAACGAGCAGTGGATCGACCGCTACCGAAAAGGCGACTGACTCTGCCCCGTCATGCGATCTCGTCGACGATTCCGACGATCACCGACCGAATCGGGCCAGTGGAGATACCGAAGATCTGGCGAGCTGAGGTGCCCTCGTCGCAGATCAGCACCCTCTCCCCCACTCCTGCACCGACCACATCGACCGCGATGAGGTAACCGTCGGCCGTGCCGTCGGGGTCGATCAGATCGCACATGAGGAGACGCTTCTGCTCGAAGAAGGGGTGGCAGATGGGGGAAACCACAGTGCCCACGACGTCGGCGAGCTTCACCGTGGATCCTCGGTGAGCGCCACATGGTCGACCAGGCCCACGATGGCGTGGTCGACCGGCACAAAGCGTTCGACCATAGCCTCGGCCGCCTCACGGGAAGCCACGTAGTAGACGAGCTCGCCGGGACCGGCCATGGCCACCGCGTCGGCGGCCACGACGGGCTGGCCCTTGTCGTGCTGATGCTTGTCGAGGGGCTGCACGACAAGGAATTTCACCCCATCGAGCCCGTCGGACTTCACCGTTGCCACGACCGTGCCGATGACGCGCCCGAGGTGCATCAGCAGGCTCCGTCGGGTCGAAGCAAGCGGTTGAATCGCAATTCGGCAGCCAGGTTGTCGCGCATCTCTCGATGAAGTTGGGAGATCACCGCGGTGCCGATCAGAGGCCCCCGGTGTTCGGTGGACTCGACACAGCGCTCGACTGCTGCTTCGGCGTCGGCCACCGAGCCGCTGAACAGGCAGTAGGCCTTACCTCCCAAACCGTCGGCCAACCGAAGAGCCACCAGCGAGACGTCGGCGGCCTTGACCCCGGCATCGGCGGCGACGATTGCGGTAGCGCTGGTTGATGCTTCGACGATGCCCAACGAATCGCCTTCGGCCAGGGCCGTATCAGCGGAGTTCGAGAGCGCAGCAATCACATCGGGATGCACATTGGGGAGCAGCAGTTGGTCGACCAGGGTGTCGGTGCCGCCGCTGTCAAGAGCGATCTCGACTGCGGCGGTGTCGCCACCGACGAGCACCAGGTAGCGGCCGGGGTGAACCGTGCCGGCGTACAAAGAGGAGACCGGCGAGGCCTTCACCATCGCATCGCCCGCGACCATGCCGGCCGTTATCGAGGAGAACTCGAGGAGTCCGAGGGCTGGATCGAAACGATCAGCGAGTTCAGACAATTCGCAATGCTCCCACCACCGACACACGGCGGATGCGCGAGAAGGTTCGAGGTCGGGTCAGGCCTTCGCCCGTCGGGCTGGCGATCGAGAAGGAGGTGAATCCTTCGCCACCCTGGCCGAGGCCGGAGAAGTTCGGTCCATTGGCCACGAGGATCGAGCAGTTCATGGCGCGCGCCATACGGGTGATGGTGTCGACGTTGGTGGAATGGATCGAAGCGGTGTGGCGGAACCCGTGCTCGGAGCGCACGGCGAGATCGATCGCGGTGTCGACATCCTTGACCCGCACAACCGGCATCACCGGCATCATCTGCTCGGTCCACACGAGGCTGTGATCAGCAGAGACTTCGGCGATCAGCAAGCGAACGTCGCCTTCGACGCTCACCCCGATCTCCCCGAGCAGATCAGAAGCGTTCTTGCCGATCCAGGCCGGATTGATCGCGCCAGGCTTGTTGGGCGCGCCCATCTGCTTGAAGATGACCCGCTCGAGGCGGCGCAGCTCGTGCTCTTTCAACCGGTAGGCCCCCGCATTCACCATCCCCCGCACCAGCGCGTCGGCGACAGTGTCGACAACGATCGTGGTCTTCTCATCGACACAGATGATGTTGTTGTCGAAGGAAGCGCCCCTCACGATGTCGCGGGCCGCCTGATCGATGTCGGCGGTGTGATCGACCACCGCTGGCGGATTACCAGGACCGGCCGCGATGGCCTTCTTCGGGGTGCGCAGAGCCTCACCGACAACCGCTGGCCCACCGGTGACGAGGAGAACCTTCACATCGGGATGAGCCATCAACTCTCGTGCCGATTCGAGGGTGGGATTGGGCACCGCGGTGATGAGGTCGGGAGGCCCGCCGGCCCCCACAATTGCCCGATTGAGGAGCTTGATGTTCTCCACCGATACCAGCTTTGCGCTGGGGTGCACATTGAACGTGACGGCGTTGCCGGCCGCGATCATGGCGATGCTGTTGTTGATGATCGTGGAGGTGGGGTTGGTGGTGGGCGTGATCGACCCGATAACGCCGTAGGGCGCATACTCGGTGACGGTCATACCCTGATCACCGGTGACGGCCTGGGGTTCGAGGTCTTCGGGGCCGAGGGTCTTGGTGGTGACGAGCAGGTTCTTCGTGACCTTGTCCTCGGGTCGGCCCAACCCGGTTTCGGCATGAGCCAGATATGCCAGCCGCTCGCCTTCTCGCAACATCGCGGCCCGCATCGCCTCGACGATCACTCGCCGGGTCTCGAGTCCCATGCCCTGGTATATGCCGAACGCAACCCCCGCTGCCCCCACAGCGGCGGTGATGGACGGATGGATCCCGTCGCCGAGCAGGGCTTCGGCCCCACCCAGATCGTCGGCCGCCCTGAGCGCCTGGCCTTGTCGACCGGGGCCGTCGGTGCCTGCCACCCGGTCTTGGACACGGGCGATAATCGACTGGATCTCGTCGTCGTTCAGCATCCGGCTCTCACTTCACGTACATCGTCTCGCCGTCGATCTCCCAGGTGTCGACGATGGCCATGATGACGGCATCACAGGGGCGGTTCTGGGTGACGGCGGTCTGGCGGGCCGAGCTACCCGACGCGTACATCACCACCTCGCCCACGCCCGCGCCGACCGCATTGACCGCGACGACGTAACCCCCGCTCTCGGTGTTGTCGACACCGAGTTGGCGGACAACCAGAAAGGTCAGGCCGTCCATGAGGGGTTCCTTCTGACTGGCAACAACCGTGCCCGTCACCCGTCCCAGAAGCATTGGTTTCTCAGCCCGACTCGGCAGCGGCCTCTTCGGCCCGGCCGAGAGGAAGAACGGTGTCGATGTTGGTGTGGGGGCGGGCGATCACGTGGGTCGCGATGACCTCGCCGACCTTCTCGCCGCCGCGGACACCGGCATCGACCGCGGCCTTCACCGCGGCGACATCTCCACGAACCACGGCAGTGACAAAGCCACCGCCGGTGGACTCGTAGGACACAAGGTCGACCTTCGCCGCCTTCACCATTGCATCGGCGGCCTCAACCATTGCTGCGAAACTCCTGCATTCGATCATGCCGAGCGCTTCAGCCATCTGATTTTCCCTTCGCTATCTGAACGTTGTTTGCGATTTCTAACTTCACGACAGCCCTACTCGCGGCCGTCGAGTCCTTCGAGTGCTGCCACCGCGGCGCGCCAGCCGACATCGATGTCGCTCTCCTCGCCGCCGAGGTAGACGCGCCCCATGGCACCAGCGGCGCGCACCTCGAGCACATTGATATCGGCTGCCTTCTCGGCCTCGTTGGCAGCAAGCGGCGCGTAGGCGGCCGGCTCACACTCGAGCACGTAGAGGGTCTGGCCGGGCACGATCATCTGACCATGACGCATCCGGTTGATGAGCTGAGCATGGTGATCGTCGATGCGGCGGATGATCTGGCTCGACAGAATCTTGGGCTTCATACGATCCGACTCGGTGAGGCCCACCGCGTCGAGAATCGCAGCGCCGGCGGCCCGGGTCTCGGCCTGGTCGGGTGAGTGGATCTCGAGGAGTCCGAAATAGCGCTCGATGATCTGCATCCCCGGCTTCACGTTGGTGGCCTTCAACGCCACATCGGTGAGCCGGTTGATCTCGATGCCTGGCGACACCTCCACATACAGCGACGAATCGCCGGCCAACGGCAGGAACCCCTGCGCGACGGTGCCGAGGAACGCTGCGTACTGGGGTTGCAGGCTGTCGAGGAACGCAAACGACCGGATCTCAATACTTGCTGCCACCACTGTCTCCTTCATCTCCGCCAACGATCTGTACGCCGGCCGAAGCCCCGATGCGGGTTGCCCCGGCGGCGATCATGTCTTCTACATCCGACGCGGTTCGCACCCCGCCCGATGCTTTGACCCCCATGTCGGGGCCAACTGTCTCGCGCATCAGCGCCACATCGAACACTGTTGCGCCGCCGCCCGCGAACCCCGTGGACGTCTTCACGAAATCGGCCTTCGCCTTCTTGGCCAACGATGAGGCGATCACCTTCTCTTCGTCGGTGAGCAGGGACGTCTCGATGATCACCTTCACGATCACACCCGACTCATGAGCAGAGTCGACCACCTTCTGCATCTCGGTGAGGATCGTGTCTCGGTCGCCGGACTTCAAGGCGCCCACATTGATCACCATGTCGACCTCGCGAGCACCATCACGGATCGCCCGCCTGGCCTCCATGGCCTTGATCTCCGCGGTGGTGGCCCCGAACGGGAAGCCGATCACCGAGCAGACCTTCACATCGCTGTCTCTGAGGTTGCCTGCGGCCCGCTTCACCCACGACGGGTTCACACAAACCGAGGCGAAATGATATTCCGCGGCCTCTTCGCACAGGGTGTCGATCTCCGCGGCGGTGGTCTCGGGCTTGAGAACGGTGTGGTCGATGTAGCTCGCCAGCTCGATCGGCACATCCGAGGCTTCGCCATGGAAGGCGACCCGGTCGGCTCCATTGCCAACCACGTGACGCAGAGCTTCGAGCGAATCACAACGATCGACCTGGCTGGCGAGAGTGCTGAGAACTTCCTTGGTGATGAGCTCGACGAGCATCTCGCGGTCGAGGGGCTGATCACTCATGCCTCGCTCCTGGCGTACATCTCTTCGATCTCCCTTATGAGTGCCACGCGCCGCATATGGCGGTCGCCGCCCCATGGTGTGGCCAGCCACTCCTGGACGATCTGCCAGGCGAGCGCCGGCCCGGTGAGGCCCGCGCCCAGCGTAAGCACATTTGCCCGGTTGTGCTCCCGGCTGTTTCTCGCGGTGGAGAGGTCGTAGCAGGCGGCGGCTCGCACCCCCGGAACCTTGTTGGCCACCATGGCCGAACCAATGCCCGCGCCGTCGATCATGATCCCCCAACTGCACGTGCCGTTGGCCACCTGACGGGCCACCCGGTGGGCCAGAGTGGGGTAGTCGCACGCCTCGGTGCTGTCGGTTCCGCAGTCCTTTACATCCCACCCGGCCTCGGTGAGCTGCGCCTTGAGCGACTCCTTGAGGCCGAAACCGCCATGGTCGGCACCGATCGCGACGCCCTCGCCCGAGTTGGTCTCGGCCTGCTCGACCGGCTGTTGGGCGGGCGTCGGGCCATCAAGCACGCCGGCGAGCACATTCGACACGAGACGCCGAACCTCGCCCTCGAAATCCGATGCATTAGCCGTCACGTTGCCATCGCCCTCATCGAAGCGATCCTAGGCGATTACGGTTCGACTGCATGAGCCAGCGCCACTTCACCCCAGACCTCTTCTCCTTCCTCCGTGATCTCTCGGACAACAACGAACGATCCTGGTTCAACGCCAACAAGCAGCGCTATGAAGACTCGGTCCGTCAGCCGGCTCTCGATTTCATCACCGAGTTCGCGTCAGCGCTCGAGGGAATCTCCACCCACTTCGTGGCCGACTCCCGCACCGTGGGCGGTTCGCTCTTCCGCATCCACCGTGACACCCGTTTCAGCAAGGACAAGACCCCGTACAAGACCAACACCGGCCTGCACTTCCGCCACGAACGAGCCAAGGACGCACACGCTCCAGGCTTCTACGTTCACCTCGAACCCCGCAACTGCTTCGTTGGCGCGGGATTGTGGTCGCCCGAAGCGAGCGTCTGCCAGCAGATTCGCCACCACATCGATGAGCATCAGGATCGTTGGATCGCGGCGACCCACGAGTCGCCGTTCGCCGACTTCTACGAACTCGGGGGCGAGTCATTGAAGCGCCCGCCCCGCGGTTTCGAAACCGATCACCCCCTGATCGACGACCTCAAGCGAAAGAGCTTCATGGGTGCGGGCACGCTCAAACAGGCCGACGTGACCAAGGGGAGCTTCAGCGAAGACCTCGCTTCCCATTTCGCGGCCGCGTCGCCGCTCGTGGCGTTTCTGTGCGACGCCGTCGGAGTCGACTTCTAGCCCTGGGCCGGACGGGTCGCCTTCAGGAGCCCGGTTTCGCCACGCTCACCGAACCAAGCGTGTATTTCCGTTCCTCGTCGATGGCGAATCCGATCCGACGAGCTCGCGTCTCTACCTCGGGGTGCGGTGAGAATCCCCACACGAGTTCGAAGCCCAGATCGCGGGCCAGATCGAAGAGGGCGAAGAACACACGGCGAGGGCCTCATCTCGGCGCCGCCAACCATCGGAAGCGACTGCGAGTGATCGATCCCAACGCTCTGGGTGGACATTCATGCCCCGAAAGGAGACACCGCGTGTGGGTCAGAGCAGGTGCATCGCTCCGACCCTCTCGACCCGCCTGTGCGCGATGGGTATCGACCCGACATGGCCCAGCTCGCGGCGGGCATGATTCACCATCGCCTCCACCACATCTGGATCAAAAAGGATGCCGGCGTTCTCTGACAGATGGTCCAGAGCCAGCTCTGGGCTCCAACCCCGGCGGTAGGCCCGATCGGTGGTGAGCGCGTCCCACACATCGGCCACCGCACAGATCCGAGCCAGCAATGGGATCTCCCGGCCCGCCAACCCATCGGGGTAGCCGCTGCCATCCCACCTCTCATGGTGGTGGAGAACAACATCGATCGTGTCGAGAAGCTCAGAACTGTTGCCCACCAAGTCCGCCCCGAGGCGGGGGTGCCGCTCGATCACTGCTCGCTCGAATGCGTCGAGTGCGGATGCCTTGTTGAGAATCTCCCGCGGGATACTGATCTTGCCGACGTCGTGCAGCAGGCCACCGCGGGCGAGGGTGCGGAGCTCATCCGCGCTCAGTCCGAGCAGGACCGCGAGACGAACCGTGAGGCCGGCCACTCGCACAGAATGCCCATGGGTGTACGGATCCTTGGCCTCCACCTCCCGCGCTAGTGCGCGAAGAGCCTCCGGATAGCCCGCAGAGATGTGAACCAGTGGATCGTCGGCCAAGGCACGGTCCAAGGCAAGCGGGCGCCGTGGGTGGCATCGCGACGGGGCCAGGGCGGCGGCGATCACTCCAGCGAATCCCACCAGCATGTAGGCATCGGAGTCCCACCACGCCAGCTCCCACCGATCGCTGAGCCTGAGGCTGATGGTGGCGGCGATCGTCAACGCCGCCGACATCGCCAGCGCGAGCAGCATGACTTCGCCGCCCAGCCGCCAGCGGCGCCACTGACCCCAGCCCGCGATCATCAACAGCAGGACCACAATCGAGGTGAGAGCAGTCTGAGCATCGCTCTCCCATTGATATCTTGTGGAGCCGAAGCGCAAGGGATCGATGGTGAGGACCACCAAGGGACCACCCGTCGCGAGAAGAGTCACTCCCGCCAGCAGGCCACGGTGACGATTGGCCCAGTGCACCACAGCCCCGTTCGGCTCTGACCCGAGGGCGAGAGTCGCCGCATAAATCGTGACCGCGAGCCAGGGCAGTCGCTCGGCCCATGGGTTGTCCACCATCGACCCGACACCCGGCGTCAGCAGCCCGTGGCCCCCCATGGCCATCCCGACCGCGAAACACCCCAACGCTAAAACGACCACGGCACCACCACCGGTCCTGTGGGCCGACATGAGTAGGAGGAACGCAAACAAGATGGCGGCCAGAGCCACCAATCCCGCCACGAAGACATGGCCAACCGGCCGCGACGTCTCCGTTTGCGCACCGATTTGGCTCACGCCCGCGAGCACCAGAGCGGTCGGCCCGACAATCAGGGTCAGAAACAGCCAGTTCCGCCGAACCGCGTCAGACAGCTTCATCATGGACTCCGAGTCGGAGCGGCCGCTCGACTACTTAGCCCAGCTCCCGATCTAGTTACCAAAGTAACCAGGGCCATCCAGCGGCAGAGACCCCCTTTCAGTAACGGAGGTCGGCGACCACCGCGAAATGGTCGCTCGGCCACACGCCATCGATCGGCTGGTCGGCGGCGATCTCACAATTCACCACATGCCCGGCGCCGCCCGCTCGAGGCCAGCCCGCGAATACATAGTCGATCCGGCGGTCGGGCTCGAGGCCCGCGGCCGCGTACGGATTCGCGGTGCTCCAGGTGGAGCCTTTGCCTCCGCTGCCGGCCACCTCCCAAGCGTCGAGGAGGACGGTGTTTTCGACGGGCACCGCGGCCCGCCCGGTGATCATCCTCACCTCATCACTCATGGGATCGGCATTGAAGTCGCCACACACGACCGCCGGGTACGACCGCGGCCTCGAAGCGGCCACAAAACCCATGAGCTCTCTCACCTGGGCCTGTCGGGGCCCACTGTGGTCGAGTCGCCAATTGAGGTGGGTGGTGAAGAGCTGCAACGAGCCGCGGGGGCCGTCGATATCGGCCCTCAGAGCCACCCTGCCTTCGCCGGTGTCGCCATCGCCGGAGTAGGTGACGCTCTCGGTACCGGAGATCGGCCATCGGGAGAGCACGGCGTTGCCCATCAGCAAGCCATCGAGATCGAGTTGGGCCTCGTAAGCCGAATGAAGACCGAGCGCCTCGGCCAGAAGATCGATCTGCCTGCCCCCACCATCGGCCCACACCTCCTGCAACCCAATCACGTCGGGGTCGACCCGCTTCAAGGTCTCCACGATCGCCGGGAAGCGCTCCTCCCACGGGCCAAAACGCCACCATAGGTTCCACGTCATCACCTTCACGGTCGTCTCGATGAGGCGACCGAACGGGCCCTCGTCGTCGCTGGTCATGGCTCCTCCTCGGTTCTGGAGCAGGCTCGCGCCCAGCCGAGCACGAAGACAACTCCGCTCCCCATTTGGTCGGCAGTCGAAGAGTCAGCTACGAAACAGCAATGCCTCTTCTCCCTCCCGACGACGATCTCGAGCTGATCCACACCCGCACCTACGACACCAGGGTGTACCTCGTCGAGGATCACCTTGTGGCCCGGGGTGCGGTCCGCGACCGAAAGCCACCCGGTCTACTGGTGGAGGACGACCCCGACACGATCGACATGCACCACATGGTGCTGGAGTTGACCGTGTCGATACCTGAGCTGATCATCACGGCTGTATCCCTCGACTTCGAGTCGTTTCCCAATCCCACCTGCCCATCGATCAGCGACTCCTACCAGCAGCTCGTGGGTCTCAGCATCGCTCGAGGATTCACTCACCGGGTCCGCGAACTCTTCGGTGGGCCGCG
>JAJCXY010000045.1 GCA_029263215.1 Acidimicrobiales bacterium
TTGTGGTGGGTGGCGGCCTACACGGTCTTCGTCACCTCCGACGGGTTCGCGGGCACCGCTGCGGCTCAGGTCCTGCTGGCGATGGGATTTGCCTTCGCCTCGGGAACCGATGTCACCCTGCACTACGACTCCCTCGAAGTACTCGGCCGCACCGCGGAGTTCGAACATCGCGAATCACGGGTACGGCGCGACCAACTTCTGGCGGTGGCCGCGGCGACGGTGACCGGTGGAGCCCTGGGGCTGGTCGACTTGCGGCTCCCCTTCCTGGCCTCGCTGATCACGTCTGCGGTCCAGCTCGTGGTGGTGTTCCGGCTCATCGAGCCGGTGGGGGAGCCGCACACGACAAGTGCGGGGCGCGAACTCCTCAGCGTGGTCGCCTACCTCCGGAAACGAATGCTGGCGTGGGTGATGGTCTATGTGCTCGGTGAGGTGATCACGATCCACCTCACCTCCGAACTCGCGGCGCCCTACCTCGCCGGGGTATTGGGGGAGGCGCTCGATGAGATCGACCGGGCGCCGTTCGTCAATGGCCTGCTCGCTGCGGTGATCGCCCTGGTCGCGGCCGCCGCAGTCCAAGGGGTCGGTCGGGTTCGAAACCGGTTCGGTGTGGTGGCGGTGCTCGTGGCGGTTGCCGCGCTTCCGGTCGTGACCCTCACCGCGATGGCGCTGGCGACCTCGGTCCTCGTGCTCCCCCTCATCATGTTGCGCAGCGTGCAGGGCGCCGTGGTTGCGGTGCTGGTGCCTGCTTCGGTGGCCCCCCGAGTCGAACGGCGACACCGGGCCACCTTCTTGTCGCTGACAAGCCTCGTCGGGCGCCTCGGCTACGGATCACTCCTACTTGTGCTCGGCACCATCGGCGACATCGGCGAAACGCTCGAGTGGGCCGCGGTGATCGCGGTCGTGGTGTTCATCTCGGTCGCAGTGAGCGGGCGGTTCGTCGTCGACGACTGATCTTTCTGCAGGGCGGAGCAGGCCTCAAAGTTGAGTATGGTTTCTGGGTCCGCGCAGTGCTTTTTCTGCCCAAGTCGTAGCTTTCGAGGGTCGATGACCGGAAATTCCAGCTTCAGTTTCGACGATGTGGCGATTGTCTCGGTCATTTCGTGCGAGGCGCCGATCGTGGTCACCTCGTCAGACTTCGACGACCGGCTTGCGGCCTTCTACGAGCGCACCGGCACCAGATCCGGCCTGCTCCAATCGTTGGCCGGAATCACCGAACGGCGCCAATGGCCTGAGGATGTCTCCTTCCTCGACGCTGCCGCGATGGCGGGCGAGAAAGCCCTCGTTGAGTCGGGCATCGACCCATCCAAGATCGGTCTCTTGATCGACACGAGTGTGAGCCGCCAACGGCTCGAGCCGTCGAGTTCGGTCACTGTGCACGACCAACTCGGTCTCCCGAGCAGCTGCATGAACTTCGACCTGTCCAACGCATGCCTGGGGTTCCTCAACGGGATGCACATCGCCGGCGTCATGATCGAGTCGGGCCAGATCGACTACGCCCTGGTGGTCGACGCGGAAGGTTCCCGCGAGCTGCAGGACAACACGATCGATCGACTCCTCGAATCCGAAGCGACCGTGAAGGACCTCTTCTCCAACTTCGCGTCGCTCACCCTCGGGTCGGGCGCTACCGCGATGGTGCTCGGACGGCACTCGGAAAACTCCGGTAGCCATCGCATCGTGGAAGGCATCTTCAGGGCCGACACCACCCATCACGACCTGTGCGTCGGGTCCCTCGACGAGATGCGAACCGACGCCGGTGCCCTGCTCGACGCGGGTCGCAGCCTCGCCAAGGTTGCCTGGGATGAAGCCGATACGTCGGAGTGGCGAGACATGGACTCCTACATCCTCCATCAGGTCTCCCAGGTGCACACCGCCGCGATCGTCGAGGTTCTCGGCCTCGACGCCGAGAAGGTTCCGCTGAGCTTTCCCAAGTTCGGCAATATCGGCCCGGCCGCGATTCCGATCACCCTCGCGAACGTCTCTGAGACCCTCAGCGCGGGCGACCGTGTTTTGTGTCTGGGCATCGGTTCGGGCCTGAACGCGGCCGCCATCGAACTGCTCTGGTGACGCCGAGCTTCGTAGAGCCTGCCCGGCGGCCTCCTCCGGGACTGGATGGTCTCGATCCCAGCTGGTCGCGCCTGGTTGAGGTCGGTTCCGGCGGAGGCGACGAGCACACGTGGCACGTTCTCGACAACGGTGTCGACGATGCCCGACTCACCTTGTTGTGCGTGCACGGCAACCCGTCGTGGTCGTATCTCTGGCGCAAGCTGATTGCAGGAGCCCCTCGCGATGTGCGGGTGATCGCGGTCGACCAGCTCGAGATGGGTTACTCGGAGCGAACGGGTGAGATGCGTGGCCTGGCCACCCGTATCGACGACCTCACCGAACTCACCCGGGAGATGGCGCTGACCGGTCCGGTGGTGACCGTCGCCCACGACTGGGGCGGGCCGATATCTCTCGGCTGGGCGCAACGTCATCTCGATCAGCTCGCCGGTGTGGTGTTGATGAACACCGCGGTGCATCAGCCCGCCGGCTCGCCCGCGCCGGCGGCTATCCGGGCGGTACGAAAGCGGGGGATCCTCCGCCGCGTCACGGTCGACACATCGGCTTTCATTTCCGGCGCGGTCGAAATGTCGCGACCCCGACCAAGCGCCGAGATTCGCCGGGGATTCCGGGCGCCCTACGACTCGCCTCGCCGAAGGCAGGCCATTGCCCATTTCGTGGAGGACATACCGCTCGACGCGGGCCACCCGAGCGCCGCCACCCTCGATGCGGTCGCCGCCGGGATGGATGCCCTGGCCGACACTCCCGCCCTGCTGTTGTGGGGTCCCAACGACAAGGTCTTCTCCGACCTCTACCTGCACGACCTCGAACACCGTCTCCCCCACGCCGACGTCCATCGATTCGTGGGGGCGAGCCACTTCGTGTCCGAAGACGTCGACATCGTGGGCCCACTCTACGACTGGCTCGATCCATCGACCGAGCCGAACCCTCGACCGAAGCTCGACCGCCGTCCGCTCGGAGCGGCCCTGTACGACCTCTCCCGGTCGGCCCAACCCGCCGTGCTCGAGATGGCGGGTGAGGGAGACTCGATCGACTTCGCCGGTCTGAGTCGGCGCGTCGAGAAGCTGGCTACCGGCCTCCGAGAGTTCGGAGTACGACCGGGTGATCGGGTGGCCCTCATGGTGCCACCGAGCATCGACCTCACCGTGGCCATGTACGCCTGCTGGCGCCTGGGGGCGGTGTTGGTGTTGATCGATGCCGGTCTGGGTCCCAAGGGCATGACGCGAGCGCTGGCCAGCTCCGCCCCCGACCACCTCATCGGGATCAATCGGGCGCTGATGGCCGCCCGCGTCCTGCGCTGGCCGGGCCGTCGTTTCTCGGTGGCCCCGCTCTCCCGCGCTCAGCAGAGGGGACTCGGCGTCGCCACCGACATCCGCAGCCTCGAACTGAGTAGGGCTTCGGTGCCGGACTATGCCGGCGACGACGACGTAGCCGCGGTCGTGTTCACCTCGGGAGCGACAGGGCCATCGAAGGGTGTCGTCTATCGCCACCATCAGGTTCAGGCCCAGCGCGACGTTCTGATGGATCTCTACCAGATCTCATCGGATGATCGGTTGGTGGCGGCGTTCGCTCCTTTCGCTCTCTACGGGCCGGCCATGGGTGTCTCGTCGGTGGTGCCCGACATGGATGTCACCGCACCTGGCACCCTCGATGCGACCGTCCTCGGTGCCGCCGCCGTGGCGATCGACGCCACCCTTGTGTTTGCCTCGCCCGCCGCACTGGTCAACGTCGTCAAGACCGCCGGCGACCTCACTGCCGATCAGCATCGGAGCTTCGAGAAGATCCGCCTCCTGCTCTCCGCCGGCGCCCCGGTGCGACTCTCGCTTCTGCAGTCGGTCAGCCGCCTGTTCCCCAACGCATCCATCCACACCCCCTACGGCATGACCGAGGCGCTCCCGGTTGCCGACATCTCGCTTCTCGAGATCGAGGAAGCCAGCGGTGGCGATGGTGTGTGCGTGGGCCTCCCCCTTCCCATGATCGACGTTCGGATCAGTGGATTCGACGACGTAGGCGTGGCCGTCGGCGAGCTCACGGCCGAGCCGGGCGTGGTGGGCGAAGTGGTGGTGCGGGCGCCCCATATCAGAGACGGCTACGACCGTCTCTGGCACACCGAGTACAAGGCGTCACAACCCGATGGTTGGCACCGCAGCGGCGATGTCGGCCATCTCGACGACGCCGGCCGGCTGTGGATCGGGGGACGAACGGGTCATGTGATCAGCACGGTGAAGGGGCCGGTCATGCCCGTTGCGGTCGAACAGGCGATCGAAGACCTGCCCGATATCGAGCTGGCGGCGGTGGTCGGGGTCGGGCCTGTCGGCACCCAGCAGCTCGTCGCCGTTGCCGAACTCAGCGTGGGTGTTCGCCGGGCGCGCCAGGCCGACTCTGAGCTGCAGCGCCGAGTCCGTGACTCCACCGGCCGTGATGTCGCCGCGGTATTGGTGGTACCTCACCTTCCCGTCGATCGACGTCACAACTCCAAGATCGACCGCACGCGGGTGGCTACCTGGGCCGGATCGGTGCTGGCCGGCGGGCGAATGAGACGCCTGTGAAGGTTCTCGTCACGGGGGCCACGAGCCTGCTCGGTCGGGCCACGGTCGACCGTTTGGTAGAGCGTGGGCATGAAGTAACGGTCTTTCAGCGAGGCGTGAGCGGCCTTTCCGTGGCCGAGCAGCGTGGCGACGTGCGCACGCCTGCGGACGTCGACCTCGCCGTAGAAGGCCACGAAGCAGTGATCCACCTGGCCGCCAAGGTCGCGGTAACCGGAGACTGGGCCGACTACGAGCAGGTCAATGTGGGAGGCACCGCCAACGTGGTCGATGCGGCTCATCGCCTTGGGGTCGGACGCATCGTTTATGTGTCGTCACCCTCGGTTGTTCATGTCGGCACTCCGCTCGTCGGGGCGAGCGCGGGGCGGGCCGACCCGAAGTCGACGAGGGGCCACTACGCAACGAGCAAGGCCGAAGCTGAGCTGCTCGCCCTCGAAGCATCCTCTCCCGAACTCCCGATCGTGGCCATCCGCCCCCACCTCGTGTGGGGTCCCGGCGACGAGCAGCTGGTGGGGCGGATCGTCGACAGGGCTCGCTCCGGGCGATTGGCGCTGATCGGCACCGGTCTGGCCCTGATCGATTCCACCTATATCGACAACGCAGCCGACGCTCTGGTTGCCGCACTCGACGCGGCGCCGCGGTTGGGGGGTCGGGCCCTGGTGGTGTCCAACAGCGAACCGCGCACCGTTCGAGAGCTCGTCGGCCGGATCGTGGAGTCGGCCGGCGTCAAGCCGCCTCGCCGCTCGGTTCCCGCCCGGCTGGCGTTTGGCGGGGGACTGGTGGCGGAGCGGATATGGGACCGCGGTGGGTTGGATGGCGAACCCCCGATGACCAGCTTTCTCGCCGAACAGCTCTCCACCGCCCACTGGTTCGATCAGCGCGAAACGCATGCCGCACTCGACTGGACGCCGACGGTGAGCATCGAAGATGGGTTCGAGAGGCTGGCGGCCTGGTATCGCGTTCAAGGCGTTTGAGGGCGAGAGCGTGGGGTCGAATACTGTGACGCGGTGACCCCAGTCCCTCCGCCCGAGTTCGACGCCGTGGTCATCGGAGCTGGCGTTTCGGGGCTGTATCAGCTCCACCGACTGCGGGAGGTCGGCCTGTCGGCCATCGTGGTCGAGGCCGGCTCCGACGTCGGTGGCACGTGGTATTGGAACCGCTACCCCGGAGCCCGGTTCGATTCCGAGAGCTACACCTACACCTATTCGTTCTCAGAGGAACTGCTCGAGGAGTGGAGCTGGTCAGAGCACTTCGCAGCCCAACCCGAGACGCTGCGCTATCTCGGCTTCGTGGCCGACAAGTTCGACCTGAGACGCGACATCCGGTTCGACACCCGAGTGTCGGCGGCGACCTGGGACGACGACACGATGCGCTGGGTGGTGGTGGCCGAGGACGGGTTTCGGGTCGAGGCCCGTTATCTGATCACGGCGATGGGGCCGCTCTCGGCCCCGGTGATGCCGATCATCGACGGGATCGACAGCTTCGAAGGAGAGTCGTTTCATACCGCTCGCTGGCCTCACGAGGCGGTGTCGTTCGAAGGCAAGCGGGTGGGTGTGATCGGTACGGGGGCCACCGGTGTTCAGGTCATCCAGGAGGTGGCCAAGACCGTGGGCCGGCTCACGGTGTTCCAGCGCTCGCCCAACTGGTGCGCGCCGCTCAACAACGGTCCGATCACAGAGGAGCAACAGGCAGAGATCAAGGCCACGCAGGCTGAGATCTTCCGCCGTTGCAACGCCTCCTACGGGGGATTCATCCACGACTCGATTCGCGAGAAGACCGTTGATGTGAGCGATGCTCAACGCCACGAGTTCTGGGAGCATCGCTACCGAGAGCCCGGCTTCGGGATCTGGTTCGGCAACTACCGCGACGTGCTGGTGAGCCCGGAAGCCAACCAGAAGCTCACCGACTTCATCGCGGGGAAGATTCGCGACAGGGTCGACAATCCGACAGTGGCAGAAACGCTCATCCCGATCGATCACGGATTCGGCACGCGGCGGGTCCCGATGGAGACCGGCTACTACGAGGTCTACAACCAGTCCAACGTCGAGCTGGTTGATGTCGGGGATCGGCCGATCACGCGCATCACACCCGCGGGCATCGAGACCGAAGCGGGCCATTGGGACCTCGACCTGATCGTCTTCGCCACCGGCTTCGATGCCGTGACCGGAGCGTTCGACCGTGTCGACTTTCGCGGCACTGGAGAGGGAACGCTCAAGGAGACGTGGGGCGACGGACCTCAGACGGTGCTGGGCGTCTCCACGCCCGGGTTCCCCAACATGTTCACCCTCGTGGGGCCCCACAACGCGGCAACCTTCTGCAACATGCCGAGGTGCATAGAGCAGAACGTCGACTGGGTGACGAAGTTCCTCGTCCGATCACGTGAACGTGGCGACAACGGGGTCGAGGCGACCCACGAAGCCGCAGAGGCGTGGACCGTTCATGTTCACGAGACAGTCGAGCGGCTCTTGTTGAGCAAGGTCGACTCGTGGTTCAACGGGGTCAATCACAACCTCACCGACCACCCGCCACGGGTCCTGCTCTACGGGGGAGGCTTGCCTTTGTACCGGGAACGATGCGATGCGGAGTCCGACGCCGACTATCCGAGTTTCGCCAGGATCTAGAGCGGATTTGGGATCTCGTGCATGGGTGGGGAGGTGTCGCGGCCGGATGGGTCTACCCTTACCACTGAGTCTGTCACGACGATGGGCTTCAAGGTCTGTCACCAGGATGGGCTTCAAGCGAAAGATAGATATATGCAAGGCACCGTAAAGTTCTTCAACAACGAGAAGGGCTTCGGCTTCATCTCACGTGACGGAGAGGACGACGTATTCGTCCACTTCTCCAACATCGCTGGCGACGGTTTCAAGTCGCTCGAAGAAGGCCAGACCGTCGAATTCGACGTTGCTCCTGGTCGCAAGGGCGACGAAGCCCAGAATGTCCGCGTCGTCTGATTAGACGATCAAGATCGCGAGACGCCGTCGGCTTCGGCCGGCGGCGTTCGCCGTTTTCGGCCGAGGCATGGTGTGCGGCCAGGTCATGATGGGCAAGGTGTCATGATGCGGAGAGTGTCATGAGCAGGCTGAAAGTGTCGTCGATGTCGGCCCGGCCCGACTCGCCGCCGCCCCGGACCACCAGCTGCAGGACGTGGGCGACGTCTTCGATCGCGGATTCGTTCCTCTCGGCGTGCTGCCAGGTCTCGAACCCCCGTTCCGCCATGTAGGCCTCTCGGTCAGCGTCGGAGAGAGCGGCTCGTTCCCAAGCATGGCCCATCTCGTGGGGGACCACGAACGCGAGTTCCGAGCAGATGTCGATGCCCCAGCCTTCGGACCGGGGCCGGAACATGCCCATGTGCCCGTCGCAGGCTTCATCGTTGTCCCAGAAGCGGATCTCGAGATCGGGTAGCGCCATGCCGAGCGAGGTGAATGTGGACTGGGCATCCTCGACGAGTGCCCTCTGATCGTCGGTGCCGACGACGGTCAGGGTTGGGCTCAGCGATGCGGTGATGGTAGGCGCCTCGGGCTCAGTGACAGTGTTGGCCTCCGCCTCGGCGATCGCAGGGGCGAGGGGTGCGGCCATCGAGATCGAAACTGCGATGAGCAGGACTGCGGTGAAGAAGCGGGGCTTTGTCATGGCCCGACTGTCTGAAACCGCGTTCGCGGTGCTCTCTCACTGCGATCGCAGTTCGTTGACTGTCAGCGACTCAGCCCGCCCGTGTCCGTTCTTGCGGTCCGCTCGGCCTTGCAAACAGGGGGAAACAGGGCTGCGAACAGACTGCGAACGGCGATTCGAATACTCTCGTCACAGCCATTCGGGGGGACGGCCATGCAGATTCAGGTGCTCGGATCAATCGAGGCGGACAACGGCAGCCCAGTGGCACTGGGCGGGCCGACCCAGCGACGGATTCTCGCGATGTTGGCCATGGAGGCGGGCGACATCGTCTCGGTCGACCGTCTTGTCGATGCCACCTGGCCGGACGGTGAGCCTCCCGATCAGGCTGAGCGAAACGTCCGTACCTACATCCACCGGTTGCGGGTGGCATTTGGCGATGAGATAGCGGATCGGATAGAGACCGTCCCGCCCGGCTACCGCTTGAGCTTGCGCGACGAGGAACTCGATGCCAATCGGTTCGACGAGTTGGCATCGACCGCGGCGCGTCTTGCTGATACCGGTGATGCAGTTGCCGCCCTCGACAAGATCGACGAAGCCGACGCCCTCTGGCGGGGGAGGCCTTTTGGTGAGTTCGCCGATGAGGTCTGGGCCCGGGCCGAGGGGGAACGCCTCACCGAACTCCGCGTTGGGATCCGGGAGCGACGAGCTGAGATGCTCCTCGAAGCCGGGCGGGCCGCTGCCGCGGTGAGCGTGGCCGAGAGCCTGGTGGCGAGCTATCCGCTGCGGGAACGGCCTCGCGCTCTGTTGATCCAGGCGCTCTACCAATCCGGTCGCCAGCCCGAGGCCTTGAGGGCGTTCCAGGACTATCGCAGCTTGGTGGTCGAGGAGATCGGCGTTTCTCCGTCGGACGACCTGGTCGAGCTGGACCGCGCCGTGGCTGCTGGTGACTCCGATCTGCGCGGGCCGCAGGCAGCTCCGCGCCTCGTTGGGGCCTACGAGATGCATGAACGGATCGGCGAGGGTGCATTCGCTGTCGTGCACCGAGCCACCCAGCCCTCCCTAGGTCGCGATGTGGCGATCAAGGTGGTGCGGGCTGAGCTCGCCAACCGGCCGGAGTTCATCCGCCGGTTCGAGGCAGAGGCCCAGATGGTGGCTCGCATCGAGCACCCGAGCGTGGTGCCTCTCTACGACTACTGGCGCGAACCCGACCGGGCCTATCTGGTGATGCGCTGGATGACCGGCGGGTCGTTGGAGACGCGCCTCGACGACGGTGCCATGGATCTTGTGGCGGCGACGCAGCTAGTGGTGGAGATCGGGGCGGCGTTGGATGCCGCGCACGCTGCGGGTGTGGTGCACCGTGATGTGAAGCCCGAGAACATCCTCTTCGACGACGAGGGTCGGGCCTATCTAGGCGACTTCGGAATCGCCTTGGAGACCGCAGATCTGGCCCGCCCTGAGGCCGCTCTGTCGGAAGGTTCGCCGGTCTTCGCGTCTCCCGAACAGCTGAGGCGTGAGCCGGTCGGTCCCGCAGCCGACGTACACGCCCTTGGCATCGTGGCGTTCACTGCGCTCACGGGCCGGACCCCTTTCGCCGGGACGCGTGATCCCGTCGTCCAGCTACACCGCCAATTGAACCATCCGATCCCGAACGTAACAGGGCTAGGTACCGACCTCCCGGCCGGTATCGATGCGGTGCTGGCCATGGCCACCGCCAAGAACTCGACAGATCGATATCCGAGCGTGCTGGCATTCGTGGCCGCATTCGAAGCAGCGGTCGGTGGCACTGATTCCGATGGCCTTGCCCATCCCGTCCCGACCAGACCTTTCGCGAATCCCTACAAGGGTCTGCGCGCTTTCGATGAGATCGATTCCGCCGACTTCTACGGCCGCGAGCGGCTGGTCGACGAGCTGATCGGCAAGCTCAGCGAACCCGACTCCAATGTGCTTGCGGTGGTGGGGCCATCGGGCTCCGGAAAGTCGTCGGTGGTTCGGGCCGGGTTGGTACCAGCCCTTCGGTCAGGGAGAGTGGCAGGCTCAGCCGACTGGTTCACCACCTCTTTCACCCCTGGTGCTCATCCGTTCGAGGCGTTGGAGACGGCACTGCTTCGGGTGGCGGTGAATCCGCCCGCCAGCCTGCTCGATCAGCTGCGCGAACACCCTCGGGGCATTGTGCGTGGCGTTCGCCGAGTGTTGCCCGCTGACGATGCGGTGCTGGTTTTGGTGGTCGACCAGTTCGAGGAACTGTTCACGTCTCAAGTCGATGCCTCGGTGACCGAGGCGTTTCTGGCGGCGCTCACGGTTGCCGCATCCGAACCGGGCACGCCGCTGCGTGTGGTACTTACGCTGAGAGCCGACTTCTACGACCGGCCATTGCGTCACGCCGGGTTCGCGCCCTTGCTGAAGAAGTCGACGGTGGTCGTCACACCGCCCGCGCCCGATGAGTTGGAGCGGGCCGTAGTTGGGCCCGCGGCCTCGGTGGGGGTGGAGTTCGAGCCGGGACTGGTGGCCCAGATCGTGGCCGAGGTGGCCAGTCAACCTGGCGCGCTTCCGCTATTGCAGTACGCACTCACGGAACTGTTCGACGCGGCCGAGGGAGCGACGCTTCGGCTCGATGACTATCGCGAACTGGGGGGAATGAGCGGGGCGTTGGCTCGCCGGGCGGACGCCGCTTTCGAGGCGGCTTCGGCCGAGGAACAAATGGCGGCGCGCTCCCTGTTCGGAAGACTTGTGGCTCTGGGCGAGGGCAGTGAGGACACCCGACGCAGGATTCGGCTCGCGGAGGCGGCTTCTGGTCGGTCGGCCGAGGAGGTCATCGACACTTTCGGCTCCGCTCGTCTGTTGACCTTCGATCGTGATCCGGTCACTCGTGAGCCGACCGTCGAGGTCGCTCATGAGGCTCTGATCCGCGAGTGGCCGAGGCTGCGGGAATGGCTCGACGATGATCGTCACGGCCTGAGAGTGCATCGCCATCTGACCACCAGCGCAGCGGCATGGGTGGAGAGTGGCCGCGACGGAGGTGAGTTGTATCGCGGTGTTCGCCTCGATGCTGCTCAGGTGTGGAACGGTGCGGCACGGCCGAGTCTCAACACGGTGGAGCACGAGTTTCTCGCCACAAGCACGGCGATCCGTGATGCTGAGGAGCTCGCCGAACGCAACCGGGTGAGGCGGCTACGCCGGTTGCTGTTGGTGACCGGCGTGGTGGCGGTTGTCGCGCTGATCGCGGGCGCGCTGGCGTTGCGTCAGCAACAGCGGGCAGATGATCAGGCCGCACTGGCCGAGCAGAACGCCGCGCTGGCCAACACCAGCGCCGCGGAGGCCGCGGCCAACGCTGACCTGGCAACCGAGAACGCAGCGCAGGCGGCGTCCAGCGCCGAACTCGCCGAGCTGAGAGCGCAGGAGGCGGAGACGGCTCGGCTGACGGCCGATCTCGAACGCATGGGTGCCATCGGGCGATCGATCGACGCCGAGTCGCCGCGCCTGGCCGCACTGCTGGCCCTGGAGGTTCACCAGGCCGCCCCCTCGATCGAGAGCCTCTCCGGTCTGCATCGCGCCCTGACCGCGGTTCCG
>JAJCXY010000046.1 GCA_029263215.1 Acidimicrobiales bacterium
CCGACCCTAGGTGAGGCCTGGTGGCGGGTGCCTATTCGGTGCGTACGAGGCGGAAACCCTCGACGGCCTCCGCTCCGATACCAGCATCTGCAGCCGAGGTCGCCGACCATTCCCGGATGAGATCGGGCAGGGCCTCGGCCCGACCGTCGTTCTGGCTGTGATGCTGTAGCAGGGCCTCGATCTTGCGCTCGATGCTGGCGGAGATGTCGACGTGCACCGTGTTGTCGGTGCCCGCCATGAGCCACAAGCGGGGAACGGCATGCGGAGCATGCCCCTCGGCCAGAAGCTCCGGAAACGAGTGGCCGTTGCGGGCATCGGGGTAGACGGCTGCCGTAACTGCCTCGCCGGTGGCGAGATGATCCGGGTGGGCGGCGTAGATCCGGTCCCAGTTGCGCTCCGGTGTGTGGGTGATCACGAGGTCGGGTTTCACGATCCGGATGACCCGCGAGAGCGCCTTGCGCAATTCCAGGTCGGCCACGATCGCTCCGTCGGGGAAGCCGAGCCAGTGGATCTCGGTGACACCCACCACCTTCGCCGCCGCGGTCTGTTCGGCCTGGCGGATCTCGGTGAGCTCGGCCGGGGTGAGATCGTCGGGCTCGCCGGCCTGGCCACTCGTGACCAGGGCGTAGACCACCTCCACGCCATGGTCGGTGAAGGTGGCGACTGTGCCGGCTACTCCGAAGTCGATGTCGTCGGGATGGGCAACGATGACCAATGCCTTTGTGGGGAGTCGGTCGTCGTCGCTGTGAACGAGTTCGGTCAGAGCCATCGGGTGAGCCTACTGAGCGAGTGGCCCGGGTCTCACTGATCCGGCGGGCAAGACCCACGTGGGCACTGTTCACCTCTAGACTTTTCGGGCCATGGCCACCACCGCTGCTCCCGCTGCAGCACTCTCGGAGTTGCTCACCGCCTCCGACGTGTCGCGCTCGCTGTGGACCGCGATCGACAGTGGCGCGATGGATGAGCTCGTGCCGGAGTTGGCGGCCCTGCGAATGGAGCAGGATCCGATCCATCGCCACAAGGATGTCCTCGCCCATACGGTTGCGGTGGTCGCCAAGACACCCGACGATCTCGTGGTGAGGCTCGCCGCCCTGTTCCACGACATCGCCAAGCCGCGAACCCGCAGCTTCGAGCACGGCGGGGTCACCTTTCGTCACCATGAGGTGGTGGGGGGCCGGATGGCGAAGAAGAGGCTGGCGACCCTCGGCTACCCCGAAGCAGTGGTGGACGATGTCGCCGAGTTGGTTCGCCTGTCCGGCCGATTCAAGGGTTACGCCGATGGCTGGTCCGACGGAGCCATCCGGCGCTACGCGCGAGATGCCGGCCCCCTGCTCGGTCGGCTCAATGCCCTCATCAGGTCCGACTGCACCACCCGCAACCAGGCGAAGGCCGACGCGCTACAGGCTCTCATCGACGATCTCGAGCGGCGCATCGCTGAACTGGCAGAGGAAGACAGGCGTGCCGCGGAACGACCCCAGATCGACGGTGCGGCGGTGATGGCCCACCTCGACCTCGAGCCCGGCCCTGAAGTGGGCCAGATCATGAGGTGGCTGCTCGAACTCAAGCGCAGCGAGGGTGAACTCGCCGAGGACGAGTTGATGGAACGACTCGACTCCTACTGGGCGGCGATTCAGGGCTGACCGCGGGCGCACCAGGGCCGCCTCCGAGAACTGAACTGTCGTGTGCTCAAGCCCGGTCGCTCTCGACCGACAGGCACAGCAATACCACGACCTTGAGGTGATCAGAATGGCTGCCGTCACCACCCCCTTGATCCAGGACCATGCATCGGCTCATCGCCCCGCGACCGTGAGTGTGATTGTGTGTGCCCACTTCGAGGAGCGGTGGGACGACATCGCCCGGGCCATTACGTCGCTGAGCCAGCAGAGCCATGTCCCTGATCAGGTGGTTCTCGTCATCGACCACAACGACGACCTGCTCGAGTGGGCGGCCGATACCTACTCGGGTCGCTTCGGCGAGTCCGGCGAGATGCGAATCGATGTGGTGGTCAACACCGAGAAACTAGGCCTGGCCGGTGCCCGAGACTCCGGCGTTGACTGGTGCGACGGCGATGTCGTGGCGTTCCTCGACAACGACGCCAGCGTCGCCAACCCGGACTGGATCGCCATGATGCTGGCTTCCTACGCCGACAGTGATGTAGCCGGCGTGGGTGGGGGTGCGATGCCGAATTGGTCTGGGGCCGAGCAACCCGAGTGGTTCCCCTCCGAGTTCGGCTGGGTCGTCGGCTGTTCCTACCTCGGCCTGCCCAGCCAGGCCGCCGAAGTGCGAAACCTGATCGGATGCAACATGTCGTTTCGACGTGAGGTGTTCGAGGCGATCGGTGGGTTCTCCGCCGGCGCTGAGCGGCCCGAGAGAAGGCCGGTCAGAGGCAGGGAGACCGAGTACTGCATTCGGCTCCATCAGCGTTTCCCCGATGCCCGGCTCGTGTTCGATCCCCGCCTCGATGTCGTTCATCGGGTCTCTCCGGATCGCCGAGAGTTCCGATACTTCAGGTCGAGGTGTTGGGCCCAGGGTAAGGCGAAAGCGCTCGTCGCCCGCAATGTCGGTACCCATGATGGCCTCGCGGCCGAGCGGGCCTATGCCCGGAAGGTGCTCCCGATGGGTGTGGCGCGGGGTGTGGGAGAAGGCCTGCGAGGACAGTCCAGTGGGTTCCGCCGGGCCGGAGCGATAATGCTCGGACTGGCATGGGCCACCGCTGGTTATGCGCGGGGCCGAGTGGCTCGCCCCGTCGCCTGATTGCCTGCCAGCGCTCAAATCGATTGTTGCTGAGCCGACTGTTCAGTGAGATGCGCCGATAATCGGCGCGGCTGTCGAAAGGACAAGCATGAGGCGAACAATGATCGTGATGGCCAGCGTTCTGGCCCTGGTGGCCTCGGCCTGCGGAGGAAACGCGGAAGAGGATTTCCGGGCCGACATGGTCGACAGCGGGCTGATGACCAACGAGAACGTCGATTGTGTTCTTGCTGCTTTCGCGGAGAAGGACATCAGCGTCGAGAGCCTCTCCGACGGCGTGCTCGGCGATGCCGATATTCCCGAAGAAGCCCAGGAGGTCGTGTTCGAGTGTCTGACCCCCGGCCTCGGCGATCTGCTCGACGACGACCTGCTCGACTCTGTCGACGCCGATGTGATCGGCAGCGACGACTCCGGCGTCAACGCCAGGGGCGACGACGCGGTGCTCGATGCCCTCTGGGACGGGTGTGCGGGTGGCGATGGCCAGGCTTGCGACGACCTCTTCTTCGATTCGCCGTTCGGCAGCGATTATGAACGTTTCGGCGACACTTGCGGCGATCGTTTCCCCGACGGCGGAGTGCTCTGCGCCGTCGAAATGGGCTGATCTCACCGGCGATCTCAACAGCACGCCCAGCCGGCGCCGCCGCGAAATCGACGGGCGGCCGCCGGCTGGCGAGCTGTAACCTTGAAGCCATGCATGTAGGAATCGTTGGTGCCACGGGTCAGGTGGGCGGCGTGATGCGCAGCCTGTTGGCGGAGCGCGACTTCCCGGTCGACTCCTTGAGCCTGTTCGCTTCGGCCCGATCGGCCGGCCGCATCATCGAGTGGAACGGCACCGACATCACCGTGCAAGACGCGGCCGTCGCCGATTTCTCAGGCCTCGATGTCGCCCTGTTCTCCGCTGGTGGCGACTCCAGCAAGCAACTGGCCCCCGCAGTAGCGGCGGCTGGGGTGATCGTCATCGACAACTCTTCGGCGTGGCGTATGGACCCCGACGTGCCCCTCGTGGTGCCCGAGGTGAACGCCCACGATCTCCAGTCGATCCCCAAGGGAATAGTGGCCAACCCCAATTGCACCACCATGGCCGCGATGCCGGTGCTCAAGCCTCTCGCCGATGAGGCAGGGTTGGAGGCCCTTGTCATCTCCACTTATCAGGCGGTGTCGGGGGCCGGTCTCTCCGGTGTGCGCGAGCTCGACGAGCAAGCCCAGAAGGTGGGGGCAGACGGACCCACTCTCACCTACGACGGTCGGGCGGTGGCCCTCGAAGCCGGCGACAACTTCCCCGCCCCGATCGCCTTCAACGTGGTGCCGTTCGCGGGCTCCCTGGTGGATGATGGCTTCGAGGAAACCAACGAGGAACAAAAGCTGCGCTTCGAGAGTCGCAAGATCCTCGGCCTCCCCGACCTAGCGGTGTCGGGCACGTGTGTGCGGGTTCCCGTGTTCACAGGCCATTCCCTTTCGATCAACGCCCGGTTCTCCTCGCCCATCACGCCGGCCCGGGCCCGCGAACTGCTCGCGGCGGCCCCTGGCGTCCAGCTCGCAGACATGCCCACACCACTTCACGCCGCGGGTCTCGACGATTCATTCGTCGGGCGGATTCGAGTGGACGACACCGTCGAGCACGGCCTCAGCCTGTTCATTTCCGGCGACAACCTTCGTAAGGGTGCTGCGCTCAACACCATCCAGATCGCGGAGAGCCTTCTCGCTCAGAACCTCATCTGACGCGGAGTTTCGCCGCCTCGATCAGGGAGGATTCTCCACATAGCGGAGCATGGCATCGTCGAGGGTGAGGCCGAGCTGGTTGGCCAACGACGCCAGCCAGGCCAGGACGTCGCCGAGCTCGTGCAGTTGCTGTTCGGGAGTTCCCTTGCGAACGGCCTGGGCGAGTTCGCCGAGTTCCTCGCACAGCCACGCCACCGTGGCCGGAATACCGCGGGCGCGGTCGGCTTCACCGTAGAGGTCGTCCATCAGAGCCTGAACTTCGACAAGATCCATCCGCCGACTCTAGGCGGGCGACCGGGCCGGCTCAGGTGGTGTTGATCGACCGGGCCGGATGATCGCCCAGGGCCCAGCGCAGGGTGCGGAGCACAAGGGCGGCGGCGGGCCTGATCGCGGCGGGTTCGGTGAAGGGGACGATGGGCAACCAGAGCTTGCGACGGGCATAGCGGGGGAGCAGGGAGATCGCGGCAGCGGATATCACTCCGTAGGCAGGCCGGGCCGCTAGCTGCAGGGGCGGCATGAGGAGGAACCGCACCGTGCCGCGGGCCTGGCTGCCAACGTGCAACTCGGGTCGGAAGGCCACCAACTGGTCGCGAAGCTCCCGCCTCGACCGGGGCGGGTCGATCACCCCGAGCCGCTCGGCGATGATCGCCATATCCGCGACATAACCGTCGGCCTGCTCGGCCGAGAGGGGCACCTCCCCGTAGCGAACCCTTGCCGCGAGAAAGCTGTCGACCTCGGTGCAGTGCACCCACATCAGCAGGTGGGGGTCGTTGGCCGAGTAGGGGCGTCCGTCGGGGGCATGGCCGACCACGCCGTCGTGCACCCGTCGCACCACTCCTATGACATGTTCGGCCTCCGCCAGCGTGCCGAAGGTGGTGGTGGCGATGAACGAACCGGTGCGTTGGAGGCGTCCGAGGGGGTCGGTGCGATAGGTGGAGTGATCGGCGACGCCGGCCATGGCGAGGGGATGCAGGGCCTGCAGGAGCAGGGCCCGGAGGCCCCCGACGAGCATCGAAACATCGCTGTGGACGGCCCAAGCCGCGCTCTCGGGCCCGAATAGACGAGGAGTGTCGGGATCGAACACGAAGTCGGCCGGCTCCGATGTGCCTGCGAGCATCAGGCGCAGACCATGGCCGATCCGCTCGCGTACCGGGTCGAAAAGGGCATCAGGGCCGGGCGCCATACTGTTCAACGGTACGGCACCCGGCCCTGGTTCGGGTCAGCGCCGCCCCCGTCGCCAGCGGCGTTGGCCGGGGCGGTGGGTCGGGGGCTTGGTGGGCCGACCGGAACTGTGGAGATGGCGATGGCGCTCGAGGTCGCGCACCTGTCGTGCGCGCTCGAGCAGCATTGCCTGGTTGAGCAGTTCGTGCATGAGAGTTCCAATCGAGGAATTGAGCATCGAGGTGGATACGGACAGCTCTCGCGGCGCGGCGAACGAGGTTCGCGTGGTCTCACGAGAGTGGGTCCCGGCGGAGCCGGGGCGCCGATCAGGCCGCGGCGGGGCGCGCGACGGGGAGATCGGCGGGTGTGATCATGTTGGTGTACGACCGGATCATCGGATCTCCCTTCTCGTGAGTGTCCCTCGACTGTCGATCGGTGGATCAACTCGGGGTCGAGGTGGGGTCACCGTACGACGTCTCGCCTGGTCCGTCGAACGAATTACCGGACTGGCTGTTGGGTTGCAACGCTCCCGGCATCGGCGAATGCTCGGCATTCGCACCACATACAAGCCTGGTTGCTGAACCCGTGACAGTGCGAACCCTCGTGGTGCCCACAAGAGCAGTGTCGTTCAGACTCGAACAGGTAGTCGAGGAAGCTGGTCACAGACCCCCATCGGCGGTTTGCACATAAAAAGTGAGTCTGTTCAACTCCGGGCATGGACATCCGAGAAGCCCTCTACACCACCCGCGCCATGAGGCGCGTCACCCCTGACGCCATCCCCGAGGATGTGCAGATGCGCGTCCTCGACGCCGCCATTCGCGCTCCGAGCGGCGGCAACGGCCAGTCGTGGCGGTTCATGCTGGTCGACGACATCGAGCAGAGAGCCAAGCTCGGCGACCTCTACCGGGAGTGCATCGACGTTCTCTGGGCCACCGTCTATGCCGACCGGGTGGAATCAGCCGGCGCCAACGACGATCCGGCATCGGTCGAGTTTCGGCGCATCATCAACTCGGTCAACTGGGCCCAGGAAAACTTCGCCACCTACCCCCTTTTGTTGTTCGCCTTCGATCGCGGTGATGGCTCGGGCGGATCCATCTATCCCGCGGTTTGGAGTGCCATGTTGCAAGCTCGCGCCGACGGTGTCGGGTCGTCACTCACCACCGTTCTCAACTTCAAGAACGAGGAGACCTTCGAAGTGCTGGGCGTGCCCGCCGACAAGGGCTGGAAGATGTCGTGCTGTGTCCCGATGGGCTACCCCACCGGCAAGTGGGGAGTAGCGAAGCGCAAGCCGGCCCACTGGGTCTCCTACCGCAACACCTGGGGCACTCCCGTCGGGTTCGAGATCGACGAACCCTTGTGGCCCTGAGCCGGTCCCGGCCTACGCGGGTGGATCTCAGTCCCAGATCCAGCGGGTGGCGGCGGTGGAGAACTCCTCGGGCCGTTCGATAAAGCCGAAGGCCCGTTCGGGAATCACTTCGAAAGTGACGCCGGCCCGAAGGAACTCAGCCATCTCACCGCGCGGCCACGTGCCGTCGTGGTACTTCTCGACCCAGGCCCCGATCAGGGTGTCGGCCTGGGTTCCGCTCACCTCGACGGCCCGGCCCTCCACCGACACACACTCCACGGTGTCGTCGTTGGTGACCACCACCCGACCGTTGGTTCGCATGTTGCGGGTCTTGCGGGCCGTGCTTGCACACCCGACGCCCCAGCGTTGCGAGTCCGGCATCCATACACCCCACACCGGCATGCTGTGGGGTCGACCTGAAGTGTCGGCGGTGACCAGCCAGTAGTTGCGAGTGGCCACCAGCTTCTGTTCGGCCCACTCCCATGGGAGCAGTCCGGTGGGGTCTTCGGTGACGCCGTAGCCGGCCATATCGGGGCGCTCGGGTCGTGGCGTGGAGCTCATGGCTGCACGATATGTCGGCGTGAGGCCACGCGCCCGGGCAGACTGTCGCGCGATGGGGGAACAGCCGCGACGCTTGGCGCTGGGAATCGACACCGGTGGTACCTACACCGATGCCGTGCTCTACGAGGACGCGAGCAGTGAGGTGATCGCCAAGGCGAAGGCGCCCACCACCCACGACGATCTCGCCGTCGGCATCGAGGCTGCGATCGACAGCGCATTCGCGGCGGGGGCCGCCGTCCACACGGCGGTGACACCCACCGCGATAGAGCTGGTGTCGCTGTCGACGACGCTCGCAACCAACGCCCTTGTGGAGGGCACGGGCCGCCCGGCATGCCTGGTCACCATCGGTTTCGACGATGGCGCCCTCGATCGCGGCGGCCTGCGCGAAGCGATAGGAGACGACGATGTGATCGGCGTCGCCGGCGGTCACAACTCCCACGGAGATGAGATGGAGCCCCTCGACCTCGAGTCTCTCGCGGCGAGGGTCGATGAGGTGGCCGACCATGTCGACGCCTTCGCGGTGACAGCCCAGTTCGCCACCCGAAACGCCGATCACGAGCTCGCGGCCCGCGACCTGATCTGGCAGCGCTCGGGCAAGCCGGTGACCTGCAGCCATCGGCTCTCCGCGAAGCTCAACGGCCCCAAAAGGGGAGTGACGGCGCTGCTCAATGCTCGCCTCATCTCGATGATCGAGGACCTCGTGGCCACCACCGCTGAGATTCTCTCCAACCGAGGCGTCGACGCTCCCCTCATGATCGTGAGAGGCAATGGCTCGCTGGTGTCGGCAGACTTCGTGAGAGACAGGCCGGTGGAGACCATCTTGTCTGGCCCCGCCGCCAGCCTGATCGGAGCAGCCCACCTCGCCGGACGCGCCGATGCGATCATCGCCGACATCGGCGGCACCACCACCGACATCGCGGTGCTCAGAGACGGCGAGCCGGAGGCGGGACCCGACGGCGCCGACATCGGCGGTCACGAAACCATGGTGGAAGCGGTGAGGATGCACACCCATGGCCTCGGTGGCGACAGCGAGGTGCGGCTCGCCGACCGAGCCATCGGCGCCCAGTTGGAGATAGGGCCCCGGAGGGTGGTGCCTCTGAGTCTTCTCGCCGTCACCGACCGCGACACGGTGCTCGCGGTGCTCCGACGCCAGCTGGGCGAAGATATTCCCGGCGCCCACGATGGTCGCCTGGTGAGGCTCACCGCGAGAGCGAGCGGGGCCCGACTCGACCCCAACGAGCTCAGAGTGGTCACTGCGATCGGTGATGGGCTGGTGGCGCTCGATTCGGTGGTGTCGAGCAGCGTCCATGAACGGGCTCTGGGGCGCCTGGTGAGCCGGGCTCTGGTGCGGGTGGCCGCATTCACCCCCACCGACGCGAGCCGTGTGCTCGGCCAGCAGGCCACCTTCGATGCCGAGGCGGCGCGCCTGGGGGCCGAGCTGTTCGCTCGCAAACGAGACCGGTTCGGTGCTGCCATCGCCGAGACATCCGAACGGATCTCGACCCTGGTGGTCGGTGCCCTGGTACGCCGGTCGGCCGAAGCGGTGCTCGGCGCGGCTCTCGACCGCGACGATCTGCCCCTCGATGGCTCGACCACAGAACTCGTGGCCGCGGCGCTCGACGGTACCGCGGTGAGCACTCGCCTCGATGTCGGGCTGGCCGTGCCCCTGGTGGGGCTGGGCGCCCCCGCGGCGACCTACTACCCGGCTGTCGGCTCCCTGCTCGGCTCGCCCGTGGAGATCCCCGAGCACGCCGACGTCGCCAACGCCATCGGTGCGGTGGTGGGCAAGGTGCGGGTGCGTAAGGAGATCACGGTGACTGCCCCCCGTCGAGGGGTCTACCGCATCCATGCGGGAGGTGAGCCCGAAACCGTATGGGAGCGCCCCGACGCTCGTGACCGGGCCATCGAGCTGGTGTCTGAGGCCGCTGCTGTCGCCGTTTGCGATGCGGGAGCGGGGGATTACGACGTCGAGACGAGATGGTTGGAGAAGACGATCGACGTGGAGGGTCGACCCATGTTTGTGGAGGGAACCGCGATCGCGGTGGCGGCCGGGAGGCCCCGCCTCGCCTGAAATGGCTGCGCCACCCAGGTTCACGCCTAATGGCGCAGCCGAGCGTCGTCAGGCGGCCCTGCTTGTCGAACCCGGGGGCGGGTTGGGTCTTCGTTCTTGGACTTCACCCTCGGGGCTCGTCCAGCGGTCGGCCCAGTCAGGAGAGCGGGCGAGTGTCCAGCCACCTTCGTGGAGCATGTGGTGATGGCGTGAACACACCGGCATGAGATCGATCAGAGCCGATTCCTGCTTGAACTCCCAGGGGATGATGTGGTGAACGTGGCAGTCGCCGATCGTGACGCCGCAGCCCTCGACTCCGCACCCGCCATAGATGGCTTCGAGCGCTCGCCTCTGCTTGGAGTTGGCGTGGCGGTTGAGTGTGTTGAGTGACACCGGCCGACCCAATTCGTCGAGGGTGATGAGGTCGACCTTGGCGTCGCATGTGAACCGCCGAGCGGTGTCGACGGAAATCGGCTCGCCCTCCACCTCGCAGCGACCCGGAGAGTCGGTGCCGTCGAGGGTTCGACGTCCGACGACCACCACCGGAAGAGAGTCGTTGGGTGATCCCGCTTCGGAGTTGTTGCGTCGGATGACGTTGGCCATGGCGTCGGCCATGCGCTGTCTCGGTGTGCGGTCACCAAGATGTTCGGGATGGTCCGACTCCTGGTCGGCGGATCTGAGGCGGCGATACTCGGCACGAACAATCGAACCCACTGCGCTGCCCACAGCGGGTTCCCAGGAGGCATTCAACTCCGTCATGCCGCTGCGTAGGTTCTTGGCCATCGACGCTCCACGCTGATCGTGTTGCCGCTGGGCTCGGTCGATCCCCCGAGCACGCTCCTCATCGGCAACGAAGTCGCGGACCGTGTTGCGGAATGCGTCGGGGTCGGTGGCGAGCGCCGACTCGATGACTTCCCGACTGTCGGCGAGGACCTCGATCATGTCGTCGGGCACCACATCCGCGACCGCATCGAGGTGGGACCCGGTCACCAGCCCATCGCCCAGCGAATCGCCCAGCAGGGGAACAGACGCGGCGACACCCGATCGCCTTTCCTGGCGACGGTCCTCAGCCTTCGAACAGCCGGTGGCCCGCCTGGTGGCGGCTTCATCGGAGGCGGAGGGGCCCGACCCATCGGGTCGCCGGCGGGCCAGCTCCATTCGGCAGACCATGAGCGCGGCATCGATCTGACACTGGATCACCGAGGCCCGAGCCATCGCATCGAGCAGTTCCGACCGACTCGCCCCGCCGGCCCAAGCTCGGTCGAATTCGGTGAGGGACGGGAACATGGTTCAACTATACACGAACATACGTTCGCTCATACCATCGAAACAGGACTTCGAGAAGGTCGCCACTTGTAGCGGATCTAGGATCAGAGTCCGTGACCGCCATCCCCACCGAGAGCCTCTGGCGCGCCGACGACATCGCGTCAGACGAGAGCTTCGCCATCGATATCGATGTGGCCGAAC
>JAJCXY010000047.1 GCA_029263215.1 Acidimicrobiales bacterium
GCGACCTCGACAACGTGCTGTGGAATCTGGGCGCCGACGCCCGCTACAAGGCGATTTCTCGCCATCGGTCACGCTGCGTCTACTACTGAGCGGGCTCGGCCCGACATGAACGACACAGAAACGAAAGCGGCCCGAGCACGCGGAGACGGATCGCGCGGGATACGGTTCTGCAACCACCGGGTGGAGTGCTGCGCGCTCCACCCGCGACATAAACCCACCGCCATGTGCGGTACTTGGAGGGAAAATGCGCAAGCGACTGCTATTGCTTCTCAGCATCCTGTTGTCCTTCTCGCTTCTCGCCGCAGCTTGCGGTGACGACGACGAGGACACCACGGACTCTGATCCAAGCGACACCACGGCACCGGACGACACGACGGCGCCCGACGACACCACTGCACCGGACGACACGACGGCGCCCGACGACACCACTGCGCCCGCGGGCGACGCTGGTTCAGTCGGCCTCGTCTTCGACATCGGTGGCGAAGGCGACCAGTCGTTCAACGACTCCGCCGCCGCCGGTCTGGCTCGCGCTGAGGCCGAACTCGGTGTCACGACGTCGAAGGTCTCACCCAACGACGACGGATCCAACCGTGCCGAACTGCTCCAGCTCCAAGCCGACAGCAGCGACATCGTGATCGCCGTCGGCTTCCTGTTCGCCGACGACGCCACCGCAGTCTCGGGGGCCAACCTCGAGACGAACTTCGGCGTGATCGACGACGCGATGCTCGACTTCGATGCCGACCCGATCGGTCCCCGCAGTGCAAACGCTGCCGGCCTCACCTTCGCCGAGGAGCAGGGCTCCTTCCTCGTCGGTGCTGCTGCGGCCTCGATGAGCGAGACCGGCCAGATCGGCTTCATCGGCGGCGTCTGCTGCTTCGGCCTCATCGAGAAGTTCGAAGCGGGATTCATCGCCGGCGCCAAGGCCGTCAACCCCGACATCGTGATCACCTCGGAGTACATCACCGAGTTCCCGAACTTCGACGGCTTCAACGATCCGGCCGCCGGCCGTGAGACCGCGCTAGCGATCTTCCAGTCCGGAGCCGACATCATCTACCACGCAGCCGGGGGCACCGGCGCCGGAGTCTTCGCCGCCGCCAAGGAGCACTCCGAGGCGACCGGGTCGAAGGTGTGGGGTATCGGGGTCGACGGCCTTGGCGCCAGCGATGAAGCCCGCTTCGAACTTCTCGATGAGGCCGAAGCAGCACACACCGCCGATGAAGCCGATCTGGCCGGTCTCGCTCATCGAGGCAGCAGCAGCACCGACGAGGAACGAACCCTGCTCCTCGGCGAAGGTGAGGCCAGCGGCGTTGGCGCTACGGGGCCCGATCGGGTCGGCGTCGAAGTCGAGCATCGCGTCGTCGATGACACCGAAGTTGGTCTCGGGGTTGGCGGCGGAGACGGCGGTTGCGTCGTCGGCGAAGAGGAAGCCGACCGCGATCACCATCTCGTTGGCATCGGCCTGGAGCTGCAGGAGCTCAGCCCGGTTGCTGCCGTCGTCGTTGGGCGACACCTTTGAGGTCGTGACACCGAGTTCGGCCTCCGCACGGGCGAGCCCGGCGGCGGCGGAGTCGTTGAACGACTGGTCGCCCTCACCACCGATGTCGAAGACAAGACCAACGCTGATGCCATCGCCGGGAAGCGCGGCGACATCGTCGCCGTCGTCACCCGCGTCGTCGCCAGCATCATCTCCGGCGTCGTCGCCCGAGCCCGCATCAGTGTCGTCGTCGTCGCCACAAGCTGCAGCAACAAGCGAGAAAGACAGCAGAATTGCGAACAGGAACAGAAGTCGCTTACGCATGTATCCTCCAGGTCCACCCACGTTGGGTGGAATCGTCGTCATCCGGGTCGACAGCCGACCTCGAACGGTGAGGAAACCGTAGCCCGCGCGGAGCACGGATGCGTATGGGGGCCGATATGTATGTGTGGTATCGGTCACGTACGAACTTTCCGCCGCTGGCGGGTGTCAGTAGAAGACGCAGCGAGTTCGGTGTCGGGGGACCGATTTGTAGCGTGATTCTGCGCCGGTGTTCCACAAGATGTTGTCGAGGGCGGCGGTGTTGATGCGGTGTCCCCGATCGCGTACGGCGGTCGTGAGCAACTCCACCGCGTGCACTCCACAGGCCCTGATCTCGACTTCGGGCTCGCTACCGATCTCGATGTCGTCGGCCCTCTCGACCCGGGCCAGGAGTTCGTCGGAGAATCGCAGGATCCCGTTTAGTCTCAGCACATGGGGCACGAGATTGTCGGCAAACATCGTGAGCCGGCGCAGATCGTCGAACCGGCCGGGGCCGCGATGGTCGAACGCCACCGCGAGGTCCTGGGCGGTGATCTGGGCGCGCTTGTAGAGCAATACCTCACCGGCCGGATGCTGGTGGACGTCGTGGTAGAAGGCCATCTCGTCGAGGAGTTCGATCAGGGATGCCGCGGAGCCATCGGCAGCCTCGATCACCGAGAGGAACTTGCCATCGCCCACGCGGGTGACGAACGCCGACAGGTCGTGCAGCGCGGTGGTGAAGAGCTCCATCAGCTGATGGGCAGGCCCGCCATCGAGCAACTGGTCGAAGGTGGCCGCGCAATCATCGATGGTGAACTCACCGAGGCGCGCCGCGGTGATGGCTCCGGTGTCGGCAACGAGATCGCGCAGGCTCGCCGCCACTGTGTGGTAGCCCGACATGCCGGGTCGTTTCTGGAGGTGGGGGAAGTAGCCACTTCCGAAGTTGATGGCATCGAGGGTCATCACGAAGGCCGCGGACGACTCCTCGTTGCCGAGACGCTTCTGGCCGGGATCATCAGGGGGTCGATCGAGGTCGAGCTCAGCGGCGAAGGGTTCGATCCGCGACTCATCGATGCTCACATGGGTGCTCCGGGCCGCCACGGCCGCGCAAGACGACCGAATCCGGTCGAAGATGTCGTCGGCGTCGTCGTCGGTCATGAGCTTGAACGGTAGGACCGGACCCGCTCCACCCGGGCGACCCTCAGTTCGAACCTGTCGTACCACTCCTGGCGGCCTCGAGCCTGGGTCTCGAGATGTTCGGGGTGCGTGCGCCATGCCGCCACCGCGTCGTCGTCGAGCCAGTACGAAACGGTGATGCCCACACCGTCTGGCGAGCGGGCACTGTCGATTCCCAGAAACCCCGGTATCTCGGCCGCAAGCTCCTCCATTCGTGTGGCGGCCGCGACATACCCGGCATCGTCGTGGGCAGTTCTAAGGCTGGTGAAGATCACGGCCACGTAGGGGGGATCGGGTGTGGTGGCGAGGGGGCTCACAATTCTCTCGCTCTCCGCCAGGCGGCGTGGCGGGCCAGGAGGTCGAGCGAGCGGACCGCTCGACCGGCCGAGGAGTGGCAGACGCGACCATTGGCGCGCATCGTGGCCGGGCCCGGATTGTCGGGGTGGGCGGTGGCGAGTTCGGTGGCCACCACTATCGGTGTGCCGGTTTCCGCAGAGATCTCCGCGGCCGCCTCGGCGTAGCGGGAGTCCTGGCGTTCGTGGAACGCGACAATTCGTTCGAGTCCGTGCTCGGGGTAGAACTCTCCGGCTCGCATCATCGCCGCGGTGCCCGACTGGATGCCGAGGCCGAGAAACACCACGGCGTCGACGTCGGGATGGGCCGCGGCCAGTTCGAGGATCGCCGGAACCGTGTCTCGGGTTTCGCCACCGGCCATGTCGATCGGATTGTTCTTGCTCCATCGAGGGGGGAGGAGTTCGTCGACTGCCGCTTCGAGGTCGTGGGGTAGCGGCGCGGCGTGAAGGGTGGTGCCGGCCATGGCATCCATCGCGGCGACGCCCCAACCGCCTGCAGTGGTCACCACCACGACCCGATTGCCGTTGGGCAGGGGTTGGGTGGCGAGGGTGGCCGCGGCTTCGAAAGCTTCCTCCACGTCGCGGGCTCTGATGAGACCGGCTTGGCGACACATCCCGTCGAAGACGGAGTCGTCGCTGGCGAGTGCTCCGGTGTGGCTGGCGGCGGCGCGGGCCCCTGCCGCGGACGCCCCGCCCTTCACTACCACGATGGGCTTGCGTTCGGCGAGTGGCCGTAGCCGTTCGAACATGGCGCGCCCGTCGTCGACCGACTCGATGTAGACGAGGCTCACCGCGGTCTCGGGATCGTCGGTGAACCACTCGAGATAATCGGCGATTCCGAGTACTGCCGCGTTGCCGGCTGCTACGGCACGGGAAATCCCGACGCCGGTGTGGTGGGCGAGGTTGAGGAACGCCGACACGAAGTTCCCCGACTGGCTCGCCACCGCGATGTTGCCGGCCGGTGCATAGGGGGCCACGATCTGGGCGCACATGCTCGACGGAGTGGACACCACTCCTTGCCCGTTGGGTCCGGCGAGGGCGATACCCAACTCGTCGGCCAAGGTCACGAGGCGGCGCTCCGCCTCGACGCCTTCGGGTCCGGCCTCTCGATACCCCGCCGCGGCGAAGAACGCCGCGGTGACACCCTTGGCGGCCGCGGCGCGAAGGAGATCCTCATTGACCGCCTGAGGGGTGCAGATGAACACCATGTCGGCGGCGCCCTCCGGCACGTCATCGATCGATCCCAGCACGTCTCGGCCGAGCACTTCGCCCGGTTCGCGGCCCACCGGGAAGAGGGCCCCGTGGTAGCCGGCGACGATGAGGTTGTGGAGCGTCACGAAGCCGAACTTGCCGGGGTGGTTCGAAACGCCCGTGATGATGATGCCCTTCGGGTCGAAGAGTTTCGAGAGGTCGGGGGTCATGGCGAGTCCTCCTCCCCATCGATTTCGAGCAGGGCGTCGACGGCAACGGGCCGTCCGTCGACGAGGATCAGGGGGTTGAGGTCGGCGGAGCAGACCCCGGGCACTTCGGTGGCGACCCTGGAGAGGGCGAGCAGTGTGTCGGTGAGCGCCCCGCGGTCGACGGCGGGCTCGCCACGAAACTCCCGGAGCAGGCTCTGGGTGGTGAGGTCGTCGACCATCTCCACCGCGTCGGCCTCGCTGATGGGCACGAGCCGGAAGGAAACGTCGCGGATCGCTTCGGCGAGCACTCCTCCCACCCCGACCATGATGGTCATCCCGAACTGGGGGTCGTCGTTGAGACCGACTATGAGTTCTCGATTCCCGGCCATCATGGTCGACACGAGCACCTCCACGTCGCCGTCGTCGGGTCGGGCCGCGGCCAGGAGTTCGTCGGTGGCGGAGCGCAGGGAGGCTTCGTCGACGATTTGGAGGCGTACGAGGCCTCGCTCGGTCTTGTGGGCGATGGCCCGACCGCAGAGTTTTGCCACCACCGGGTAGCCAACTTCGGGGTGATCCGCCAACGCGGTGATCACCTCGTCGGTGGATCTACCCGTGACAAAGGGCGAGACGACCACCCCGTGGCTGGACACGATGCGCCGGGATTCAGCTTCGGAAAGAGTGAGGCTCACAGGGGCGGGTTTAGCACTCCTCGGGCAGACCGTCAGAGTCGACAGGACTCGGTTGCGCCGGGAAGTCGGTGGCGATTGCGGGCGACCAGCCAGTAGCCGGGGCGGGCCAGCCAGCTGACCGGCGGTGTGATCAGGAGCCGGCCTACGAGGCTCCAGACTCCTCCGGCCGCGATGAGGGCCCGGCCGATGGCGGCGTGGCCGCGATGATTGCCCCGGCTGTCGTCGATCCACCACGCCGCGCTGGTGACGTCGTGCTCGGTGAGCCGGAGCTGGTCGAGGTCGAGGGCCTGCCACGGCTCGACACCGACGTCATGGGGTAGGCGACGTTGGATCCAGCGAGCCGAAGTGGTGCAGAAGCCGCAGTCGCCGTCGAACACGAGGAGCATGGGTCCGGTGCCGCCTTCGCCGGCTGATGTATCGCCGGCTTCTGAGGATCAGCTGTTGCGGCCCAGGTTGGGCTTGCGGCCGTGGTTGGCCTTGCTGCGGCGAGCTTTCGCCTTTGCCTTCTGGGTGCGCTTCGACATGGCGTCCAAGGGTAGCGGCTGGCCTAGGATTCGCGTCATGCGCACCATGAGTTGGACCGAGATGCAGTACGGCACCAAGCAGGACTACGAGCTCCTCGGCCCCGCTTTCGAGCAGCACGCACGTTCGAATCTGGTCGACAACTTGTGCAACCTGCTCGGCCTTTTGCGGGGGCCGACTCTCGGCTACCAGTGCGACCGCTACTCCCACTCCCTGCAATCAGGCACGCGGGCGTTGCGCAACGGAGAGTCGATCGACATGGTTGTCGGCGCTCTCCTCCACGACGTGGCCGACGGCTTCGCCCCGGAAAACCATTCCGATGCGGCGGCCGCGGTGCTCGCGCCCTACGTCGACGAAGAGACCCACTGGGTGATCAAGCATCACGGCATCTTCCAGGGCTACTACTACTTCCACCATCTGGGCGGAGATCGCCATGCCCGCGACCAGTACGTGGACTCACCGTTCTACGACCGCTGCATCCAGTTCTGTGCCGAGTACGACCAGAACTGCTTCGACCCGTCATACGACGCCCTCCCCCTCGAAGAGTTCCGTCCCCTGATGGAGGAGGTGTTCGCTCGGCCGTCTCGGGTTCCCGGGGTCGCCCCCGCGCCGGCATGACCGAGCGACGCCTCAGATGAGGGTGTTTTCCCGGGAGGTCCAAGCCAGCAGATCGTCGGCCGACCAGGTGTTGACGATGTCGTCGATCGGCACCCCACAGCGAACCGCCTTGTCGGCACCGTAGGGCTGCCACTCCATCTGCCCGGTTGCGTGGGCGTCGGTGTTGATCGCCACCTTGCAGCCCCACTCGAGCGCGAGTTGGAGCAACTCTTCGGGCGGGTCCTGGCGTTCGGGCCGACAGTTGATCTCCACGGCGGTGCCGTACTGGGCACACGCCGCGAAGACGAGATCGGCATCGAAATCGCTGGGAGCTCGGCCCCGGCCCGAGAGCTTGCGATTGGTGCAATGACCCAGGATGTCGGTGTGGGGGCTGGCCACGGCCATGACCAGGCGGCGGGTCATCTGGTCGCGTGGCAGGCTCAGCTTCGAATGGGCGCTGGCGACGACCACATCGAGACGGGCGAGCATCTCGTCGGCCAGATCGAGGGTGCCGTCCTCGAAGATGTCGACCTCCATGCCGGTTAGGAGCCGAAACGGCGCGAACTCCTCGTTGAGCTGCTCTATCTCGTCGAGCTGATCGAGGAGGCGTTGGGCATCGAGGCCGTGGGCGATCGTGAGGCGGGCGGAATGATCAGTGCACACCATCCATTGGTGGCCGAGGTCGATCGCCGTGCGAGCCATGTCGCGTAGCGGGGCGCCGCCATCAGACCAGGTGGTGTGTACATGGCAATCGCCTTTCAGCGCGGCCAGCACCTCTCCGCCATCATCGGTTGCCACCCGGCTGCGCTCGTCGAGACGGGCGAGGTAGCCGTCGACGTTGCCCTCGACCGCATCGCTGATCACCTCGGCGGTGGACTTGCCGATCCCATCGAGCTCGGTGAGGGTGCCGGCAGAGGCCCGGGCCGTGATCTCATCGGCTCCGACCTGGGAGGCCACGTCGATCGCTCGTTGGAACGCTCTGATTTTCTGGGTGGGCGCGAGCTCTCGATCGAGATAGTGGATGGCTCGTCGAAGAGCGGGCACCGGTTGCATCAGGCAACGGTACTACCCGTCGGATTCACCCGACGGAGGCCATCTCAGCTGAAGAGGTCGGCGCCGTCGATGACGACGAGGATCACCAGCAACACGATGATTCCGGCGTTGACCGCTGTCATCGGCCACTTCCACTTGTGATCGGAGCGATGGAAGCGCCGGATCGAAACGACGTTGGCCACTATCGCGGCCAGACCGATCGGCAGGCCTATCCACGGCCCCACCCCGGTGCTGAAGCCGATGAGCGGGAACACGAAGGGGATCAGCACGTAGGTGAGCGTGCAGCGCACCGCGGATACGAAGATCGACTTCGAGAAGGCCCGTTCGGCGGCGACGGTCTCACCCGTGGCAGCAGAGCCGGAAGCGGCGGTGCTGGACGGGGTGGTCAGGTCGGTCACGAGGCCCAACCGTATCGTCACAGCGCTCGGTAGCCTGCGCCGCCATGGAACGATTCGGTTTCGTCGGGCTTCCCAACGCCGGCAAGAGTTCTCTCTACAACGCTCTGGCTGGTGGAGGCGCCCACGCCGCTCCTTACGCGTTTGCAACCACCGACCCCAATATCGGGGTCGCGAAGGTTCCCGACCATCGCCTGGATGAGCTGGCCGAGATGAGCGAGAGCAAGAAGGTGGTCCATGCCGCGGTCCAGTTCACCGACATCGGTGGGCTGGTAGAGGGGGCGAGCCATGGTGAAGGGCTGGGCAATGCCTTTCTCGCCCACATCCGTGAGGTCGACGCGATCGTGTTCGTGCTCCGGGCATTTCCCGACGACGACGTGCCCGGGCCGTCGGATCCGCTCGAACATCTCCGGGTGGTGGAGATCGAGTTGGCGTTGGCCGACCTCGCCACCGCCGAGAAAGCGCTCGACAAGACGAGCCGGATGCTCAAGGGCGACAGCTCGCTCAAGCCCACCGTGGCCCTCCTCGAACAGGTGGTCGGTCACCTGTCAGATGGGGTACCTCTCTACCGCGCCGGTCTGAAAGCCACCGAACGCGCTGAGCTCAAGGAGTTCTTCCTGCTCACCAACAAGCCGGTGATGGCGGTGCTCAACATCGGCGAAGATCAGATCGGGCAGGAAGACGAGATCGCGGCCCCCGTTCGGGCCGAACTCGAAGGGGCCGAGGTGGTTCCTCTTTCGGTGCAGCTCGAGGCCGAGGCCGCCCTGCTCGATGCTGATGAACGCACCGAGATGCTCGAAGCGCTTGGGCTCGGCGACGGTGCTGTGCCTCGCTTCTTGAAGAGCGCCTACCACATGCTGGGCTTGCGTACCTTCCTCACCACCGGCGAGAAGGAAAGTCGGGCGTGGACGTTCAGGGCGGGTTCCTCCGCTCCCGAATGTGCGGGTGTGATCCACACTGATTTCCAGCGCGGATTCATCCGTGCCGAAACCATCCAGTACGACGAGCTCCTGAAGGCAGGGTCTTGGGCCGCGGCTCGGGAGATCGGTAAGGTCCGGTCCGAGGGCAAGGACTACATCGCCGAGGATGGCGACGTGATGGAGTTCCGTTTCAACGTCTGAGTCCTGCGGGGGAGTCGTGATGCAACCGGATTGTCCCCAGACCGATGTCGACCTCTGGGACGATGCCATCCTCATCGATCCCTACGAAACCTATGTCGAGCTCCGCGAGCTGGCACCGGTGCTCTGGATGTCGCGACACGACGCCTACGCGGTGACGCGCTACGAGGGGGTCAAGGAGGTACTTCAGGACTGGCGCACCTTCACGTCGGCGCAGGGTGTCGGGATGATGCCGGAGATGAACTCCAAGCACGGAGGCATCCTCACCACCGATCCTCCGGACCACGACGCTCTACGAGCCGTCCTCAACACCCAGCTGGTGGCGGGTCAGCTCGCACCGCATCACGACTTCCTGGTCGGCGAGGCCGAGAGTCTCGTCGCGGATCTGGTGGAACGTGGATCCTTCGAGGTCGTGGGCGAGCTGGCGCGGGCCTACAGCGTGAAGGTGGTGTCGGATCTCGTTGGGTTCCCCGAAGAGGGGAGAGACCGATTCATCGAGCGAGGTGATGCCGCGTTCAACACCTTCGGCCCCGACAGCGAGCAGATGGGTGAGCACGTCGACGGACTCCGCCAACTCCTCACCTACTGCGAGGCGGTCACCAGCCGCGACAAGCTCACCAGCGGAGCCTGGGGCGATCAGATTCTCGACGCGGGCGAGCGGGGCGATGTGCGGCGCGGCGACTGTATGGGCCTGCTTCTCGCCTATGCGTGGGCGGGGATGGACACCACCGTCAACGGCATCTCGGCCGCGATGAGGCTCTTCGCCGAGCATCCCGATCAATGGACTACGCTGGCGCACGATCGCTCCCTGCTCAGCTCGGCCATCAGCGAGGTGCTACGCATCGAGCCGCCGGTGCATCGTTTCACCCGCTCGGTCACCGCCGACACCGAACTCGACGGGGTGAAGATCCCTGCGGGGGCGAGGGTGGTGGTGCTCTTCGGCGCGGCCAACCGTGATCCCCGTCGTTACGAAGACCCCGACCGCTTCGACATCAGGCGTAACCCCACCACCCATCTCAGTTTCGGTCGGGGGGTTCACCGATGTGTCGGGGCCAGCCTCGCTCAGCAGGAAATCACCGCCGTGTTGAACGCCCTTCTCGACCGCGTCGAGCGGATCGAGATGCTTGATCACCGCTGGCGGCGCAACAACGCTCTTCACGGACTCGAGCATCTCCGGGTGACCGTCGAACAGCGCTGATGTAACCCCCACCCCGCCTGCTGGTCTGAACCGGTGTGACTGTTTCTGTTGCCGTCGAGAAGCCGCGGACCACGCTCCCTGCCTACCGGCAGGTAGGCTGCTGAGATCATGGTCAATCCGGTCGACTCCGCCCTACTCGAGGCCCTCGAATCCACAGCCGAGAAGCTGCTCGAGCGCCACCTCACCACAACCGTTGAGTGGTTCCCCCACAACTTCGTGCCGTGGGGAGCGGCCCAGGAGTTCGAGGACGACTACGAATGGTCGCCCGAGGAAGCCAACGTTCCCGCCGCGGTACGCAGCGCCCTCTTCGTCAATACCCTCACCGAGGACAACCTGCCCTACTACTTCCGTGATATCGAGCGCATGTTCGGGCGCGATGGAGTGTGGGGCGAATGGGTCCGCCGTTGGACGGCCGAAGAAGGCCGCCACGGCCTGGTCCTCAACGCCTATCTCCTCGCCACCCGCTCGATCGATCCCGTCGAACTCGAACGAGGTCGCATGGCTCAGGTGCAGGGGGGTCAGGTCCCAGAGCCCCCCACCGTCGCTGAGGGGCTCGCCTATGTGTCGCTGCAGGAACTCGCCACTCGTATCTCTCACTTCAACACCGGCAACCAGCTCGCCGACCCCGTCGGGCGCACGATGATGCGACGCATCGCAGCCGACGAAAACCTCCACTACCTCTTCTACCGCGATGCCATGAGCGCAGTGATCGAGGCCGACCCGTCCGCTGCCGTCATGGCGATAGAGAAGCAGGTGCGCGAGTTCTCCATGCCCGGCCTCGGAATTCCGGGTTTCACCGACCACGCCAAGGCGATCGCCGATGCCGGCATCTACGACTTCCAGATCCACCACGACAAGATCCTCCAACCGGTGATCCTGCGCGATTGGGCGATCGAGTCGATCGAGGGGCTCGACGCCGAGGCCGAGCAGGCCCGCGCCCGTCTGGTGAAGCAGATCTCACGAATCGGCAAGGTCGGGCGTCGCTTCGCATCGCGGCGAGCCGAACGCATCGATGCTCTCGCCGACCGCGAGCCCGTCAACGTCTGAGTCCACTGATGATCCGAGACGCCAACGAGGCCGATCTCGATGCCATCAACAAGATCTACAACTGGACCATCGTCGACAATCACGTCTCGTTCGACACGACCCCTTTCGACCTCCCCCGGCGCCAGCTCTGGTGGGAGTCCCGCGAGCCGGAACTCCCCTGCCTGGTTGCAGAAGACTCCGGTCGGGTCGTGGGGGTCAGCTACGCCAGCTGGTACCGGCCCAAGGTGGCCTACCGCTCGTCGGCGGAGACCACCATCGTGCTCGACGAATCGGCATGGGGACGCGGCATCGGCAGTGCGCTTCTCTCCGCCCTTTGTGATCGCCTGAGCGAGACGGGCTTCCACCGCGCCATCGCGATCATCGCCCTGCCCAACGAGGCATCGATAGCGCTTCACCACAGCCTCGGCTACCGCAGCGTGGGTGTCCTCACCGAGGTGGGCACCAAGCTCGACTCGTTGTGGGACACAGAGATCTTGGAGAAGCCGCTCGCGCGTGGACCGAGCTGACAGTCTAGTTTCAGACGATGCCGTGGCTCGTGAACGACGGTCGGGTCGTTGCCTCTCTGGAGATCGCCGAGAGTCGCCGTGACCGCCGCGTGGGCTTGCTCGGTCGCGACGGGATCGACGGTGCCTTGCTGTTGAGACCGGCCCGGTCGGTGCACACGGTTCGCATGAAGTTTCCGATCGATGTCGTGCATCTCGATCGCGACCTCGTAGTGCTGTCGGTGATCACCATGAAACCGGGGCGGATCGGCCGCTGGCGGAGGCGCGCCCATTGTGTCCTCGAGGCCGAGGCCGGGTGTGTGAGGACCTGGAACATCAGCCGAGGCACCCAACTCGAGATCCGCTCATGAGCGGCGCCCTGGTTCTGATAGCCACACCGATCGGAAATCTCGGCGACCTCTCGCCCCGAGCGGTGGAGGAGTTGGCGGGGGCAGACCTGATCTGTTGTGAGGACACCCGCCGCACGGGTCTACTCCTCAAGCATGCGGGGATCAGTGGAGTCCGCCTCAAGCGAGTCGACGAGCACACCGAGCGATCGGCTCGCCGCGAGGTACTTCAGATGTTGGCGGCGGGAGCACGGATTGCGGTGGTGACCGACGCCGGCACACCCGGCGTGTCCGACCCTGGTGAGGGTCTGGTCGCCGGCGCGGTGGCGGAAGGCCATGAAGTGGTGGTGGTGCCGGGTCCGAGCGCGGTGATAGCGGCTCTCGTCGGCAGCGGACTACCCACCCGGCGCTTTGTCTTCGAGGGTTTCCTGGCCCGCAAGGGTCGAGAGCGCGTCGAGCAGCTGGCTCAGATAGCGGGAGAGCACCGCACGGTGGTGCTCTACGAGTCGCCGAGACGCACCGAGGCCACCTTGCGTGCGCTCGGTGAGGTGTGCGGTGACGAGCGCAGAGCAGCGGTGGGTCGTGAACTCACCAAGCTCCACGAGGAGTTTGTGCGGGGCACGCTGGATGAGCTGGCCGACTGGGCCGGCCGGGGGATCAAGGGTGAGGTCGTGATCGTGGTGGAGGGGGCGACGAGCTCCGAAGAGGCATCCGACGACGAAATCGTGGCGGCCCTGCGTGGCGAACTCCAAGCGGGCTCGTCCACCCGCGACGCGGTGCTGACGATCACCGCCCGGCTGGGGGTGCGACGGGGCCGCGTCTACGACCTGGCGCTCGGCATCCCCGGGAGTGTCACACCCCCTTCGTAGCATTCGGAGTATGGAACCCCTCGTCGTGATCACCGCTCTGGTCGCCCTGGCCCTCGCCGCTGCCCTCGGCTTGGGTATCGGCCTGCTCATGGCCCGATCGCGGCGGGCCGGTGCGCACGCCACCGTGGCTCGTCTCGCCGAGGAGTTGGCCGCTCACCAGGATGCTCAGGTGGAGGGTGTGGTGGAGCGGGTCGTCTCGGTCGCGGGCGAGAGCTTCGACAGTCGCCTCCAGACCGGCACTGCCGAACTCGAGCATCGGCGCCAGGCGATCGATCTGCATCTCGACGGCGCCCAGAAGCGCATCGATGAGCAGCTCGGTGCGATCGTCACCTCATTGGCGGCGAAGGTCGACACGGTCGACAAGCTCGTTGCCGAGCGGGTGGGCGGGCTTTCCGAAGCCGTCGGTGAGCGGGTTGGAGGGATGTCAAAGAACCTGGGCCAGCAGGTCACCACCATGAACACCGAGCTGGGCCAGCTCCGCACCCTGGTAGCCCAGCTCCAAAAGGAGAGGGCCCAGCAGCACGGACAGTTCGTCGAGAGTCTGGAGGCGGCAACCCGCCAACAGCAGTTGTTGGCGGAAACCACCCAGTCGTTGCGGGAGGCGCTGGCCAGTCCCCAGGCTCGCGGCCAGTGGGGCGAACGCATGGCCGAAGATGTGCTGCGCACCGCCGGCATGCGTGAGGGGATCAACTACCGCAAGCAGAGGTCGATCGAGGGTGGCACCAAGCCCGATTTCACCTTCCTGTTGCCCGACGACCGTTTCCTGCACATGGATGTCAAGTTCCCCATCACCAACTATCTGCGCTATCTGGAGGCACCGTCGGAGGCTGAGGCAACGGCCCTGCGCGATCGTTTCCTGAAGGACGTGCGTGAGAGGGTCAAGGAACTCGACGGCAGGGGCTACTCGGCTGCGGAGTCCACGGTCGGGTACCTGCTGTTGTTCATCCCCAACGAAAGCGTCTACGGCTTCATCCACGAAAACGACGCAACCCTGCTCGACGATGCTCTCGGTCAGAATGTGGTGCTGTGCTCACCCACCACCCTCTTTGCCGTGCTGGGCGTGATCCGTCAGGCCATGGACACCTTCATGGTCGAGCGCGCCACCGAGGAGATCCTCGATTGTCTCTCCGGGTTTGGAGAGCAGTGGCAGAAGTTCTCGGGCCAGATCGACAAGGTCGAGCGCCACATCTCGACGCTCACCAACAGCTTCGGTGAGCTGGCCGGAGCGCGCCGTCGCCAGCTCGAACGCCAACTCGACCGCATCGAAGACGTTCGCTCCCGCACCGGCGACGCCGACGACGGCCCGGTCATGGGTCAGCTGTCGGCGCCCGTGCTCCGCGAAGTACCCGACACCAGCGCGGCCGGCTGACCCTACCGATATCGGGCATTGGGCCGGAGGTCCACCGGTTATCCTCGGCTCCAATGACCACTCCCGTACTCGTCGCTGTCGCCTGGCCTTACGCCTCTGGCTCTCGTCATCTGGGCCACCTTGCCGGCGCCTACCTCCCTGCGGACGTCTTTGCCCGCCACCAGCGCCTGAAGGGCAACGAGGTGCTCATGGTGAGCGGGTCCGACGTGCACGGCACCCCCATCACGGTTCGCGCCGACGCGGAAGGAGTCACGCCCTCCGACATCGTCGATCGCTACCACGGTGAGTTCGTGCAGCAGTGGGAGACCATCGGAATCTCGTGGGACCTCTACACCACCACCGGCACCGACAACCATGCCGAAGTCACCCAGGACATGTTCCTGCGCCAGCTCGAGAACGGCCACATCGACAAGCGCACCTCCGACCAGTTCTACGACCCCGAAGCCGATCGTTTCCTCCCCGATCGCTACATCGAGGGCACCTGTCCCCACTGCGGCTACGGCGAAGCACGCGGCGACCAGTGCGACAATTGCGGTCGAACCCTCGACGCCGTCGAGCTCGGCGACCCTCGGTCGAAGATCTCCGGCGCAACGCCCGAGCTCCGCCCCACCGAGCACTTCTATTTCCGCTACTCCGACTTCACCGACCGTATCGGCGAGTATCTCCGAGCCAAGCAGGGCTGGCGCCCCCACGTGGTCAACTTCGCGATGGGCTGGATCGAAGAAGGACTCCTCGATCGGGCCATCACCCGCGACCTCGACTGGGGGGTCGAACTCCCCGTCGACGATCTCGGGCCGGGCAAACGAATCTATGTCTGGTACGACGCGGTGATCGGCTACCTGTCGGCATCGAAGGAATGGGCCCAACGCAGTGGCGACCCCGACCGCTGGCAGCACTGGTGGCACAACGACGAGAGCCGCCATGTCTATTTCGTGGGCAAGGACAACATCCCGTTCCACTGTTTGTTCTGGCCATCCCAGCTCATGGGTTACGGCGGGCTCCACCTGCCCGATGATGTGCCCGCCAATCAATACATCACCTTCAAGGGGGGTAAGGCTTCGGCTAGCCGAGGAGTGGGCCTCACGATTGCTGATGGGCTCCGCATGTTCCAGCCCGACGGTCTGCGCTATGCCCTCGCCGCGAATTTCCCCGAGCAGGCCGACACCGATATCTCCGTGGAGGAGATCGCTCGGCGCATCAACGAGGAACTGGTGGCCACGTGGGGCAACCTCGTCAACCGGGTGTTGTCGATGATCGCGAAGAATCACGGCGCCCAACCGGAGGCCCGCGACCGCACAGCCGACGACGAGGCCCTGCTCGCGGGGGTCGATGCCGCGCTGGTGGAGGCTGATGGCCAACTCGAGAGAGTCGAGTTGCGCGCCGCGCTACGCACCGCGATGGATGCCGCCCAGAGCATCAACGCCTATCTCAACGCCACCGAGCCGTGGAAGTCGGCCAAGACCGATCCGGCCCGTTCGGCCTCGGTGCTCGCCACCGCCCTCGATGCAATCAACGGTGTGAGGGTGGCGTTCACGCCGTTCCTGCCGTTCAGCTCGGCGGTGCTCGACGGGGTCCTCGGCCCGGTGGAGGAGTGGGAGCGACGAGAGGTCGGGGCCGGCACCGTCATCGACAAGCCCACACCGATGTTCTCCAAGGTCGACATCGAGGCTCTGCTCGGCGACGAGTCAGACTGAGCCGGCTGGCCATGGCTTGGATCGATCAGCATTGTCATCTCCCCTCCGGGGAGGCGGGTCACGAGCAGGTGATCGAAGCACGGGCCGCGCGAGTGAGCCGGATGGTCACCGTGGGTTGCCATCTCGAGCAGTCGAGGCAGATGATCGCTGTCGCTCGCGAGTACGACGGGGTCTGGGCCACCGCGGGGCTCCATCCTCACGATGCCAAGCAAGGCATCGAAGGGATCGAGGCACTGCTGGCGGAGCCCGAGGTCGTGGCGGTCGGGGAGGCGGGACTCGATTTCCACTACGACCATTCACCCCGCGAGGTGCAGGCCGACGTGTTCGCGGCCCAGGTCGAGATGGCCAACCGTCTCGACATGGCGCTGGTGATCCACACCCGTGAGGCATGGGAGGAGACCTTCGAGATCCTCGATCGCGAAGGAGTGCCGTCACGAACCGTCTTCCATTGTTTCACCGGGGGTACCGGTGAAGGGGCGGAATGTCGCCGGAGAGGGGGACTTCTGTCGTTTTCGGGGATCATCACATTTCCGAGCGGCGGTGATCTGAGGGCGGCTGCGGTCGAGTGCCCCCTCGACCAGCTGCTCGTGGAGACTGATTCTCCCTATCTCGCTCCCGTCCCGCACCGCGGCAAGAAGAATCAGCCCGCGTTCGTGCCTTTCGTGGGGGCCGCGGTGGCGGAGGCCAAGGGGATATCGGTCGGCGAGGTCGAGCAGGCCACCTGGGCCACTGCCGCGTCGTTCTACGGGCTCGACGAACTCGGCTGAACTCACCGGTTCCTTTGGTGCAAGACGCACCAGTTGGGTTGCGTTCGTGTTACGACCGTCGTACCTTTGTCATCTCATGGCCACTTACCGTTCAGGGCGGAGGCGGCTGCGGTTGGCCTCGGTGGTCGCCGTGGCTTCGACTCTGGTGATGATCCCAGCTCAGCCAGGTTCGGCCGCGCCCGGTGCGCTCGCCGAGCAAGTCGATGTCGCGGTCTTCTCCAATCGTGCCGCCGAATGGACCCGTGCCAGTGTCGTGCAGCGAGCCGACGCACTCACCCGGGCCAACCAGCTCGGTGCCGATGCCAAGCAAGCTGAGGAGACCGCGGAGGCCGAAGAAGCGGCCCGCATCCAAGAGGAAATTCGGGCGGCCGAAGCCGAGGCTCGGCGCCTCGCCGAGGCGGCGGCACAGGCCACCACCACGCCACCCACCACCCTGGCACCGACAACCACCGGGGCACCGACAGCCACCGACGCGCCCGCCGGTACCGTGGCTCCGAGCACCACCGTGGCCGACACCACCACCACGGCCGCTCCCGATGGTTCGGGGGCACCGTCGGCGGCCCAATGGGAGGCGCTGCGCCAGTGCGAATCAGGTGGACGCTACGACGCCGTCAACCCCAACGGTCGCTACCGCGGCGCATATCAGTTCTCGCGAGCCACCTGGGACTGGGTGGCAGGCATCGCCAATTCGGCCCTGATCGGGATCGACCCCGCAGCGGCCGCGCCCGCCGACCAAGATGCACAGGCCTTGGCACTCTGGAACCTGCGGGGATCGGGCCCCTGGCCCACCTGCGGCGTACACCTCAACTAGACCTCTCGCCCCTCGATACTGGCCGTTTGGCACCCCTGCCGCGGGTCCAGGCTCTACCGTCACCAGGGTGACCCACAGCCCCGCAGAAGTGCGCGCCCTTCTCGAGCGCCACGGACTCGAAGCTCGGCGCGCTCTGGGCCAGAACTTCGTAGTCGATCCCAATACGGTGCGCCGCATCGCCCGACTCAGCGGCGTCGGTGAGGGCACCCCGACGGTGGAGATAGGTCCCGGGCTGGGTTCGCTCACCCTGGCCTTGTTGGAGCTCGGCGCGGAGGTCACCGCGGTGGAGATGGATTCCGGCCTGGTCGCGGTGCTGCGCACGATCGTCGAACCATTGGGGGTTCGCGTTGTCGAGGGCGACGCCAGGCAGGTCGATTGGGAACAGCTTCTGGCCGACCATGGCGAATGGCACCTGGTGGCCAACCTGCCGTACAACATCGCAACTCCCCTGATCATCGATCTGCTGCGCGATGTGCCTGCACTCACCACCATGCTCGTGATGGTGCAGCGGGAGGTGGGGGAGCGCCTGGCTGCCTCGGCGGGCGACTCCGCCGTCGGCATCCCCTCGATGATGGTCGCCTACCACGGACGTGCCTCGGTGGTGGGGCGCGTGCCGCCCACCGTGTTTCATCCCAAGCCCCGGGTCGAGTCGGTGCTGGTGCGCATCGACCGCCACGAGAAGCCTCCTGTCGGCGAGCCTCTCGAATCCATCGAATCGCTCGTGCGGGCGGCGTATGGGCAGCGACGCAAGATGTTGCGGCGCTCGCTGGCCGGCAGCGTGAGCGCGCAACAGTTCGCGGCAGCCGATGTCGATCCCCAGGCCCGCCCCGAGACCCTCGACCTCGCGGCCTGGGACCGCCTCGCGTCGGCGGTGCGATCAGGCTGAGCGGATGGAGTCCCAGCGGGCGGCCATCGTGGCGAACAGGTCGGTGACCGGGGTCAGGTCATCGTCGCCGCGAAACTCTCGGTAGCACGCGTCGACGGTGGTGACGATTCGCTCGGCGTCGCCCCAATCGGCCCAGCGGTCGAGAGCGATGTCGCCGGCTGCAGTGGCGAGATCCATGCCGGCATCGAATCGTGTGCGGGCTTCGGATCGACAGTACTCGAGGTACTCGCGGACCTCGCGCAAGCCGGCCAGATCGGTGACCGGGCCATGGCCGGGAACGATCGTTTCGGGCTGCCATTCCTCGATTCGATCCAGGGCCGACAACAGGTCGGGGACCGTACCCGCCCAGAGGATCGGATGACCCTCGATGAAGAGGATGTCGCCGGTGTAGACCGTGCTCCGGCCGGGAACGTGAACGAGCACATCGCCGCCGGTATGGGCGGGCCCGACCTCCACGAGCTCGACGAGGCTGTCGCCGACGGTGCGGGTGGTTGTGCCGGTGAAAGTGGTGGTGGGGGTAGGCCGCTCGATCCCGTCGAAGTCGAACGCGTCGAAGCACTCGAGGAAGAACTCGCCCATCACTCCGAGGGTGGGTGCCGCGGCGAGAAGACCCTTCATCATCTCGGGGGATTCCGCCGCCATCTCCTCGGCGGCGGTGACCGAGCACACGATCTCGGCGTTGGTGACGAGTTCGTTGCCGTTGCAGTGGTCGCCGTTGGCGTGGGTGTTGACCAGGGTCGAGATGGTGACGCCGGGCAATGCGGCCTCGAAGCTGTCGAGCATCCTCCGGGTGAGGGCCAGATCGAAGAGGGTGTCGACGAGAAGGGCCTCGGTGCCGTCGACGATGAGTCCGGCGTTGGACCAGCCCCAACCTCCATCGGGTTGGAGCCAGGCATAGTTCTCGTCGCCGAGGTCGATGAGGCCGTGTTGGTAGGGGAGCGTGCCGAGGGTCATGGACTCTCCGAATCGAGGAGCTGGCGGTCCGCGCACCGTAGCCTGCCCGCGTGGAGTCGTTCAGCGCACCGGCCAAACTCACCGTCTCGTTGCGCATCACGGGTGTGCGCCCCGACGGATTTCATCTGATCGACGCAGAAATGGTGAGCCTCGACCTGTGCGACACGGTGGAGATAGGCGAAGGATCAGGACTCACCGTGGTGAATTCCGCCGAAGCCGACCGGGTGGCCCCTGGTGCCGACAACCTCGTCATGAAGGCACTCGAGCTGGCGGGGCGCACTGCCCAGGTGCGCCTGCACAAGCAGATCCCGGCCGGTGCAGGACTCGGCGGTGGATCGTCCGATGCTGCTGCGGTGCTTCGCTGGGCCGGATTCGACGACCTGGTGGGGGCGGCGGGGATCGGTGCCGACGTGGCCTTTTGTCTGGTCGGAGGCAGGGCCCGGGTGAGCGGGATCGGTGAAATCGTGGAGCCGCTACCTTTCGAGGCCCGCACGTACACCCTGCTCACACCCCCGTTTGGCTGCTCGACACCGGAGGTTTACGCGGCCTGGGACAAGATGGGTTGTCCCCGGGGAGATCATGGCAACGATCTCGAGCCTGCGGCCCTCCGCGTTGCCCCTGATCTCGCGAAGTGGCGCGACGAACTGGGTGACGCCGCCGGTCAGCGACCCCGACTGGCGGGAAGTGGTAGCACCTGGTTCGTGGAAGGAACCTTCCCCGGTCGGGGTCGTGTCGTAGCTTCGACGGTGGCGGGATACTGAGCGTCTGAGCAACACCAAAGACGGTGCGCCGACAGGCGCGCCGCTTACTTGCGCTGGTGGCGCGTCCTTCGCAGCATCTTCTTGTGCTTCTTTTTTCTCATGCGCTTGCGGCGCTTCTTCTTCAGGTTTCCCACGGGGGGCGACGCTACCGGGATTGGAGGCCGGCGCCACCCCTGAGGACATTCTGATTCTTGGTGAAATCCGGGGACATGGTCGTCGTTGTAACTGCTGCGAGGCGACGACTCAGAAGGAATGACACCGTGACCCACCACACCCAGCCCCCGAGAAAGCATCGACCAACTCGTGTCCGGAGCTTGCTCGCAGCCCTCGTAGGGGTCGCCGTGCTCGTGTCTACGGCGGTCACCGCCCAGGCCAATGAGTCGGAGGTCGAGCGAGATGGAGCGATCGACAAGGCGGTTCCGGCAATCAGTGATGTTGTCGATGGCGGCGCCGACGCCCAGGCGACCGTGAAGCTGAATTGTCACGGCTATGTCGAGGAAGGGATCGGAGTCGTCGGGTGCGCTTGGCGAGCCAACACCGACCGCTCCGTGGCTTCGTGGCAGCTGTGGAACCTCCAGACTCGTCCGGAGCGGGGAAGCCGCAACCTGGTAGCGGAACTCGGGGCAGACGTTCGCTCCTACCGCGACCCCGAAGTGATGGTGCCGGCCGCCTATGTGTACGCCGTGGTCGGCCTCGATGCCGAGGGTGAGATCGTTGCCCGCAGTCGGTTGAGCAGTGCGGTGCTCCAAGAGCGCGACCGAGAGCTCGACATCATGCGGCTCGACTGCAGCGCTCATATCACCGAGCCCGACCTTGCCTCAGACCCGGCGGTGGAAAGCGACCGTGCTGTCTCGATCGGGTGCGAGTGGTCGGCCACGCGATCAGAACAGGCGGTGGCCTATGAGTTGTGGCGCAGCGTCGATGGTGCCGAACGACACGTGATTGCCCGCACCGGACTCGACCAGACATCGGTGCGTGACAACGAGGTGTCGGTCGGACACCGCTATCGCTACGTCATGCTCGCCGTGGACGCAGACGGCCACATCGTCGGCCGTAGCCGGTCTGCCACGGTTGGGGTCAGGCCCCACGATTCCGCGGAGGACCGCGTGGGCGACGCCGAACGCGATGCCACGCGTGAACTGGAGCGTGACGCGGAACGCGAGCGCACCCGCGAGCTCGACCCCGACCCGGTCGAACGGCCGGCCGAACCGCTGGCCGACCAGATCCGGGAGCGAATCTCAGATGTCGATGGTGATCATGCCCACCGCGATCGCGTCACCGACCACTGACCTCCCCGGCGGCGGCCGGTGCGCCCCTGTCACCATGCGCGGCGTCGAATGCGCCAGCATCGTGGGTGGTGCCCGGTCCGTCTGCCGATTCTGTTGCTCCCGATGAGCAAGACCTCGTCGAGCGGGCGCGCGACGATCCCGACGCCTTTGCCGAGCTCTACCGGCGTTATGTCGATCGGATCCACGCCTACGCGATACGCCGCACGGGATCGAGAGACCTTGCCGAGGACATCACCGCCATCACGTTCGAGAAGGCCCTCGCCGGTTTCCACCGTTTTCGGTGGAGGAGTGGCGGTATTGCCCCCTGGTTGTTTCGGATCGCAGCCAACGAGTTGGCCGATCACTACCGACGCGAGGCCCGTCAAAGTGGCGACCGGGCCGCCAGGGCCATCGATCGCATCCACGACCGTACGGTGGTCGACGATCTCGGACCGGTCGAGAACGAAGCCGATGCTTCCCGCCTGCGGGTCGCACTCGACGGCCTCAATCCCCGCTACCAACGCGCTCTCACCCTTCGCTACCTCTCCGATCTCGATCACGAGGCCGCGGCTAGGGCGATGGGGTTGGCCAAACCAGTCTTTGCGGTACTCCTGCATCGGGCAGCCGCGGCCCTCCGCAAGGCAATCGACAGCGAAGGAGGCGAAGGGTGACTGACGAGCACAATCCGCTGGAGCGCCTCGACCTGGGCGGCGACCGCTCTCCGGCTGCCGATCCCCAGTTCGCGGATCGCCTTGAGGCCTCGCTTCGTGTGGCCCACGCCGACCGCCAGCGTGCTGCCGCGCCGATCTGGCGTCGCGTCGCCGTCGTTGCGCCGATGCTGGTGGTGCTGTTGGTGGTGGCAACGGTTGCCGTGGTGGTTCGAGACGAATCGCCATCGGCGGCCCTGGTGCTGACCGATGCCAGCGATGTCACTGTCCACCTTCCGGATGGTTCCACGCTCTTTGATCCAGCCGACGGGTTCTTGCTCGTCGATGGCACCGTGATCGAGATCGCCGACGGAGGCAGCGTCACGATCGACGAGATCACCGTGGACAGCGCCGCGGTATTCACCGTGCGCGACGGGGCGCTCGTGAGCGACGTCGCCGGCACCACCACCACTGACCGACCGCCCGGCTCCACCACTTCGGGTTCCGTTACCGAGCGCACCACGACATCGGTTCCCGACACCGATCGAACGACGAGCACCACCGTGGCACCCCCCTCGACGCGACCGGTCGATTCGCCCACCACCTTGCCGCCCCCGCCCAGAGACGATGAAACGGCCGCCGACGCGAGAGATCAAGCACCGACCGACGAACCGGGCGACCACGGCGTGGCGCTCGAGATCAGCCTTCGAGTGAGGGCCGGCGATGGTGGCGTGAGGTTGGCGTGGAACGTCGTCGGAGGTGAGGACGGCTGGACCACCATTGTGATGCGCCGAAGCGGCGACCATGCGGTCGAGTCGGGGCCGGGGGCCGGTATCGATGTCCTGCTCGCCGAGCCCGGGGTGGTGCTGGTCGCCGAAAGGCCGGGTGCAGGGGCAGGGGAACTGTTCGACCGCGTCGCCCTCGGCGACGGGCCGGTGAGGTATCGGGTGCTCGTGCTCGACGGTGCCCGCGGAATTGTGGCATCGAGCCCCGCCCAGATTGTCGGCCGGTAGACGCATCGTGGGACCCGAGCCAGCGTCGTATCTCCCACAGGTCGGCTCAGCAGGCGATACCGTGGCCAGACCCAATGGCCCGTAGTTCAAGCGGTTAGAACGTCGGACTTTGACTCCGGATGTTGCAGGTTCGAGTCCTGCCGGGCCAGCCATTGCGAACTTCCTCACGGGTGGTGAGCGTCTTGTCGTCGCGGGCGCTAGAACGGAGGCGATGGAGACGCCGAGCCTCACCGTGGTAGTCCTCGCCGCCGGCGACGGCGTCAGGATGCAGTCGAGTCGTCCCAAGCCTCTTCATCGTCTGTGCGGCCGGCCCATGATCAGCTATGTGCTCGAGGCGGTCGAATCGGTGAATGCACGACGGGTGGTCGCGGTGGTCGGCCGGGGCGCCAAACGCATGACTCGAGAACTAGCCGACTCCAAACCGGTCACCGACGTGGTCGAGCAGGCGGTCCGGCGCGGCACCGGCGACGCCGTCCTCGCCGGACTCACCGCGCTCGACGACGACATCCACTCCGATGCCGACGACGACATCATCATCGTGCCCGCTGATGTCCCGCTCCTGCGCCCCGAGACCCTTCACCGGCTGATCTCGTCTCATCGCTCCTCGGGCGCCGCGGCCACGGTGCTCACCACCCACGTCGAGCATCCAGATGAGGCGGGCCAGAAGATGCGTGTCGTTCGCGGCGGCCGCGACGATTCGGTCACGGGAGTCATCGAATCGATCGACCTGGTGGGCAACGAACACGAGGTCACCGAACTCGCCAGCAATATCTGGTGTGTTCGTCGCTCCCTCCTTGCTCCCGCCCTGCGCCGGGTCCGGCCCGGGCACGCCGCGGGCGAGGTGCATCTGGCCGGGATCATCGAGGTCCTCACCGGCACAGGGCATCGCGTGGAGGTTTGTGCGGCAACCGATGCCGGCGAGGTGGCCGGCATCAACGACCGAATCGAGCTGGCCGCAGCCGAGGCCGAGCTCCGGCACCGCACCAATCTGGCTTGGCTGGCGCGCGGCGTCACCATGCTCGATCCCGATCGCACCTATATCGATTCCACCGTCGAACTCGCCCCCGACGTCACCCTTTACCCAGGCACGATCCTGCAGGGCGACACGGTGATCGGGGAGGGCTGCGAGATCGGTCCCGACTCACGAATCACCGATTGCCGGGTCGGCCCCGGCACTCGGATCGAGAAGACCATGGCGGAGGGTGCCACCATCGGCCCCGACAGCCACGTCGGCCCGTTCGCGGTGCTCACTTCGGGCACAGAGCTGGCCGCCGCAACCATCACCGGACCGTTCTATGCTTCGGCACCGGACGGCCATTGACGCTCACCGGGAAACCCATGCAACTCCTCAACCAGAAGAAGCTTCACGTCGTGGCGGGGAGGGCCACCCAGGAACTCGCCCGCGACATCTGTCACGAGCTGAGTGTGCCCCTGGGGTCACCTAACATCGCAGAGTTCGCCAACGGCGAGATTCATGTGAAGTACGGCGAGTCGATTCGCGGCGCCGATGTGTTCATCGTGCAGACTCATGCCGCCTGGGAGGGCCGGTCGATCAACGATGCGATCATGGAGCATCTGATCATGGTCGATGCCGCCAAGCGGGCTTCGGCGAAGCGCATCACCGTTGTGGCTCCCTTCTACGGCTACAGCCGCCAGGACCGCAAGGCTTCGGGCCGTGAGCCGATCACGGCTCGACTCATCGCTGATCTGTTCTTGAGCGCGGGAGCTGACCGCTTGGTGTCGGTCGACCTGCACTCCGGCCAGATCCAGGGCTTCTTCGACGGGCCGGTCGATCACCTCACGGCGATGCCCGTGCTCGTCGACTGGCTCTCAGACCTCCAAGACGACCTGGTGATCGTGTCGCCCGACGCGGGCCGGATGAAGGTGGCCGAGCGCTACACCAACCTGCTCGGTGCCGACCTCGCCTACGTGCACAAGCGGCGATCCAGCACCGAGAAGAACGTGGTGGAGGCCAAGGAGATCATCGGTCACGTCGAGGGGCGCACATGTGTCGTGATCGACGACATGATCGACACCGGCGGAACGATCGTGGCGGCCGCTGAGCTCCTGCACGAATACAAGGCGGCGCGGATCATCATCGCCACCACCCATGGAGTGTTCTCCGGACCTGCCATCGATCGTCTCAAGAACGCTCCGGTGGAGACCATTCTCATCACCGACACCCTTCCCCAGCCGAGCGAGAAGCAGGCCGACAAGATCACCGTGCTCTCGGTGGCGCCGATCATCGCCCGCGCCATATCCGCGGTGTTCGAGGACACCTCGGTCAGCGAGATTTTCCACGGAAATCACCTGGCCTGATCGCTCGGTCCATGAGCGCGGATGCGAGTGGGGAACAGCCCTCTCGGCGCTAGCCTGATCCGTCGGCTCACTCCCGAGCCATCGTCCTTGTCGTGCCCGTTTCAGGAGCCGAAATCCCATGTCAGAACTGCTACTGAGCGCCGAAACCGGCCGCAAAGAAGGCACCCGCCCATCTCGACGCCTGCGTCGTGAGGGCAAGGTCCCGGCCGTCGTCTACGGCCTCGAGTCCGATCCTGTAGCGGTGTCGGTCGAGTGGATGCAGCTTCGCCAGGCTCTCACCACCGATGCCGGCCTCAACGCCCTCATCACGCTCAACATCAACGGTGAAGAGCACCTCTCTGTCATCAAGGACCTCCAGCGCCACCCTGTACGGCGTGATGTGATCCACATCGACTTCCTGAGGGTGCGCGCCGATCAGGAGATCGAAGTCGAGGTGCCCATCACCCTCGTGGGTGAGGCACTCGAGGTCACCCGCGCCGATGGCATGGTCGACCAGACGATCTACAACCTCACCATCTTGGTGAAGCCCACCGACGTGCCCGACGGCATCGAGGTCGATGTCTCCGACCTAGAGCTCGGTGGATCCATCAAGGTGTCCGACCTCGCCCTGCCTGCGGGAGTCGCAACGACGCTCGATCCCGAAGAGGTTGTGGCATCCGCCCTCATCACCCGTTCCACTCTCGAAGCGATCGCTGCGGCTGAGGCCTCAGAAGCGCTCGAGGATGAGGAGCTCGGCGAGGGCGAACCCGCCGCCGGTGATGCCGACGCCGATGGCGGCGACGGCGACAGCGACGACTGATCGATCGGGCCGGCCCGGCGATGGTTCGGCGATCACGCAACGAACGAACGGGCACCCCCGCGCGCCTGCTGGTGGTCGGGTTGGGCAACCCGGGCGAGCAGTACGCGCAAACGCGCCACAACGCCGGCGTCTGGGTGGTCGACGAGCTGGTTCGTCGCCATGGCGGTCGGCTCCGCCGCGGTCGGCGAGACCATGCGGTGAGCGATGAGCTGAGGGTTGGGCCGCACCGCTTGGCGGTGGCAGTGCCCACCACCTACATGAACGAATCTGGTCGAGCTGTGGTCCCCCTCGTTCGCCGCTACGGCATCGACGACCTGAGCCGACTGGTGGTGGTCCACGACGAACTCGACCTGCCAGTGGGGCGGCTCAAGGTGAAGCTCGGTGGAGGGATGGCCGGCAACAACGGTCTGAAATCGATCCGCTCGCATCTCCGCGCCGACGAATTCGCTCGTATCCGGATCGGTGTGGGTAAGCCCGAGTCCGGCACCATGAAGGGACGCGACTATGTGTTGCGCCGTCCCGCTCGGGCCGAGCGACCGGAGCTCGAGCGGGTGGTGGCTGAAGCAGCCGACGCGATCGAGTACCTGCTCGAGGGCGATATCGAAGGTGCCATGAACCGGTTCAACAGTGCCTGAGGCTCCCCTCGCAGCGATCTTGCCACTAGTAGCGGAAGAGCCGGCCGTCATGGCCGCGCTCGGACGCCGCGACGCGGTGCTGGCCGTGCCCGACGCGGCGCGAGCGCTGGTGCTCGCGGGGGTGGCCCACGGTGCCCAACGGCGGCCTGTGCTCGTTGCCACCGCCACCCAGCACGAGGCCGACCGACTCGCCTCAGATGCCGCTGCTCTCCTCGGCGAAGATGAGGTCCTGCTGTTCCCGGCGTGGGAGACCCTGCCGTTCGAACGCGTCAGTCCCGCGGTGGAGACAATGGGCAACCGGCTCCGGGCCCTGCACCGACTCCGCTCACCGCAGACCGCGCCGGCCCTGCTCATCGTGCCTGCCCGCGCTCTCATTCAGCGTCTCGATCCCGATGCGGTGATCGACCCGGTGATCGTCGGCCAGGGCGACGTGCTCGACCCCGTCGAACTGGTCGAAGAGTTGGTGTTGTTGGGTTATCGCCGTGAGGCTCAGGTCGAGCATCGCGGTGAGATCGCGGTGAGAGGCTCGATTGTCGATGTGTTCCCCAGCACCGCCGATGCGCCCATTCGCATTGATCTCTGGGGCGATGAGATCGAGCGTCTCACGGAGTTTTCGGTGGCCGATCAGAGGTCGACGGTATCGATCACCGAGGTCGAGATATTTCCCTGCCGTGAGCTGAGGCCTACCGATCACAGCCGTTCGCGGGCCGAGGAGTTGTTGGTCGAGGAGCCGTGGGGACGCGAGCAATGGGACCGGGTTGCCGATGGCCACCTGTTCGACGGCATGGAATCGTGGTTGCCGTGGCTGGTGACCGAAGAGGTGATGATCACCGATCTCATCGCGGCCGATGGGCTCATCGTGTTGGTCGAGCCGCGACGCATCCGCGATCGGGCCATTGAGATTCTTGCCGAAGAGGCCGACCTGGCCGGCTCACTGTCGCTCACCTGGGACGTAGACGCCGACGACGTCCACCGCCTCCATCTCCCGTTCGACCGTCTCCTGGCCAAGGCCGATGCCCCCTCCTGGTCAATGCTCGCCACTCCCGACGGGCCCGATACGCCGGCGGTTGCGGCATCAGGATGGGAGCCGGTGGTGGGCGACATCGGACCCACCGTCAACCAGGTCCGTTCGATGCTCGGCGAGGGATATCGCGTCGTGGTCGCGGCCGATGGCGAGGCCAGCGGTCGCCGCTTGGCCACCATGCTCTCCGAACACGGCGTGGCCCTCGACCTGGTCGACGCGGTTGATGCGTCCGGTTCGGGTGGAGCGGTGATCACCGTTCCGATGGAGAAGGGGGCAATCCTGCCCACCTTGAAGCTCGCGGTTCTGGCCGAGTCTGACCTCACCGGTCGGCGCCGCACCCACCGGCGGGCCCGCACCCGGCGGCGTGACACGCAGCGCTTCTTCGAAGACCTGAGCGAGGGTTCGTTCGTGGTGCACCACCAGCACGGGGTGGCGCGGTTCGGCGGCATGGTCACCCGCGCCATCGGCGGCAACGAGCGCGACTATTTGCTGCTCGAATATCGCGGCGGCGACAAGCTCTACGTGCCATCCGACCAGATCGAGTCGATACGGCACTACACCGGAGGCGATACCCCCAGCCTGTCGAAGATGGGTGGCTCCGACTGGCAGACCGCCAAGGCCCGCGTGCGATCCGCCGTTCAAGAAATCGCACAGGAACTCGTGGTGCTCTACCAGAAGCGGGTCACGTCCGCGGGTCACCGGTTCGGCGACGACACCCCGTGGCAGCGCGAGTTCGAGTCGAGCTTCCCCTTCCAGGAAACACCCGATCAACTCCACGCCGTGATCGACGTGAAGGGCGACATGGAACTCGCCGCCCCCATGGACCGGCTGGTGGTCGGCGATGTGGGTTTTGGCAAGACCGAGGTGGCTTTGAGGGCGGCGTTCAAGGCGATCGAGGGCGGCAAGCAGGTGGCGGTTCTGGTACCCACCACCCTGCTGGCCCAGCAGCACCACACCACATTCAGTGAGCGGATGGCGCCCTACCCGGTGAGGGTCGAGGTGCTCAGTCGTTTTCTCACCAATGCCCAGGCTCGCAAGGTGGTGGAGGGGGTGAAGAGCGGAGAGGTTGATCTTGTGATCGGCACCCACCGTCTGCTTTCATCCGACATCGAGTTCAAGGACCTGGGCCTGCTGGTGGTCGACGAAGAGCAGCGGTTCGGTGTTTCGCACAAGGAGAAGATCAAGGAGCTTCGTACCGACGTCGACGTCCTCACCCTCACCGCCACTCCGATCCCTCGGACGATGGAGATGAGTCTCACCGGCATTCGCGATATGTCGCTGATCAACACACCGCCAGCGGACCGTCAGCCGATCCTCACCTATGTGGGTGAGTACGAGGACCGTGCCGTGTCGGAGGCGATCCGACGCGAACTGCTACGTGAGGGCCAGGTGTTCTTCGTTCACAACCGGGTCATGGACATCGATCACGTGGCCGCCCATCTCGGTGAACTCGTTCCCGAAGCCAGGATCGCGGTTGCTCACGGCCAGATGGATGAAGGAACCCTGGAGAGGGTGGTGGTCGACTTCTGGGAGGGCATGTACGACGTGCTGGTCTGCACCACCATCATTGAGTCGGGCATCGACATGCCCACCGTCAACACCCTCGTTGTCGACCGGGCGGAGTTGCTCGGACTGGGTCAGCTTCATCAGCTGCGAGGACGAGTGGGACGCGCCGGACAAAGGGCCTACGCCTACCTCTTTCACCCAACCGATCGGGTGCTCAGTGAAGAGGCCTACGAGCGGCTCAAGACCATCGGTGAGGCCACCGAACTCGGGTCCGGCTTTCGGATCGCGATGCGAGACCTCGAGATTCGAGGAGCAGGCAACCTCTTGGGCACCGGACAATCGGGCCACATAGCCGCCGTCGGTTACGACCTCTACTGCCAGATGGTCACCGAGGCGGTGGCCGAGCTGAAAGGCGAGACGGTGGCTGATCCGGTCGAGATCGCCATCGAGGTGCCCGGAGATGCTCACCTGCCCGACGACTATGTGCTCAAGGAGACCAACCGTCTCGAGGCCTACCGGCGCCTGGCGTCGATCGAATCGATCGAGGCGCTCGACGATGTGCGGGCCGAATGGCTCGACCGGTTCGGTCCCATCCCGCCTGCGGCTGAGGCCCTGCTCCATGTCGGACGGCTTCGCGTCGAGTGCGTGCGAACCGGAGTGAGGGAGATCACCGTCACCAAGGGCCCGGGATTCGGCGGGCCCGATCATCAGGCGAAGCTCAGCCCGGTCACGCTCCTCGACAGTCGTCAGGTGCGCCTCGATCGCCTTTACTCGGGTAGGGGTGCCGGCAACGCCGCGATCTACAAGGAGATGGTCAACGAGCTGCATCTGCCCCTTCGCAAGAAGGACGGGCCGGTCGTCGATCAGCTCGCAGCGATCATGGCCGACCTGATTCCCGACCTCGAGATTCCCGCCGAAGTGGTGCCCGGTTCCGCCATGGGCGATCAGGCCGATAACCTGACCGACTCGTGAACGACGTTTCCTCCTCCCCCGGCCGAACCTTCAATTGGCGACACATCGTCGGCCTACTGGCGTTCTTCGCCGTTGTGGCTGGCGGGGTGTACGTCGTGGCCTCCGAGCAGGGGGGCGACGCGGTGATCGCCAGCGTCGGAAGCGTGGAACTCACCGAAGACGAACTGTTCGCCATTGTCGAATCCAACGATCCGTTGGTCGACAATGAAAGTTTCGATCTCATCGCCGCGAGTGAGGTCCTGTCCAACTGGATGATCGTGGAGGCGGTTGTTCAAGAACTGGACGACCTCGGCGCCCCGCTGACCGACGACACTGTCGCGGAGGCGGAGGCCTCCTTGATCGAGCGTGGCATCGATGTCGCCACCGCACCGGGCGCTTTCACCCTCCGGTCTGAATCTGTGGTCAGAGGCCTTCGTCTCTATGCCGAAGCCGGCGCCACTTTCGAGATCGTGGCACCGGAGTTTCTGTGTGCGAGTCATGTCCTGGTGGAGACCGAGGAGGAAGCTCTCGCCGCGCTATTGCGTGCAGAGGCGGGTGAGGAGTTCGCCGCACTCGCGATCGAGTTGTCAATCGATCCGTCAGCGTTGAGCAGCGGCGGCAACCTCGGGTGCAATCCCAGTGAACTCTTCGTGCCCGAGTTCACCGCAGGCGCTCGCTCCGTCGACGGCTCTGGTCTTGTCGGCCCGGTCCGCACCGACTTCGGCTTCCACATCATCGATGTGCGTTCGATCGGCCCCCTCACCACCGAGACCCACCCGGAGATGTCGGAGGCCGTCATCGCCACTGCGGTTGAAAGTGCCGAGGGCGAAGCCCGCACCGAGGCAGTGGGCGAGGTGTTCAATCAGGTCGTGTTCGATGCTCAGGTACGAATCGCCGTCGATGGGTTCCTCGATCCGCGCTACGGAATGTGGGATCCCACCACCGGAATCGTTGCTCCCGACGGCGTCACCGGCTGATCGACTCGATGGTCGGGCGAATCACGATCGTCGGGCTGGGTCCGGCCGGATCCGAACTCGTCACTCCCCAGACCCTCGACGCCATACGGCACTCGTCTCGGCACTTCCTGCGCACTCGTCGTCATCCCGCCGCTGAGGTTGTGCCCGGCGGTGTCTCCTTCGATTCTGTATACGACAGGGCCGAGAACTTCGCCGATGTGTATCTGGAGATTGCCGAGACGTTGATCGGCGAGGCAGCCAACGAAGACCTGCTCTACGCCGTGCCCGGGTCGCCTCTGGTGCTGGAGCGGACGGTGGAGTTGCTGCGCCAGGCCGCAGCCTTGCTTCGCGTGGAGATCGAACTCCTGCCGGCGATGTCGTTTCTCGATGTGGCGTGGGCGACGCTCGAAGTGGATCCGGTGGAGGCTGGTGTTCGGCTCGTCGATGGTCATGGCTTCGCCACCGCGGCTGCCGGGCAGACCGGGCCGCTCCTGGTTGCCCACTGCCACGCGTCGCATGTGCTCAGCGACATCAAGCTCGCGGTCGACGAGCCGCCCCCCTCGGTTCTGGTCCTGCAGCGCCTGGGTCTGCCCGACGAGGCGGTGTTCGAGGTGGATTGGGCCGACCTCGATCGTGAAGTCGAGGCAGATCACCTCACATCGATCTACATCCCCGAGATGGCCGAGCCGGTGGCGGCGGAGTTTGCTCGATTCGATGAGCTGGTGAGGGTGCTTCGAGAACGGTGTCCCTGGGATCGCGACCAGACTCACTCTTCGCTGAGACGCCACCTCCTCGAAGAGACCCATGAAGCGCTCGAAGCGCTCGATGCCCGCGCCGGTATCGAGGATTCCGAGGTCCACGATCTCCTCGATGATCACCTCGCCGAGGAATTGGGCGATCTGCTCTATCAGATCTTCTTTCATGCCCGGGTCGGGGCCGAACGCGGCGCATTTACGGTGGCCGATGTGGTGAGGGGAATCCATGACAAGCTGGTGCTGCGTCATCCCCACGTGTTCGGTGATGTCGAGGCTGACGACAGTTCGACGGTGTTGCGCAACTGGGAGCAGATCAAGGCCGAGGAGAAGGGTCGCGACTCGGCCATGGATGGCATCCCGCCGGCACTTCCCGGCCTGATGCTGGCCATGAAGGTTCAGACGAGGGCGGCGTCGGCCGGGTTCGACTGGACTGGTGGTCCAGAGGTCGCGTTTCGAGATGTGGAAGACGAACTGGCGGAGGTTCGCGCCGATCCGTCTGAGCACGAGGTGGGTGATCTCTTGTTCGCGGCGGTGCAGGTGGCCCGGCGACTCGATCATGATCCAGAGGCGGCTCTGAGGGCTGCGGCCCAACGTTTTGCTCGCCGTTTCGGGGTTGTCGAGCAGCTGGCGGCTGAAGCCGGTGTCGACCTCACCGCCCTCGACGAGGCCGAGCTCACGGCGCTCTGGCAGACCGCCAAGTCTCAAGCTCACTGATCGAAATTTGGGTACAAGGGGGGCAAGAATTCACCCCTAGCGACCCAAATTTCGAGAGAGGTGCGCGCGGATCGCGCGGGTTCCCTCACTCTTCGCGCGAGGAGAGTTAACCTTGCGGCGAAGCCATGCCAACAGTCACGTTTGTGATCGTGGCGGGACTGCCCAGACTGGAACCTTCCCACCCGAGGAGCAGCAGTGAGCATCATCGAGAGTGTGCACGGCCGGGAAGTCTTCGATTCCCGCGGCAATCCCACCGTCGAGGTGGAGGTTGAGCTCGACAGCGGTGCAAGCGGTCGTGCCATCGTTCCGAGCGGTGCTTCCACAGGAGCGTTCGAAGCGGTCGAACTGCGCGACGGCGGCTCGCGACTTCTCGGCAAGGGTGTCCTCACCGCTGTCGGCTTCGTCAACGGCGAACTCGCCGACACCGTGATCGGTCTCGATGCCCTCGATCAACGACGCGTCGACTCCGAGCTGATCTCCACCGACGGCACCGACAACAAGGGCCGGGTCGGCGCCAACGCGATTCTCGGCATCTCCCTCGCCACCGCGCGAGCGGGAGCTGCCGAACTCGAGATCCCCCTGTGGCGTCACATCGGCGGGGCCAACGCCCACGTACTCCCCGTGCCGATGATGAACGTGATCAATGGTGGCGAGCACGCCGACAACAGTGTCGACTATCAGGAATTCATGTTCATGCCCGTGGGTGCCGCCTCCTTCAGCGAGGCGATGCATTGGGGCGTCGAGGCCTACCACACCCTGAAGAAGGTGCTGTCCGACAAGGGCCTCTCCACCGGCATCGGCGACGAGGGTGGCTTCGCCCCCGATCTGGCATCCAACGAGGCCGCCATCCAGCTCCTCATCGATGCCATCGAGCGTTCGGGTCGAACCCCCGGCGACGACATAGCGATCGCCATGGACGTGGCGTCCACCGAGTTCTTCCACGACGGCATCTACGACCTTGCATCCGAGGGCCGCAAACTCAGCCCGTCAGAGATGGTCGCCGAGTACGTCGGCTTGTGCGAGAAATACCCCATCGTGTCGGTGGAGGACGGGATGGCTGAAGACGACTGGGACGGTTGGGCCGACCTCACCGCGGCGATCGGCAGCAGTGTTCAGCTCGTGGGCGACGACCTGTTCGTGACCAACTCCGAGCGACTCGCTCGTGGTATCGCCGCCGGTGCCGCCAACTCGATCCTGGTGAAGGTCAACCAGATCGGCTCCCTCACCGAAACCTTGGAAGCCGTGGATCTCGCCACCAGAGCCGGCTACACCTCGGTGATGTCGCACCGGTCGGGTGAGACCGAAGACACCACGATCGCCGACCTGGCCGTGGCCACGAACTGTGGCCAGATCAAGACAGGCGCGCCCGCCCGCTCTGATCGGGTGGCCAAGTACAACCAGCTCTTGCGGATCGAGGAACAACTCGGCGAAGCGGCCGCCTACCGTGGAGGAGCTGCCCTCGCCGGCGCCTAACCATGTCGAAGGCTCCCCCTCGTTCCTCGGCCAAGCGACCCTCTCCCAAGGGGAGGGCCAACAAGGCCCGCCCCGGCGCACGTGGTCGCGCGTCGAACGTGCCGCGGCGTTTCCGGTCGGGACACATCGTGCGGACCGGTCTGATCGCGGCGACGATTGCGGCTGGGGCCGGTCTGGCCGCGATCCCCGTCGGCGATTGGTTCGAGCAGCAGTCAGAGCTCGATGATGCTCGCAGCCGTCAGGCCGAGTTGCAGGCCGAGATCGATGGGATCCAGCTGGAAATCGAGTCGATCACCGGTGAGTCGGGCATCGAGGAACGGAGCCTCTGCTTTGGTCCATACGTGGCCCCTGGAGTGGAGACCTACTCGATTCCCGGAGTGAGAGGCTGCCTCGGCCAACCATGACCAGCCATCCTGTCGAGGCCACCGGCCTCGTCCGCCGCTTCGGCGACCTCACTGCTGTCGCGGGAATCGACCTCGCTGTCGAGGAAGGCGAGATCTTCGGTTTCCTCGGCCCCAACGGGGCCGGCAAGTCCACGACAGTCCGAATGCTCGTCACCCTGCTGAGGCCTTCAGGGGGCTCAGCGCGCGTGGCCGGCCACGACATCGTCAAGAACCCCACCGCAGTGAGGCGAGCGATCGGCGTGGCGCTGCAGGACGCCGCGATCGATCCCCTCATGACAGGCAACGAGCTACTCCGGCTCCAGGCGGTTCTGCACGGTCTCGGTCGCAAGGAGTCGGCCACTCGCACCTCTGATCTGCTGGAGCGCGTCGGGCTCACCGCGGCGGCCGATCGTCGTGTCGGCCAGTACTCCGGGGGCATGCGTCGTCGCCTCGATCTGGCGCTGGCGCTCGTGCATCGACCCATGGTGCTCTTCCTCGATGAGCCCACCACTGGTCTCGACCCCACCAGCCGCTTGGCGGTCTGGGAGGAGGTGCGCATCCTCAATGCCGAGGGCACCACGGTGTTTCTAACCACCCAGTATTTGGAGGAAGCCGACCAGTTGGCGGGCCGGATCGCGATCATCGACGACGGACGCATAGTTCGTGAGGGCGATCCGCGATCGTTGAAGGAGGCGGTGGGCGACCCCACCTTGCGTGTCGAGGTGAGCGATGCGGCGATGATGGAAACCGCCAGAGCGGTGCTCGCAACGTTTGGTGAGGAGCGTCCGGCTCGGGTCGGACGGCTTGCCATCGGCCTCGCGGGTGGGGCAGGCCGGTTGGCCGATGTCGTGCGCGCGCTCGACGATCAGGGTGTGCCAGTCGCCCACATCGAGCTCGATTCTCCCAGCCTCGACGATGTATTCGCCGATGCCACCGGTCGCCGACTAGAGGGTGCCAACTCGGCGCAGCCAGAATGACGGCGACGCTCGCTCGTGCGCGTTGGCGGGTAGGCGTCGAACAGGCCGGCGCCCTAGTGACTCGGTCGGTTGTCAACACCTGGCGCCAACCCGGGTCGTGGATACCGAGCATCGTCTTCCCCTTGATGATGGCGGCTGTCTACTCAGCCCAGTTCGAGCGAGCCATCGATCTACCGGGGTTCCCCGACGTCGATTCATTTGTCCAGTTCATTCTCCCGGCTTCGATTCTCCAGGGGATTTCGTTCAACGCGGGTGAGGCGGGCACGGAACTCGCTCTCGACATCGAGTCTGGATTCTTCGACCGACTCATCGCTTCACCTGTAGCTCGCCAATCGATCCTCATCGGTCGAATGGGTGGCGGCGCGGTCTTCAGCGGGGGCCTCGCCGCCGCCTTGATGGTGGTGTTCGCTCTCGTCGGCGCGCCGATCGAGGGAGGAATCGTCTCTGCGGTGGCGATCGTGTTGATCGCGGCGTGGTTGTCTCTGGCGATTGGCGGCTTCAGTATCGCGGTTGCTCTGCGCACTGGTTCTTCAGAGGCCACCCAGAGCCTGTTCCCTCTCACCTTCATGATGATCTTCGTGTCGTCGGCGTTCTTCCCCACCGGCCTGATGTCGGGGTGGTATCAGTCGGTGGCCGAGGTCAATCCGTTCACCCTGATCGTCGATCCCACCCGGCGCCTTGCCCTAGACGGATTCTCGTTCGCCGACTTCGGGCGTGCGCTGTTCTGGTCGGGTGTCGTGGCTTCGGTGTCGCTCTCGCTGGCATACCGGATGTATCTCGGGCGGCTGAGGCGATCATGAGGAGCCCCACACCACGCACCGACCCTGTCTCCGCGTTCGGGCCCACCGTTTTCGAGATCGGGAGGCGTTCGCTCATACGAATCGTCCGGATGCCGGCGATCCTCGTACCCACGATCGTGATGCCGGTGTTCTTCGTCATCGGGTTCACCGGCAGCTTCGAAGGGGTCACCCGGATCGAGGGGTTTCCCACCGAAGACTTCATCAACTGGGTAGGGCCGTACGCGCTCGTGCAGACTGCCGCGTTTGCGGGAATCGGCGCCGCGGGCACGATGGCCACCGATCTCGACAACGGATTCATCGACCGTCTCCTGGTAGCTCCGATCCGGCGTAGCGCGATCATCTTCGGGCCTCTCGCTTACACCGCCATGAGGGCCCTGATTCCGATAACCCTGGTGCTTCTTCTCTCGATCCCTCAGGGCGGGTCGTTGCCCGGTGGCCTGCTCGGCCTGTTCATAGCCGTCGTGGGCGGTATGGGTGGAGCCCTGATGTTGGGCTCGATGGGGTTGGCTGTGGTGTTGCGTATCGGCCACATCCGGGCGATGGCAATCGTGCAGATCGTCGCCTTCGCTTTCCTGTTCCCATCGATAGGTCAGGTCCCGCTGCCGCTCCTGTCGGGCTGGTTGCACACGGTGGCCAGGTTCAATCCCGCCACCAACCTCATTCGCATGACGCGGCAGGGTTTCATCGGTGATGTCAGTTGGGCCGAGACCTGGCCGGGACTGCTGGTGATCGCGATAGGCCTCGGTGTGTTCACCGGTTGGGCCCGCTACGAGCTCGACCAGCGGGCTCCGTGACGTGCCGAGTTCGGTACTCCGACCTACCCTGATGTGGTGTTCGACGATGAAGTCAGCGGCCCCGACGACATAGCCGCGGCGTTGCGCGCCCATCGCTATCTCCCCGACGACGGCCTGGCCACCGCGGTATTCCTCGCCCTCCGGCTCAACCGACCCCTGTTACTCGAGGGCGAGCCAGGTGTCGGCAAGACGGAGGTGGCCAATGTGCTCGCCGAGTGGATCGGCGGACCGCTCCTTCGCCTCCAGTGCTACGAGGGCATCGATGTGGGGCAGGCTGTGTACGAGTGGGATTACGCCCGCCAGCTGCTCCATCTCCGCACTGCGGAGGCCACCGGTCGGGCCGGTACCGACGGCGACCGTGCTCTTGAGGATGAGCTCTACGACGAACGGTTTCTCGTTCGCAGGCCCCTGCTCCAGGCAATCGCCCACAACGACGGTCCACCTCCGGTGCTGCTGATCGACGAGGTCGACCGTGCCGACGACGAGTTCGAGGCCTTCCTGCTCGAGATCCTCTCCGACTACTCCGTCACGGTCCCCGAGATAGGCACCTTCCGCGCGGCTCGACCCCCGGTGGTGGTGGTCACGTCCAACCGCACCCGCGATGTGCACGATGCCCTGAAGCGGCGCTGTCTCTATCACTGGGTCGAACATCCCGACGCCGATCGTGAGGTGGAGATCATCCGCCTGCGCGCGCCGGAAGTGAGCGAACGTCTGGCCCGCCAGGTTGCGGGGGCTGCGGTCTCGATGCGCTCTCTCGGTCTCTACAAGCCGCCCGGGGTGTCTGAAACCATCGACTGGGCGCGTGCTCTCACCCTGATGGGCGACGATGATCTGGTGCCGGCCCAGGTGGAGGCCACCCTCGGCACTCTTTTGAAGTACCGCGAAGACATCGAGCGCGTGATCGAGCACGATCTCTCATCGATGGTCCGCAGCCTCGCAGGCGGCTGAGCGGTGGGCGAGCGAGCCATCGTCGGGTTCGTCGATGCGCTCCGCCGTGCCGGGCTCCCGGTGTCGCTGGTGTCGTCGCGGCTCTACGCCGAGGCGATGGCGGCAGTCGACGTGGCCAACCCCGATCAGGCTTACTGGGCGGGCCGGGCCACGCTCATCCAGAGGCCGGAAGATCTCGACCTCTTCAACAGCATCTATCTCGCCTACTGGGGTTCTGCCGCGGTTCGTGGCATGGCTGAGGCGGAGGCCGAGGCCGAATCCCTCACTCTCGCGATCGACGATCCCGACAGCGATACGGGCGACGACGGAGCGGAGCCTGATCCCGACGACGATCTGATCTCGCTTCGCTACTCCTCGGTCGAAGTGTTGGGGAGCAAGGACTTCGCGGCGTACAACGCCGACGAGCTTGCGGAGTCGCGCCGGCTCATGGAGCAGATTCGCCTCTCGGGCCCCACTCGACGGAGTCGGCGCCGAAAGCCCCGTCCCCATCGTCGTAGCGGCGCCCGCGGCCCCATCGATGTGCGTCGAACAGTGAGGGCGGCGCTGCGTACCGGAGGTGAGCCGGTGGTGCCGGTGCGCACCCGGCCTCGTGAGCGGCCTCGTCGGCTTGTACTCCTGTTGGATGTGTCGGGCTCGATGGAACCCTACGCCAGGGCCTTGATCCGGTTTGCCCACGCGGCGGTGATCGGGAGGGCACGGGTGGAGGCGTTTGCTCTCGGCACCCGTCTCACGCGGGTCACGCGCGAGCTTTCATCCCGCGATCCCGATCGTGCTCTCGACGCTGCCGGTCTGGCCGTCACCGACTGGTCGGGGGGTACCCGTCTCGGCGCTGGTATCCGGGCCTTCAATGATGAGTGGGGATGTCGGGGCATGGCTCGCGGCGCGGTGGTGGTGGTGCTGTCCGATGGTTGGGATCGGGGTGAGCCCGATGAACTGGCCGAGCAGATGCAACGACTTCATCGCGTCGCTCATCGGGTGGTGTGGGTCAATCCGCTCAAGGCATCGCCGGGCTACGAGCCTCTTGCCCGCGGGATGGCGGCGGCGCTTCCCCACGTCGATGCGTTCGTCGAGGGTCACTCCCTCGACTCGCTCGAAGCGCTGGCGACACTATTGCTCGACGACACGGGCATGCTGATGGGAGAAGCATCGTTCGCCGATGCCGGAGGCCCCAGATGAGAGAACTTTTCGATGATCTCCACCGTTGGGTGGCCGCGGGCACCCCAGTGGCGATCGCTCGGGTGGTCGACCTCGAAGGATCGGGGCCACGCCTTCCCGGCGCCGCGATGGCTGTCACCATCGACAGCGATGTCCGCGGGTCTGTTTCTGGCGGTTGCGTAGAGGGAGCGGTGGTGATCGAGGCGCTCGAGGTCCTCGAGTCCGATCAGCATCGGATGGTCACCTTCGGATACTCCGACGACGAAGCATTCGCGGTCGGACTCACGTGTGGTGGCACGATCCACCTGTTTCTCGAGACCTTCGATCCCGAGCCGGCCGACTGGTTCGATCAACTGGGTTCCGACCTCGCATCGGAGACTCCGGTGGCGCTGGCCACCGTGATCGAGGGTCCCGGGGTGGGGTCGAAGCTGCTGGTCCGCGACGAAGCTTCGGGGCCATCGGTTCTGGGCTCGGTGGGCGACACCGACCTCGACCGGGTGATCGAGCGCGACGTTCGTGGCGAGCTCGCGGCCGGCCGATCCGGAATCCGCCACTACGGCGAACACGGCGAGGCTCGCGAGGGAGTCGTTTCGGTCTTCATCGAGAGTTTCGCGCCGCCGCCGCGGATGGTGATCTTCGGAGCGGTCGACTTCACCGCAGCGCTTGCCCGAGTGGCCAAGGTGCTCGGTTTTCGGGTCACGGTGTGCGATGCCCGTGAGGTGTTCGCTACTCGCCAGCGTTTCCCGATGGCCGATGATGTCGTGGTCGATTGGCCGGATCGTCTACTGGCCGAGGTGGGTGCCGGACTCGGCCCTCGAGACGCGATCTGCATTCTCACCCACGACGCCAAGTTTGATGTGCCTGCGGTGGTATCGGCACTGGAAACCCAGGTGGGCTACATCGGTGTCATGGGAAGTCGGCGCACCCACGACGACCGAACTGCCCGGCTGGTCGATGCCGGGCTGAATAGCGACGAGCTGGCCCGACTGCGCTCACCGATCGGGCTCGATATCGGTGCCCGTACCCCGGAGGAGACTGCCATCTCGATCGTGGCCGAGATTATCGGTCACAGCACCGGGCGCGAGGCCATCGCCCTTTCGCTCACCGAGGGTCCGATCCACAGCTGAGCTGAGATCGTCGAAGACTCGGCGGTGTCACTCCAGACCCGGCGGAGGCGTGGTGCCGGGAGGCGCTGGCGGGTCGGGGGGTGTGGTGGGTTTGGCGGGCCGGACGTGGAAGCTCTGACGCCAGTCGGCCTCGGCGGTCTCGTCGATCGACAGCTGCCACGTGTAGCTCTGGCCGGGTTGAACCGGCAGGGTGGGAAACGTGATCGCCAAGGGGACCGAGAGGGGAGTGCCGGGCTTGAGCCCCGCGGGTCGGCCTGCTTCGAACCGTCCGTGCACCATCACGGCCTGCTCGCGCAGCATCACCGGATGGCCGTCTTCGTCGAGCAGGTCGAGACGCCAGTGGTGGGCCACATTGGCGCGGTCCCATGGCACTTCGATCCTGATCGCCACGCCGAGAGGTTGGGGGCGGGGACCGATCATGGTGAGGCCGCCGCCGAGAATGTACAGCTTGCGGTCGGCGACCTGGGCAGAGTCGGCCAACAGCATCGTGACCCTGAGACTGGCGGGTGCGGTCGGCGTGGAGCCCATCGATTCCATAGCTTGCACCCTAGGCGTCGCACCTGTGATTCGGCGGGCCAGACTGGGCCGATGCAACCCACCGAACACCAGCGTCGATCAACCATCGCCGCCGTCGTATTGGCTGCCGGCGCGGGATCGCGCTTCGGCGGCGACAATCACAAGCTCCTCACCAAGGTGAAGGGCAAGCCGGTTGTTCGCCACGTGATCGACGCGGCCCGCGGTGCGGAGTTCGATGAGGTGATCGTGGTTTCGGGAGCGGTGGATCTCACCGATGTGGTGCCCGACGATGTCACCTTGATCCACAATGAGAGGTGGGACGACGGCCAGGCCACGTCGCTTCGTGCAGCGGTGGCCTACGCCGACATGCGCGAGCACGTAGCCATCGTGGTGGGCCTCGGCGACTCGCCTGGGGTCGACTCGGCGGCATGGCAGGCAGTGGCCGATAGTGAGGCTGATCTGGCCTCGGCGGAGTTCAAGGGGAAACGTCGGCCGCCGGTGAAGATCGCCGATTCGATGTGGGCGAGCCTTCCGATCAGCGGCGATGAGGGAGCGCGATCCCTGCTCAATTCACGATCCGATTTGGTACGGTCGGTGCCCTGCGATGGCGACCCGGCCGACATCGATACCCAGGAGGACCTCCGCCGATGGAGATGACCGATTCGTTCGAAGTGGCCCGCTCAATCGACGACGCGTGGGCCGTCCTGAAGGACGTGGAGCGCATCGCTCCCTGCCTCCCCGGTGCCCAACTCCAAGAGATCGAGGGCGACGAGTACAGGGGTGTGGTGAAGGTGAAGTTGGGGGCTATCACCGCCCAGTTCAAGGGTGCAGCGGTGTTCGAAGAACAAGACGACGAACGCCGGCGGTTCGTGCTGCGGGGCAAGGGTCGCGGTACCCAGGGCAACGCCGAGGCCCTGATCACGGCCAGCCTGGAGGCCCTGTCGGATTCCACCACCCAGGTGAATGTCGACACCGATCTCAAGATCACCGGCAAGGTCGCCCAGATGGGTCGAGGCATCATCCCGGAGGTGAGTTCCAAGCTGATGGGCCAGTTCGCCGAGAACCTCGCCGAACTGCTCGACTCAGATTCTGGCGTGGAGTCCGATGCCGCCTCGGCCGACGCCGACCGGGCGGCGGGTGAGGCACCCGAGCCTGAGCCCTTCGCCGACTCATCGGGTCCGCGTAAGGTCGACATGCCCGAGCCCGAGGCCGTCGACCTCCTCGATGCTGCGGGTACGCCGATCCTGAAGCGACTCGTGCCCCTGGTGGGTCTGATCGTTGTGGTGCTCGTCGTCAGGCGCCTGCTCCGCAAGCGGTGAAGCCGGTATCAGCGGCTGATCGCGAGCGGGTCGAGCAACTGCTCGGCCGACCCGCTGGGGGAGCGTTCGAGATCGTCGTGAGAAACGACACCGGCGATCCCGTTGTTCTCCGCAACACTCCGATCCTCGACAACGGGCGACCCATGCCAACCCTGTTCTGGCTGGTGGGAGAAAGGGAGCGGCGTGCCGTCGGGCGCCTCGAGTCGGAGGGGGGAGTGCGGGCAGCCGAGGCGGCGGTCGACCCTGGAGTGCTGGCCGAAGCGCACCGTCGCTATGGCGAGGAACGGGAAGCCGCGATTCCTGCCGACCACGAAGGTCCGCGGCCATCGGCTGGTGTCGGAGGCACCCGTCGGGGTGTGAAGTGTCTGCACGCGCACTACGCCTGGTTCCTGGCGGGCGGCGACGATCCGGTGGGACGCTGGGTTGCTGAACAGCTCGCCGAGCCAGCAGTCGACAGGGGCGATCCTTCGTGAGTGCGGTCGCGGCCATCGACCTCGGCACCAACTCCACCAGGCTTCTCGTCCACGACGGGGAACGGGTGGTCGAACGTCGGATGACCATCACCAGGCTGGGTGAAGGTGTCGACTCCACCGGACGACTCGCCGCCGACGCCGTCGATCGCGTTGTCGCCTGCCTTCGGGAGTTTCGGGAGGCGATGGACCGCCACGGCGTTGTCGAGCTCAGGGCAGTCGCGACGTCTGCTTGTCGTGATGCCTCCAACCGCGATGAGTTCTTCGCCTCGGTGGAGACGGTGATCGGAGCGAGGCCCGAGCTCTTGACGGGCCTCGCAGAGGGAGGGTTGTCCTTTCGGGGAGCCACCGCTGATCTCGACGCTGGCGACGGGCCTTTCCTGATCGCCGACATCGGCGGGGGATCCACGGAGTTCGCCTACGGACTCGCTGAGGTCGAGGCCGCCGTGTCGCTCGACATCGGGTGCGTTCGCCTCACCGAGAAGTACATCGAGCACGATCCCCCGCAGCCCGAGGAGTTGTTGGCTTGCCTGTCGATCACCGAGGCCCACCTCGATGATGTGGTGCGGGAGATCCCTCAGGCTCTCCAGGCGAAGACCTTCGTCGGTCTTGCCGGCACGGTCTCAGCGGCCGCGGCGGTTGAAATCGGGCTGGCCGAGTACGACCGCGATCAAATCCATCACTATCGCTTGTCGAAGGCGGCGGTGGAAGACGTCTACCGCACCCTGGTCACCGAGTCGCGCGCCGACCGGATTCACAATCCTGGGCTGGAGGAGGGCCGCGCCGATGTGATCGTCGGTGGAATGTGCATCCTCGTGCGCATCATGCGCTTCTTCGGATTCGAGGAGTGTCTGGTCAGCGAGTCCGACATCCTCGATGGCATCGTGTCGAGTCTGCTCGAGAAGTAAGGGGCCGTGTGGGCCTCAGCGCTTGCGCCACTCGTCCCACGCGTCGATATTGGCCTGAGACATCACGCGGTGTTCCTTGGCCACCGCCCGGGACTCCTCGTCGGTGACTCGGCGCCCGATCGCCACCGATGCGAAGAAGTTGCCCTTGAAGTACGGGACCACATCTTGGGGACGGAAATAGCCGCTGAGGTCGTCGGGAACCTCGGCATCGCTCGACCAGGGTTCAGGATCGACGGGGTCGAGTCCGAGCGCCATGAGCGCATCGATGAGTTCGTCGTCCTTGGTTCGATCGGCGAAGTCGCGACTCTCGTAGCGGTAGACCTCCTCACCGGCGGGAGAGAAGATCAACATTCCGGGAAGCGCGATACCGCCGCGGTCTTCGGGGTCGAACAGGCCCAGCGGTGCCAGGTAGGTCTGACCGCCGGGGTCGCTCACGAAGCGTGTGGGGGCGAGCCTCCACCGCTCTGACATCCCGGCCTGCCGGATCTCGTCGTCGACGCTCACCGCCACGACCTCCGCGCCCGCAGCATGAATACGGTCGTACATCGTTGCCAGCCGCACGAGCTGGCCGCAGCAGTACGGTCACCAGTCTCCGCGATAGGTCATCAAGATGATGGCGCCATCGGTCCGCCTGAGCTTGTTGATGTCTTCCACATCGATCATTGAGCGTTCCCCCGTCGGTCAGCTGATTGGGTGGGGCGGGTTGGTTGGTGGTCCCGCGAAGAGCTGGGCCATTTCTAGCCATTCGCGGGCGATTGCGCCAGCGACCTCCAGGCCCGTATCGGCGAGATTTCGGCGCTGGCTGGTGACAAGGCAGAAATCGACGGCGGTGCCGGTGACGGTGGCGGCGGCGTCGTCGGGACCCCATACCCAGGCCTCACCCGATGGAGAGGTCACTTCCACTCTCACATCTCCGTCGGGGATCGGGAGCTTGCGGTTGATATAGGTCCAGCCTCGGGTGATAAAGCCGAGCTGGGTGATGTGGCGGAGCCGGTCGGTGGCGGGAATCTCTCCGCCGACCGTGTCGACGATGTCCTGGCCGTGGGCCCATGCTTCCATCAAGCGAGCGGTGAGAAAGGACTTGGACCCCATGGAAGGGCCGTACCACTCGACGCGGGTGTCGTCGGAGAGGGTGCCGGCGGCAGCAGCCAGCTCTTGTCGACAAGCTCGCCAGTGGTCCAGCAGGTCGGGTGGAGTCATCGCCTGCGCCTCGCCGAGGGTGATCCGGTCGGCGGCGTCGACATCACTGAACGCTTCGGTTATGAAGCGCTCCCGGTGGGCGATGAATGCCTCCGGGTCGGTGATGGCCATGGCCGCAGAGTGGTCGAAGAACGACAGATGCCCGATCTGTTCGATCACCCGCCACCGAGGGCTGGGTGTGGCCATCTGCCAGTGGGCTTCGGAGAGGGGAGCGACGATCAGGTCGAGCGCCTCCTGCTCTGCGATCAAGTCGGCGGTGATGGAGGCGGCTGTGACCGGGCCGCTCATGAGCCCATGACCTCGACCATCTTGCGGAGGGTGGCGGGGTCACCCATCACGTTGAGGGTGGTGACACACGATTCGCGCCATGGATCGAGGTCAGCCGCGATCTTGTCCCACGGACCTATGAGGCTGATCTCTTCGCACATCTCGGTGGTTACCGCCGCGGTTGCGTCGGCCCGGTTGCCGGCCAGGAAGAGGTCTTGGATCGTGTCGCACTCCTCTTCGTAGCCCATGCGGTCGAACACGGCGCGGTGGAAGTTGGCGCCCTTGGCCCCCATCCCGCCCACATAGAGCGAGATGACCGGGCGAATGAAGTCGGCGCAGGCCTCAACGTTGTCGCCGGGCACGAGAAGGGCTGTGCACACGACCTCGAAACTGTCCCAATCGTGGCGGGCGGTGGCCTTGTCGAAGCCTTCCTGCAGGAAGCCTCTGTACATGGAGTCGTGCTTGGGTGAGAAGAGCCACGGGAGCCAGCCGTCGCAGATCTCGGCCGCGAGGGCAACATTCTTTGGGCCCTCGGCGCCGAGATAGATCGGGATGTCGGAGCGAAGGGGGTGAACGGTGCTCTTCAGCGGCTTGCCGAGTCCGGTGCCGCCGGGATAGGGCATGTCGAAGAATTCGCCGTGGAACTCCACGGGCTTGTCGCGTGCGATGACCTGACGCACGATCTCGATGTACTCGCGGGTGCGGGCCAGGGGCTTGGGGTAGGACTCGCCGTACCATCCCTCCACCACCTGGGGCCCCGAGGCGCCGAGGCCGAGGATGAAGCGTCCTCCGGAGAGGTGATCCATGGTGATCGCCGTCATGGCGGTGGTGGCCGGGGTGCGGGCGGCCATCTGGGTGATGGCGGTGCCGAGTTTCACCGTTTCGGTTGATGCACCCCACCAGGCCAGCGGGGTGAAGCAGTCAGAGCCGTAGGCCTCGGCGGTCCACACTGAGTCGAAGCCGAGTCGATCGGCCTCCGTCACCTGCTCCTGAACCCCTGGGGGAGGCCCCGCAGACCAGTAGCCGGTGTTGAGGCCCAGTTTCATGTTTGCGGTCATTCCTGGACCCTAGTTCACCGAACGCCGGGGAGGATAATCTTGACGCCGTTCGATTACCGTCGTACGGTCCGGTCAATGAACCGCTCACTCTTGGCATCACCCCTTGCGTCGACGCTCGACTCGGCATCGGATCTCTTCGTGCAGAATCGCAGCGACATGCTCGAGCTTCTCGATGCCCACGATCAGCTGCTCGAGACCGCCGATGGAGGGGGCGGACCCGAGGCGATGGAGCGACACCGGTCGCGGGGAAAGCTCCCCATCCGCGAACGCATCGCCAATGTCATCGATCCCGATACGCCGTTTCTCGAAATCACCCCTCTGGCCGGATACGGCTCCCAATACGCCCTCGGTGGCGGCATGGTGGCCGGCGTCGGGATCATCGCCGGCACCGAATGCGTGATCATGGGCAACGACCCCACCGTGCTGGCCGGAGCCCTAACGCCGTATTCGGTGAAGAAATGGATGCGGGCGCTCGAGATCGCCCGCGACAACCGCATGCCGTACGTGAGCTTCGTCGAGTCGTCCGGTGGCGACCTCCGAGTCGGCGGGAAGTCGAAGGGTGCCGACGGCGACAAGGACACCGACAATCCGCAAGGGGCGGTGGGAAGTTCGGTGGTTCCCGAGCACTTTGCGGAGACCGGTCGGTTTTTCTACGAAATGATCGAGCTCTCGAAGTTGAGGATTCCCACCGTCTGTGTGGTCTTCGGTTCGTCCACCGCCGGAGGTGCCTACCAGCCGGGGATGTCCGACTACAACATCTTCATCAAGGACCAGTCCTTCGCCTTCCTCGCCGGCCCGCCCCTGGTGAAGATGGCCACCGGGGAGATCGCCGACGCCGAGACGATCGGCGGCGCAGTCAAGCACGCGGAGATCTCGGGCCAGGCCGAATATCTGGCCGACGACGAGATGGATGCCCTGCGACTCTGCCGCGAGGTGGTGTCGCACCTCAACTGGCGCAAGCCCGGTCATGCTCCGACGCTGAAGGCGGACGAACCGGTCCACGATCCCGAGGAGCTGCTCGGCCTGATGAGCCGCGACCTGCGCACTCCGGTCGATGTGAGAGACGTGATCGCCCGTGTTTCCGACGGTTCCCGGTTCGAGGAGTTCAAGCCCCGTTTCGGCTCAACGATGGTGTGTGGCTGGGCTTCGATCCACGGCTACCCGGTGGGGTTCCTCGGGAACAACGGGGTGATCTATCCGGACACTGCGCAGAAGGGTGCCCACTTCATCCAGTTGTGCAACCAGATCGACGTGCCGCTGGTGTTCCTCCAGAACATCACGGGCTTCATGGTGGGCAAGGACTACGAGGCCGACGGGATCATCAAGAAGGGATCCCAGATGATCAATGCGGTCACCAACTCCACGGTGCCCCACCTCACCATCATCATCGGTGCTTCCTACGGGGCCGGCACCTACGGCATGTCCGGCCGTGCCTTCGGCAACCGCTTCACCTTCTTGTGGCCAACCGCCAAGATCGGCGTGATGGGCCCAAAGCAGATAGCGGGCGTGATGTCGGAGGTTCGTCGGGGCCAGGCTACGCGCAAGGGGATCGAGTTCGATGAAGAACTCGACGCGGCGATGGTGGCGGTGGTGGAAGCCACCCAGGAGAAGGGATCGCTGGCACTCAAGGCCACTGGCGCGATCAGCGACGACGGGATCATCGACCCCCGCGACACGCGCACGGTGCTGGGGATGTGTCTGAGCGTGGTTCGCAACCGGCCCATTGAAGGGGCCGAGGGTTATGGGGTGTTCCGCCTGTGATCTCCTCCCTTCTGGTAGCCAACCGAGGTGAAATCGCCCGGCGGGTGTTCCGTACCGCACGCGGCATGGGGATGCGGTGTGTGGCCGTGTTCGTCGATGCCGACGCTCGAGCGCCGTTCGTGACCGACGCCGATGAAGCCGTTCGCCTCACCAGTTCCTATCTCGATGCCGAGACGGTGATCGCCGCGGCCAAGGCCAGCGGCGTTCAGGCCGTGCACCCCGGCTACGGGTTCCTCGCCGAGAACGCGGGGTTCGCTCGAGCTGTCGTGGAAGCCGGCTTGATCTGGATCGGCCCCTCTCCGGAGGCGATCGAATCGATGGGCGACAAGATCATCGCCAAGCGGATCGCGGTCGAGGCCGGGGTCCCCACACTCGCATCCTCAGAGGATGTCACCGCCGACGATGAGATCGGATATCCACTCCTCGTGAAGGCGTCTGCTGGTGGCGGCGGCAAGGGTATGAGAGTGGTCGAGTCCGCGGATCAACTCGTCGAATCGGTTGCCGCGGCGCGCCGCGAGGCCTTGGGAGGGTTCGGAGACGACCGGGTGTTCCTGGAACGATTCGTCGCTCGCTCCCGTCATGTCGAGATCCAGATCCTCGGCGACCAGCACGGCAATCTTGTCCATCTCGGCGAGCGGGAGTGCTCGATCCAGCGTCGCCATCAGAAGATCATCGAGGAGTCACCCTCACCGGTGGTCGACGATGAGATGCGTGCTGCGATGGGTGAGTCGGCGCTCGCCCTGGCTCGCGATCTCGGGTACTCGTCGGCGGGAACGGTGGAGTTCCTGGTCGACGACGACACGCGGGAGTTCTTCTTTCTCGAGGTCAACACCAGGCTCCAGGTGGAGCACCCGGTCACCGAGGAGGTCACCGGTCTCGATCTCGTTCGAGAGCAGCTGAGGATCGCCGGTGGTGAACCGCTCGGTTACGGCCAAGACGAGGTGTCGTTCGCCGGCCACGCCATCGAAGCCCGTCTCTACGCTGAGGACCCCGCCGCGGGGTTCCTGCCGGCCACCGGCACTCTCGCCGTCTTCTCGCCCGCCGACGATCCCGTAGTTCGGTGGGACTCAGGCGTCGAGACGCACTCGGTGGTGGGCGTCGACTTCGACCCGATGCTGGCCAAGGTCATTGCCTACGCGCCCACACGGTCTGAGGCCGCGGGCCGACTCGCCCTCGCGCTCGAGAAGCTCCATGTGGGTGGGGTCACCACCAATCGTGACTTCCTCGCCGCCACGCTGCGCACCCCGGAGTTCCTCGCGGGTGACACCACAACCGACTTCATCGAACGAGTACGACCGGCCGCGACGGTGGCGGCCACCGACGTGAAGCTTGCCGCCATCGCGGCCTCCATGTGGATCCAGGGAGCCAACCGCGCCACCGATCAGATCTGGGGTTTCGCTCCGTCCAACTGGCGTAACGCAGGTCTGCCTTCCCAGAAGGTGGAGTTCGTCGTGCCGGCCGATGTCGATCCCGACGAGCGTCTCACCGTGGGGTATCGACTGCGCCGGGACGGCTCATTCGTGCTCGACACCGGCGAGCAGGTGACGGTGTACGACTTCGACGCCGGTGCCGTCACGCTGGAGGTCGATGGGCGTCGGTTGGCCGCGGCGGTGGCGAGGGTCGACGGTGCCCACGGCACGATCCACGTGCAGCTCCCCAACACCACGGTGTCGCTCGGAATTGCACCTCGGTTCGCGATCCCTGGCACAGACCTCCCCACCGGTGGCCTTGTGGCCCCGATGCCGGGGGTGGTGATCGACCTTCGGGTCGAGCTGGGCGCACGGGTGGAGGCGGGCCAGGTGGTCGTGGTGCTCGAGGCGATGAAGATGGAACACCACATAGCGGCTCCCTTTGCCGGGGTGGTCACCGAGATCCCAATCCAGGTCGGCCAGCAACTCGAAAACGGGGCCCTGCTGCTCACCATCGAAGATGAGGACGGTGCCGACGGTGACTGACCCGATCCGCATCGCGAACTGCTCGGGCTTCTACGGCGACCGCCTGAGCGCAGCCGCGGAGATGGTGGAGGGCGGACCCATCGATGCCCTCACCGGCGATTGGCTGGCCGAGCTCACCATGCTCATCTTGGCCCGCACCCGGGCCAAGCACCCGGGAGGTGGATACGCCCGCACCTTCGTCAAGCAGATGGAACAGGTGATGGGGTCGTGTCTCGATCAGGGCATCAAGGTGGTGTCCAATGCCGGTGGCCTCGATCCTCGACACTGCGCGGAAGCAGTAGCCGAAGTCGGCGAGAAACTGGGCCTCTCGCCGAAGGTTGCGTTCGTCGACGGCGATGATCTCCTGCCCCGCCTCGACGAACTTCGCGCCGCCGGGATCGAGCTCGACGATTTCGAGACTGGTCGCCCGGTGGCCGACATCGATTACATCTCCGCCAACGCGTATCTGGGATGTTGGGGCATCGTCGAAGCTCTCGATCAGGGGGCCGACATCGTGGTCACCGGTCGCACCACCGATGCCGCGATCGTGTGCGGACCCGCAGCGTGGCACCACCGCTGGCAGCGCGACCACTGGGACCAGCTGGCCGGCGCTGTCGTGGCCGGTCACGTGATCGAGTGCGGCACCCAGGCCACCGGAGGCAACTACTCGTTCTTCACCGAGATCCCCGGACTCGACCGCACCGGATTTCCCATCGCCGAGGTCGCGGCCGACGGCTCGGCGGTGATCACCAAGCACGAGGGCAGCGGTGGCGCGGTAACGGTGGGCACGGTCACATCCCAGTTGCTCTACGAGATCGGGGCGCCGGGCTATCTCGGGCCCGATGTCACTTCCCGGTTCGACACGGTCGAGCTCACCCAACTCGAGCCAGATCGGGTCCGGATCTCGGGCACCAGGGGAGAGGCCCCTCCTCCCACGCTGAAGGTTTCGATGAACAGTTGGGGCGGATTTCGCAGCGACCTCAACATCGCGCTCACCGGGCTCGACATTGAAGCCAAGGCCGACCTGATAGCAGCCGCGTTCTGGAGGGCCAGCCCCTTCGGACCCAATGATTTCCAGAGTGTCACGACCACCGTGGTGCGCACCGATCACGACGACCCTGCCACCAACGAGCAGGCCACGGCGTCATGGCGACTCACCGTGAAGGACCTCGACGAGCGTAAGTGCAAAGCAATCGGTGTGGCGGTGAACGACATGGCTCTCGCCACCATCCCCGGCTTCTTCGGTCTCACCGGGGGAGGCCTCGCCAAGCCGTTCGGTATCCACACGTCGGGCCTGATACCGGCCGACCTCGTTCCCCAGAATGTGGCGATGCTCGGCGGAGCCCGCACTGTCGTGGAGTCGACCGCGCCCCGGTCGGAGATCACCGTCGAAGCTTCCGTGCCTGCGATCGCGGCCCTTCCGGGGGGCGATACCCGCCGGGTGCCGCTGGGTCTGGTTGTGGGTTCTCGATCAGGCGACAAGGGTGGCAACGCCAACCTCGGGCTTTTTGCCCGCACAGCCGAGGCCTACGCCTGGCTCGACCGCGAGCTCTCCACCGAGAGGCTCCGCGAGCTGCTGCCGGAGGCTTCCGAGCTGCAAATAGAACGTCACCCGCTGCCCAACATCTGGTCGGTCAACTTTCTGATCCACGGGATCCTGCAGGAAGGGGTGGCTGCGTCCACCCGCCAAGATGGCCAGGCCAAGAGCCTGGGTGAGTGGCTCCGGGCCCGCCACGTCGACGTTCCGGTTGCCCTCCTGCCCGACGGTGTCTCATGAACGACATGACCGATCGTCTCCGGTCGGTGCCGGCCCCACCCCCCGTGCTGTCGAGAGAACGAGACGAGCAACTCACTGTCCGCCAGCGTGAGATCCTCGACGAGCTGGGACGGATCTTCGACAAGGGGTTTGTCAACGTCACGATGGCCGAGTTGGCCGCCCAGCTCAACTGCTCGCTGCGTACTCTCTACGGCCTGGCCGAGGGACGCAACGAACTCGTCTTGATGGTGGTCGATCGCAATCTTCGAAAGATCGGCCGAGCCGCTCATGGCGCTATCACCCCCGAAATGTCGGCCCTCGACGCGGCGAGGGCCTACCTCAGCGCCGCGACCGTGGCGGTCAGCGACATCACCGAGGAGTTCGCCCGAGACATGGCCACCATTGCCGATGGTCTCGATCTCAACGAGGCCCACTCCAACTATCTGGTCGACGTCACCCGCAGTCTCCTCGATCTGGCGGTGGCTCAGGGTGAGATCGACAAGGTCGACACTGCCGCGGTGGCGCGAATGATTGCCGGCCTCGGCCGCGACTTCGCTCGGCCCGAGGTGATGGGCCAGCTCGCCACCTCACCGAAGACCGCGGCCGACGCGATGGTCGACTTGGTGCTCGAAGGTCTCCGGAGGAAGCCATGAGTCTGGTTCACAGCAACACGAGCGGAGGGGTCTGCACGGTCACCCTCGCCGATGAGGACAACCGGAACTCGCTCAGTGCGGGCTTACTCGCTGAGCTCATGGATCAACTCGACGCGGCCGAGGCCGACGAGTCGGTGCGGGTGATCGTGTTGACCAACTCCGGACCGGTCTTTTGCGCCGGAGCCAACCTCTCGGAGCGTTCTGGTGTATCAGAGGGGGCTGCCCCAACCCGGCAGGTCGACCCGGTGGAGATGTTCACCCGTTTCCAACGATCGCCTAAGCCGTATGTGGGACGGATCGCGGGACATTGCGTTGCCGGTGGGATGGGAATCGCGGCGGCGATGGATATCTCGATCGCCGTCGACACAGCCAAGATGGGATTCACCGAGGTGCGGATCGGTGTCGCTCCCGCCATGATCTCGGTGCTTTGTCTGCCCAAGATGAGGGAGGCCGACGCCAGAGCTGCCTTCTTGCGGGGCCATCGCATGCTGGCGCCAGAGGCGGCACGAATCGGACTGATCAATGCCGCGGTGCCGGCGGAGCAGCTCGACGCCGAGGTCGACGCTGTGGTGCGCGACCTACTCGCGGGAAGCCCGGCCGGCATCGCTGCGGCCAAGGAACTGCTCCGGCGAGTGCCGGAGATGTCGACCACCGATGCATTCGCGTGGACCTCGGAACTCTCCGCATCGCTGTTCAAGACCGACGACGCCCGCGAGGGAATGGCCGCCTTCCTCGAGAAACGCCCCGCACGCTGGATCCCGACCGACCCCACGGAAGAGAACTGATGGACTTCGACTTCCCCGCCGACGACGACCCCCGCCGTCTCGCAGTGCGCGAATGGCGCGCCGAGCATCCCGAGCCCACCCAGCAGGATCTCGCCGACGCCGGCTACGTAGTGCCTCATTGGCCCAAGCCCTGGGGTCTCGATGCCGACCCGATCCACCAGATCATCATCAGCCAGGAGTTGAAGGGCCTGAATGTCAGGCGCCGGGCCAACTCCGAGGGGACCGTTGGCAGCAACGCGATCGGGATCGGCTGGGCTGCACCCACGATTCTCCTCGGAGGCAGCGAGCAACAGCAAGAGCGCTACCTGCCGAAGATCTTCAACCACGAGGAGATCTGGTGCCAGCTGTTCTCCGAACCCGACGCGGGCTCAGACCTCGCCAACCTCTCCACCCGAGCGGTCCGCGACGGAGACGAATACATCGTCAACGGTTCGAAGATCTGGTCGAGCGGTGCCCACGGTTCCGACATGGGAATTCTCATCGCCCGAACCGACCCCGAAGCTCCGAAGCATCGGGGCATCTCCTACTTCGTTTGCCCCATGGACACACCGGGCATCACCATGTCGCCGATCGTCGACATGACAACGGCCCATTCCTTCAATCAGGTGTTCTTCGACGACATGAGGCTCCACGAGTCGATGCGGATCGGTGATGAGGGTGATGGCTGGCGCTTCGCCAAGGTCACCCTCGCCAACGAGCGGGTCTCCCTGTCGTCGGCGGGTTCGCTGTGGGGAGAGGGCCCATCGGCTGAGAAACTTCTCGATCTGGTACGAGCATCCGGCGGAGTGTCAGACCCGGTCCTTCGCGACAAGGTTGCCCGCATGCACTGCAATGCAGAAGTGTTGAGGCTCAACCGTCTGCGCACGCTCAGTGCGAAACTGAAGGGACGAACGCCGGGAACCGAGGCGTCGATCCAGAAGTTGATGGCCGATGAGCACGGCCAGGAAGTGATGGAGTTGGCCAAGGAACTGCAGGGAACATCGGGACTGCTCGACGGGTCAGGACCAGCGGGAGCGCTGGCGCAGGGAATGCGCGGCGGTGCGACCGAGATCAACTTCCCTAGAGGCGAAGAAAGCCAGTTTCCCGACGTCGACCCGGTTTGGCACTACGGCTTCTTGTTTTCGCCGGCGCTCACCTTGGGCGGCGGAACGTGGGCGGTACAACGCAACATCGTTGCCGAGCAGGTGCTCGGCCTGCCCCGTGAACCGAATATCGAAAAGGGAATGAGCTGGGCTGATACCCAGAGGAGGACCCCATGAAAACCGAAGTCACCGACCTGTTGGGAATCGAATTCCCGATCCTGGCGTTCAGCCATTGCCGCGATGTGGTGGCTGCCGTCTCCAAGGCCGGCGGGTTCGGCGTGTTGGGTGCGGTGGGCCACACACCCGAGCAGCTCGAGATCGATCTTCAGTGGATCGAAGACGAGATCGGCGACAAGCAGTACGGCGTCGACCTGATCGTGCCCGCGAAGTATGCCGGCGACGACGGTGGCGGATACACGATGGATGATCTTCGCCAGCTGATTCCCAGTCAGCATCAGGAGTTCGTCGACGACATCCTGGCCCGCTACGACGTGCCTGAACTGGGGTCAGGCGACGAGAGCGAGATCCGATCGGTGGCTGATGCCGGCGGCAACGATGCTCCCTTCTCGGCCAAAGCGGCAGGACCCCAGCTCGACATTGCGCTGGCCTACAAGACAGCGTTCGTGGCCAACGCCCTCGGCCCTCCCCCCCAGTTCCTGATCGAACGGGTGAAGGAGGAGGGTCGCCTGGTGGGAGCTCTTGCGGGGCGTCCGTCGCATGCCCAGCGCCACCAGAATGCGGGTGTCGACATCATCGTCGCCCAGGGGTCTGAAGCCGGTGGCCACACCGGTGAGATCGGTTCGATGGTGCTCATCCCCGAGATCGTCGACTCGGTCGACATCCCCGTACTCGGGGCCGGCGGTATCGGCCGCGGCCGCCAGATGGCCGCCGCGATGGCGCTCGGAGCTCAGGGCGTGTGGTGTGGCTCGGTCTGGCTCACCACCGACGAGGCGGAGACCCATCCCGTTGTGAAGGAGAAGTTCCTCGCTGCGTCGTCGGCCGACACGATCCGGTCGCGAAGCATCACCGGGAAACACGCTCGGATGTTGAAGTCGGCGTGGACCGAAGAGTGGAACCGCGAAGACTCCCCTGACCCGCTGGGGATGCCATTGCAGCCAGTTCTCACCGCCACGGCTCAGAAGCGAATCTCCAGGGCAGCTCACAACTCCGGTTCCGGGGCCGAGAAGCTCGCCAACTACTTTGTGGGCCAGATCGTGGGCAACATGAACCAGCGCAAGAACTCCACCCAGGTGGTCTTCGACATGGTGGAGGAGTTCATCGAGGCGGTCGAGTCGCTGCAGGGCCAGCTGGAATACTGAGCTCCGCCCGCGCAGTTACGGTCTCGATGCTCTACGATCGCACGCCGTGACCACCCTGTTCGGACGCCGTGTGTTGCTTCGCCCGCTCGAGGCCGGCGACTTCGCAAAGTGGCAGGAAGTGCGGCGCCACAACTCCGAATGGCTGACCCGGTGGGAGCCTCAGCGCCTGCCTGGCCAGCCGGATGTCGTGGAGGACTCCCACGCTTTCGGGGTGCGGTGTTCTGCCCGCCAACGCGAGCGCCAGCTGGGCACCGGCTACGGCTTCGGCATCTTCGTCGACGGGGCATTTGGCGGCGAGATCAACCTCAACTCGCTCCAACGCGGTCCGTTTCAGAATGCCTACATCGGATACTGGATCGATGAACGACTGGCCGGCGAGGGCTTCACCCCCGAGGCCTTCATCGTGTGTGTGAGGTTTGCCTTCGAGGAGCTCCATCTCCACCGTGTGCAGGCCGCCATCGTCCCCCGCAACACAGCGAGCAGGCGCGTGGTGGAAAAGCTCGGGCTTCGCGACGAGGGAACGGCCAAGAAGTATCTCGAGATCAACGGGGTGTGGGAGGACCACATCCGTTTCGCCATCACCACCGAGGACTGGACCGAGCGAGGCGCTGCCCTGATCGAGAAGTGGGTCGGCTTCTAGCCAGCCCTGTCGGGGAGGTCAGCTGCTCTTGTCGAGGAAGGCATCCATGCGGCGGCGCTTGTCGTCGGAGTCGAACAGGAGGGCCTGGGCTGCGATGTCGAACCCCGTTGTGGCCGGTCGGTCCTGACGCAGGGATAGCTTGGTGAGTTCCAGCGCCCGCCATGAGTTGCGCGAGATGCGGCGAGCCATTGCGACGGCGTCGTCGAGCAATGACTCGGGCTCGCTGAGCTGGTCGACGAGGCCTGCAGCGAGGGCCTCGGTGCCATCGATGCGTCGTGCGGTGTAGAGCATCTGGCGGGCCAGGCCGAGTCCCACCAACTGCCGCAGGCGCCAGTTGGCCCCCGCCCCGGCCAGGATGCCGAGTCCGAGCTCGGGTTGGCCGAGGGAGGATTTCGGCGTGGCGAGGCGTAGGTCGCAGGACATGGCGAGCTCACAGCCTCCACCGAGCGCGTAGCCGTCGATCGCCGCGATGGTGGGCCACCGATGCGACTCGATGCGCTCGAAGAGACCCGCGTTGATCGACCGGAACGCGTCGTCAGAAGTACGGTCGCGGAGCTCTCGTATGTCGGCCCCGGACACGAACATTCCCGGTGTGGTGGAGTGGAACACCAGGATCGTGGGCTTCGACTGGAAGCGGGTCAGAACATCGCCGAGTTCGTTGATCGTGACCTCGTCGATGGCGTTGCGGCGATCGGCGTTGTCGAAGCCGACCGTGACGATGTTGTCGTCGATCTGGCCAACCGCGAGAAAGGGGGCGTCGCTCATGTCGAAGTGATACACGCTGGGCGACCGTCACGCTAGGGTCGCAGCCGTGATCGTCGTAGTCGGTGGTGGCACCATGGGTGCCGGAATTGCAACCAGTTTCCTCCTCATCGGAGAGGAGGTCACGCTTGTCGAGACGAGTATCGAGTTCATTGAAGGTGCGATTGGCCGTGTTACCGAGTCGCTCGAACGCCTGGCCCGAAAGCGCGATGATCTCGATCCGGCCGAGGCACTCACCCGGCTCGATGCACGCACTGATCATGGTTCGGTTGATGCTGCCTTGGTGATCGAGGCGGTTCCCGAGGATCTCGCCCTCAAGCAGGCGATGTTCACCTCCCTGGAAGAGATCTACCCGCCCAACACGATCTTCGCTTCCAACACCAGCTCCCTCTCCATCACCGCCATGGCGAGCGTGTTGGCGAGCCCCGAACGGTTCATCGGGATGCACTTCTTCAACCCGGTTCCGGTGTCGAGCTTGGTGGAATTGGTGGTGGGGGAGTCAACCAGCGACACCACAGTGGCCGACGCGCGGGCTTGGGTCGAGCGCCTCGGCAAGACCCCGATCGTGGTGAAGGACTCGCCGGGGTTCGCCTCGAGTCGTCTCGGGATCGCCCTCGGCATGGAGGCGATTCGCATGTTCGAATCGGGTGTGGCCTCCGCGGCCGACATCGATTCGGCCATGCAGCTCGGGTATCACCATCCGATGGGTCCCCTGAAACTCACCGACCTCGTGGGCCTCGACATCAGGCTCGCCATCGCCGAGCATCTCGCGGTGGAACTGGGCCCGCGATTCGAACCTCCCGAGTTGCTGCGCTCGATGGTGGCCGAGGGCAAGCTCGGCAAGAAGTCGGCCGAGGGATTCTACGTCTGGTGAACACTGAGGTCGGCTGCTCAGTCGCCTGAGGAAATGTTCTTCTGGAGACTCTCGACCAGGGCCCGGAAGGTGGGTGTGCCCATTGACCAGAGTTGGGGATGGAGTTCGTGGTCGACGGCCTGGTTCGACTCGGCGACAGTGTCGAGGGTGAGGACCGAGGCCTTGGTCCGGGCCACCAGTTCCTTCTCCTGGCCGGCGGCGATGGCCGCCAACGCGACCGCTTCGTCGAGTAGATCGGCATCATCGACCACACCCCACACCAGCCCTAGTTCGTGAGCCTGTTCGGCCCGGATCACCTGGCCGAACAACACCATGGCCATGGTGGTCTGACGGCCCACGATCGAGCGCAAGCGCCAGGTGTGGCCGCCGCCGGGGTGGAGTCCGATCTGGAGGAACCGCGAGTCGAAGCGAGCCTTCTCCCTGGCCGCGAGCACCACATCACAGGCCAAAACCATGTTGAAGCCGGCTCCGACGGCGGCGCCGTTCACCGCCGCGACCGTCGGCAGCGAGGTGTGGGCGATGCGCATGAAGCCCTCGTAGATCCTCTTCATCCCCTCAGCGTCCTGGTCGGCCAACAGATCATCGAGGTCGGCCCCGGCGCAGAAGGCGGGTGGAGCGCCGGTGATCACCAGCGCACCGATGTCGGGGTCGGACTCCCACTCGTCGAGCGCCGCGCCGATCTCGGTATTCATGGCGAGGGTGATTGCGTTTCGTTTTTCGGCGTCGTCGAATGTGAGTACGGCGACGCGGTCACGAACTTCGGTACGGATGAGACTCATGGCGGGCAGTCTCCCATGAGGATGCCTGGGCCAACGATCCCGGTGGATACGGTGGTCTGATGCCTGCGCTCGTCGAAGACTCCCTCATCCAGGCATTCGCTGATGATGGGGTCGTGGTGCTGCGCGGTGTGTTCGCCGACTGGATCGACACCCTGGCATCCGGGGTGGCTCGCAACGAGTCTCAGCCGGGTCCGTCGTTCGCCGAGAACGTACCGCCGGGAGAACCCGGCCGTTTCTGGGACGACTACTGCAACTGGTCGCGCATCGACGAGTTCGAGCGGTTCGTGTTCGGATCGTCTGCCGCTTCGATCGCGGGGCAGTTGATGCGGTCGAACCGGGTTCAGCTCTTTCACGAGCATGTTCTGGTGAAGGACGCGGGCACGCCGGTGGCTACGCCCTGGCATTCCGATGGTCCCTACTACTTTGTCGATGGCACCCAGACCGTCAGTTTCTGGATCCCCCTCGATCCGGTTGACGACGCGTCGTTGCGCCTCATTCGAGGTTCGCACCTCTGGTCGAAGGATGTGCTTCCTGTGCGCTGGTTGGGCGGTGCCGACTTCTATGGCGACGCCGACGACTATCTGCCTGTCCCCGACCCCGACGCCGATCCCGATCGTTACGAACTTGGCGAGTGGCCCCTCGAGCCCGGTGATGCGGTTGCTTTCAATTTCAGAACAGTGCATGGAGCGCGAGGAAACCATTCCTCACTCCGTCGACGGGCTTTTTCGGTGCGGTTCGTGGGCGACGATGCCCGTTATGGGGAGCGGCCCGGCCCGACATCACCGCCCTTCCCCGGCCACGGGATGGTGGCGGGCGAGCGCCTGAGGTCCGATTGGTTCCCGTACGTCGTCGGCGCTGCGAAGTGAGTGGACTGAGGCAGGCGGCCGACGCGTTCCGGGTCCGCAACTATCGGCTCTTTTGGATTGGCGGGCTCGTCTCCAACACGGGCCGGTGGTTTCAGGCCGTGGCCATCCCGATCGTGGTTTACGACCTCACCGGCAGCGCGGGTTGGGTTGGGCTCGCCGGGTTCGCCCAGATCATCCCGCTGGCGGTCATGGCTCCGATCGGTGGCGCGGTCGCCGACCGCTATTCCCGACGCAGCATCCTCTTTCTTGCCCAGATCCTTCGTGCGCTGGGTGCAGTGGGGTTCATCGTCATGTGGTTCTCCGGCGTGCGTGACGCCGGCGCGTATGTGGTCATGTCGTTCGTGTCGGGCCTCGCGGCGGGAGTCAACCTGCCTGCTTGGCAGGCCTTTGTGAGTGAACTCGTGCCGCGCGACCTGCTGCTGAGTGCGATCACGATGAATTCGGCCCAGTTCAACTCTTCCCGCTTGATCGGGCCCGCTCTCGCCGGGCTCGTCATTGCCACCTGGGGTCCGGGTTGGGCGTTCGTTATCAACGCGGTGAGTTTCAGCGCGGTGATCATTTCTCTGGCCATGATCCGGGTGCCGAAGATCCACAAGCCGCCGTCGGAACGGATGCGACCGCTGCGGGAGTTCGCGGGAGCGGTTCGATACGCGCGGCAGCGCGCGGGTATACGTACCGCCATCGCTACGGCTTCTCTGATCGGCTTCTTCGGGCTCTCCATGCAGGTTCTCGCCGTGGTCATGGCGAAGGAGGTCTTCGAACGAGGCGACCGTGGCTATGGCCTGATGCTGTCGGCTCTCGGCAGCGGTGCGGTCGTGTCGTCGCCGGTCGTGGCCAGCATCGGTGCGAGGTTCCGTCGCTCTCAGATCCAGGAATGGGCGCTGTTGTTGTACGGAGCGGGGATCGTGGTGTTGGCGGTGGCACCGGCCTACGAGTTGGCGCTGGTCGGATTGTTCTTGATGGGCGCCGCCCACATCACCTCGGCCTCCACTCTCAACACCGCCATCCAGATGCAGGTGGATGAGGATGTGCGGGCCAAGGTGCTGTCGGTGTACCTGATGGTATTGATGACAGCCAACCCGATGGGGCAGCTGATCCTGGCCCAGATAGTGGAGCAGATCGGTCCTCGCGAAACGATCGCGGGAGCCGGTGGGGCTCTATTCCTGGTGGCGGGATGGCTCCGCTTCCGAGGCCACCTGAAAGGTCTCGACGAGGAGACTGGCGCCTACGAACCGGCAGCGGCGGCGGAAGCCCATCCGTCGACCCCGGCACCGCCGAAGGGTTACCAGCCGTCGCCCCCGGCGGCTTCTTCGCCGTCGGACAGGTAGCGCTCGCCCACATCGCAGCCGGTGAGCGCCACACACCAGCGACAGGCCGGGCCGGGCGCGGTGTTCGGCTCGCGATCGCGGCGCCGCACGTCGAGGATCTTGGCGATGCCGTCGACCGTTCGGGCCGCAGTGGAAAACAGCAGGGCCTCGGTGACATCTTCGGGCAGGAAGCGACCCTGATCGAGGTAGTAGGTGGCGAGGCGGCGCGGTGGTGTGCCGAGCCGGATCGTCTCGACCAGGGCATAGAAGCGAAGGTCGTCGAGGTGTTGGGGAGCGAAGCCGCCGGTTTTGAGGTCGATGAGCACCTTGCCGGCCCGATCGCCTTCGGCCTGACCGAGGGCGAGATCGACCTTGCCGCTGAGCACGAAGGTGTCGTGGATCTCGAGCCTGAGCCTGCTTTCGGTGACGGGGCGCCATTGAGATTTGAGCGGTGGCCAGCACTCGAGGAACTTCACAACCCGGTCGTTCGCGTCGGCTCTGAGCTCGGCCCGTTCCACCTCGCTGCAGGTCTGTAGCCAGTCGGCGAGTCCGTCGATCCCTTCTGAGAGGCGTGAGATCGATTCGTCGACGAGTACGAGCGGCTCGGGTTCGCGGCGCCAGTGGATCGAGAGTTCGATGGCTTTGTGAGCGATGGTGCCGCGAGCGAGGGGAACCGACCAGGCGAACTCTTCGTCGTCCTCGGCGAGGAAGCGGCGTTCGCATCCCATCACCCGCCCGAGCAGGTGTTTGGACACGAACATGGTGTCGCCCGCGAGTTCCTCGACGTGGGGTTCCAGTCCCTCCTCGAGAGTCCGTCTCAGCTCGTGACGGATGACCGCGTCGAACTGGGGGCGCTCGTCGCGGCTGGCGCCGAGCTGGGCGAGCACCTCTTCTTGGGCGGGGTTGAGCACGGGGGGGCTGTCCACCTCCTGAGACTGTCACACCCTCTCGTCATCATGGTGATCGGTGGAAGCAACGAGTCTCCGATTCGCTGCCGCGGCCCGTTCTCTCGGGCAAGCGGCGAGGCTGCGCTCCTTGACCGTGCCCGGGTTCAGGTCGCCGCCGGGTATCGATGAGGTCCACCGCACGATTCGGCGGCGGGCGGGGGTGCCATCGGTGGCGGTGAGGCTCAAGGGTCGGCCCTGGTCTGCGGTTGTGTCCGACATGATCGAGGGGGTTGTGGTCGCCAACGGACTCAGCGGAGCGAAGGCCGATCGGGCCCGCGCCGCCTTGTGGCTGGCGGTCGACGATTCCGGGGAGCTGGCCGCGGCCTGACACTCTGTCGCCTTTTCAGAGAGTGTCAGAGTCAGGCCACAGGCTCGCCGGCGAAGCGCCACAGGAAGGTGGCCAGTTGGCCTCGGGTAACGGCGCTGCCGGGGGAGAATGTTGTGGGGGTCGTGCCGGTGGTAATGCCCTGTTCCACAAGAAAGTCAACTGCGGTGGCGTAGTAAGCGCTGCGGTCGACGTCGGAGAAAGTCGACTCGGTCGATATCGACATCAGGCCGGAGTAGCGCCAGAGGAAGGCTGCTAGTTGGCTTCGGGTGACGGGGTCTTCGGGGGAGAAAGTTGTGGGGGTCGTGCCGGTGGTGATGCCTTGGGCCACCATCCATGCGATACCGCTCGAGTAGAAGGCCCCCGCGCTGGTGTCGGTGAAGCCGGTGGAGGCGACAACTGCTGGCTCTCCCGCATAGCGCCACAGGAAGGTCGCGAGCTGGCCGCGGGTGACCGGATCTTCGGGGGAGAAGGTGGTAGCGCTGGTGCCGGTGGTGATTCCCTGGTCGACCATCCAGATCACTCCCGATTCGTAGAACGCATGGGTAATCGTGTCGTCGAAGCCGGTTCCTTCGATCACTTCGAGCGTGGCTGCCGAGCTGAGTGCTGTGGTGCCCTCACTGCTGTGGGCTTGCACCTGCACGGTGTAGACGCCGGCGGTGGCAGCAGTGGCATCCCAGGTGAGCTCGAATCGGCCTTCGGTCGGGTTGGCGGAGATGTCGGTCACAGCATCGTTCACCAGGAGATCGATCTGCACTACATCGCCTCGGTAGTCGCCCGCGAATCCGACTGGTCGGGCTCGAGTGGTGGTGAGAAACGCATCGAGGTCGGCAAACCCGGTGGCGAGGGTGGCTGCCGGATCGACTCGACCTGTCTCGACCCATCCCAATGGAGAGGCCGACGTCTGGAGGGCGGCCTCAACTGCGGCGGGTGTAAGAGCGCCCTGACTGGTGAGAAGAAGTCCGACCACGCCTGCGGTCCATGGTGCGGCGAAGCTGGTGCCGCACACGGTGTTGTACGAACCGTTCCGGAGGCCCTGAGTGCAACCCGGAGCGGCAAGGTCGACCCAGTCGCCGTAGCTGCTCCAGGCGTAGCGATCGAAGCTCGTGTCGTGGGCGGCGGTGCTGATGACGCCGTCGATGTTTGCGGGATACACGGGTACTTCGGTGCCGTAGTTGCCCGCTGAGGCGATCACGATCACATCGCGGCTCTGGGCGTAGGCGATCGCGGCGCTGAGCACGCTGGAGTTCGTTTGGCCACCGAAGCTGAGATTGAGGATGTCTGCACCCTGATCGACTGCCCAGACGATCCCGGAGGCTGCGTTCGACCACAGAACCGACCCGTTCGGATCGGCGACCTGGACGGGAAGAATCGAGCAGTTGGGGCATGCCCCGACGGCGCCGATCTCGTTGCCGATTGCCGCCGCGGCAACGCTCGCCACTGAGGTGCCGTGGCCGAGTAGATCGATCGTGGGGTCACCGCCGGTGAAGCTGGTGCCCGGGAGAAGACGGTCACCGAACTCGGCGTGGGGGGTGACGCCCGAGTCGAGAATGGCGATCACGATGTCGGCGCTGCCGAGAGTCGTGTCCCATGCCGACTCCATTCCGGTGAGCTGGTGCTCCCACTGGGCCGGGTACTCGGGGTCGGTCGGATCCAGGAACAGTTCGGAGTAGCCATCCATCTCGACACTCGCGACCGTCGGATTGCTCATCAGATCGAAGATTCCTCCGAGATCGGTCATCACCACCTGGAACGTCGGGGCTTCGCCAGGAGCAATGTCGTCGCGAACAACCACTCGAAAGCGGGGGGCTACAGAGTCGAAATCCTCGGTCGCGCCTGCCGGCGTGCTCGCCGTGACGATCATCGCCATGGCCAGCCCAATCGCCGGTACCACGGTGGCCAAGCGTCGTGCCAGCGAACAGGGAGTTCTCATACTTCTGGCAACGGAGCAGGCGAATCCCCGCCTGACGCGTTGAATCCGCGTGAACCATGAGGTTGTGCGGGAGTAACCGCAGGGTCAGGTCCAATGTCCCGAACGAGACAGGGACCTATTCCCCGGCGCTACCGTGACGAGAGGCCCGGGTGGCGAAACAGGCAGACGCAGGGGGCTTAAACCCCCCGG
>JAJCXY010000048.1 GCA_029263215.1 Acidimicrobiales bacterium
AGGTTGAACCACACGTAGAACGTCATGAAGAACGCGATCCACGTGAAATGCAAGACCCGGATTCGCTCCTGCTCGAAGTCGAGGAGCTTCGGCGCCTGATCGGTTTCGTTTCCGTTGTCTGGGTTGGTCACTCGTCGCTCACTTGTCGAGAATGGGAAGAACGTTCCTCGGGACACAATGTCTTGTCGAGGGTGGTCATTAGAAGGGTCCTAGGTCCCGCCTCATCTGCCTTACGGGTTGCGCCAATTCGGCACGCTCGGCGCGGTTTCCTCGAGGGAACGGAGGTAGGTGGCCACCGCCTTGATCTGCTCGGAGGTGAGGGGCCCGCCGAAGTCCTGGGAGTAGGCGCCCATCGCCGAGCCGGGGATGCCGACCGACACGAGAAGTTGGATCTGCTCGTTGGTTGCGCTCTGGAGGAACTCCTTGGCGTTGAGGGCCGGCGCGGTGATTCCCTCGCCGTCGTCTCCGTGGCAGGACGCGCAGTTGAACGCCCAGATGCTCGCGCCCTCATGGGCCAGCGAGACGAGTTGCTCGGCGCGCGCATCCTCTCGGGCCGATGGCTCGTACGAGAGATAGATCGGGAAGGCAGCTGCCATGGCCAGCAGCAGCACCGCTCCGACAACCATGATGCGGTTGGTGGATCGGTCGAGTTCGGGGTCGGTGGTGTAGCCGTAGGACATCAGCCGTGATCCTCCTCTGCGCACGCGGGACCGGTACTCGGCTCGTCGATCGTCTCGGTACCCGGGCTTGCGCCCTCGGTCTTGGTGCCGGTGTCGATGTAGACGAGTCCGTCTTCTCGGACCTCGATCGGGTGGCGATCCAGGCCGCGCGGCGACGGACCGGACAGCACTTCACCGGCCCGATTGAACACCGAGCCGTGACAGGGGCACTCGAACCGGTTGGACGATTCGCAGAACGGAACCCGGCAACCCAGATGGGTGCACTTCTCCGACAGGGCGATCAGCTCACCGTCGATTTTCACGAGATGCGACTTTGCGGCCAGCACCTCCACGACACCGGTGTCGGGCACAGCGGCGGGGGAAACCGTGCGGACCTTGCCACCGAATCCTGAAGTGGCCAGAGGCTGGAGGAGGTCCCACGTGGTCCATGCTCCCGCCGCCGCGATGAGCGCGGCACCGGCCTTCCAGATCCGGCCGAGGAACTTTCGGCGGGTCAGATCAATGCTCATAGCTCTCCATGCCATTCATTCCAGGGCCAGACCCAACCCCAGTTGGGGCCACGGAAGGCGAAACCGACGATCGTGAGGACGATCCATGCGACGATCACGATCGTGAACGTGACGACGGCGACCTTGCGGTGCCGGGGTTTGTCGTGGGGACTGGTGTCGATGTAGGGCAGGGCGATGAGCCCGGTGATGATTGCTCCGGGAACCAGCACGCCTGCCACCAGCGGATGGAAGTGCGACAGGAGCTCTTGAAGGGCCGCGAAGTACCACGGGGCCTTCTCCGGGTTGGGAGTCTGCGACGGATTGGCCACCGACCGCAGGGGAGCGTCGAACAGCACCGAGATCACGAGGACCGACAACAGGATCCCCATGGCTGCCACCGCGTGGCGTATCAGCAGATGGGGCCAAACCATGACGAGGTCTTGGTCGTCGGGTTCCTTGCGATCGCCGGCCACGGGCTTGCCCGGCACGAGACCGAGCACCCGGCGTCCGTCGGGAGTGGTTTCAGTCATCGGCTTCGCTCCTGTCGAGGTCGAGCATGGCGTCCTTGCGCCAGCGCCAGAGATGGATCATCAGCACGAACACGATGAGCGATGGCAGGACCGCCACATGCAGCACGTAGAACCGCAGCAGGGTGGCAGCGCCTACGACCGGGCCACCGAGCAGCATCTCCTGAACCGAGCCGCCGATGAGGGGCACGAATGCAGCCATTTCGGTGCCGACGGTGACGGCCCAGAAGGCCAGCTGGTCCCACGGCAGCAGGTAGCCGGTGAACGACAGCAGCAGGGTGAGCACTAGCAGGATCACGCCGATTACCCAGTTGAACTGGCGAGGCGCCTTGTAGGCGCCGCGGTAGAAGACGCGTGCCATGTGCATCGCCACCGCGAGCACCATCATGTGAGCCGACCAGCGGTGCACATTTCGGATGTATTGGCCGAACGTGACCTCGGTCTGGATTGTCTGGATGTCGGTGTACGCCTGGTTGGGCGACGGCACGTAGAAGAACATCAGGTAGATACCGGAGACGACCAGGGAGCCGAACAGCACCGTCGAGATGATTCCGAGATACCACGAGAACCGGAAGCTGAGCTCACGGCGCCGGATCTTCACCGGATAGATGTGCAACAAGAAGTTGGACCAGTGACCTGCGGCGCGATCGCGCGGCGTGACCCGCGGCGGCGACCGGAAGATCGACTTGCCCACTGGGGTTCGGCGAAGTCGGGCGACCACGCCTGTTCTTTCATCTGTCATGCCCATGTGGGAACTCCGACTCCTGTCCACATCCCCATCGACAAGGCGTCGGGGGGACAACGTTCGATACAGAGTCCGCAGCGGATGCATGCGGTCTCGTCGAGTAGTAGTGCGGTGCCGCCCTCCTGGCCGGGTTCGACCTCTTCAGATGGCACCAGTGCGATCAGATCGAGCGGACAGACGTCGGCGCACAAGGCACAGAGAACGCAGCGATCGACGTCGAGAAGGATGTTGGCGAAGCACCGCAGGCAACGGCTTGCCTCGCACTTGGCCTGATCGGGGGTGAAGCCGGTCTCAACCTCGGCGAGCCCCATCCGTCGACCGGTCTCGAGGGTGGGAACGTCGACGCGGGTCTCGCGGTCGTACAGATCGTCGAGCCGATGGAACTGCTTGAGGTGGACCATGCGCCCGGCCTTCGCCGACTCGAGTTCGCCACCGAACGAGGTGTGGATGTCGGCAGCGGCTCGGCGGCCGTCGGCGACCGCATCGATTAGGGTTCGAGGCCCCTTGGCCGCATCGCCGCCTGCCCAGACATCGGACAGCGAGGTGCTGCATTTGGCATCATCGACGAGGATGGTGCGCCGGGGGCTCACCTCAGGTCCGCCATCTCCGAGGGCATCGAGGTCGATGGCCTGGCCGATGGCGAGGATCACGGTGTCGGCTTCGAAGGTCGACTGGTCGTCCTGGTCGAATTCAGGGCTGAAGCGGTGATCCTCGTCGAAAACGCGAGTGACGCCGACCGTCTCGAGGCCGGTCACCCGTCCGTCGGCCACCGCTATGCGGGCCGGTCCCCGGCGGGCCACGAAGGTGATGCCCTCGTTTTCGGCCTCCTCGATCTCAAAGTCGTGGGCCGGCATCTCGTCGCGAGACTCGAGGGAGATCACCGTGATGTCCCTAGCGCCCGCCCGTGCGGCCGAGCGGGCCACATCGATGGCTTCGACTATCGACGAGCGCTCGTCATCTTCGTTGTAGCGCTCGGCCAGCTTGTCGCCGTTGCCGTTCCCATCGTCTCGCTTGGCGTCGTAGTCGGCGGCTCTCAGAGCGGTTCGAGCTGCGTCCATGGCAACGTCGCCGCCGCCGACCACCACCACTCGTTCGCCGATGTCGACTTCGAATCCCCGGTTCATGTTGATGAGGAATTCGATCGCCTTGAAGACCCCGTCGGCATCGGCGCCGTCGATGTCGAGGCCCCGCCCGAGGGTTGCCCCGATTCCCAGGAACACCGCGTCGTGACGTTCCCTGAGCTGCTCGAGTGTGATGTCGACACCGAGCTTGGTTTCGTATTCGACATGTACGCCGAGGTCGATGATCGCCCCCACGTCGCGAGCCAGAACATCGCGGTCGAGTCGATACTCCGGGATGCCGAGCCACATCGCGCCACCGAGCTTCTCGGTGGCCTCGTAGAGGGTGACCTTGTAGCCCCATCGACGAAGGTCGTGGGCGCAGGCCAGGCCGGCCGGTCCGCCCCCGACGATCCCGATGCTTTGATCGAGATCGACGGGCGGCGGTGCTGCCACCTTCCTCCAGTGTTCTCCGTTTTCCGCCTCGGGCCCGAATTGTTCGGTGACGTAGCGCTTCAGGGCCCGAATTGCGATCGGTTCGTCGATCTGGCCACGACGACACGCGTCTTCGCAAGGGGCGGCACAGACCCGCCCGCAGACCGAAGCGAACGGGTTGGGCATGCGGGCGGTGAGGTAGGCCTGTTCATCGTCGCCGTCGGCGATGGCTGCGACATACATCCCCGCGTTGGTGTGCACCGGGCACGCTGCGAGACAGGGAATGTTGGTGTCGAAGTAGGCCAGATTGTCGCCCCCACCTTCGCCCATCAGACCCTCTTCTCGCGGTGGGCGTACCAGAGTCCTCCGAGAGTGGCCGTGAAGGCCGCTCCCCAGATCCCGGCGGAGATGAGATCTTGAGCGTTGCGGTTGAGGTCTGACACCGCAGACATACCGATTACATATGAGGGCAGATAGACCGTGGTGAACACCACGAACACAACAATGACGATCGCCTTCAGCCAGGCATCGAGCCACGACGTTTCGGTGCGCTCATTGGCGCCGAACACACGGCGACGAGCAACGATGGCGAGCAGGGTTGCGGCAATTGCGGCCACGACCACGTTGGGGATTCCGAAGACGGCTAGCACGTAGCCATTCTTTGCGGTCGGGCCGCTTGTGAACTAGGGCACTAGGTCCCTCTAGCAAGTGCCGCTAATCGCAGAATCCGCCACCCCAACTGATCTCGAAAACCGGCTCATCGACCGACTCGCCGAAGGCCAGGTAGATCCACGTGAAGTTGTCGGTGACCAAGGTGAGGCCGAAAGGCTCCTGATAGTTGGTCGCGAACCCCGTGACGGCCGAGATCTCGGCGATGGTGCTGGTGGCGACAACCCCTTCGTGCAGCCGGACTTCGCCCGGGGTCGGATCATCAGGACCGGGGTTCCAGCTCCAGCGTTCGAGGACTTCCGGACCTTCGAATCGGCTGAACACGACCCTGAGCCGGCCCCACGCGTAACTGCGTTCCATGCTGCCGTCACTCCCATCGAACTGGCAACCGGCGCTCCAGCCGGAGTCGTCGTCGGGAGGCCCATAAGAAGTGATCAATTCGTCGACAACGTCGGCAAGGGGTGAGCCGATGGCAAATCCTGCGACCTGGCCGGATGGCACGTCGGCCATTGGAGGCGGCGGCACGGTCGATGTGGTGGTCGTGGTCGTGCTTGTCGTGGTGGTGCTTGTCGTGGTCGTGCTCGTCGTGGTGCTGGTACTGGTGGTCGAGGTCGAGGTTGTGGTGGGAGCCTCACTTGTGGTCGAAGTGGTGGACGTCCCCTCGCCCGCGGCTGTGTCGGGCCCGTCGTCGCCTCCCGATTGGGCCAGTGCGTAGCCCGCGAACAGTCCGATGAGTAACACGATCACCGCGACCAGGCCGGCTTCTCGTCTCGTCATCTCTCGTTCCTTTCAGAGCCGCGCCATGGTGGCGCGGAATGCTCAGCCGAGCTCTGCCGCGGCATGCTCCACCGCGGCCAGGATTTTGGCGTAGCCGGTGCACCGACAGAGGTTGCCGCTGAGACCGATCCGCACATCCTCGGGGGTCGGGTTGGCCGTGCGATCGAGCAGGGCATGAGCCGACATGATCATGCCCGGCGTGCAAAAGCCACACTGGACCCCGCCCTCCTCGAGCAGCTTTCGCTGCAACACGTGCATCTCGTCGCCTTGCATGACCCCCTCTACCGTGGTGATCGAACGACCCTGGGCCTGCACGGCCAGATAGGAGCACGAGTTGACCGGTTGGCCGTCGAGCAGCACCATGCAGGCCCCGCACTCACAGTCGTCGCAGCCCTCCTTCGTGCCGGTGAGGCCGATCTCTTCTCGGATGACCGACAGCAGATTGCGCGATTGGTCGACGCTCACCGGGTAGGCGACGCCGTTGACCTCGAGGTCGAATGATTCGCTCATCACGCAGCTCCGATTCCGATGGACCGATTGACCGGTACGGCAATGTCTTCTCCCGCGGCTCTCCTCGCGGCCGCGACCACCGCCCGTTTGGCCATCACACCCACACAGTGGCGGCGGTAGCTGTCGCTCGCCCTCAGGTCGCTTATCGGTGATGCCTGTTCCCCGGCGAGACCGGCCGCGGCAGAGGCCGCTGATTCGGGATCTCGCCCGACGAGAGCATCACCGACACCCTCGACGAGGAGGACGGTGGGGGCTACCGCGCTGAGTGCCACTTCCGCGGCTGCGATCGTCCCGTCGTCGCCCAGGGTCACCGCGGCAGCCGCGCCGACCACCGCTATCTCCATCGCTCGCCGATATTCGAGGCGTACGTACGCGCTCCCGCTGCGCTGCGGGGCCGAACTGAGGGTGACTCCGATCAAGAGTTCGTCAGCTTGAGCCGAGGTGGTACCCGGGCCGGTCCAGAGCTCATCGAGTGGCACCGATCGCGATCCTCCAACGGACTGGAGATCTGCGACCGCACCCAGCACCATGAGAGGAGCCCCGGTGTCCATTGCCGGTGAGGCGTTCATCACGTTGCCCCCCAGGGTGCCCACATGTCGGGTGGAGGGTGAGCCCACCAGCGCGGCCGCGTCGGCGAGGGCGGTGAACTCCGCCACGACCAACGGATCGGTCATGAGGGTGGCGTGGGTGACGAGCGCGCCGATTCGGATTCCACCGGGCCCGGGACCGATCTCGGCGAGTTGATCGATGCGATCGATGGCCACCAGCTCGTCGGGCAACGCCTCCTTGCCATGGCGCGCCCCCACCACCAGATCGGTACCGCCCGCGATCGGACGGGCCCCTGCCGCAATCGCGGCGAGAGCATCGTCGAGACTCTCGGCTATCAAGAAGCTCATGACTCACCCCCTTGCTCGGAGCCGGTGTTGGACGTGGTCCAGACCCGTTCGGCGGTCATCGGGAGCTGGCGCACCGGACGGCCGATCAGCTTGGTGATGGCGTTGGCGATGGCTGCCGCTGTCGGCACATTGGGTGCTTCCGCCACCCCCTTGGCTCCGCGTGGCCCCGCGTTGGGGTCGGGTACCTCTATGAATGTGGTGTGGATGGTCGGCACATCAGCCGCAGTCTGAAGCTTGTACTCGAGTAGGGCCGGGTTTTGCTGGCGCCCGTCATCTCCGTAGCGGGTTCCTTCGGTGAGGGCCTGCCCGATCCCCATCATGATCCCACCCTCGACCTGACCTCGAGCCCCGACCGGGTTGATGATGGTGCCCGAGTCGTGAGCGGCGAAGACATCGAGAACCCTCACCACCCCCGTTTCACGATCGAGTCGAATCCTGATGGCATGACACGAGAACTGGGGGCCGGCCCAGCCGGCCATTCCCTGATCGCCCACACAGGTGGCGCTCGCGCTGGGGTATTCGGGGGGCGTGCCCGAGCCCTTGCCGATGAGTAGTTCTCCCCCGGCGGCGATGCCCGCCAACTCCGGGATCGACACCGACTTGTCGGGGGAACCGGCGACATGGGCGTTGCCGCCCGCCAAGACAATGTCGGCGGCCGCAGCTTCGAGTTGGTCGGCCGCCAGTTCCCTGAGTTGCTCGGCGATCTCCTTCGCACTCTCCACAACGGCTCGCCCGTTGTTGAGGAGGGTTTGTGAGCCGGTGGCTCCGGTGTCGTAGGGCGCCGCGCTGGTGTCTTGATAGACGAGTTGGAAGTCTTCGGCGTCCATGCCGAGCTCGTCGGCGGCGAGCTGGCGCAGGGTCATCACCGATCCGGTGCCACATTCCTGGGCACCGGTGATGATCTGCCCCGAGCCGTCGCCATCGAGCTTGATGTAGGCGCCGGAAGGGCCCGGGAAACTCGGCCACCAGCCGACGGCGACTCCGATGGCTTCGTCGGCGGGCAGGTCGTCGCCGTATCCCGCGGCCTCGACCGCGGCCTCCAGGCAGCGGCGCACTCCGATGTCGCCATATACCTGCCCTGACGGACCCTCGATTCCTTCGTCGACGAGATTGCGGCGCCGGAACTCGACCGGGTCCATCCCGATGGCCCGGGCGACCTCGTCGTTGTGCGACTCCGACGCCCAACACGCCTGGGGCGCGGTGGGGGCTCGCACCGAACCCGATGGCTGATGGTTCGTGTAGACGAGCGACGATTCGATGAACACGTTGGCGATGGCGTAGGGGCCGGCCACGTGCATGGCGGAGAGCTGGGGGAAGAAGGCGGAATCGGCGGTGTAGGCCCCGTTCTCCACTGCAACCCAACCCGTGCGAGCGGTGATCGTGCCGTCGTTTCTCACGCCGGTGGTGATATCGATGATCATCGACTCGCGGCGCCGATCCGGAGCGAGGAACTCCTCGCGTCGGGAGAACACCAGCTTCACGGGCCGTCGCGTGGCCCTGGCGAGAGCCGCCACGTGGGCTTCGAAGTGGAATCCGCACTTGCCGCCGAAGCCGCCACCGAGGTGGGGCACGATGACACGTACACGATTGGCGGACAGCTGCAGGGTTTCACACACACCGTTTCGGGCATCGAAGGGGACCTGGCTCGATGTCCAGATCGTGACCTTGTCACCCTCCCATTGGGCGATCACGGCTCGCGGCTCGATCGGGATGGCATGGGTGCCGTCGGCCTCGTATCGACTGGTGACGACATGGTCGGCCTGGTCGAGCCCTGCTTGCACGTCGCCCTTCTCGATCGAGGAGAACGAAGCAACGTTGGGCCGCTGCTCGGTGCCGTCGCCGACGTCGTAGGTTTCCCACCGTTCGTGCACCAGGGGCGAACCCTCGGCCATGGAAGCCTCGAGGTCGGCGACGATGGGCAGAGCCTCGTACTCCACGACGATCGCATCCACTGCGCTTTGGGCGGTGGCGGCGTCGACCGCAGCAACCGCGGCCACCACTTCTCCTTCGTAACGAACCGCATCGCGAGCGAACAGGGTGCGGTCGGGTACGGGCGAGCCGTAGTGCACATCGGGAACGTCTTCGTCGGTGATCACCGCGAACACCCCGGGCATCGCTTTCGCCGCCGAAACGTCGAGCCGCGTGATTCGGGCACTGGCCACATCGGCATAGCGGAACTTGGCGACCAGTTGGCCGGTGAGGTTCATGTCGGCGGTGTAGCGCCCGCTCCCGGTGACCTTGTCGGGTCCGTCGGCACGAACGAATCGCGGAGACTCCGTTATCGCCATCGCTACAACTCCTTGAAGGTCCTGATCGGGGACTCAATATCCCACGCGGATTCGGTGTCCGCACTCTTCGGGCCGCACTACGGTGCGAGAATGGAACCCGACGACATCAAGCAACTCGCATCGGTGAGCGATCCCCAGCTCTCCCCCGACGGCTCCCGGATCGCCTATGTGGTGAGTCGGGTGGATGGCGAGGCCAACCGCTACCGCAGCCGGGTGTGGGTGATCGACAGCGACGGAGAATCGATCCCGCGGCCCGTCAGCGCAGGTGAGGAGAACGACGCCAGTCCTCGCTGGTCGCCCGACGGCCGGATGCTCGCGTTCACGTCCACCCGCCGCAAGGACAAGAACGGCAAGACACGCTCGTCGGTCTACCTTTTGGCTGCCGACGGGCCGGGCGAAGCCTCCCTGCTCGCCGAGCACGACGAGAGCGTGGCCGACCTCGCCTTCTCGCCGGACGGCCGCAACCTGGCCTACGCGGCGCGGGTGCGCGGCGACCACTACGACAGCGACGAGGTCGATCGACGGCCGCCGCGCCGGATCAATCAGCCTTTCTACATGCTCAACGGGGAGGGTCCCGTTCTCGATCGGCCGGTCCACATCCACGTGGTACCCACCGATGGTTCGGCCGACCGACGCGACATCACGCCGGGGGCGGCCCACTACTCATCGCCGGCTTGGGATCCCAGCAGCGGCGGCCTGGTCGCCAGCTTCACCGACCCGAAGGTCAACTGGCTCGACAACCATATCCATCGCCTCGATCTCGATGCGGGAGAGCCGACACCGGTCACCGAGGGCTCCGGCTCCTACGAACTTCCCGCCGTGTCGCCCGACGGGACCATCGCGGTGATCGGCTTCGACGACACCGGCATCATTCCCCAAAACAGTCGGATCGGCCTGTTGGGCAAGGGCGACAGCAAGCCCCGGTGGATCGATACCGACATCGACCGCGATTGGATGGCGAGTCCTGTGCCCCGGCCACCCCAGTGGGACGACGACTCCACACTGTTGGGGTCGGTCCAGGACCGCGGAGGAATCCACCTCCACCAACTCACCACCGACGGCTCGCGCCAACTCGTACTCGGCGGACAACGCTGGGTAACCGGCTGGTCTAAGCAGGGCGACACGATCGCTTTCACCGCAACCACGCCCAATCGGCCCGGCGAACTCTTCGTTTTGCGTGATGGCGAGGAGACCCGACTCACTTCAGTCACCGACTCGTTCGTGGCCCGAGCCCACCCCCGGCCCGCCGAACGTTTCCAAGCCGAATCGGGCGGGGTGGAGGTCGATGCCTGGATGTATACGCCTCCCGCCTTCGATCCATCGCAGAAGTATCCGATGCTGCTCAACATCCACGGCGGGCCCCACACCCAGTATGGCGACTTCTTCCTCGACGAGGCCCAACTCCAGGCCGCGGCCGGGTTTGTGGTGTTGATGGCGAATCCCAGGGGCGGGTCTGGTCGCGATCACGCGTGGGGCCAGGCCATCAACGGCCGCGATCTCGGCGGGCCGGGCTGGGGCAGCGTCGATTACGACGACCTGATGGCGGTGGTCGACACCGCGTTGGAGCGCTACCCGTTCATCGACCCCGACCGACTCGGCGTGCTCGGAGGCTCCTACGGGGGTTACATGACCAGCTGGATGGTGGGGCACACCCAACGCTTCAAGGCAGCGTGCTCGGAGCGGGCCGTCAACAATCTGGCCAGTCTCAACATGACGTCGGACATCTCGGGGATTGATCGGGTCTGGTTCGGTGTCACCCACTTCGAAGACCCCGAGGAGTACGCCCGGATGTCGCCGATCACCTATGTGTCGGAGATGACCACTCCCCTGCTGCTCATCCATTCCGACGAGGATCTGCGCTGCCCCTTTGAGCAGGCCGACCAGCTCTACTTCGCACTTCGCGACCTCGGACGGGAGCCGGAGTACTACCGCTTCCCCGGCGAGACCCATGAACTCAGCCGGTCGGGTTCGCCGGTGCACCGGGTGCAGCGGGCCGAACTGATTCTGGAGTTCTTCACCCGCCATCTCATGGAGACCGGATGAGTCGCACCTCGTTCGACACGGCGATCGTCGGCCGGCTCGAGGAGATTCGAGAGGCCGGTCTGTGGAAGGCCGAGCGTGAGATCACGTCTGCCCAGGGAGGCACGGTGAGCGTGGCTGGCGAGGGCGAGGTCCTCAATCTCTGCGCCAACAACTATCTCGGGCTGGCCGACCATCCGGAGATCATCGCGGCTGCGGTCGACGCGGGCGAGACCTACGGATTCGGCATGGCATCGGTGCGCTTTATCTGCGGCACCCTCGACCTCCACCGCCAACTCGAACGCGACATCGCCGACTTCCTCGGCACCGATGATGCCATCTCGTTCGCGGCCTGCTTCGATGCCAACGGCGCAGTGTTCGAGCCCCTGTTCGGGGAGGGCGACGCCATCGTCTCCGACTCCCTGAATCATGCGTCGATCATCGACGGCATCCGTCTCTGCAAGGCTCGCCGCTACCGGTTCGACACCCGCGACTACGACCACCTCGATTCCCAGCTCACGGCCGCGAGAGCCGAAGGGGCCGAGCACGTCATCGTTGTCACCGACGGCGTCTTCTCCATGGATGGATATGTGGCTGATCTGGCTTCGCTGTGTGAGGTCGCCGACCGGCACGGTGCCCTGGTGATGGTCGACGACTGTCATGCCACCGGGTTCATCGGCCCGGGCGGTCGGGGCACACCGGCGTTGCACGACCTCGTCGAGCGCGTCGACATCGTCACCAGCACCCTGGGGAAGGCTCTCGGCGGTGGCATGGGTGGGTTTGTGGCTTCGCGTCAACCAATCGTCGACCTCTTGCGGCAGCGAGCCCGTCCCTATCTGTTTTCCAATGCCCTGGCTCCCGCACTACTCGGCGGAGCCCGCACCGCGATCCGCCTGGCTCGCGAGGGCGACCACCTTCGAGAGCAGCTCTTCCGCAACTCCGAACGCTTCCGCCGCGCCATCACTTCTGCCGGCTTCGAGTCGTCGGGTGAGGGGCATCCGATCATCCCGGTGATGCTCGGCGAGGCTGCACTCGCCGCGGAATTCGCCCGCCGCCTCGGCGAGCACGGCGTCTACGTCACCGCCTTCTCCTACCCTGTGGTTCCCATGGGCACCGCCCGCATCCGCACCCAGATGAACGCTTCTCACAACGATGCCGACATCGATCGGGCCGTGGCTGCGTTCGTGACGGTGGGCACCGAACTCGGAGTGATCGGCCCCACCGGATGAGGGCACTCGTAAAAGCCGAGCCCGCCCCCGGCCTGGAGCTGAAAGATGTTGCCACCCCCGAGCCCGGGCCCGACGAGGTGCGGATCCGGGTGCGGCTGGCCGCGGTGTGCGGCACCGATCTCCACATCTACGACTGGGACGAATGGGCCCAAAGCACGATCGAGCCGCCCCTGGTGGTGGGCCACGAGTTCATGGGGATCGTCGACGCCGTGGGCGACCGGGTTGCCAGCGTGGCGGTCGGCGACAGGGTGGCCGGCGAAGGACACATCGTGTGCGGCACCTGTCGCAACTGTCGCGCCGGCCGGCATCACCTGTGCCGAGCAACTCAGGGAATCGGAGTCAACCGCTCGGGTGCGTTCGCCGACTACATCGTCTTACCCGAGGAAAACGTCTACTCCCTCCCTAATTCGGTGCCCGATGAGATCGCCGCGATCCTCGACCCCCTGGGCAACGCCGTGCACACAGCGCTGTCGTTCGACCTGGTGGGTGAAGATGTGCTCATCACCGGTGCGGGTCCCATCGGGCAGATGGCGGTGGCGATCTGTCGCCATGCCGGCGCCCGCCACGTGGTGATCACCGATCCGGTGGAGGCCCGACTCGACCGCGCCTGGAAGATGGGTGCCACCCGCGCTGTGACGCCGGGCGCCGGTGTGATCGACGCGGTGATGAGCGAACTCGAGATGGTGGAGGGATTCGACGTCGGGCTCGAGATGTCGGGTCACCCCGACGGACTCGCCGACATGATCGACTCCATGATCCACGGAGGGAAGGTGGCCCTTCTCGGACTCTTCGGCAACGACGCCCATGTCGACCTCAACCAGGTCATCCTGAAGGGCCTCACTCTCAAAGGGATCTACGGTCGCGAGATGTTCGAGACGTGGCACAAGGCACTGGCGATGCTCGGCACCGGCCTCGATGTGACGCCCACCATCACCCATCGCTTCCCCCTCGACCGATTCGAGGACGCGTTCTCGGTGCTGTCGTCGGGGGAGGCCAGCAAGGTGGTGCTTGAGGTCAGCGCGCGTTGACGAGTCGGGCTTCGCGCCTGATCACGGCGGCCAGTACCGCCAGCACCACGGCCATGCCCCCCACCTGCACCCAGCCGAGCGACTCGTCGAGAAACAGCACCGCTCCCAGCGACGAGAGCACGGGAACGGCGAGGGTGAGCATGGAGGCAACCACGAGCCGCACCCGGGGATGGGCCCAGTTCATGGCCATGTGACCACTGCCCGGTACCGCGAGGAGTGCGGCGAGCCACACCCACTGGCTTCCCGTGGGGACATCGACGCCCCCGGCATCAAGCAGCGCGAACGGAATCAGGACCGTGGCCCCGACGATCCAGAGCCAGGCCTGAAACTCAAGCGCCGGAACCGACATCCTGGCCCGCTTCGACATGGCCAGGTATGCGGCGAACAGAAACATCGCCACGACCGCCAGCAAATCTCCCTTGGGGCTCCAGGAGGTGTGCCGGGTCGATCCGAAGATCGCCACACCCACCCCGATGGTGGCCACCGCGGTGACGACCGTTAGGAAACGCGTGACCGTCTCGCCGAAACGTCGGGCGGCAACCGCCAGCAGCACCAGGGGCGTGAGCGCCGCCAGGACCGTGACATTCGCCACCGTCGTGTGCTTGAGCGCCACGAAAAAGGCGCCGATCTCCAGACCGATCACGATTCCTGCGGGCGCTGACGCCACGAATCCCGCCCGGGTGAGCGATCCGCGGCTCACGTAGACGGCGAAGGAGTAGACGACGGCACCGAGCAGGATCCTCCAGAACGCGATCTGCATTCCCGGCATCGGCACCTCCACCACCATCACGTTGCCGGCCGACCACAGGCAGATCGCGGCTACCGCGCCGACGACGCCAGCTCGCTCCGACTGGTCAATCACGGTGGGGGCGGAGGTCAAGAAGCGTCGATCCTGCTCTGAACGTGAGGCATGAAGAATCCGGCGTAGCGGGACTGGACCGCGGCCAGTTGCCAATCCGACTCGGTGACCGTGCCCCGACACGATGGCGTGTCGCACGCACAATCCAGTCGGTACGGCGCGAGCCGCGCGGTTGCGTAGTCGTGACACAACTCCTCGCCCTCGGCGATGTCGCGCATCGCCACGTAGGTGACGTTGCCACGGAAGCCCACATTGGCCTCGCAGGAGTGATTGATGTGCACCACCATGTGGTCGTATTCATCGGCGTGGCGAGGCGACAGGAAGGTGTCGTCGTCGATCTGGAGGCTGAAATCGCCGATCTCCTCGGTGAGCCTCAGCATTTCGGCGGTGTCGACCACATGGCCCACCTTCACCGCCACCCTTTCCCGTTCGCTGATCGGAGCCGCCGCGTAGACCGCGAGTCCGCCGAGATGGCTCTCCCTCACCTCCACCTTCGGTGATCGCCAAACCTGCACAGGAATCATCGCGGCAGTATGGCACCAAGGCTCCGCCCGACCAACGAACAGCAGATTCCGGGTCTGGGGGTTGCCCCGGTAGCATCGCCGAAAGTCATGCCCTCTCGAACCCTCCCCCTCCTCTCGTCGACATGACCGGCATCATCGACGACACAGAGGTCGCCGCGATCCAGCGCCGCACCAAGCGGGTGCTGATGGTCTCGGTCGGGGCCGCGGGAATGGGTATGGCGGGAGGGTTCTCCGGCACTAGCCTTGCTGCCCAGGAGATCACCAACAGCGACAGCTGGGCCACCTTCGCCTCCACCATGATCAGTGTCGGTGGCGCTATCGCCACGGTTCCCCTCGCCCGGCACATGGCCGCGCACGGCCGAAGGCCCGGACTTCGCATCGGATGGACGATCGCGTTCTTCGGCGCGGTCATCGCCTTTTTCGCGGTGGTCTTGCAGTTCTACCCCCTGCTGGTCCTGGGAGTGATCGGCATCGGTGTCGGCAACGGAACCAACCTCGCGGCCCGCTATACCGCCGCCGACCTGGCCCCTGCCAACCACCGCGCTCGAGCGATCGGGATACTGGTGTGGGCCGCCTCCATCGGATCGGTGCTCGGCCCCACGGTGGCCCTCGGCCCCACCGGATGGGTCGCCGAACAATTCGGACTCGACGAACTGGCCGGCCCCTATCTGATGGGGATGGTGGTGTTCGCAGCCGCGGCCGTCATCGTGCACATCAACCTGCGGCCCGATCCTCTCGTGTTGGCCCGCCAGTTGGGCGGCGACGACGGCAGCGCCAAGGGACCGGGATTGGTCGAGTCATTCAGAAAGCTCTTCGCTCACCCCGTTGCCGCACTGGCGGTGGGGGCGATGGCGGTGGGCCAGGGAGTGATGGCCGCAGTCATGATCGTCACCCCCCTGCACATGAACGATGGTGCTCACGAAAAGCAGATCATCGGCCTCGTCATCTCCCTGCATATAGTCGGCATGTACTTCTTCTCCCCCGTCGTCGGCTGGCTGGTGGATCGCCTGCCCACCAACGTGATGGTCGCCGCCGCCGGCATCACCCTGTTCATCGGTGCCGAGATGGCGTCTCACACCGACCCCGAAGACAGCCTCGGCGTCTTCATCGGCCTCTTCCTCATCGGGTTGGGCTGGTCGTTCGCGATGATCTCGGGCAGCGCCCTGCTCACCTCGGCCTTCCCGGTCAACGAGCGCGCCGCGGTTCAGGGCGCGGCCGACTTCACCATGGTGGCCTCCGGTGCGCTCGCCGGCCTGGCTTCAGGTGTGATCATCGATCTGAGCAGCTTTCACGCTCTCAGCCACTGGTCGGCGATCATCTCGCTCTCCCTCGTGGCCGCCGCGGCCTACCCGCTCGTCACCCGCCCTCGCCGTCGCCGCTCCGAACCGGTGCGCTGACCGGTCGGACGTCAGCCCACACCGATCATCGCTACACCGGCGACACAAGCGCCCACCCCGACGAGCTGCCACCACCTCATCGGGTGTGAGTCGAAGAGAGCACTCAGCACCACGGTGACAGCGGGAAACATCGCCGACGTCACCGCGATCTCGCTGAGCGAGCCCCGCTGGGCCCCGAGCGCGAACGCCGCCACCCCGGATCCACCCAGCAATCCCGAGAGCAGCGCCAGCCGGCGCAGACCGGGCACCACGAGGCGGGGGATGGATCGGGCAGTGGCCACTGCGACGAGGATGAGACCTGCAACCAGCCTCTGAGCGAGGGCGGGCCAGACGCCGGACGCGGGATCGGTCTGTCCCAGGAACGTCAGGGCGATGCCAAACAAGGTGCCGGAAGCCACAGCCCACGCGATCCCCACCTTCAGCCGCTTGCCCACCTCCGGGGAGAAGGTGGTCAGAGCGATACCCACCACCGCCACCGCCACTCCCAAGGTCACCACCCGCGACAGGGCTCCGCCCGTCGACAGGTCGTAGACCACGGGCAACATCGCGCCCACCACCGCCACGACGGGCGACACGACCGCGGCCGACGACACCGCCATCCCGTGGTAGAGGAACATCAGAGCGAACCCGACGGTGATCCCTGACGCGGCACCAAGCCCGAGAGCGCGACCGCTCACCTCGCTGGGAATGACGGCCACCCCCAATGCGGTGATGACGACGCCGGCCCCGAGGGCGGTGATAACGGTCGTGAGAGCCACCGATCGCCGAGTCACGTATCCGCCGAAGAAGTCTCCGACACCGATGGCGATCGAATACCAGATCCCGAGGGCGAAGGTCACGGGCGGGAGTCTGCCAGTGAAGTCGTCGGAGAGTACATTCGCATCGACACCGAGGAGCGAGATGGCTGACGAGCTCGAAGACCAACACCGGATGATGGACGGAACGTTCTGGTACGGCATCCCCACCCTTTTTCGGTGCGACCACGTCGCCGACCCGACCGCCGCCGACATTGCCCTCGTCGGCGTCCCCCACTCCACCGGAAACGGCACCACCCAACGCGACCAGCACCTCGGTCCCCGGGCGGTGAGAAACATCTCGGCTCTGGGCCGCCGGGTGCACAACGACTTCGGTATCGACCCTTGGGGAAGGTGCCGGGTGAACGACCTCGGCGACGTGCCCCTTTCTGAAGGCAACAACAACGAGCGGTCGATCGAGATGATCACCGACTTCTACCGATCGATCGACGCGGCAGGCTGCCGCCCGGTCTCGATCGGTGGCGACCACTCGATCACCGGAGGCATCCTCCAGGCCATCGGCGGCGCCGGTTCCACCCTCACGGGAGGGGAGAAGGCATGCCTGTTGCACTTCGACGCCCACACCGACGCCTACCACAACATCCCTCACTTCTTCGGTGCGGTGAAGTCGGCCGCCCACTGGGCGAGCTATCTGGTGCGCGACGGACATGTCGACGCCGAGCACAGCGTCCAGGTCGGAATTCGGGGCAACACCCGCAGCCTCGACTGGCTGGAGCCGTCGTATTCGCTCGGCTACGAGGTGATCCGGAAAGCCGACTACGACCAGATGGGCGCCCAGCAGGTGATCGAAACCATCAATGAACGGATAGGCGACCGGCCCCTCTACATCACCTTCGATCTCGACTGTCTGGATCCCACCGTGGCTCCAGGTGTCTCCAACATCGAGGCCGGTATCGAGGGGTTCGGCATGGATCAGGCGATCGAGTTGCTCCGATCGGTTCGGGGCAAGAACATCATCGGTGGCGACGTGGTGTGCCTCATGCCCACCATCGACACTCCCAACCAGATCACTTCATACCGGGCCACGGCGGTGATGTTCGAGATCATCAGCCTCATCGCCGACCGTCATCACCCTGCGTCATGAATCCGGCGCGTTTCTAGAAGATCCTGAGTTCGGTTGTCTCCAGTCCCGGGATCTTCAGTAGGTCGAGCGCGATCGCCCCGCTCCGACCATCGGTGAACTCGATCCAGATACGCCCCCACCCCGAGTCGACGGTGGCGAGGTAGGACGAATCCGGTGCCCACACCGCGGTGGCGCGGCCGGGACGAGCCTCGAACCCCACGATCGTGTGGGTATCTGTGTCGTAGAACACCGGGGTGTCGTCGCCGGAGTCGGCGATGAACACCCACCGGCCGTCGGGACTCAGGAGCAGATCGCCGCCCAGGTCGACGAGTTCGGGGTCGAGGATTCGTTCCTCCCCGGTGACCTGGTCGACCACCACATCGACCGACACCCCGTCGACACGACGCCGTTCGAGATGGTGCTCACTCACCGCAGAACGCATTCTCGAGGGCGTGAGTTGGGCTCGGGCATCGCCGCTCACCTCGTAGGTGCCGCCGCTCTGGGGAGTCACGAACACGCCCACGCCGGGGATCGCCGCCAGTCTCGAGGAGTCCGGTACCGGAGTGAGCACGGGCGGAGCTCCCAGCACGAACGGGCCCACCGATCGCGCCCCCCGGTCGTCGACCACCACAGTAGTGAGGCCCCCGGCCAGATCGGCTATCACCGTGGCATCGTCGACGATGCGCCAGGCCGTGGTGAGATCGTCGCCATCGAGGCCCAGCATCCCGTCGTCGTCGTGGAGAAGGGCGAGACCGTCGGTGGTCGTGGCCCTCGCTTCGCGGGTGATGGATCGAATCTCACCAGACCTGGTATCGATCACGATCGGGTGTCCGTCAGCACCGATGTAGGCGAACCGAAATCCGCCTTCGAGCCCGCCGACACTGCTGAAGCGAACGAAGAGATCCACACCCTGATCCGACACTCTCGTCTCCAAATAGCCGCGATTGAGATCGAGTTCACTGACGGAGGCCAGAGCAGCGGCCACGTCGACCGCTGTCACCTCGTTTGCCGTGGCCGGTTGGGCCCCATCCCCGACGTCGGCCGATACGACCGTTGCGAGCGGTGGAGACGTCGGCGCTCCGGCCTCCCCGTCGTCGCCCCCGGTGATCCACGGGACCGAAAGGACGAGTGCGACGATCCCCGCGCTCAGCAACACGAGCGCGGGCCCGAAACGCCGCACCCGACCACCGCCGCGGGGCTCGGAGGGCGCGCCCGCGGGACCCGTCGGAGGCTCTTCCAGCCACTCCAGTTCGTAGGTATCGACCTTGCTCTCGAGCACCCTGCCCATGTCACAACTCTCCCACGCCCGTCCACGACACGCACCCGGCACGGATCACAGCTCGTCTCGTGCCGGGACCCTACGATTTCGCCATGAATCAGTACGACACCTCGCTGGAGGGCCGCCGAGCGCTCGTCACCGGTGGCGGGAGCGGGATCGGCGCAGCCATCACGACCATCCTTCGCCAGGCCGGAGCCGAAGTTCGGGTTTGTGATCTCGACCCCGCCACCACACCCGACTATCGCTGCGACGTGAGCGACGACGAGGCCGTCGCGTCGATGTTCCGGTCGCTCGACACCGACCTCGGTGGCCTCGACGTCTGCGTGAACAATGTGGGTATCGCCGGGCCCACCGGCCCGGTCGAAGACATGGATCCCCAGCAGTTCGACCGCTGCCTCCAGATCAATGTGGGAAGCACCTTTCGAATCGTGCGCCACGCAGTGCCGAGGTTTCGAGCCGCAGGCCAGGGATCGATCGTCAACATCTCCTCCACCGCCGGTCATCTCGGCTACCCCCTGCGCTCCCCCTACGCCGCGTCCAAGTGGGCGATCGAAGGGCTCACCGCCACCTGGGCCATGGAACTCGGCCGCTTCGACATTCGAGCCAACTGCATCGCTCCCGGCACGGTGAGCGGCCCCCGCATGCAGGGGGTGATCGACCGCGAAGCGGAGTCGATGGGGGTCGAGCCCGCCGCGGTGAAAGCCGGCTACGAGGACCAGGTGTCGATGCGGTCCTTCGTGGATGCATCCGACATCGCCGCCACGGCAGCCTTCCTGTGCAGCGACGCAGCCCGTTTCATAAACGGTCAGGTGATCAGCGTCGACGGCAACACCGAGACCCTGCGCACCAACTGGTCAGACGATCGGCGCTCGAGTCACGGCATCGAGTTCTGAACCGCGACGATCAGCCTCCCGCCAGGGGTGCCACAAAATAGATGTCGGTATCCGGCGCCACCGCCACAAACTCCGGCTCGGCATGGATCTCGCCATTGATCCCCGCCGACGAGCCCTCGGTGAGCGCCTCACCGAGGCCCGGGTAGCGGCGCTCCAGCTCTGCGATCACCGCGCCGACCGTCGCTCCATCCACCTCGATGACCGCCTCGCCATCGGTGAACCGACGATGATCGGTCATGAGGTGAACGACAGGCACAACAATCAGCGCTCGTTGAGCCGTCTCACATCAGCGCTCGTTGAGCGCTGTGAGCACGTGGGGCGGCGACATCGGCAAGGCCGTCATCCGAATCCCCGCCGCACGACTGATTGCGTTGGCAATCGTCGCCATCGGCGGAACGATCCCGGTCTCCCCCACCCCTCGCACACCGTAGGGATGGCTGGGATTCGGCACCTCCACGATGATCGTTTCGATCATGGGGAGATCCGAAGCCACCGGAATCCGGTAATCGAGGAAGCTGGCATTGTCGAGGCTCCCGTCGTCGTTGAGGACGTATTCCTCGTTGAGGGCCCAACCGATCCCCTGCACCGATCCACCCTGCAACTGGCCCTCCACATAACTCGGGTGGATGGCCGTGCCGGCATCTTGGGCTGCGGTGTAGCGCAGCACCTTGGTGTGGCCGGTTTCCTCATCTACCGCCAGATCACCGCAGTGCACGGCGAACGAGGGCCCTGCGCCGGCCGCGTTGAGAGAGGCACTCGCCGTGAGCGGGCCGCCGGTCCTCTTGGATTGAGCCGCTATCGAGGCCAACGGCACCGGGTCGTGGCCTTCGGCCACCGCCGCGCCGTCTGCCCAGATGACCTCACCTACGTCCACACTGAGGGTCGTTGCCGCCCGTGAGCGCATGTCGTCGATCAGGTCGCGGCAGGCCTGCACCACGGCCATGCCCGTTGCGAACGTGGTGCGGCTGCCTTCGGTGGTGTCGGTGAACCCGACCGACTCGGTGTCGGCCACCAGCGGGGTGATGCTGTTGACGTCGAGTCCGAGCTCCTCGGCTGCCATCAGAGCCATCGATGCTCTGCTGCCGCCGATGTCGGGGCTGCCGGTGATGACCGTGGCGGTGCCGTCTTCGTTGACGTGCACCGTGGCACTCGACTGCTCGCCGATGTTGAACCAGAACCCCGCGGCGATGCCGCGAGCCGCCCCATCGGGGACGGGTGACTGGTAGTGCTCCGATTCGCGAACCGCTTCGAGGCACTCCACGAACCCGATTCGGGGATGAGGCATGCCCATCGCAGTGACGTCGCCCTCTACCGCGGCGTTCTTCAGTCTCAGCTCGATCGGATCGATGTCGAGTTTCTGGGCGATCTCGTCGACCACCGATTCGATCGCGAAGGCGGCGTGGGGAGCCGAGGGCGAGCGGTAGGCCGCCGACTTCGGGAGATTGCTGAGGACGCTGTAGGCCTCGAGTTTCAGGTTGGGGAACTTGTAGGACGCCACCGACATGGCCCCCACCAATCCGGCCACGTTGCCGAACGCGCCGACGTTGTAGGCCATCCATGCTTCGAGAGCGGTGAGCTCACCGTCGTTGGTGGCGCCCACCTTCACCCGGACTTTCGACGCGGGGGCGGGGCCGGTGGCCCTGAACACCTCGTCGCGGGTCATCACGATCTTCACCGGACGCCCGGCCATCTCCGAGAGACGAGCGGCGACCGGCTCGATGTAGATGGTGGTCTTGCCCCCGAAGCCGCCGCCGATCTCGGCCGGCGTCACCTTGACACGAGATACGTCCCATCCCAGCACCGCCGCAGTCGACGAGCGCACCCTGAAGTGCCCCTGTGACGAACACCAGACGCTGGCGCGGCCATCGGCGCCGGTGTCGACGACACAGGCGTGGGGCTCGATGTAGCCCTGGTGCACCGCTGCCGTGGTGAACTCCCGCTCGACCACGAGATCGGCCGCCGCGAACGCGTCGTCGACCTCGCCCCGTTCGAGGTTGGTGATGGTGGAAAGGTTGGACGGCTCATCGGCCTTGACGAACTTGGTGAAGTTGGTTTCATTGACCAGGGGCGCACCGTCGGCCATTGCATCGTCGATGGTGAAGACGGCCGGGAGTTCTTCGTATTCCACGACGATCGCCGCAGCTGCGTCTGCGGCCAACTCTCTGCTGGTGGCCGCCACCGCCGCCACGGCATGGCCGTGGTAGTAGACGGTGTCGCGCGCCATGACGTTGACCGATACGTCGTATTCGGGATCGGCGGCTCCGAGATCGGGGAAATCGGCACCGGTGACCACCGCTTTCACTCCCGGCATCGCTTCGGCCGCGGCGGTGTTGATCGACACGATGCGGGCGTGGGCGTGGGGGGAGCGCACGTATACCGCACGCAGCTGGCCGGGAAGATCGAGATCGGCCGCGAACCGGGCCTTACCGGTGACCTTGTCGTAGCCATCGTGACGGATGGGTCGGGTGCCCACCCACGTGTAGGTCGGGGGGTTTTCGGTAGCGGTCACTTGGCGACCTCCCTCAGCTGGACGGCGGCTTCCTGAACGGAGCGGATGATCTTGTCGTAGCCCGTGCACCGGCAGAGATTGCCGGCCAGTGCGTAGCGGATCTCGGTTTCGGTCGGGTCGGGGTTGGTGTCGAGCAGGGCCTTCGCGGCCACGAGGAAACCGGGGGTGCATATGCCGCACTGGAGGGCTGCACCTTCGAGGAAGGTCTGCTGGAGCGGGTGGAGGTGGTCGCCGTCGGCGATGCCTTCCACGGTGACTATCTCTGCGCCTTCGGCCTCGGGGGCGAGCACCAGACACGAGCAGTTGAGCTTGCCGTCGATCAGGATCGAGCAGGCGCCGCAGTCGCCGGTACCGCACCCCTCCTTGCTTCCGGTGAGGCCGAGTTCGTCTCTCAGCGCGTCCAACAGCGATATGCCGTCGGCCGCGAGGAAGTCGACGTCGTCGCCGTTGACCGTGCAGTTGACATGGGTGCGGTTCATCAGGCGGTTCCGTTCTGGGCTCGGTCGGCGGCGATCAGGAGGCAGCGTTTGGTGAGCACTCCGGCCACCTGGCGGCGGTATTCAATGGTGCCGCGCTTGTCGTTGATCGGGTTGCAAGCAGCCGACGCCGCCTCGGCCGCCTCGGCGAGGGTTGCTTCGTCGAGGGTGTTGCCCACCAGGGCAGCTTCGGCCTCGCCAACCCGGATCGCTGTAGGAGCCACTGCTCCCAGCACGATCTTGGCGGCGGCGACGGTGGGGCCATCCATCGTGAGCCGAACTCCGGCACCGACGACAGCGATGTCCATTTCCGTGCGGGGGATGATCCTCAGGTAGGCGTCGGAGGTACCGGCAGCCATGTCGGCGAGAGTGAACTCGATGATGAACTCCCCATCGCCGAGAGACGTCTGGCCCGGACCGGTGATGATCTCGTCGACCGCCGCGGTGCGGGTGCCTCCGGCCGAGGCGATGACCACCTGGGCATCATTGGCCACCAGGGCCGGCACGGAATCGGCCGCCGGCGACGCGTTGGCGACATTGCCGCCCCAGCTGGAGCGGTTCTGGATCTGGTCGGAGCCGATCAACCCGCTGGCTTCGGACAACCCGGGGAACATGGTGGCAAACTCCGGGTTGGCGGTGAGGGCCGCCGTGGGAGTCGCGGCGCCTATCGCCCACCCTCCGTCGCGGTGAGACACCGAGGTGAGACGGTCGATTCGCTTGAGGTCGACCATCACCGATGGTTGGGGTCGACCGGCTCGGATCTGGGGGATCAGGTCGGTGGCCCCGGCGAAAACCCGAGAGCCCGGGTTGTCGACCAACAACGACCGTGCCTCATCCACGCTGGTGGGTGCGACGTATCTCATCGAGAATCCTTCTGTATTTCGGCTAAGGGGTTACGGCTGGGAAAGAAGAGCGCGACAGAGCATGCCATGGCGAGGTAGCACGCGGTGCCGACAAGCCAGAGCTTGTCGTATGCGTCGAGTGTCGCCGACGCGGTGGCGGGTCGGCCAACCACCGCGATTCCGATCGCGATGGAGATTGCAACCGCCAGCTGGAAGATGGTGGTGCGCCCTGCCCCCGCCATGGCGTAGCGGGTGGGTGGCACATCGCGCATCGCGCCACCGGCCAGTTGAGAGAAGCCGGTGCCGGCGGCGACTCCGATGAACATGCTCGGCAAGAAGAGGTCGGACCAGAAGTGGGGCTCGGCCCCGATCTGGCGGGAGAGGAGGATCATGCCGATAGCCCCCGACACGCCACTGACGATGAGCAGTGGGCGATTGCCTATGCGATCGGCGAGGCGTCCCGCTTGAGGCGAGATCAGGAACGACAGGAAGGGTCCGGGAGCAATGGCGAACCCGGTCTTGAGCACCGACCATCCCCAGAGTCCCTGGATCAGGGTGGGCAGGGTGACAAGCCACGAGAAGAAAGCGATGACGAAGAACACGGCTGCGATGTTGGCCACCGTGAAGGTCCTCAACTTGAACAGTTGGAGGTCGAACAGGGGCTCCGGGTGGCGCTGAGATCTGCGCACGAAGGCCGCCACCAACAAGACTCCGAGAACGAAAACACCGATCGTGGAGCCCGCCGTCCAACCCCACGACTCGCCCTGCACCACTCCGAGGATCATGGCTCCTACGCCGAGCGATGCCAGAGGCACGCTTACCAGATCGGCCCCGCTTCCGCTCGACGACGGTGGTCCCTCAGCCATCCATCTAGGCGCAACGATCAGGGCCATTACTACGATCGGGACATTGATGAGAAAGACGGCACGCCAGCCGAAGCCGTCGACCAGCAGCGCTCCGAAGGTCGGACCGGTGGCCGCGGCCAGGGCTCCGGTGGCGCCCCAGATTCCCAGCGCGAGTTGATGGCGGGCGGGGGGAACAGAGATGAGGACGAGGGCCAGGCCGGCCGGATACTGCAGGGCTCCACCCGTCGACTGGATGACGCGTGCGCCGATCAGCAACTCGGGGCTCTGGGCGAGTCCCGACAGCAGAGACCCGAAGCCGAAGATGGCGATGCCGGCCATGAACGAGCGGCGTAGCCCGTAACGCTCGGCCATCCAGCCTCCGATCAGCAGCAGTGATGCCACGCCGATGCTGTAGCCGGTGATGATCCACGACAGGGTTGATTCGGAGGCGTCGGGGAACCGTTCACGGATTTCGGGGAAGGCGAGGGCGATGATCGTGATCTCGATGCTCACCATGAAGACCACGACCGACGCGATCACGACGGTCTGCCAGCCTTGCCGGCCGACCGGGGGAAGATCGGTCATCGTCGGACCCTAGGCCGTGGTCAGCGGTGAGGCCATATCATCGCCACCATGGACTTCGCCCCGAATCCCGACCACGAGTTGATCATCGAGGCTGTCGAAGCGCTCTGTGCCCGATTCGATGATTCCTACTGGTCCGAACACGATCAGCGCCACGAGTTTCCGTGGGACTTCTACCGCGAGATGGCGGCGGGAGGGTGGGTCGGTATCGCCATTCCCGAGCAGTACGGCGGCGGTGGGGCCGGCATCGCCGAGGCCGCCCTGGTGCTGAATCGAGTGGCGGCCTCCGGCGCGGCGATGAACGGCTCGAGCGCCTTGCACCTCACCGTGTTCGGACTCAACCCGGTCGTGAAGTTTGCCAACGATCGGCTCAAGGAGACCTTCTTGCCGCGCGCCGCGGTGGGCGACCTCCACGTGGCGTTCGGCGTCACCGAACCCGACGCCGGCACCGACACGAGCCGGATCACCACCCGCGCCACCGACGACGGGATGGGCGGTTGGATAGTCAACGGGCGCAAGATCTGGACCACCAAGGCCCTCGAGTCCGAGGTCTGTCTGTTGTTGGCCCGCACCGACGGCATTCCGGGTGAAGGGTTCGACGGGCTTTCCCTATTTCTTGTCGACCTCGATCCCGAGCACTGCGAGGTCGTTCCCATTCCCAAGCTCGGCCGCAATGCGGTCGCGTCCTGCGAGGTGGCCTACGACGACCTGCCGGTGGAGTCGTGGCGCCTGATCGGCGAACGCGGACGCGGCTTTCACCACATCCTCCACGGGCTCAACCCCGAAAGGATCCTGCTGGCGGCGATGGCCTGCGGCATCGGTGAAGCCGCCCTACGGCGAGCCACGGCCTACGCCAACGAGAGAGAGGTGTTCGGACGCCTCATCGGCTCCAACCAGGCGGTGTCACATCCGCTGGCCAAAGCCCACATGGATCTCCACGCCGCGATGAACATGATGCGCGAGGCCGCTTGGCGCTACGACAACGGACTCGATTGCGGCGAGCATGCCAACACCGCCAAGTACCTCGCGGCCGAGGCATCGTTCTCCGCCGCCGATCATGCCTTGCAGACCCTGGGAGGACTCGGTTATGCCACCGAATATCACGTCGAGCGTTACTGGCGAGAAGCACGCCTGCAACGCATCGCTCCTGTGAGCCAGGAGATGACGCTCAACTACATCGCCCAGAACGTGATGGGCCTACCGCGGAGCTACTGAGCCGTCGTTTGGTCAAGCCCGCGAACGACAGCAAGTCCAAGTCGAACCACGCATACGCGCCGATCTCGGGCGGTACCGAATGATGTCCAAGCTCGTGAATATCCAGTGGCACCGGTCTGGCGGACGCACTCGACCTCGCCGGTGATGTGGCGCGCCCAGGCGCGGTGCCTCAGAATGGCGGCGGGGAGTCTCGTCATGTCATCAGAGCGGGTTGCGCTCCCAATGCTGTACGAGCTTCTCCATGAAACGAGGCAGGTTGGGATCCAAGCGCGTGACCCCACCTCGGCGCACCTGTTCGATCGGCCACCAACGTATGTCGGTGAACTCTCTCGGGTCGGGTTGCAGCTCTTCATTCTCGGAGCCTTCGAATGCGTACCAAAGGCCGACGTCGGTGTGTCCGGCCGATATTCCAGCGGTGACGGCTCGAGTGACGAGCAGGGGTATGTCCTCAAGACCGGGCAGAAACGGTGATGAGACGACCAGCTCCTCGTGCAGCTCGCGTTTGGCAGCCTCGGCCGGGTCCTCGTCAACGTCGACGTGGCCACCGGTGGCAAGCCATTCACCGGCGTCGCGATGATCGACCAGAAGCACCGATCGGCGTTGTGGGTCAACGAGAACGCAGTAGGCCACGAGGTGCTCGGGAGGTGTCGCCGGTTTCGCCGTTCGATAGATCGGCCTTCCTGAAGCGATCCAGGCCAGGGTGGCGCCTCGATGCTCGGCCTCAATGTCGTCGAGTGGAATGAGCTTGGCGACTAGATCGTGAAGTGCGGCTGGCATCTGCCCATGATGATCGAAGACAAATCGCCCGACTGCGATGGCGAGGCTGCGCAGCATGCGCCTCTCGATGAGCCGAGCGCGGATCGATCGATTGAGCCGCGGAATAGCCAGTTTCAAATGTTGGGCCTACCGCGGAGCTATCAACCGGATCCCCAGACCCTCGTACGACAGCAAGTCCAAGTCGACCCACGGATCGCGATTGTTTGGCACGCTCGGTCCTGAAGCACCGGAAGCCGGCAGCCGACTCTCTTTCCGGCTGAGCCCGGTCCGACGTCTCGTCTCCGGGGGTCGCTACGGGATCTCGAAGTTCTCGTGTCCGCCTCCTGCCACCCAGTCGCCGCGGCGGGTGCCGTCGGGTTCTGTTTCCAGCGTGGAGAAGACCCAGCTGACTGTGCCAGGGGCCAAGGCAGAGACATCGATCAACATGTCGAGGCTGTCCGGAGCGGTGAACTCGCCGCAGATCTCGCCTTCAACGAGGGGGGCTTCTGTCCCATTGACTCGTCTGACGCAACTGAGTGGTTCTCCTGGTCCGCCACTGAGGAGATGCTCGATCCGTTGGCCGTTGGTGCTCTCGATGACCAGACTGTACGTAATTGGGAACTCCGGGTCCGACGGGACAGGCCCCATGAAGGTCTGGGTCGTTTCCCATGTGTAGATCGAATCCGCGAAGTTGTTCATCGAGGTCTCACTGAACCCCAGGTCGTAGTGCGCCCGACAGGTGGTGGCGTCCTCCTCGGGGTGGATGTGGCACGGCCCATAGTCCTCAGGCGGGAAGAAGGCCGCAGGTGCCGTTGTCGCTATGGCCGCGGTTGTGCTGGGGGCCTCAGTCGTCGAGGGCGCCTCGACATCCTCGCTCGGCTCGTCAACGGCAGCCTCGGTGCTCGGTTCGTCAGCTGGAACGTCCACCAACGCCGACACGTTCGGCGAGTCGTCATCAGACCCACCCAACAGGACAAACAAGCCCACACCGAGCGCGGCGCCGACGACAGGAACGGCAAACCAGACCCAGTTGAATCGAGCGGGCGCCGGACTGGTCTCCTCGGTGGGCTCCGGTGCGGCTCCGGTGAGTGGCAGGGGAGCAAGCTCACCCACGACACTGTTGTTGATCCGCTCCTCTCCAGCTTCATAGGCCCGGCGAAACAGCTCCCTCATCTCAGCGCTCAGCCGCGGCCAGAGTGGGCGATTGCCCCCCAAGGCATGCGCGAACGTTGCAAGGCCCCCATCTTCGTAGTGCGTGTCGAGTGAATCCCATGCATCGAACGCCGGGCCGAATTCCTTCCAAAACTCGTCTGAGTGCTCGTCGGCCAAGATCTGCTCAAGCACTGGGTAGCTGAAGTTCTCCTCGTACCAGACATCCAGCTCTTTCGCGCTCCATCGAGGCGGCGTAGCCTCCGTGCTCGTCGGTGGTTCCTTCGCCGTCGGTTCTTTCGCCGGCGACTCCGCTGCCGACTCGCTCGATTCGGGGAACTCGTCGTCGTCGAGGCCAGGGAGATCGTCCAGTGGCATCCTGTTCCTCTTCTCCCGCCCGATCACCCCAACGAAGCCCGCTGAGCCGTCTCACCGACCCTAAACTCTGCCCACCCAAGGCGCGAACTCGGGCGGTACCGGTTGGCGGCGTTGGTGGCCGTAGTCGCGGTAGTTAGTGGCTTCAGCGGCGGCTCGGGGAGCGATGACGCGAACCCTGTGGCGGTGTGTTCCGTGGCGAGCTCACGATCCCAGGGCGGTGCCGTCTTGAGGATGGAGGACGGCGTGGTTGTGATCCCACTGGCCGTTCGGAAGCAATCTGGTGTCTTCTTCGTCGGTATCACGGCTCGGCTTGGATCTGGTAGACGTTGCAGAACCTCAGCCAGTTGAGGTAGGTGGTGGAGCTGGCGAAGCAGAGCGGGGACTCGGGCTGGAAGATAAGTCGCCCACCGAGTGCAGGGACCGGACCGACGCTCCGATGGCCCTTCTTGCATCTGGATCCGTGCGCTTTCGCTAGCGGTCCGCCGCACATCTTTCCAAGCGCGCGGAGTCAGATCGTTACGATCTCGACTGCGACTCTCAGCTTGTGCTGGGTGGGCCATCCGCCGTCGGTCGTGACGAGTTGATCAGCCTCGGCCACCATTGACGCTGCTATTACGAGAGCACCTGGAAGCCGGAGGGAACGGTGGCGGGATCTGAGTCGGGCTGCTTCGATCGCAATCTCCGCGTTGAGATCGACGATCTCGATCGGGAGTCGCGCGAAGCCATCTCTCGCAGCCCGAACGGCCTGCTCACGTCTTTCTGCAGGGCCGACGAGACATTCCGCCAGCGCGGACGCCGGCATCGAGATGGGTCAGTCCCATTCGGCTCGTAGATCGTCGAGTTCGCCTTGCTCATAGACACCGGTGAGGGCGCCCGCGAGCTCCGCCACGACGTCGGGTTCACGCTCCAAGATGACCTGTCCCGCGCCGTCGGACCGGGCTGTGACGCGGTCACCTACTCCGAGCCCTGCGTTACGCATGGCTTCAACAGGAATCGTGATCTGATTCTTGGAGCAGATCTTGGAGGATCCGAGACGCCGTTTCTTTACTTCGGCCATGAATGTTGGGGCAATGGCATCAAGTCACGATGACAAGGTCGAACTCAGGCCCGTGGCTCACGGGGAAGGCCGAGCACACGCTCGCCCAAGATGTTGCGCATGATGTCGGATGTGCCGCCCATGATCGTGTAGCCGGGTGCGTAGTTGATGGCACGGGCGAGATCGGCGTCGGCGGTCGCCTCGGGGCCGAGGATGCGCGCCGCGAAGTCGGCCACCCTCTGTTCGTGCTCGGTGCAAAAGCACTTGGTGGCCGCGCTGAACCCCGCGGGAGCCTGCCTGAGTGCTTCGCGGTATACGAGGATCCGGCCGATCCGGTAGCCGATCTCGAGGCCTGCGATCTCCTGGCGAACGAGGGGGTCGTCGCGATCGGCGGCGGCCAGCGCCCGGTCGTAGAGCGTCTTGTTCGATACGAGCCGGTCGATTCCACCCCGCTCGTGCTCGAGCTGGGCCATAGTCTGCTTGAAGGCCGCGCCCTCGACCCCGACGAGGTTTGCAACCGGCACCCTTGCGTCGGTGAAAAACACCTCACAGAAGTGCTGGTTGGTGGTCATGTCCTTTATGGGGCGTACCTCTATACCTGGGGTGTCCATCGCCACGATCAGCTCGCTCACGCCGCGATGTGGTGGCCCATCGCTCGAGGTGCGACAAATCACGTAGCAGTAGTCGGCCACCGAGGCGAAGCTGGTCCAGATCTTCTGGCCGTTGACGATGAAATCGTTGCCGTCGCGGACCGCGGATGTCTTGAGGGCAGCAAGATCGGAACCCGCGTCGGGTTCGCTCATCCCTATGCACCAGGTGGTGTCGCCCGACAGGATCCCGGGGAGAAACTCGGCTTGCTGGTCGGCGGTGCCAAAGCGGATCAGGGAGGGACCCATCTGGCGGTCGGCGAACCAACTCGACGCGATGGGAGCTCCCACCGAAATCATCTCCTCGCCCATGATGATGCGTTCGATGTTTGGGCGCCCTCCCCCACCGTGCTCGGTGGGCCACGTCATCCCGATCCAGCCCTCACGAGCCATCACCTTCGAGAACTCCTTGGAGAAGCCGTTGATCCACGAATCGGTGTGTGAACCGTATTCGGCCACTCCCTCCGCGGCGACGGCCCTCGCCCGGTCGCGGAGCGCTTCGAGTTCGGTGGAGAGTTTGAAGTCCAGCATCAGGTCGACCTCCGGTGGCCGACTGTAACGATCATTTATCCGAAGTCACCAGCCGCGATCCTCAGCTCCCTGATCGCCTGGTCGACTCGGCGGCGCGCCGACGCGCCCATTCCTGCGACACCGAACTCGATCTCGCCGAGCGCGGCCGCAGCCTCCGCCGCCCTCCGCCTTCCTTCACCGGTGATAACCGCGAGGGTGGTACGCCCGTCGGTCGGGTGAGGGGTACGGGTCACGAGTCCGTCGCGCTCCAAGCGATCGACGGTGTTGGTGACGCTGGCCGGATGCACCTGGAGCCTCGCTCCGATCTTGCCCAGAGGCAGGCTGCCTTCCCGGCTGAACTCGAGCAGGGCGAGAACCTCGAACCGGCTGAAGTTAAGACCCAGAGGAGCGAGGGCCGCGTCGATGCGCCCCACCAGGATCTGATGGGCCCGGGTGATGGAGGTGGCCGCGGTCATGGCGTCGACCGCGGGCCAGTTCTCGGCCCGCCAATTGGTGGCCGCTTCGGCTATGGGGTCGAATTCGAGTCCCATCGCGACTACTCTACATTAGATACTTAGACGTCAAAGTATTTCCCGGTCAGCCCCCGTTCATTCGCAGAGATGGAGCAAGCCATGACCTCATCCCACGACGACTGGCAGGCGGCCTTCGACGCAAGTCCCCAGCGAGATGCTCCGTTCGAGACGATGTCGGGCGTTGAAGTCGAAGCGGTCTACGGCGACGCTCCCTATCCCGGTCAATATCCCTACACCCGCGGCCTGTTCCCGGCGGGCTACCGCTCTCGCCTCTGGACGATGCGAATGTTCGCCGGGTTCGGCACCGCCGAAGACACCAACGCCCGCTTCAAGGAGCTCCTGCGCCACGGCGGCACCGGGCTGTCCACCGCCTTCGACATGCCCACCTTGATGGGCCGCGACTCCGACAGCTCGTGGTCGCTCGGCGAGGTCGGGCGCGCCGGCGTAGCCATCGACACCCTCTCCGACATGGAAGATCTCTTCGCCGACATCGAACTCGACAAGGTGTCCACCTCCATGACGATCAACGGCCCGGCCGCCTCGATGTTGGCGATGTACGTGGCGGTCGGCGAGAAGAACGGCGTGGCCCGGGGCCATCTCGCCGGCACGATCCAGAACGACATCCTGAAGGAATACCAGGCCCAAAAGGAGTACATCTACCCTCCCCGGCCCTCGATGCGCATCGTCACCGACATGGTGAAGTTCACCACCGCGGAGATGCCGAGGTGGCACCCCATCTCCATCTCCGGCTACCACATCCGCGAGGCCGGCTCCACCGCAGCCCAGGAGCTGGCGTTCACCCTCGCCAACGGATTCGCCTACGTGGAGGCGGCGCTGGCCGAGGGGCAAGACATCGACGAATTCGGTCGCCGCCTCAGCTTCTTCTTCAACTCCCACATCGACTTCTTCGAAGAGATCGGCAAGTTCCGCGCCGCCCGGCGCATCTGGGCCCGCTGGATGAAGGAGCGCTACGGAGCCACCGACGAGCGGGCGATGATGTGCCGCTTCCACACCCAGACCGCCGGGGTTTCCCTCACCGCCCAGCAACCCGAGATCAATATCGCCCGAGTGGCCCTCCAGGCCCTGGCCGGCGCCCTCGGCGGAACCCAGAGTCTCCACACCGACAGCTACGACGAGGCACTCGCGCTGCCCAGCGAGAAAGCAGCGCGCATCGCCCTGCGCACCCAGCAGGTAGTGGCCCACGAGACCGGCGTCGCCAATGTGGCCGACCCCCTCGGGGGAGCTCCCTACGTCGAGTGGATGACCGACGAGATGGAACGCCAGGCCGAAGCGGTGTTCGCCCACCTCGACGAGTTGGGCAACGGCTCGATCCTCGAAGGGTGCTACACCGGAATCGAGAACGGCTACTTCGTCGGTGAGATCGCCGATTCGGCCTACCGCTTCGAGCGAGAGGTCAACGCCGATCGACGCATCATCGTCGGCGTCAACGCGTTCACCGAAGGCACCGAGGACGACGACCCCAACCTGCTGCGCATCGACGCCGAGACCGAGGCGTACCAGCTCAAGCGGCTCGAAACAGTGAAGCACGACCGTGACTCGGCGGCGGTGGCAAACGCACTCGATCAGATCACCACCGATGCTCAGGATCCCACCATCAACCTCATGCCGTCGATCATCGACGCAGTGAGGGTGTATGCCACCGAGGAAGAGGTCGCCATGGCGATGGAGAAGGTGTTCGGCACTTACGTGGAACAGGCGATCGTCTGATGCCCGACCCCTCGACATCAAGCCCCAAGATCAGGGTTGTGCTCGCCAAGCTCGGCCTCGATGGCCACGACCGCGGCATCAAGGTGGTGGCCCGCATCCTGCGTGATGCCGGCATGGAAGTGATCTATCTCGGTCTGCGCCAGACCACGGCTTCGATCGTGGCCGCGGCCGAGCAGGAGGATGCCGACGCGATCGGCCTGTCGATGCACAACGCCGGCCACCTCACCCTGGCGCCGGCCATGCTCGCTGCCCTCGATGAGGCCGAGCTCGACATCCCGGTGATCATCGGAGGCATCGTGCCCGACGACGATGTCGAGGTCCTGTTGGTCACCGGCGTCGCCGCAGTGCTCGGCCCCGGCGCGCCGGCCGCCGATGTGGTTGCCGCAGTCCGCGATGTGGTCGTTTCGTGAGCGTCCGGAACCTACCGGTCGAAGAACTGGTGGCCAGGGCGCTCGAAGGAAACCGGCGCGCCGTGGGGCGCCTGCTCACGCTCGTGGAGCGTGGGGGCACCGACGCCGATGAGATAGCCGATCTCGCCCATCAGCAGGCCCGGGGCGCCCACATCGTCGGGATCACCGGTGCTCCCGGAGCGGGCAAGTCCACCCTCACCGGCCAGCTCACCCGCCTCCTCCCCGAGATGGGTGTGGCTCCCGCGGTTCTGGCCGTCGACCCCTCATCGCCGCTCACGGGCGGAGCGATCCTCGGCGACCGCATCCGCATGGACAACATCGCCGGCGAGGGCACCTTCATCCGATCGGTGGCCACCAGGGGCCACGCCGGCGGACTCGCCCTCTCCGTGCCCGGTTGTGTGCGCGTCTTCGATGCGGCCGGCTTCGATCCCGTCATCATCGAGACGGTCGGGGTCGGCCAGGTGGAGGTCGATGTGGTGGCCGCGGCCGACACCACCGTGGTGGTTGTCAACCCGGGCTGGGGCGACGCGGTTCAAGCCAACAAGGCGGGCCTGCTCGAAGTGGCCGACATCTTCGTGATCAACAAGGCCGACCGGCCCGGCGCATCCGACACTCGCCGCGACCTCGAACTCATGCTCGATCTCAGCCATGTGAGCGGCCTCGAGGACGACTCCGGCTACCGACCTCCGATCCTGATGACCACTGCCACCGACGGCGAAGGCGTGGCCGCAGTGTGGGACTCGGTGCTGGCCCACCGTGAGCACCTCACCAGTTCAGGCCAACTCTCGACGAGGCAGGCCGCTCGGTTGCGCTACGAGATCACCAACCGCGTGGAGGCCCAACTGCACGTAGAGGCCAGTGCGGCGATCGACCGTGCCGACCTCTCCGAAGCCCTCTCTCCGATCAAGCTGGCCGCCCAGATCACCGATCGCCTGCTGCGAGATTGACCCGGCCTCAGGGTTGAAATAGCTGGGGCTGAGCGGCCACGATCTGGGCCTTGACCGCGGCTGCGGCTGGTGAAGCGGCGATCATCAAGGCCAGGGCAAGGGCGTGATCGAGGGCGTGACCGACCACATGGTTGACCAGGCCCATGCGTTCGGCCTCCACCGCATCGACCACCCGACCGGTGAGACACAATTCTCGGGCAACCGGTTCGGCCAAGACAGACCTCATCAGCTCGAAAGCCGCGGGCACGCCGAAACGAACCTGGGGTTGACCGAACGTGGCGTCGGTCTGGGCTACGCGGATGTCGCACATGGCAGCCAGGTCGAGACCTCCGGCGACGGCCGGTCCACAGATGGCGGCGATGATGGGCTTGGGAAATATGTGAACCGCGTGGTGGTAGGCGTCGGCATCGGCGAAGAGCTCGTCGGGGGCGTCGGATGCCTGCAACTCCTTGAGGTCGAATCCGGCGCAGAACGTGCCTCCTGCTCCGGTGAGCACCACCACCTGGCAGGAGTCGTCGACGGCGAGGCCCGCCAGCGCGTCCGTCAGATCGCGTCTCAGCTGGGCGCTCAGGGCATTGCGGCGTTCGGGCCGATTGAGCGTGAGCAACACGACTCCATCACCCATCGACTCGCTCGAGAGGATCGCGGTGTGCGTCACATGGGACTCCATCCCGGGCCACGAAACACGTGACCAAGCTTGGCCTTGACGCCGCGGGCCGATCTGACGTCGCGGAAAATGTCGATGAACTCGTGATAGCCGATCCGCAGGGGGTTGAACGTCTTGATGTTCTTGGTGAGCCCGTACTTGACCTTGCGAACCTCGGGCTCGAACGTGCCGAACAGCTTGTCCCAGGTGATCAGTATCCCCCCGTAGTTCTTGTCGAGGTACTGAGGATTGGCACCGTGATGCACCCGGTGATGAGACGGGGTGTTCAGCACTGCCTCGGCCGCCGGCGACAGGCGGTCGATCGCCTCGGTGTGGATCCAGTACTGGTAGAGGAGGTTGAGCTGGCCGGCCCGAGCGATCTGCTCGGGTCTCAGACCGAGGATGGGCATCGGGAGCCACACCCACGCCAGAAGGTAACCCGACCAGGGTTGGCGAAGGGCGGTGGAGAGGTTGTAGTGCTCGCTGGAGTGGTGGGAGACGTGGTTGGCCCAGAACAGGCGCACCTCGTGCATCCAGCGATGGTTCCAGTAGTAGAGGAGATCCCACGCCACCATCGAGATGACAAAGGAGCCGCGCCGCCCGCCGAGGTTGGTGATGCGCTTGTCGTAGAGGAACCGGTGCAGGCGATTCACGCTGGTGGCGAGGGCCAGGTTCACCGCAACGTTGCCGGCCAGCATCAGGAGACTGGCGGTGGTGTCGCGGCGCTCGTAACCGACCGGCACCAGAGGGTCGGCGGGCAGAGCGGGGTCGGAGAGTTGTTCGGCGGTGGCGTCGTCGAGGTCGCCGAAACTCCGCAGCTCAGGTCTCTTCTTCAAGCTCCGTGCCTCGGCCAGCATGGTGGCGACGAAGACGGGTCCTGCCGCGAGGTCGAGGGTGTCGATCGGGAGCGCCGACTTCTTCATGCGGGGGTCCTGACGTCGGGTGGCGACACCCTACCTTTCCCGCTCGGGTGTCATTCCCGCGGGCGGCGGTGGGTGATTTCGGGGATCGGGTACTCCTCTTGTTCGAGCCGACGATTGAGGTCGACCACCTGGGCGAGGGTCGCGGCCCCCAACTGCTCACAGAACGCGGAGCGGCATGCACTCCAGACTTCATGCATGGCACAGACGTCGTCCCAGTGGCAGGGACCGCCGCGAAGAGCGCACTCGCCGATCCCGAGGGGCCCCTCGAGACACTCGATGATGTTGAGGATCGAGATCGCCTCTGCCGAGCGGACGAGCCGGTACCCGCCATTGCGGCCGGTCCTGGAGTCGACCACCCCTCCCACCTGGAGGGCCTGGAGCACCTGATGGAGAAACCCCAGGGGGATATCCATCTCCTCGGCGATCTCCGCTGCCTTGACCCGATCGGGGGTTCGAGCCGCGATACAGATCACTGCCCGTACCCCGTAATCGGAGCGTCGGGTGGTTGTGATTTTCATCAGTTTCGCCCCTAACAGTCCGGGAATACTTGAACTTCTTTTAGTTAAGTACTACAAAAGGGCCGGGTTTGCATGAAGCGGAGGACACAAGTGAATCGTGATTGGCTGAAAGTCGGCATCATTTGGGCCGTTCTGACGGCTCTGGGGGAAGTGGCCGTTGTCACATGGCGCATGTTTCCCGAGGGCTACACACGTGAGTACGAGGTGGTCGACGAGGCCTACATCCTCTTGATGGTCCTGGCGGTACCGGTGTTCATGTTCATGATCACCATGCTCACATACTCCGTGATCAAGTTCGGGTCGCGTGAGCAGCCCACCGAAGACGGCCCTCCCATGCACGGCAGCAACAGGGTGATCGTCGCATGGCTGGTCATCACGTCTGCGCTCACCGTGGGCATCTTGATCAACCCCGGCTTCGTCGGCCTGTCCGACATCCGCGGTGAGGAATCATCCGACATGGTCATCGAGGTCGAAGGGCAGCGTTGGTCCTGGAAGGTCACCTACGACAACGGAATAGTCACCACCGACGAGCTGATCGTTCCGGTCCACACCCGGATCCGATTCGACATCACCGCCACCGATGTCCTGCACTCCTTCTGGGTGCCCGCATTCGGCACCAAGATCGACGCCGTGCCGGGCCGAACCACCGAGCTCTACATCACCACCGAACGCACCGGCACAGGGGAAGAAGACTTGAACTTGAGAGTGCAATGCGCAGAACTCTGTGGCCTGGGCCACGCCCGGATGGCGATGCCGGTGAGCGTCGTCGGAGAGGCCGAGTTCGACGCCTGGGTCGATGAATGGCTGGCAGCCGAATCGGCCGCCGCGGAAGAGGGCTGAGCACCATGCGAGCATTGATTCGGGCAGTCAGCGGCGGAGCAGGCGGTTACGTCATCGCGGCATTCGTCACCTCGCTCATCACCGGCGGCTCGGTGAGTGATGGGGTGCCGGTCACCTTTGGATACATCTTCGCCCTTCTCGGGTGGCTCCACGGGATAGGCGTATGGAACGCCTGGGCCCGAGAATGGTTCGGCCTTCCCCCCAAGCCCGACAACGCCAAGGGCTGGACCCGCTACTTCACATTCTCCACCGACCACAAGGTCATCGGCTCCCAGTATCTCGTTACCTTCCTCGTCGTGTTCCTCGTCGGCGGCCTGATGGCGATGGTCATCCGGCTCGAGTTGGCCGGCACCGGCGAAGGCTTCATCGACGCCGACACCTACAACAAGGTGATGAGCATGCACGGCATCTTGATGGTGGCCGTAGCCGTCGCCGCCGTGCTGGGCTCGTTCGGCAACTACCTGGTGCCCCTGATGATCGGCGCCGACGACATGGCGTTCCCTCGCATCAACGCCCTCAGTTTCTGGCTCATCCCCCCGGTTGCGATCTCGCTGCTGTCCGCACCGCTCCTCGGCTCGTTCGAAGCCGGATGGACGGCCTACCCGCCCTTGAGCGTGGTGGCCGCGGGGGATGGCCAACTCCTGTTCAACATGGGCGTGATCACCTTCGGGTTGTCGTCGATCCTCGGTGGACTCAACATCATCACCACCGTTGCCACCATGCGGGCGCCGGGAATGACCTGGGGTCGCCTCCCCATCTTCGTGTGGGCCACCTTCTCTGCCTCGCTCCTGAGCCTGGTGATCACCCAGTTCTTCGCCGCCTCACTGGTGCTCATCCACCTCGACCGGGTGGCCGGCACCACCTTCTTCGGCGCAGCCGGCGGAGGCGATGCCCTGCTCTACGAGCACATGTTCTGGTTCTACTCCCACCCGGCGGTCTACATCATGGTGCTGCCCGGATTCGGAGTGGCTCTGGAAGTGATCACCCACTTCTCGCGAAAACCGTTGTTCGCCTACAAGGCGGTGGTCGGGGCCTTCCTCACCATCGTCGGCCTCAGTTCGCTCGTGTGGGCCCATCACATGTTCACCAGCGGTATGGCCGCCTACCTCCACGCGCCGTTCATGGTGCTCACCGAGGCGATATCCGTTCCCACCGGCGTGATCTTCCTGTCTGCGGTCGGCACCATGTGGCGAGGCAAGCTCTGGATGCAAACGCCGATGCTGCTCGCCGGTGGCTGGGTGTTCAACTTCCTCATCGGTGGCATCACCGGGCTCTTCCTCGCCGATGTGGCCACCGACGTGCAGCTCCACGACTCCTACTTCGTGGTAGCCCACTTCCACTACACCATCATCGGCGGATCGATCTTCGGTCTGCTGGCGGCCGTCTTCTTCTGGTTCCCGAAGATCACCGGGCGGATGTACAACGAGACGATGGGGAAGATATTCGCCGTCTGGGTGTCGGTCGCCCTTGCCCTGGTGTTCATCCCGATGTTCTGGGTGGGTGTCAACGGCATGAACCGCCGGGTCAACGACTACCAACAGGACCTCGAAACCGCCAACAACTTCATCAGTTGGATGGCGCTGCTGCTGGGCCTCAGCTTTGTCCTCTTCGCTGTCAACCTCGTCTGGTCTGCCCTCCGAGGACCCAAGGCACCCGACAATCCCTGGGGCGCGAGCACTCTTGAATGGCAGGTGTCGTCGCCACCACCCGAGCACAACTTCCCCCTCCTCCCCGAGGTTGTGGGTCACCCCTACGACTACGGGGTTCCCGATGCCCAGCACGCCGTGGTTGGCGGATCAGCGAAGAGCGAGGACTGAGCCATGGACACCGATGAACAACTGGAGAGGCCAGTGCCATCCTCCACCCAACAAGAGAAGGTCCGACTCGGCCTGATCGTTGCTGCCGCCTTGGCCGTGCTCACGCTGATCGAATACGTGATCGCGGTGGGTATCGACGATCCCCTGATCTGGCTCCTGCCCTTCGTGATAGCCAAGTTCGCCCTGATTCTGGAGTACTTCATGCACTTCTCCGCCGTGTTGGGAAAGGGGGACCACTGATGGCACTCGCAGCACCGGCGGCCCACGCCCGCGCCGAAGCCACCTATCGACCACAGGCCAACCGGCTCGGGCTGTGGCTGTTCTTCCTTTCCGAAACGTTCCTGTTCTCGGCGATGATCTCGGCCCGCTTCGTCACCTCGGGCACAGACACACCCGAACACCTCAACCAGCCTCTGGCTCTGGGGATCACCATCGTGCTGTTGCTCTCGAGCATCAGTGCCTACCTGTCGGAGAACGCGATCGCTCACGACGACCGCGCCGGTTTCATTCGCTACACGCGAATCACGATCTTTCTCGGTCTCGTGTTCACCGCCGGTGTAGTGCTCGAATGGCAAGAGGCCCTCGCCGACTTCCCGGCCGGCACGATCTACGGAAGCGCCTTCTTCGCCCTCATCGGACTGCATGCGTTCCACGTGGTCACCGGCATCATGGCGTTGGGCGTGGTGCTCAACCTCGGGGGCAAGGGCCACTACGGCTCTGAGGACTACTGGCCGGTCGAAGGCACCGTCAAGTACTGGCACCTCGTCGACCTGATGTGGGTTGTCATCTACCCCAGCCTCTACTTGTTCTGAGCAGACTTGCTGACGGTAGACACCCCCGGAGACCTACCAACGGCTCCAGCTGAGCCGCCCCGACGGCGCTTCCAGACTCTGAAGATGGTGTTGATCACCACCCTCGCGCTCTGGCTTCTCCTGGCGGTCGCCCTCTGGATCTTCACCGCCGACTCACGCAACCCCACCACTCACACGCTCGAGATTCCCGACGGGACGATCGAACTGATCGCCACGGGTGAGAACCCGCTCCGGATCCCTTCGACCTGGGAGTTCCTCGCCGACGACACACTCGTGCTCGAAAACGACGACCGCGTCGACCACTGGCTCGGAAACTTCTGGGTGCCGGCACACGAAACTCGTGAATACAGCCTGCAGCCCGACTTCGGCGGGAGCGTGTTGTGTTCCCTCCACCCCTCCGGTGCCATCAACCTCGATGTGGGGCTGAGGGATTTCGACTGGAAAGCCACCGTCGTGCCCACGCTCGCCCTCGGACCGTTCGTCGGTTTCTTGCTGGCGGGAGTTCGACGGGTCATGAACGCACTTGACGAACCCGTGGATGAGCGGTGTTCAATAGAAGACCTGGAAACCAATACAACAGCGAAGGAATGATCATGAGGGTTTTGAGAAGCGGGCAATTCATCGTCGCGGCCGGACTTGCAGTCCTGTTCGTCGGTGGCTGTGGCGACGACGACGGCAACGCCGGTGGCGCCGATGCCACCGAAATAACGGTCGAAGCCGGCGACTTCAATTTCAAGCCATCGGAATGGCAGGTTGCGGCCGACACCGATGTCACCGTGACTCTCGAAAATGAGGGGCTCAACGAGCACGAATGGGCGGTGCTCACACTCGGCACCGAGATCTCTTCGGAAGACGAATTCATCGAGGACATCGTCGAACTGGAGATCGAGAAGATCGATCCTGACACCTCCGATTCGATAACGATCAACCTCCCGGCCGGCACCTATCAGGTGATCTGCGCCCTCGACGGCCACTTCGATGCCGGCATGGAAGGCACACTCACCGTCGGCGCGTGAACCACTCAGTCGAGGAAGCGCACCGCGCGGATCATCTCCTCGTCGTAGCCGAGCCTCCGGTAGATGGCGCGAGCCCGTTGGTTGTTTCCCAACACGTGGAGACTCATCGACTTCGCGCCGAGCCGGCGAGC
>JAJCXY010000049.1 GCA_029263215.1 Acidimicrobiales bacterium
CCCGAACACGAGGTGCCGATCACACCGGCGATCTGCTCGTCGGCCACGATGGTCTGGGCCGCGGCCTGACCACCATCAGCCGAACACAGGTCGTCGAGACCCTGGCCGCTGGTGACATCGAAACCATGGATCTGGCCGTAGTCGGCCACTGCGGCTTCGACACCGCGCTGGTTGGGGATACCGAGGAAGGCCACATCACCGGTGATCGCGTTGAGCGACCGGATCTGGACTTCAGCGCCGGCCTCAACCGTGATGGTGCCAAGCGAGCCGTCGCCGAGATGATCGGCGTCGCCACCGTCGTCACCAGCGTCGTCGCCACTGCCGGCATCCGTGTCGTCGTCGTCGCCACAAGCGGCGGCAATGAGCGTGAACGAAAGCAGGATGGCAAGCAGCGTCAAGAGCTTGCGGGAAAACTTCATGGGTGTGTCCCCTCCATAGGGATTGTGCGCGGTAAACGACGGCACCGCTGAGCCGGACTTGTCCGAAGCGAGTATAGAAGCCACTCGCAGGATCGCAAGACAGCGGACCGCTTGGTGGCCACCCAGAGTGGTCAGGTGGGGTGAGCTCGGAACTGGGTGGGGGTCTCACCGATCAGCCGAACGAACTGCTTGGTGAACGCCGCCTGATCATAGAAACCGCTCGCGGCAGCGACAGTAGCCACCGACTCCGAGGTCCGACGCAGGAGTCCGGCCGCGTGATCCACCTTCGCCCGCAGCACGTACTGGGAGGTGGTCAGCCCGAATACTTTCTTCATACGACGGTCGAGTTGGGCGACCGAGCAATCCGCCAATCGCGCCAGTTCCTCAGATGTGGGTGGCTCGGCTACGCTCGACCGAACCTCACCGACGATCGAGTCGAGAGACTCCATGGCAATCCCCTGCTCGTCGGGGGTTATGAGATCGCGACTCACCGACACCAGACCCACCACCCGGGCCTGCCCGTCGTGGATCGGGCGCTTGGTCGTGAGATACCAACCGATAGTGCCGTCGGGCCGACGGATCAACTCGAGTTCGTCGCGCAGGATCTCGTCATCGCCCATGACGAGGCGATCCTGCTCTTCGTAGCGGTCGGCCAGGGGTTCGGGAAAGAGGTCGGTTGCCTTCTGTCCCAGCACATCTCGCTTGGACCGCCGTCCTGATCTCCGCACGAACGCCGCATTCACCGCGGTGTAGCGACCACCGAGATCCTTGGCGCAAAACATGACATTGACCAGGTCGTCGAGAAGGCCGATCAGCTGCCATTCGGCATCCGAGGCCGCGAGTTTGCTCTCTGACTCCGTCATTCGTGTCGCGATCGTACAAGACGAACAGGCCGCGATATCTGAAACTGGGACCATGACAACCGTTTCCCCCGAGACCCTTGTCGATGATGCCGTCGATCTCGTGGCCCAGTGGCTCGAACTCGCCCGGGAGCACGAGACCCGCTCCGAGCGAACCGCGGTCGCTCGACTCCACGCCCTGATCGATGAGCCGGCCGGGGTGGAATTCGCCATGCAATACGTTGATCGCGTCGCCCGACATTCCGACAACCGGCTCGCGGCGGGCGAACTCGCGGCCGTGGTGCGCCACTCCGACCTGCCTGGTTTCGTGGGTCCCGTCGACCGCACCCTTCTTCGGCTCGGTGCTCGCCTCGCTCCACTCGCACCCGGGCTGGTGATGCCGATCGCCCGACGCCGACTTCGCCAGCTCGTGGGGCATCTCCTGGTCGATGCCGATCCGGCAACGCTGAAGCGGCACATGAGCCGCAAGCGCAACGAAGGCGTCGCTCTCAACATCAACATCCTTGGCGAAGCGGTGCTCGGAGAGGCCGAAGCCGGTCGTCGCTTCGATCGAACACTCGCGCTTATTGCAGACCCGGCGGTCACCTATGTGTCGGTGAAGGCCTCTTCGATCGCCAGCCAGATCGACTTGTGGTCGTTCGACGACTCCCTTCGCCGGGTGAAGCAACGACTCAGAATCCTCTGCACCGAGGCATCCGTCACCACACCACCAACCTTCGTGAACGTCGACATGGAGGAGTACAAGGATCTTCATCTCACCCTTCAGGCCTTCATGGAGGTGCTCGACGAACCCGACCTCGCCACCGTCGACGCAGGGATTGTGCTCCAGGCCTACCTGCCCGACTCTTTCGAGGCCCTGCAACGACTCACCAACTGGGCTGTCATCCGCCACGAGCGCCACAGCAGCGTCATCAAGGTCCGCCTCGTAAAAGGAGCCAACCTCGCCATGGAGCGCGTCGACGCCGCCATGCACGGTTGGGAGCAGGCACCATACGCCAGCAAGGCCGAAGTAGACGCCAACTACAAGCGCTGCATCGATTGGGCATTCACCCCCACCCACGCCGCGGCGGTGCGGATCGGGGTGGCCAGCCACAATCTCTTCGATGTGGCCTGGGCCAAGCTCCTCGCCGATAGCCGGGGAGTGATCGACGGAGTCGACTTCGAGATGCTTCAGGGCATGGCGTCGGCTCACGCCCGAGCCGTACAAGACACCACCGACGATCTGCTGCTCTACACCCCCATCGTGGCGCCCGCCGATTTCGATGTCGCGATCGGCTATCTCATCCGCCGCCTCGATGAAAACGCGTCGGGCGACAACTTCCTCCGCCACCTCTTCGCCCTCGAGCCATCGGCACCCGAGTTCGCCGAACAGGCCGATCTGTTCCGCCGGGCCGTCGCCGATCGGCACACCGTCTCCGCGAGTCCCCACCGCCGCGGCCGTCGGGTGAGTCTCGACACCGGATTCTTCAACCAGCCCGACACCGATCCGGCGCGGCCCGAAACCCAGCAATGGCTGGAAAAGGCCCGCACGATCGAGCCGAGGCCGGTTCGAGCACCAATCATCAGCACCGCCGAGGGCATCGACGCCTGCCTCGCTCGGGCGAAAGATGCTCAGGTTTCGTGGGGCCGGCTCGGGTCGGCCGAACGACGTCGGATCCTGTGGGCTGCGGCCGACGAGATCGACAGCCGTAGAGGCGAGTTGCTCTCCACCATGGCCCATGAGGCACTCAAGACATTCGCCCAGGCCGATCCCGAGATCAGCGAGGCGATCGACTTCGCCCGCTGGTACGCCGACCGGGGAACAGAGCTCGACTCGGTCGACGGCGCCACCTTCGAGCCCCATGGCGCGGTGGCGGTGATCCCGCCCTGGAACTTCCCGGTGGCCATTCCCACCGGCGGCACCATGGCGGCGTTGGCCGCGGGCAACGCGGTGATCCTCAAGCCGTCGCGCAATACCCCTCGCTGCGCCGAGATCATCGTGGAAGCGGCCCATGCCGCCGGGGTTCCCACCGACGTGCTGCAAATCGTTCGCACCAGCGACGGCGATATCGGCCGAACCCTGGTCACCGGCGCCGACGCGGTGATCCTCACCGGTTCGATCGAGACGGCCCGCCTGTTCCGTTCATGGCGGCCAGACATGACCCTGTTGGCGGAGACGAGCGGCAAGAACGCCCTCGTGATCACACCCCACGCCGACATCGACCATGCGGTGGACGACCTCGTGCAGTCGGCCTTCGGCCATGCCGGCCAGAAGTGCTCAGCCGCCAGCCTCGCCATCCTGGTGGGTGGGGTTGGCGACGACCCTCGCTTTCGCCGCCAACTCGTCGATGCCGTGCGGAGCCTGCGGGCGGGCCCACCCACCGACGCCGCTTCCAACTACGGCCCCACGATCTCAACGCCCGACGGCAAACTGGCCCGCGCTCTCACCAAGCTCGATGCGGGCGAATCCTGGTTGGTCGAACCCCGACCGATCGACCTCGCGTCCGGCCTGTGGTCGCCCGGGGTGCGCGAAGGAGTCTCCGAGGCCGGCTGGTTCCATCAGACCGAGTGTTTCGGGCCGGTACTCGGCCTCATGCGCGCCGACGACCTCGACCACGCGATCCGTATCCAGAACGACTCTTCGTTCGGGCTGACGGGCGGTCTCCACTCCCTCGACGAGGACGAGATCGACCAGTGGCTAGATCGAGTCGAGGTGGGCAACGCCTACGTCAACCGGGGTATTACCGGAGCGATCGTGCAACGCCAGCCCTTCGGCGGCTGGAAGGGTTCATCGGTGGGGTTGGGCGCCAAGGCCGGAGGCTCCGACTACCTGCTGCAGCTCGGCCGCTGGATCGCCGATGCGTCGCTCAGCACAGCGCCGGAATCCGACCACCAGTGGCGACAAACCCACTACGGGGTGGGGCACGACCCCACCGCCCTGTTCTGCGAACGCAACGAACTGCGCTATCTCCCCCACCCCACGGTGACGATACGAGCCGGAGCGGACGCCGACCCCTCAGAGGTCGAGCGGGCCTTGGCCGCGGCTCATCTGGTGAACCCGACGGTGAGCCTCTCCGATGCCGGCGAAGAACCCGACGAGGTCTTCGAGGCGGGGCTGGCGGAGATGCGGTGGGGGCGGGTCCGGATGGTCGGGTCAGTGCCCAAGTCGCTACGGGCCGCGGCACTCCAGCACGACGTTCACCTGGTGGAGGAACCCGTCACCGCCAGCGGGCGCCTCGAGCTACGTCTCTATCTCCGCGAGCAGGCGATCAGCCAGACGCTCCACCGCTTCGGCAACGTCACCCCCCGGTGACGAGCTCGCCCTCAGCCGGTGCGGCCGACGATCTCCTCTACCGGCCCGGCCATGCCCGTATAGAACGGACCGAACTCGGCGTAGACAGCCGAGGCGGTGTCGTAGCGCATGGTATAGACGGTGTCCTTGAGGTCGTCGAGCTTCACGCCGAACAAGGTGACGCCCCACTCCCAGTCGTCGAGCCCGGTAGACGCGGTGATGAGCTGCACGATCCGGCCCGCGAACTGGCGACCCGAGGTGCCGTGCTCCATCATCAGCTCCTTGCGATGGTCGAAGTCGAGCCGATACCAGTTGGCATCGGCCTCACGGCGCTTGGTCATCGGGTAGAAGCACCAGGCGTATTTGCCGTCGGGGGGCAGCTCGGGATAGAGCCGCATGTTGCGCATCTCCTCAGGCAACCCGGCGGCGTATTCCGACACCTCGGTGATCGACACGAAGCTGTCGACGAGGGCGAGTCCGGCGTTCATCAGACCTGTCTGAAGGTCACGCAGCAGCCAGGAGTCGGCAGCCAGCGCCATGAAACACAGGTCGGCCTTGTGGCCGAGAACGGCCACCGTCACCACCTGCACCGCAGCCGACTCGGCAGTCTTCACGGCCGCGATCACGGCCTCGTCGTCGGTTTCGGGGGTGCGAACGCAGAAGAGATGCGCCACCGCGACACCCTCGCTGGTGATGACAGGATCGAGCATGACAGGAGTCTAGGGATAGGTTCGCGGTCATGACCCGCAGCACCCACCAGGCTCTCGCCGACGAAAGAAACGAGTCGGTCGAGATCTACATCAACGGGGAGTTCTTCCCCCGCCACGAAGCCAAGATCTCCGTTTTCGACAGCGGCTTCCTCGTCGGTGACGGGATCTGGGAGGGCATGCGGCTCCACCACGGCCGCTTCGCTCACCTCGATCGCCACCTCGATCGACTCTTCGCCGGCGCCGCCGCCATCGATCTCGACATCGGACTCGACCGGGAGAGCGTGGCCGCGGCCTTGCAGGCCACCGTCGACCGCAACGCGATGGAAGACAGCGTGCACGTTCGCCTGATGATCACCCGGGGCGACAAGAAGACGCCGTCGCAGCACCCGTCCAACAACATCGGCGGACCCAACATCGTCATCATCGCCGAGCACAAGGCTGCCGATCCCGAGGTTCGCGACCGGGGCATCTCCCTTTTCACCGCCACGGTGCGCCGCCCGCCGCCCGACACCCTCGACCAGAAGCTCAACTGCCACTCCAAGCTGCATGAGGTGATCGCCCTCATCCAGGCCACCAACGCCGGCGCCGACGAAGCCCTCATGCTCGACCCGACCGGAGCGGTCGCCACCTGCAACGCCACCAACTTCTTCATCGTCAGGGGTGGCGAAGTGTGGACATCCACCGGCCAGTACAACCTCAACGGAATCACCTCGGCTCTGGTGGTGGAGGTGGCCAACGGGGCCGGAATTCCCACCCGCCAGACGGCGTTCTCGCTCACCGATGTGTACTCCGCCGACGAGGCGTTCGTAACCGGCACCTTCGGTGGCCTCACCCCCGTCCACACCATCGACGGGCGCACCATCGGCAGCGGTGCCCAAGGGCCGATGACCATCCGCCTGCGCGAGCTCTACGACACTGCCGTGGCCGCCGCGGTTTCGTGATGACAGGAAACGACGCCGTCACCCGCATCCAGTGCTGGTCCGGGCCCCGCAATATCTCCACCGCGCTGATGTATTCGTTTCGCCAGCGAGCCGACACCACCGTCTACGACGAGCCTCTCTACGCCCACTACTTGTCGCTCACCGGCCGCCGACACCCGAGCTTCGACGCAGTCGTGGCCAGCCAGTCGACCGACCCGACCACCGTGATCCAAGAGGTCATCCTCGGGCCCTGCCCCACCCCGGTCTTCTTCATGAAGCAGATGGCCCACCATCTGGTCAGGGTGCCCCGCGGCTTTCTCGCCGAGACCCGCAACATCCTCCTCACCCGTGCGCCCGCCGACATGTTGGCGTCGCTCTCGGTGCAGCTCCCCGACTGTGGGCTGGCCGACACCGGCCTCACCGAGCAGGTCGAGTTGCTCGAGGCGATCCTCTCCGAAGGAGGCTCGCCGATCGTGATCGACTCTCAGGTATTGCTCGCCGACCCAGCGACCGTGCTGGCCTCGGTTTGCGAGCACCTCGAGCTCGATTTCGACCCTGCCATGCTCTCATGGCCGGCCGGCCCCAAGCCCGAGGACGGGGCGTGGGCCCACGAGTGGTACCACAACGTCCACAAGTCGACCGGATTCGCCCCGCCCCGGCCCAACTCCGGCACCGTCCCCGACCGCCTTCTGCCGGTTCTAGACGAAGCAGAGCGGCTCTACG
>JAJCXY010000050.1 GCA_029263215.1 Acidimicrobiales bacterium
TGGTGCGGCCGATTCCGCGAAGCCCGAGGGCCCGCAACGTGCCGCGCTGCTTCGGCTTGATGCCGATGGCGGAGCGGATCTGCGTCACCTTGATGGTGGCCATCACGGCACCTCACTCGGCGCGGGCGTGTCGGGGCCGCGCTCGCTCTCCTTGTAGGCCTGCCAGAGGCCGGCCGGGAGGAACTCCTCGGGATCGAGGCCCCGGAGTCGGGCGACCTCGTCGGGACGCCGCAGCCCTCGCAGGCCGTCGATCGTCGCACGGGCGACGTTGATGTGGTTGGCGGACCCCAGCGACTTGCACAGCACGTCGTGGATGCCCGCCACTTCGAGGATGGCGCGGGCGGCGCCACCGGCGATCACGCCGGTACCGGGAGCGGCCGGCTTGAGCATGACACGGCCGGCGCCTTCCTGGCCGATGGTCTCGTGCACGATGGTCGAACCGGCCATCGCGACCGAGAACAGGTTGCGGCGAGCCTCTTCGGTGCCCTTCTGGATGGCGAGGGGCACTTCTTTGGCCTTGCCGTAGCCGAGACCGACCTTGCCGGCACCGTCGCCGATCACCACGAGAGCGGTGAACGAGAAACGACGGCCGCCCTTGACGACCTTCGCCACACGGTTGATGTTGATGACGCGGGACTCGCGGAGGCCTTCGCCACCATCACGTGGATTCGGTTCGCGTTCGTTGCGTTGGTATGCCATCAGAACTTCAGTCCTCCCTCACGGGCCGCATCGGCGAGCGCCGCGACCCGGCCGTGGTAGCGGAACCCACCACGATCGAACACCACTGCTTCAATGCCGGCGGCCTTGGCCCGTTCGGCCAGAAGTGTGCCGGCCTTCGACGCTGCGTCGATATTGCCGTTGTTGTCGGCGCGCAGAGCGCCTTCGGTGGTCGACGCGGCAACGAGGGTCACCCCGTCGAGATCGTTGATCACCTGAGCAGAAATGTGCTTGTTGGAACGGAAGACCGCCAAGCGAGGACGCTCGGGGGTGCCGCGCATGTTCTTGCGGACCCGGCGGTGACGCCGGATGCGGTCTTCGCGACGCTTCTTTGCGGAAACAGCCATTACTTGGCCGCCTTTCCAGCTTTACGGATCACACGCTCGCCGGCGTAGCGAATCCCCTTGCCCTTGTAGGGCTCGGGCTTGCGCCACTTTCGAATGTCGGCCGCCACTTGGCCGACCAGCTGCTTGTCGATGCCCTTGACGAAGATCTGGGTCTGGGCCGGCACGTCGAATTCGATGCCGTCGGGGGCTTCGATGTTGACGGGATGGCTGTAGCCAAGCGCCAGTTCGAGCTTGTTGGTGCCCTTGGCGATGGCGCGGTAGCCGACCCCCTGGATCTGGAGCTCCTTCACGAACCCCTCGGTAACACCGACCACCATGTTTTGGATCAGTGAACGTGAGAGGCCGTGGTACGACTTCGACTGGCTGGTGTCGTCGGGGCGCTCCACGATAAGGGAGTCATCGTCGGTGCGCGCGGTGATGCCACCGGGGAGCTCGCGCTCCAGGGTGCCTCTAGACCCCTTGACGGTGACCTTGGCGCCATCTATCGACACCTCGACCCCGCTCGGAACGGTAATGGGAGCACTGCCTACACGGCTCATGAATGCCTCCTCACCACACGAAGCAGAGGATCTCGCCGCCCATGCGGTTCTTCCTCGCTTCACGGTCGGACATCAGGCCCTTGTTGGTCGAGACCACCGCCACACCGAGGCCACCCTGAACACGGGGGATCTCGTTGCGCTGACGGTAGATACGCAGACCGGGCTTGGACACGCGCTTGAGACCGGAGATGACACGGGCCCTTTCGGGCGAGTACTTCATCTCTATCGTGAGCGTCTTGCCAGGCTTGTCGCCATTGTTGGTCTCGGCGAACGAGTTGATGTAACCCTCGCTCTTGAGAACGTCGGCCAAAGCCATCTTCTGGCTCGAAGAAGGCATGGCTACCTCATCGTGCATCGCAACGTTGGCGTTGCGAATACGCGTGAGCATGTCGGAAATCGGATCAGTCATCGTCATCGTCGTGCTCCTCTCACCAGCTCGCCTTCTTCACGCCCGGCAATTCGCCGGCGTGGGCCATCTTTCGCAGACAAATTCGACACAGGCCGAACTTGCGGTACACCGAATGCGGACGACCGCATCGGCGACACCTCGTGTAGGCGCGCACCTTGAACTTCGGTGTGCGCTGCTGCTTCTCTCTTAGTGCCTTTTTGGCCATGGGTCACTGCCCCTCGCGTCGGAACGGGAACCCGAACGCCGCGAGCAATGCACGCCCGTGGTCGTTGGTGGCCGCCGTGGTGACGATCGTGATGTCCATTCCCCGAGTGGTGTCTACGTTGTCGTAGTCGATTTCGGGGAACATGAGCTGTTCGGTGACACCGAACGTGTAATTGCCGTTGCCGTCGAACGACGCCGGCGAGAGTCCTCGGAAGTCGCGGATTCGCGGAATCGCCAAGGAAATGAGGCGATCGAGGAATTCGTACATGCGGTCGCCTCGGAGGGTGACCTTGCAGCCGATGGCCTGGCCCTCACGCAGCTTGAAGCTGGCGAGTGATTTCTTGGCCCGGGTGATGACCGGCTTTTGGCCGGCGATGGTCTCCATGTCGGCCTGAGCTCCTTCGAGGAGCTTGGCCTGGGCGACGGCTTCACCGACGCCCATGTTGAGGACGATCTTCTCGAGCTTGGGCACCAGCATGACGTTGGGGAGTTCGAGCTCGGCCTTGAGGGCGTCGCGGATCTCGTCGTTGTATCTGGTGCGGAGGCGAGGACTGAAAGTTGTGGTGGTCATCAGAGCTCAGCTCCCGTGCGCTTGCAAATGCGAACCTTGGTGCCGTCTTCGAGCACCTTGTAACCGACGCGGGTGGCCTTGCCGTCCTTGGGGCTCACCACTGCCACGTTCGACACATCCAGCGGCATCGCCTTGTCGATGATGCCGCCCTGCTGGTCCTGGCGGGTGGGGGCCTGATGCTTCTTGGCCACATTGATGCCCTCGACGATGACCGTTCCCTTTTCGGGAATGGCGCGCTCGACGACACCCTCGACGCCACGGTCCTTGCCGGACAGCACGACGACGCGGTCGCCCTTGACGATCTTCATCTTGTTCTTCGCCATCACAGGACCTCCGGTGCCAACGACACGATCCGCATGAACTGCTTTTCGCGAAGCTCTCGGCCGACCGGGCCGAAGATGCGGGTGCCACGCGGCTGCTTCTGATCGTTGATCAGTACGGCCGCGTTTTCGTCGAACCGGATGTAGCTCCCGTCCGGGCGACGTTTCTCTTTTTTCACACGAACGACGACGCACTTGACGACATCGCCCTTCTTGACCTGAGCGCCGGGGATCGCGTCCTTCACCGTGGCGACGAAGATGTCGCCGATGGAGGCATAGCGACGCTTCGACCCGCCGAGGACCTTGATGCACAAGACCTCCTTGGCGCCCGAGTTGTCGGCGACCCGAAGCCGGGATTCCTGCTGGATCACTTCGCACGCTCCAGGACTTCCACCAGGCGCCAGCGCTTGTTCTTCGACAGGGGCCGGGTCTCCTGCACCCGCACGCGGTCGCCCACGCCGAGGGTGTTTTCTTCATCATGGACGTGGAGGCGCTTGGCGCGCTGCACTGTCTTGGCGTAGCGGCGATGACGAACACGATCGGTGGCTTCGACCACTGCGGTCTTGTCCATCTTGTTCGACACGACGACGCCCTCACGGGTCTTACGCGCGTTGGGGCGTGTTGTTGCCTCGGTCATCAGCTGTCCTCTCCGCTCGCCGCGGCCGAAACTGCGTCGGCATCGGCGATCTCGCGGGCCCGGAGCTCGGTGAGCATGCGGGCGATTTCTCTCTTGACCTCGGTAACCCGGGTCGGGTTGTCGAGTTGACCGGTTGCGAGCTGGAAGCGCAGGTTGAAGAGCTCTTCCTTCGCATCGGCGAGTTTCTCGATGATGTCGGTATCGCCGAGGTCGATGAGGGCTTTGGCCTTGGCCATCAGAACCCCTCCTCACGACTCACGAAGCGGGCCTTGATGGGCAGCTTCTGGATGGCACGGTCGATCGCCTCGCGAGCGATGACTTCGTCGCTGTAGGACAGCTCGAAAAGGACACGACCGGGGCGAACCACGGCAACCCACATCTCGGGGTTGCCCTTGCCCGAACCCATACGGGTTTCGGCCGGCTTGTTGGTGACCGGCTTGTCGGGGAAGACGTTGATCCACACCTTGCCACCGCGCTTGATGTGGCGGGTCATGGCGATACGGGCCGCTTCGATCTGGCGGGCGGTGATCCAGCCCGGCTCGAGAGCCTGGATGCCGTAGTCGCCGTAGGTGACCTCGGTACGTCCCTTGGACATTCCCTTGGTGCGACCTCGGTGGTGCTTGCGATGTTTGACCTTCTTGGGCATCAACATGACAACAACCTCAGTCGTTCGCCCGGAAGTGCGGGGTCTCGCTGTGCTCGCGGGTGGATGCCTCGATGGCATCTTCCTCGTCGAGGAGCTTCTCGAACTCGGGATCGGCTTCCTTGATCAGCGGTGCCGGCTCTTCTTCGACCTCGTTGTCGGCCTCGGCATCGGTCTCGACGGTGGCGACCCGCTTGCGGGCTGCGGCGCTCGAAACGATCTTGCGGGGCTTGGACTGACCGGAGGTCTCGCCAGCGGCCATGGCCGCCTCGAGGGTGGCCTTGTCGTCGGTCTGGGTCTTGTAGGGCAGGATGTCGCCCTTGTAGAGCCAGACCTTCACGCCGATGCGGCCGTAGGTGGTTTTGGCCTCACGGAAGCCGTAGTCGACGTCGGCGCGAAGGGTATGCAGGGGCACGCGTCCCTCGCGGTACCACTCGGTGCGGGCCATTTCGGACCCACCGAGGCGACCCGAACACTGGACCCGGATGCCGAGGGCACCGGCCTTCTGTGCGTTCTGCACGGCGCGCTTCATGGCCCGGCGGAAAGCCACACGGCCGGCGAGCTGGTCGGCGATGCCTTGGGCGATCAGGGCAGCGTCGAGCTCGGGTTGCTTGATCTCCTGGATGTTGAGCTGGACCTTGGGGTTGCCACTGATGGCGGTGAGGCCGGCACGGAGGCGATCGGCCTCAGATCCGCGGCGACCGATGACGATCCCGGGGCGAGCGGTGTGGACATCGACGCGCAGGCGTTCGCGGGTGCGCTCCACCTCCACCCGGCTGATCGCGGCGTGGGGAAGCTCGCTGAGCAGGTAGTCGCGGATCTTCCAATCCTCGACGACGTTGTCGGCGTATTCCTCACGGTCGGCGAACCAGCGACTCTTCCAGTCGGTGGTGATGCCGAGGCGGAAGCCGTAGGGGTTGATCTTCTGTCCCATGTCTATTCTCCTGCGCCTTCGTCGCTGTCGGCTGACTCATCAGGCTCGGTCTTGGTTCCGGCCTCGGTGAATCCGGCAGCCTCGGCAGCGTCGGTGGTGGCGAACCACACCTCGGCGACAGTGTTTTCGTACCAACGCCCATCGGGCTGGTGGTACTTCATGGAGTCGGCGTTGCCCTTGATCGGGTAGCCGTCGGGCATTTCCTGGGGATCTTCGAGGGGGCCGTGGCTGAGGGGCCCGAACGGCGATTCGTCGGCTGCGTCGACCGCACCGTCGTCGTCGGAGTCGGCGGTCTCGGCGTCGTACTCGTCGTCGGAGCCGGCGGTCTCGGTGAGGGCGGATTCGGTGGCGGCTACGATCTCTGCGGCCTTCTCTTCCACACTCGGCTCAGGCTCTTCATGATCATGATCATGATCGTGCTCTTCGGCTTCAGCGGCCTCGTCGCGTTCGCGTGACTGCTGCACTCGGCGGCGACGCGCCTCGGCGGCCTGGTTGCTCTGACCCCTGCCAGTGGCTTCCTCGCGCTCCTGAAGTCGTTGGAGGATGGCGTCGTCGTAGCGGCTGACGATCACGGTTATGTGGCAAGTGCGCTTGCGAATGCGCGTGGCCCGGCCGCGGGCACGGGGGCGCCAACGCTTGAGCGTGGGACCCTCATCGGCGTAGCACGCCGACACGAAGAGTTCTTCGGCGATCTGATCGTCGTTGTGCTCGGCGTTGGCGACAGCCGAATCGAGCACCTTGGCGATTTCGTGGGAGATGCCACGCTCGCTGAAGGCAAGGATCTCGGCGGCTTCGCCGTAGGACTTGCCCCTTATGAGGTCGAGAATCTCTCGAGCCTTGTAGGCGGAGGTGCGGACGTAGCTCACCCGGGCGCGGGTGCCGGGACGCTCGTTGGTCTTGGGGCCCGACATCAGCGACGAGCTCCGCGTTCTTGACCTGCGTGGAACCGGAAGGTACGCGTGGGCGCGAACTCACCGAGCTTGTGCCCGATCATCGACTCGGTGACGTACACCGGGACGTGTTTGCGGCCGTCGTGAACGGCAAGGGTGTGGCCGATCATGTCGGGGATGATCGTGGACCGGCGAGACCAGGTCTTGATGACCTTTTTCTCTCCGGTCTCGTTGAGCGCGTCGACCTTCTTCAAGAGATGGTCGTCGACGAATGGGCCCTTTTTCAGGCTGCGCGGCATTGCGATTACCTCCGCGAACCGCGCGTCCGGCGACGGCGCACGATCAGCTTGTCGGATTCTTGGTTGGCACGGCGGGTGCGGCCCTCGGGCTTGCCCCAAGGTGACACCGGGTGGCGTCCACCCGAGGTCTTGCCTTCACCACCGCCGTGGGGGTGATCGACCGGGTTCATGACCACACCACGGGACTGGGGCTTGACGCCCTTCCAGCGGTTGCGGCCGGCCTTGCCGATCTTGATCAGTTCGTGTTGGGCATTGCCGACTTCGCCGATTGTGGCGCGGCAGTCGATCGGCACCCGGCGTCGCTCGGAGCTGGGAAGGCGCAGGGTGGCGAAGTCGCCCTCCTTGGCCACCAGCTGGATGGAAGTACCGGCTGAGCGGCCCATCTTGGCGCCCGCCCCGGCCTTGAGTTCCACATTGTGGATGACGGTACCGACGGGGATGTATCGGAGCTGCAGAGCGTTGCCGGGACGGATCTCGGCGTGCTGTCCGGACTCGAGCTTGTCGCCCACCTCGAGTGTGCGGGGAGCGAGGATGTATCGCTTCTCGCCGTCGTGGGAGTGGAGCAGGGCGAGATTGCAGGTGCGGTTGGGGTCGTACTCGATAGACGCAACTGTGGCCGGCACGCCATCTTTGGTGCGATGGAAATCGATGACGCGGTACTGCTGCTTGTGACCGCCGCCGCGATGGCGGGAGGTCTTGCGGCCGTAGTTGTTGCGACCACCGGTCTTGGTCTTGGGAGCCAGCAGGCTCTTTTCCGGGGTCGACGTGGTGATCTCGGCGAAATCGGCCGAGGTCTGGAACCGGCGACCCGGGCTGGTGGGCTTGCGTTTGCGAATTGCCATGATCAGGCCTCGAACAGATCGATTGCGTCGCCCTCGGCGAGGGTGACGAGGGCACGCTTCTGGCCGCTCTTGGTGCCCCATCCGCCGGTGCGGCGGTTGCGCTTGCGCTTGCCCTTGCGGTTGAGCGTGTTGACCTTGAGCACCGACACGTCGAAGAGGTTCTCGACTGCGTCTCGGATCTCAGGCTTCGAAGCGCCGGGGGCGACGACGAACGTATAGACGTTGTGCTCGAGGAGCCCGTAGGACTTCTCCGACACGACTGGCCGGATCAGGACATCACGATGGTCCTTCACGACTCACCTCCGGGAAGGGTCTGCTCGGTGAACACCACGACATCACTGTCGAGCACGTCGTAGGTGTTGAGTTCGCCGACATGCAGGCAATGCACGTCGGTGAGATTGCGGAAGCTCTTCCAGGCGTTGAGGTCTTCGTCGCCGAGAACCACCAGCACCTTGCCCTCAGCACCGACGGCAGCGAGCGCAGCCAGACCGTCCTTGGTCTTCGGCGTGTCGAACGACCACTGGTCGACCACGATGACCGCGCCTTCGCTGGCTCGGTCGGACAGGGCGGAGTTGAGGGCGATCTTGATCATCTTCTTGGGGGTGCGCTGGCTGTAGTCGCGAGGCTTGGGGCCATGGGCGACTCCGCCACCGCGCCACTGAGGCGCACGGGTGGTGCCGGCACGGGCGCGGCCGGTGCCCTTTTGGCGCCACGGCTTGGCTCCACCGCCGCGGACCTCTCGGCGGGTGAGGGTGGAGTGGGTGCCGGCTCGCTTGGCGGCGAGCTGGGCGGTGACCACCTGGTGCATCACCGACATGTTGGGCTCGATCCCGAAGATCTGAGTGTCGAGATCGGCGCTGCCGGCGTCCTTGCCGGCCTGGGTCTTGATCTTGACGGTGGTTTTGGTGGCCATGATCAGCTCCCCTTCACTGCGTCGCGGATGACGACCGTCGAGCCACGAGGACCGGGGACGGCGCCCTTGATCAGGAGAACTTCGGCCTCGGGGTCGGCCTTGACGACTTCGAGGTTCAGGGTGGTGACCTTGGTGCCGCCGTAGCGGCCCGGCATCTTCTTGCCCCTGAACACCCGGCTCGGCGTGGCGCACTGGCCCACCGCTCCCGGCTTGCGGTGGTTCTTGTGAGCACCGTGGCTGGCGGGTGCACCGCCGAAACCGTGGCGCTTCATCACGCCGCTGAAGCCCTTGCCCTTCGACACGGCGGTGACGTCGACCAGTTGGCCCTGTTCGAGAACATCGGCCCCGATCTCCTGACCAACCGTGAATTCGCTCACGTCGTCGAGGCGAAGCTCGACGAGCTTGCGCCCGGCGTCGACCCCGGCCTTGTCGAAGTGCCCGGCCTCGGGCCGGGTGAGCTTTGTCGCATCCCTCACGCCGAGCGTGACCTGGATGGCGCTGTAACCGTCGCTCTCAGGTGTCTTGACCTGAACGACTCGACATGGTGACACGCGCAGAACAGTGACTGGGACGATGCGGTTCTCCTCGTCCCAGACCTGCGTCATGCCGACCTTCTCGCCGACTATCGCCTTGGTGGCCATGGTTGTTTCCTGTGTTTGCCGTGGCATGAGCCGAAACTCACGCGAACGCTCCGCACAGGCAGGCCTGGCGGAGCGTAGGTTCGGTTTTGCCGTGTGGTTCCCTGAGGCCTTCACGGACGTCGATTGCGGATACCCGGCGAGCCGAGTACACGAAGGTGCAAGCCTAACCAGTGAACAAGGGGGAACCAACCGGTATCCCCGGTTGATTGGCCCCCTGGTTGTATGTTCCGCCCGATGGCGGACGACGACTCCAACCCTCCCGCCGGAGAGCCCACAGCAGGCGCCGACGACTCCGGCCAGATGACCATTCCGGGTGGGACTCGTGTGCCGCCGTGGGTGATCAAGTCGATCGTGTTGTTCTGGGTCGGTTGGGTTGTGGTCTATCTGGGCACGGGGGCGGTCCGAGAGCTGAGATCACTGCTCATCGTCGTGTTGATCTCGCTGTTTCTGTCTTTCGCCATCGAACCGGCGGTGAACCGACTCGAGGGTTGGGGAGTACGTCGCGGAGTCGGTGTGTGGCTCGTGTATCTCGGGATCCTGATCGGCCTCGTCGCCTTCTCCGCCGCGATCGGCACCGCCCTGGCGACCCAGCTCGACAGCTTCATCGACGAGGCCCCCGAATATGTGGAAGATATGGAGGGCTGGCTCCAGGACAATGTGGATGAAGACATCGATCTCCAACGCCTGAGCGACGAGTTCGTCGATGGTGGCGGGGTCTCCGACCTTGCCAGCCGATTCGCCGACGACGTCGTCAATCTCGGCACCACGATCGTCAATGTCGTGTTTCAGGCGTTCACCGTGCTGCTGTTCGTGTTCTATCTGGTGGCCGAGGGCCCGAAGTTGAGGCGCACGGTTTGCTCCTTCCTCGAACCCGAACGCCAGCGGGTGGTGCTCTCGGTATGGGATCTCGCCATCGAGAAGACGGGCAGCTACATCTACTCGAGAGGGATTCTCGCCGTATTCTCGGCTATCGCCCACTGGGTGGCATTCGCGATCATCGATGTGCCCTTCCCCGTGCCCCTGGCCATCTGGCTGGGGGTGATGTCGCAGTTCATCCCGGTGGTCGGCACCTATCTCGCCGGCGCACTCCCCTTGCTGGTGGCCCTGCTCGACGAGCCCAAGAAGGGCTTGGCCGTATTGGTGATGGTCTTCGTCTACCAGCAGGTCGAGAACTATGTCTTCGCTCCTCGCGTAACCGCCCAGACCATGGAGATCCATGTGGCAGTGGCGTTCGGGTCGGTTCTCGCCGGAGCCGCACTGCTGGGGGTCGTGGGTGCCCTGCTGGCACTTCCCTTCGCCGCCACCGCGCAAGCATTCATCTCCGGTTTTCGTCAACACCACGAAGTCGAGGAAGACACTCTCACCGAGAGCGCCGAGCGCCGCCACCGCCCGATCTAGGCGGCCCGAAACGAATTCAGCTCATCAGGGCGGCATCGTCGATGAGCTGACCTCGCCGTTCACGCTCGGCCCGCAGGTTGGTCACGAAGACCGCGGCCTCGGTGCGGCTACTCATGTTGAGCTTGCGCAGGAGGTTGGAGACATAGTTCTTCACCGTCTTCTCGGCGAGGTTCATACGCTCCGCGATCTGGCGGTTGGTCAGACCTTCGGAGAGATGGTCGAGCAGTCGGGTCTCCTGGGGGCTGAGTTCCTTCAGGAGGGAGGCATCCTCGTCGTCGATCTTCCCGGTCCTGAGCCGTTCGAGCAGGCGACCCGTGAGGGTCGGATCGATCAGTGATCCTCCGTCGGCCACGATGCGGATCGAGCGAACGAGTTCGGGCCCGGCCGTTCGCTTGAGCAGGAACCCCGAGGCGTCGGCACGAATCGCCGACAGGAGCACGTCGTCGTTCGAATACGACGTCAAGATCAGGCAGGCGACCGCCGGGACGCGCTCCTTCACCCCACGGCAAACATCGAGGCCATCTCCGTCGGGAAGCATCAGGTCGACCAGAGCCACGTCCGGCCTGGTCGCTTCGATCCGCCGCAAACCTTCGGTGGCCGTACCGGCCTCGCCACAGATCTCAATGTCGTCCTCGCGTTGGAGAACGGCCCGCAGGCCCTCTCTCACGAGTTCGTGGTCGTCGAGGAGAAACACTCGAATGGTCATGGAGAGTGCTACGGGACTCTTGTCCCGGGACTTGACGAGGACCCGTCATGGGTCATGGCGGCGATGGGCCGTTGGACCCAGCCTGATGTCAGTTCTCTGCCTGTTCCTGGTGTAGGGGGGCGAAGAAGGCACGATTGTCGGCCAGCAACTCGAACACCGACTTGTCGCAGGGCGGCAGCTCGACGTCGGACTTGGCGATCGCCTCCACCCGGTCGCCCCAACGCATCACCGTGGTTCCCCACGTGAGCCCGCCTCCGAAAGCCGTTTGCACAACGATCGAGTTCGGCTCGATCCTCCCCTGATCGACCGCGTCGGCCAGGGCCATGGGAATCGATGCCGCTGAGGTGTTGCCGTGGGTGGCGATGTTGAGCATCACCTTCTCGGGTGGAACACCCAGCCGACGCGTCACGGAGTTGATGATCCGCAGATTTGCCTGGTGAGGCACCACCAGGTCGACATCGTCGACACCGAGTCCGGCCCGGTCGAGAGCGCGGCGCACCGAACCCTCCATGCCGCGTACGGCCAATTTGAATACCGCCTGGCCTTCGAAGTGGAGGCGGGCGTCACTCGGCTCTCTTCGTTGAGACAGCTCACCGGCGGTGCCCAGGGTGGGGATCACCATGGTCCTACCGGCCACGCCATCGGCACCGATGTCGCTGGCCAGAACCCCATCGCCGGCTGTGGAAGCCTCGTACACGCCGGCCCCGGCACCATCGCCGAACAAGATGCACTGTTCGCGGTCGTAGTAGTCCATCACGAAGTGGAGCTTCTCCGCACCGATCAACAGCACTCGATCGGCGATACCGGCCTCGATCATCGAGGCCACCGTGGCACTCCCGTACACCCACCCGCTGCACGCCGCATTGAGATCGAACGCAGCCGCGTTCACCGCCCCCAACCGCTCCTGGAGGTAGCAGGCTTGGCTCGGGCAGGTGATCTCCGGGGTCACGGTGGCCACCACGAGCAGATCGATGTCGGTCGGCTCAAGCCCGGCCGCGGCCAGTGCTCTGTGCGCGGCTACTTCGGCCAGATCCGTGACCTCCACGTGGGAGATCCCCCGCTCGCTGATGCCGGTTCGGGCCACGATCCACTCGTCGGTGGTGTCGACGAGTTGTTCGAGATCGTCATTGGTCAGCTTGACGGGCGGGACGCATTTACCCCAACCCGTGATCGATGCACGTCGCTTCACGATCACCCCCCGGAGAATTCGATTCCCATTGTAGATAACCCATGAGTTCGCTGCCCGTCCAGGAAAATCAGCGACGTTCGACCCTGTTTGATCGCTCCCGTCGGCGGCATCGTTGAGGGTATGAACGACAGCACTGGTCGATGGAAAGTTGCGGCGGGAGCGATCCTGATCCAAATGTCCTTGGGCGCCATCTACGCCTGGTCGGTTTTCACCCCCGACCTGCGAGATGCCGGATGGTCGAAGGTCGAGACCCAGATCGTATTTTCGGTGGGACTGGCCAGCTTCGCGCTGGTCATGGTCTATGCGGGCCGCAAGCTCCCTACCTGGGGCCCCCAACGATTGGCCCTGTCGGGTGGCCTGGTTCTGTGCGCCGGGTATGCCCTCGCCAGCGTGGCGGGTGGCACGAGCTTCATCGCGGTACTGCTCGGAGTCGGGCTTATCGGTGGTAGTGGTATCGGCCTTGCCTATGTGGTGCCGATCGCGGTGGGCATGCGTTGGTTCCCCGACCACAAAGGCATGATCACCGGGGTGGCGGTGGCGGGCTTCGGGTTCGGCGCGATGGGCTGGATCAAGGTTGCGGGTGCCTGGGGTGACCTGATCGAACGGATCGGGCTCGATGGCACCTTCCTCAGCTACGGCGTCGCGTTCGCCGTCATCATCACAATCGGCAGCCTCACGATGAAGATGCCGCCCAAGGGTTGGCAGCCCGAGGGGTTCACTCCACCGGTGGCCGTCGGGGTCGGGAGTGAGGATTTCACCACCCGCGAGATGATCCGGACGCCCCAGTTCCATCTGATCTCGCTCACCTTCATGGTGAGTGCCGGAGCCGGCCTGATGGCGATCGGCCTCATGAAGCTCTATCCCGTCGAGGCCCTGACCGACGGGGGCATGCTCGAGGATCGTGCCGATGCGATCGCCGGAACGGCCATGGCGGTGTTCTTCAGCCTCGCCAACGGCATCGGTCGTCTTGCCTGGGGCGCCATCAGCGATGCTCTCGGTCGGAAACGATCGGTGGTCGCCATGGCCGCCAGCCAGGGCGTCTTCTTGATCTTGTTCACTTCGATGGCGGGCAACGAATACACCCTCTATCTCGCCGCGGCTCTGATCGGTTTCAACTTCGGCGGCAACTTCGCCCTGTTCCCTGCCCTCACCGCCGATGAGTTCGGCAACAGCAGGGTGGCCGGCAACTATCCGTGGGTGTTTCTCTCCTACGGTGCCGGCGGGATCATCTTCCCGATCCTCGGAGGCTGGTTGGGCGACCAGGGCAACTTCCCGATCGCTTTCATGATCTCCGGTGGTCTGTGTCTGGTGGGCGCAGTGGCTTCATATCTGGTGTTCCCACCCCACCACGACGAAGCCGAACGGCCGTTCAGCGTGCACGGATTCCTCCACAACGCCCACTTGTTCGAACCGGTCGGCGAGGCAGCGCCTGAGGCCGCGGACGCCCATGCCTAGATGACGGCCTCGTCGGTGACAGCCACTTGCTCGGCGAACACGGCGTGGCCCCAGCTTACAACGTAAGCTCAGGCTTGACCTGCTCCCCCAACGTCAGGCTTTTTCATGACATTCACCATCACCAAGGCAAAGCTCGGAATCGCGATCTTGGCCATGGCGCTCCTCGTGCCCGCCACAGCCTGGGCCACCCACTCCTTCGACGACGTCGCCGACGGCGCCTTCTACCACGACGCATCCGCCTGGGCGAAAACCAACGGCATCACCGTAGGATCCGGCAACTGTGGCGGCACCGGCAACAACTTCTGCGGCGAACTCGGCGTCACCCGCGGCGAAAACATCACCTTCGCTCACCGCTACGACACCAACATCGTCCAACCCGCGCTGGCCACGATACCGACCGTCGTGTGGGCGAAGGTGAACAGTGACGGGACGTTGGCGGATGGCTCAGCCGGAGTCACCTCTGTGAAAAACGGCACAGGCTCCTACACAGTCGATTTCGGTATCGATGTCCAGGCCTGTAGCTGGTCGGGGGTAATCCGCAACAACGCATCAGCGTTCATAATCATCGGCAATACGGTCGATAAGTTCGTCACCCTCACCCAGGGGTCCAGCGGCTTCCTCTTCACTTTCGCGGTCGAGCCGACCGAAATCGACGTTTCATCGCGGGACAATCTCACCACCACCGGTGCAGCGATCGACGGGCCGTTCAACCTTCAGGTCACCTGCCCCTAACTAGTCTGATCTGCGAAACGCGAAGGAGCCCCGGGCCAGAGTCCGGGGCTCCTCGCACTTATTGGATCCGATCAGGCAATCATGCCCACTGGCTCTAGATATCGACGCCGACACCGCCAGGCATGTCGGCTCGCATTTGTGAATCCTGCCTCTGGGGCGGCCGACGCCGCGCAGGTTCGCACTCGCCACCGACAGCGGTTTTCCTCAACAATCGACAGGTCGTACCGACCGGCGCGAGACGGCCCGTTGGTCCGAACCCACCACGTGATGATGGAGGAGACCTGATGACTCTCACGATCCGACTCACCAAGCTGAGACTCGCTGTCGGAATCGCCGGTTCCGCCCTCATAGGAGCCGCGTCCGCTGTCGCGGCCGGCACGTTCACCGACGTGCCGACCGACGCGTTCTACCACGACGCCGCCGACTGGGCGAAGACCAACGACATCACCACCGGTTCCCCCGCCGGGTCAGACACGTTCAAACCCGAAGACCCTGTGAAACGCGGTGAAAGCGTCGTCTTCCTCAACCGCTACGACACCAACATCGTCCAACCCGCCATCGCCGCGCTGCAGGCCGATTCCACCGCCGACACTCTCGATGGGCTACACGCCAGCGACCTGCTGCGCGCGGCCCAAGTCAGCGATGCCACCGGAGTCGACAACTGGGACGGCACCACACTCGACCACGATCTCACCATCACCGCGCCGATCGCCGGGGCGCTACTGGTCACCTCGACCACCAGCGTCGGGCGAGATTGGGACGAAACTGCGACCGGGCCGGGTGAGGTCTTCGGCACTCTGAGGCTAAACGGGGTTGATGTCGCCGACTTCGTCGGCGCCTCGAAGCCAATGGACTTCGACCTCACCGGATTCACCTCCGAAGACGAGTCCCTCGTCATGCATCACCTGATTGCGGTGCCGATCGGCACTCACACGATTACCTCACGGATCAATGGCAACTGGTCGCCCGGGGGGCTGGCCTATGTCCTCGGCCGCACCCTCACCGCCCTGTTCGTGCCCTTCGACGGCACCGGCGCCACATTCGGCGGCTAGCGCGACCGACACCGCGACGCATACCCCACAGGTCCCCCCTTCGCCGAAAGGCAGTTTCTCCATGACCCTCACAATCACCAAAACCAGGCTCGCTATCACGATCCTGGCCATGGCGCTTCTGGTGCCCGCAACCGCCTTCGCAACCCACACCTTCACCGACGTCGCTACCGACGCGTTCTACCACGACGCCGCCGAATGGGCGAAAGCCAACGACATCACCACCGGCTCCCCCGCCGGAAACGACACCTTCAAACCTCTCGACGGCGTCACCCGCGGCGAAAGCGTCGTCTTCCTCAACCGCTACGACACCAACATCGTCCAGCCCGCCCTCGTTGCCCTCGATACCGCCCTGCCAACCATGTACACGGCCCAGGTCGACTCGGACTGCATCGTGCGCAACCAGTCCGGGGGTCTCCTCGTCGTGCCGCGCGCCGGATTCGACAACATCTGCGAGGTGGGCTTCCCGGAAAGCATCGACACCTGCACGGCCCACGCCTCGCCAGCTCTATTCGGCATGAGCGACGCCTGGACAATCGTGGGTACGGCCTATGCCGACGACCCCCCGATAGTGATGACCCAACTGCTGGATGCCACAACCCTCAGGGTTCATCAGTTCCTCTCCAGTGGATCGACAACCCCTGGAGATGACGTCTCGTTCAACCTGACCGTCGTATGCGCCTGACCCCGATCGGCAGGCGGTGGTACTCAGAAAGCCAGAACGCGAAGGAGCCCGGACCTGAGTCCGGGGCTCCTTTCAGTTCTTAGATCCGATCAGGCGATCAGGCCTGCTGGATCTTGATCTCGATGTCGACACCGGCAGGCAGATCGAGGCGCTGCAGCGAATCCACCCTCTTGGGCGAAGGGATCGGACCCAAGAACTGAGCCTGCGTCGGCTTCACCGTCTCGACGATCTCTTTCGTCGACTGATCGATGCTGACTTGGGCCGCACCGGTGATCACGTTCTTGGTGTAGTCGGCGTGACCAGGCAAGGGTGCGCCGTGTACACCACAAGGACCACCCTTTCGGCCCCACCCGAGGCGAACCGGGGACCGGACCCGACATCCGGCAGACCCGGGTCTTAATGTCGGATTGACAACACCCGAGCGGCAGGTTCTCCATGACTCTAGTAATCACCAAGACCAAGCTCTCGATCGCGATCCTGGCCATGGCACTACTCGTGCCCGCCACCGCCTTCGCCACCCATACGTTCACCGACGTCCCGACCGACGCGTTCTACCACGACGCCGCCGAATGGGCGAAAACCAACGA
>JAJCXY010000051.1 GCA_029263215.1 Acidimicrobiales bacterium
TAGGTGTATGGCACGTACCAATATTGATATAGACGAAGACGCCTGCCGCAAGGTGATGGATCGTTATCAGCTCGCCACCAAACGCGAGGCCGTCAACCTGGCGCTGAGACGTCTCGTTGGCGAAGCGCTTGACCTCGACGACGCCCGCGCGCTTCGCGGCTCAGGCTGGGACGGCGACCTGGCCGACATGCGCGCAAGCCGCGCCGAATGATCGTCGTCGACTCCTCAGCGTGGATCGAGTTCCTACGCGACACCGGCTCTCCAGTGTGCAACGCCGTCGACCGCCTACTCGACGCAGACCTGGCGGTGTGCGACGCGATCTCGATGGAGATTTTGGCTGGCGCCAGAGACGATCACCACCTGTCCCAACTGCGGGGGCTGATCAACCGGGCGACGATGCTGCCGACGACCCCAGCTGATTTCGACGAAGCAGCTGCCCTCTATCGAATCTGCCGCAGGCGAGGAGAGACGGTCCGCAAACTGATCGACTGTCTCATTGCAGCGGTAGCGATTCGGGCGGGAGCGGAAATCCTCCATGCCGATGTGGACTTCGCTGCCCTCGAGCGACACACCGAACTGCGAAGCCACGCAAGGTCAGTTTAGGGTCTCTGACCAGTGCTTTCGTATCGAGCGGGTGACGAGAATCGAACTCGCGTATTCAGCTTGGGAAGCTGATGTTCTACCATTGAACTACACCCGCGTTGGCCGCTGATCGTAGCGCCGTTGGCCGGGTCCCCCAAGGCGGCAGTGTCAGCCCACACAGCTGCGCACGAACGTGTCGCACCTGGCGTTGGCGATATCTGCCATCGGGCTTGGAAGGCTCGTGAACCCGTGGACCTCTTCGGGATACACCGCGAGGTCGGCCTCGTTGCCGGCTACCTGCCACCGTGCGGCCATGAAGAGGGAGTCGTCGAGCAGGGGATCGCGGGTGCCCACCGTGAACAGGGCCGGGGGCAGGCCGGACAGGTCGGCGTAGAGGGGGGAGACCGTCGCGTCGCGACGTTCCTCCATCGACCGATCTCCGAGGAAGCAGTCGACGAACCAGCGCAGATTGCCCGGTGTGAGCACGAGCTGTTCGTCCCAGCGGACAGCGCTCGGAGTGAGGGAGAGATCGAAGAGGCCATACATGAGGTTCGCCCCGCAGTAGGCACCGGCTGCGTCGTGCTTGTCGCGCAATCGGAGCAGGGTTATCGCCGCCAGGTGGGCCCCGGCCGATTCACCGCCGATCACCAGGTTCGAAGTAGTGAACTCCGCCTCCGCACTTTCGGCCAGCCAGAGGGCGGCCCCTTCACAGACATCGGGTCCGGCCGGGTAGGGGTCCTCCGGGGCAAGGGGATACTCCACCGATACCACCGCCACACTCGCGGTGCGGGCGATGCGGTCGAGCATCAAGTCGTGGCTCAACCGGTTGCCGATCACCCAGCCGCCGCCATGGATGTGCAGGTACACGCCATTGACCGTGTCGGGGAGGAACACCCGCGCCCCGATGTCGCCATCAGGCCCGATCATTCGTTCCTCGCCATGATCGAGGAAAATCGGTGCGGGAAACGCCCCCTCGCCGCTCATGCGGAGATCACGACTCACCTGGGGTGGGGTCGATTCCAGTGGAGGGACCCCGGCGAACTGCTCTTTCAGGGCGTCGCCGAACGCACGAGTATCGGATCGAAGCCCCTCGAGCTCCTTGCTCCACATGACAATCTCCTCAGCGAGTGGTGAGGGGCGCCGCCCAACGAAGCAGGGTGCCGCCCTCGGGATCTCCGGCCACCTCACAGTTGCCGCCGACCGAGAGGGCCCGGTCGAGCAGGTTGGCGAGTCCGCTGCGGCGACCCCCGGAGTCGGGGATGCCCTTCCCATCGTCGTTCACCCTCACGGTGACGTGATGATCGGCGATGGTGACCGTGACCGACGCCGCGGTGGCATCGGCGTGGCGGGCCACATTGGCCAGACCCTCGCGGATGACCGCCACGAGGTGGTCGTGCATCTCATCGGGCACAGCGGTGTCGATCGGTCCCCGAAACGAAACCGCAGGTTCGAACCCGAGAGAGGGGGTGAGGTTGGCGGCGATCCTCACCAGCTTGCCCCTCAGGCCGCTCTCTGTGTCGTGAGAAGTATTTCCGATGTCGAAGATCAGCGCCCTTATCGAACGGATTACGTCGTCGAGGGTGGAAACCGATCCATCGATGCGTCGGGCAACCTCCGGATTGGAGATCTGGCTCATCGTGGCCTGAAGAGTCATTCCGAGCGCAAACAGTTCCTGGATCACGGTGTCGTGCAGATCGCGGGCGATGCGCTCGTGATCTTCGGCGAGGAGGCGGCGCCGGGTCGACTCGATCAAGCGCTCTTCGAAGGCGACATGGTCGGACATGTCACGCACAGCCGCGATGGTGAGACCGCTTTCGCCGAGCGGCGACAAGGCGATGTGGACCGGAAACGTCGTGGAGTCGGATCTCACTCCCACCAGGCCCTGACCACTACCCATCGATCGCCGCCGGGGATTCGCAATGAATCCTCGCCTCAGCGCGGCGTGGGCGTCGGCCTGCTCGGCCGGCACGAGGTTTTCGATGCTTTGGCCGACGAGGGTTCCGTCGTTGCCACAGAACAGTCGATCGGCCTCGGCGTTGGCGGCTCGGATGACGCCACTCGCATCGACGAGCAACATGCCATCGGGCGCGGCCGTCCATACCTCGGCGGACGTGATGCTCTGAAGGACTTCATCGGTCACGGACCTACCCTATGGCCACCACCCCCTCCTGCGCCGAAGCCGGGACCCACCATCGATGCGTCGGCAACCGATGTGAGGAAGCGACGAACGGCGGAGACGACAGCTCGGTGAGCGAGGCTGGTCTCGTTGGGGGTGCGCGGCGGGTCGGCTTCGAAACGGTAGCGACCCAGCAATTGAAGATCGGAGAGCTCGGTGCCCCGTGCGGCAAGCTCGAGATCGGCATCGAGGGAGGGGATGAGTCGGGCACCGGTGACCGTCCAGCTGAAATCGAGGACTGCCGCGTCCAACCGAACCCTCGGCGGACCGACCTCCACATGGAACTCCGCAGCGGGGTCGAGGTCCTCGGGGGAGAGACCCGCAGCGGTCCACACGGCAGTGTCGGCGGCCCACGCCTGGCGCACGAGAAGCTCGCTCTGATGCTGCAGCACCTGGCCCACCGCAGACAGCGCGGACGCCATCGGCAGGGGGATAGTCACAAAATCATGAACGAACACACAGGCACATTGCTTGCTATGAGGTGTTACCCGGAAGGGTCGTTGGTCCCGACAGTTCAGGTGTCGCGTGCGCTCTGACGTTCATCGAGGCGGGCGGCGAGTGCCGCGACCTCTGTTCGACGGGTCATCCCGAGCTTGGCCAGAAGGGTGGAAACGTAGTTTTTCACCGTCTTTTCGGCGAGATACAGCTCATCTGCGATCTGTCGATTGCTGTAGCCATCGCCGATCAGTACAAAGAGCCGCTTCTCCTGGGGGCTCAGATCTTCGATCAACAACTCACCACTCGCTCGTAGGCGCTCGGTGGCGTGACGAATGGTGGCCGGGTCGAGCAGCTGGCGTCCTCCCGCCACCGCGCGGATGGTGTCGGCGAGTTCATCGCCGCGCACCTGCTTGAGCACGTAGGCCGACGCACCGGCGACGCCGGCATCGACCATGGCGCGATCATCGGCGAACGATGTGAGCATTATGCACCGGATATCGGGATGAGCTTCTCGAATCTCACGGCACACCTCTATGCCGTTGCCTTCCTCGAGACGTACATCGAGCACGGCCACGTGGGGCTCCGATTCGGCGATGCCGGTGAGCGCGTTCTCGGCGTTTCCCGCGTGCCCCACGACCTCGATATCAGGTTCGGAATCGAGCATCGTGGCGAGACCGACACGCACCACTTCATGGTCGTCGAGAAGAAATACGCGAGTAGTCATGGGGTCCACCATGCCCGCTCAACTCGCGTTGTGCCACGACCCGTGGATCAGGGAACCACCGCAACCACACAGTTTGGTGAGTGGATCAGCGATGTGGTGGTGGACCCGAGGACGAGATGAGAGAGGCCCTTGTGGCCGCGGGCCCCCAGAACGAGAAGCCCGGCCTCCTTCTCCATCTCCTTGAACACCCAGCGAGGATCGCCCTCCGCCACATGGCGAATGACCCGTCCGGGATCGACTCCCAAGTCCTCACAGGCCGCATCGGCGGTCTGGTCGACGGTGTTTTGAGCCTCGGCCTGCAACGCGACGACATCGAAGCGGGGGACGTCGATCCCGATTGGAATGGGGGTCGTCCAGGCGGTGACCGCGACGAGTTCATCGTCGGGTCCGGCGATCTGGATGGCCCAGCGCAAGGCTGCCTGGGAATGGTCAGATCCATCGACCCCCACCACGATCCGCTCGGGGAGGGGCGTCTCCGGCGGTGCCTCGCGGTGGGGGACGATGACCAGGGGGATCGTGGTCTTGTCGGCGCAGCGCCGACCGACAGATCCGAGAAGGGCGTCGGCGATCGGACCGTGGCCTCGGGTGCCGACGATGAGCAGCTCCGCGACTCTCGATTCGTCGAGGAGGACGGTTGATGCTTCACCCCGACGGACGATCGTTGGATGGTGGGGCACAGTGAGCGTGGATGTGCAGGCGAGGGCCGCTTCTTCGGCTGCGGCCTGCATCTCCTCCGCGGGCGGCACCGCGGTGGCGGCGAAAGGAGCGGGAAGCCAGACGGCGGCGGGGTACTCCCACGCGTAGACGGGTCGGATGGGTCCGACACGATCGATGCGGGCCACCGCCCAGTCCATTGCAGAACTGGATCCCGGTGAACCGTCGATGCCCACGATGGCGCCAAGACGGTCCTGGTTCATTCCTATTCCTCCTCCACCGGTTGGGGCAGAGGCGGAAGGCGTCGGCCCGTGATGGTGCTGGGCTGTATGTGGATGTAGCGGCTCTTGGTGCCGTCGGCCCATGGCTCGAGGTCGAGACTCTCGTCGCGCATGGTGCCGGGCAGGCTGCGGTCCTCGGTGGCGGTGCCGTGGACCACCACGCTCCAACCCGCGTGATAGGTGGAGTCGAACGCGTCGATTTCGAAGGCCACCAGCTGGCCCATGAGAGCGGCTGCCAGCTTCGTGCCTTCCGCACTACGAATGACGATTCTCTGATCGTCGACCAGGTAGTTCACGGGGAACACGTCGGGTTGATGGCCCACCACCACGGCCAACCGGCCGATTCCGGATTCGCCCAGAAGCTGCCAGCACTCTGCCTCGGAGAGGGGTACAAGCGAGTGGGCCGTGGGGGTGGGCTCGGTGCTCACAACCAAACCTTATGTCGGGGCCGAGAACCCTGGTTAGGGCACTAGGTCCCCGGCGCGCTTCGGTGTAGGGTCGCCGCCGTGGCCACCCTGCGTTTCACTTTCGGCACCATGGGATCAGGGAAGTCCACCCAGGTCCTGCAGATCCATCACAACCTGAGGGCGAGGGGTCTCACCACGGTGCTCACCACCCAACTCGACCGTTCTGAGGGTCGAGTATCGAGCCGCTTGGGCGTGTCTGCCGAAGCAGAACTCGTGGAGGCCTCGACCGACCTCTTCGAGCTGGTACGCCAGCGCGCGGCCACGCTCGGCTCGGTAGATGCGGTGATCTGTGATGAGGCCCAGTTCTACGACTCGGTCCAGTGCGAACAACTCGCCCGGGTCGTCGACGAACTTCGTATCGATGTCTTCGCGTTCGGCCTGCTCACCACATTCCAGGGGCGGATGTTCCCGGGGTCGGCTCGCCTGATGGAACTCGCCGACGAACGCACCGAGATCCAGGTGGAAGCCAGGTGCTGGTGTGGGGAGCGGGCCACCCAAAACGCCCGGTTCGTCGACGGCGTGCAGGTTGTGTCGGGCCAGTTGAAGGTGGTGGGCGATACCGGCGGTCCGGTGGCCGGCGAAGTCACCTACGACCTGCTGTGCCGGTCGCACTGGATGGAGGGCGCCAACGCCGCTCGAGGCGACCAGCTCGAACTTCTCGACGATGATGTAGCCCGACCCGGCGATCATCCCGATCGCAGTGGTCCTGTCGAAGTTGATCCCGACGCAGTGCCGAATCCCCTTCACGTCACGCCGCCCGTCGAGGCGGCCTCGCATTCCGGAGTTTCCTCGTGATCCTGTCCGACCGCACCATTCGAGAACAGATCGCGGCGGGGCGCATCGTCATCGACCCCCTCGACCCGGTGGGACTGCAACCCTCGTCGGTCGATCTCCGTCTCGATCGGTGGTTTCGGGTGTTCAAGAACCACACGATGGGCCACATCGACGTCAAGTCGAACCTCGAGGAGCTCACCGAACTGGTCGAGGTGGGCGAGGAGGAGCCCTTCATGCTTCACCCTGGTGAGTTTGTGCTCGGGTCGACACTCGAGCGGGTGGCGGTTCCCGATGACCTCGTGGCGCGGCTCGAGGGGAAGTCGAGTCTCGGCCGGCTGGGCTTGCTGATCCATTCGACCGCGGGCTTCGTCGATGCCGGCTTCGACGGCCAACTCACCCTGGAGTTGAGCAATGTCGCGAATCTGCCCATCACGCTCTATCCCGACATGAAGATCGGGCAAATCTCGTTTCAGCAGATGACCACGGCCGCCGACGTCCCTTACGGATCGGGCGCGCTGAGATCGAAGTACAAGCACCAGAAGGGCCCGATGCCGAGCCGTTACTGGGAGAATTTCGACTGAGTGGGCGTCAGCGGTATTGGGTGGCGGTGATGATGCCGCCGAGGATCATGGCCAGACCCACCAGCAGGATTCCGTTGCTGGTGTCCCAGGCCGATCCCACATAGTTGAGCAGGATCACCACGACGCCTCCGCCCAGGAGGCCGAACATGAGCGCCGGAACCCAGCGCGGGCTCGGCGGCAGGTCCTGGTGGCCGGTGTGGCTGACTGTGTCGTGGTGGAATCCGTCGGGGCGCGTTCCCTTGGGGGTGACCCTGCCTCCGGATACACGACGTTTCGCTGGCTTCTGCGACATTGATGAAGAGGATAGGCGAGTGGAACCCGGATCGACAGGAATCACATCGATGTGATTATCCAGAGGTCTCTCCACAGCCTGGGGATAACTTCTTCCGGCTACTCGACGGGGGCGACCAGATCCATGTCTTCGAGGCAGTGGCGGGGCGCTGTCGGGTCCTCATCGGGAGCGATGGTCATCCTCACCTCGGTGCCGCACAAGCTGCACCGGTAGGTGATCTTCACCTTGCGAAGCTCGCCTGCCGGTGGCGGCTCAGGGACCGGCCGGGCCAGGCCTCTCAGCATGGCTACGCCTATCCGAAGGATCGCGGCACCGGCTGCGAAGGCGACGAAAAGGTTGAACGCAGTGCCGAAGCTCACCCGATCAGACTAGGGGCCTGAGTCTCCACATCCGGGGTCGATACACACCTTGTTGCGGCCGGTCTCCTTGGCCCTGTACAAAGCCATGTCGGCCTTCTTTATGGTGTCGGCGAGGGGTTCTGCCGGACAATGCGATGCCACACCGATGCTGATGGTGACATCGACGGTCCCATCGGTGGTGTCGGTGTGCAGGTCCTCGATCGACGATCGCAGCCTCTCGCCGAGTTCGGCCGCGTCGTCGCGAGAAGTCAGCGGCATCAGCACCGCGAACTCCTCACCACCGAAGCGCACGGCGAAGTCGGCCTTGCGACACATCTCCAGGAGCACTCCGCCGACCGCGACCAGAATCTCGTCGCCGACGACGTGGCCATGGGTGTCGTTGACCGCCTTGAAGTGATCGATGTCGACCATGAGGAGGGCGAAGCCGGCATCCTCGTTGCGCTGGTGGACCTCGATGAGCCGAGCCGCCGACTCGTCGAGATAGCGCCGGGTGTAGAGATTGGTGAGCGGATCTCGGATCGAACGCTCGTACATCGCGTTGCGTTCGGAGTCGAGCATTCGGTTCACCAGCTCGCGCTCGATCGCGATGCTGATCGGCTGCGAGATTCGATGAAGGGCATCGTCGAGTTCGGCGCTGGTCTTGAAGTCGTCGGCGACTCGCAGGATCGCGACCCCCAGAAACTCTGCCCGTTCGGCACTGAACAGGGGAAGGACAGAATCGTTTTCGCCAACCTCCACGGGGAAGCCGACCGAGGTGACGTCGTTGGCGATGCCTTCGGTCCAACCCTCGGCATCGACGGTGAGGCCGCGGATGCCGGCCGGGAGCTTGATGTCGGTGCCGCGGAATCGATCCAACGACGACAGCCACAGGGCCGCGTCGTCGCTCATCCGGCAGACGATATCGGTCGACTTCATCGGCATCACCTCACCGATCTCTTCGAAGATGTGACCGATGATCACGCGGAAGTCCCGCTCGGTGGCCATGGTCTCTACAGCTTCACGCAGGAGGCGGTTGAGCGCCTGTAGGTGGCGGATGTCGGTGTCGGTCTTGGCCAACAGATAGAGGCCACAATCGAGGTTCTTGAGCCGGGTTATGTAGGTGGTGACATCGTCGTCGCGAATCAGCTTGCCGTGCTGGGGCGCGATCATCTCGATGGGCCGCTTCTCTAGCTTGAGCATGGCGTTGAGCAGGATGTCGCGGTCGGGCATGTAGTGCTCGTGAAAGGCGCGCACCCCTTCGAAATCGACCATCCCAGCCGAGAAGATCCTGTTGTCGCCGGTGAAACCACCGAACAGATCGCTCGACAGCAGGGTGCCCGTCGCCTTGTCGAACGACACGAACGCACCCGGGAAGTGGAGGTAGGGAGTGAAGATGAACTCGAGCGCCCGGGCGCCGAGATCGAGCTTCCAGTCGTGTTCGTCGACCAGCCAGAAGGGAACCTTCGGGTCGTAGTGCTTGAGTAGTACGGCCACCCGCCAGTGCGTGACCCAGCGGGCGTCGTCGCGAGTGATCATCGCGTCGATCTCGGGCATCGCGCCGCACACGTCGGGATCCTGATGGTGCACCACGAACCAGCGGATGTCATCGAAAGAGATGATCTTCTCGATCTTCTCGAGGGTGTCTGACCAGGTGAGCACCGAGCCCGGGTCGAACAGCACCGACTGATCGCCCTGCTCGAGCAGGTAGACGTGGCACTGGAACGGGTCGCCCTCGATACGTGATCCCACCCACCACAGACGAGGCGCCACCTCGATGGGTTCGAGACCGAACTCCGCATCGGCGTCGAGGGTGAGTGTCTGTGGATGCATGCCAGCTCCGGGCACTAGATGTGAGCGTCGCCGGAGCCAGTGGCACCGGCACTACTCGTCAGCCTCACCTGTCGGCAGGACAGAGCAGGTTTGAAGGCTTCAGGTCCCCCGCCAGATGGTGGTTGCGGCGCCGGTTGGACCGGTCGACACGACAGCGAGATGGCTATCGGGTGCGCAGGCCGCGACCCCGTCCACCGACAGGCGGAGATCCTCCGCGGCGCCCGCATCGCCGACGGCCAGGGCACCCCCCTGTCGGTTGACTTGCTCCGGCCTGACGCCCAGGTTCTTGCAGGCCAGGAGGGCGCTAGCGGCAGTGGATTCCGATACCTCCCAGCCATCGATGTCGCTGCTCGTCATCTCGGCGATTTCGAGGGCCCGAGTGAGGCTTGCCTCCACGCCGCCGGCCGGGTCGAGTGGATCGCCGGCCGATCGTACTCCGGCTAGAAGTACGGCACCGGGAGACGCTGTGTCGCGCGTAAGGATGATCACCGAGACGCCGTCGGCTGCGGGAGCGAAGGAGGCACTGGTCACCGTGCCGTCGTCGTCGAACACGGGAGGAAGGCCGGACAGGTCGAGCGGCAGTTCTCGCATCACGTCGTCGTCGATCGGGGTGCCGCGCTGTACCGCAATCGAGTCGCCGGGGCGGGCATCGACGGTGAAGATCGAAGCCGCCGGAGAAGCCGCGCTCCGTCGCTGACCAGACCGTCGGGCCCAGTCGTCCTGATCCGACCGGGAGATGTCGAGGCGGGCCGCGGCGAGTTCCGCCGCCCGGGGCGCGGGAAACAACCCGCCACGATCGGCCACCCGCTCGGCTGGTCCCTCACCCCATGGTCGCCCGTAGGTACGGCCCAACGCCGACGCTCCGGGCTGCACGATCGAGGCGCTGCTCACCCCGGCGACAGCCACGGTTCGCGCCGAGCCCGACGCGATCAGGGCGGCAGCCAGATGCAGGGCAGCACTTCCGCTCGTCTCCCCACCGTCGACGACCAGCCCACCGATCGAGTCGGGCCAACCGGCCGCGAGCACCGCGGCGCGGGCCATATCGGCCCCCTGGGCACCGACCGGCTCATTGCAACCGACGATCACCTCATCGATCTGGCTTGCTCCCATCCGCGCTCGAGCGATTGCGGCGTTGAGGGTGAGGGCGGTCAGGTCGACCGGATGCCACCCGGCGAGCACACCGTCGGCCAGGGCGAACGGTGTTCTGACGGCGACAGCGAGGGCGACGGGCACGGGGGGAGTCTTCTACAATGCCGGCCACGAAGGGAGATCGTGACCGTGCCCTCCATCCTTGCCGATATGTACGTAGCCGGACCCGATGAACTGAGTCTCGGACTGCTGGTGCTTCGGGTTGCGGTGGGCCTCACCATGGCCTCCCACGGTTACGTGAAGTACTTCAAAGGGGGCCGCATCGCCGGCACCGGGCGCTGGTTCGACTCGATGGGCATGCGACCGGGCCGCATCCACGCCCATCTCGCCGCCTCCACCGAGATCGGCTCGGGCCTGCTGCTCGCCCTCGGCCTGCTCACCCCGTTGGCTGCACTGGCCATGGTGGCCGTCATGTTTGTAGCCGGCTACACCGTGCACCTGAAGAACGGGTTCTTCAGCGTGAGCGATGGCTACGAGTACAACTTCATCCTCGCCATCGCCGCCATCGCGGTCGCCACTACCGGCCCCGGAAAGTACTCCCTCGACTACCCGCTGGAAATCATCGACGATTTCGACGGTTGGGTCGGCCTGCTCATCGCGGCAGGGGGAGGCGTGGTCGCGGCCGCAGGCCAGTTGGCGATGTTCTACCGACCACCAGCCTCCACCGAGTAGCTCAGCCCAGCTCCTCGAAGCACTCGAGGCCCACCGAGTCGGGGAGAGCCCCGGCGCAGGTGCGCCCGTATTCCTCGTAGTTGCTCCCGATCGGAGCATCCCGGTACAGCTCGTCGCAGGTCTGGGCATTGCCCGACTCACACTGGTCCCACAGCAGGTCGAGCACCGGGTCGTCGCCGTATCGGTCGGCCGAGCCGACCCGTTCGCCGAGGCAATCGAGTATCGCGGCGTCGACATCATCGAGGTCGAGGGCTTGAATCGCGCAGCGAGCCTCCTCGTGGGACAGGACCGTGCCGCTCTCGGCCGCACCAGCGATGAAGGAATCGACGAAGGCATCGATCTGGGAAAGGTCGTCGACACACTCGAGGGCTGCCGCCATCAGCTCTCCGTCCTGGTCCGGGGTGAGGGTGTCGCTGATGATGTCGGTCGGCTCGATCCCGGTGTCGACCAGGCCCTGCAGGACACACCGTTGCTCATCGAGACTGAGCTCGGTGTCGACGATCGCCGCGATCGCAGCGGCCTCCTCAGCGGTGGGTGCCGTCTGGGAATCGTCGCCACACGACGCTGTGAGCAATGCCATCGCCGCGAGCAGGACGGTTGTGCGAAGCCGCATCAGGCCGGCGGATCGACGCCGTCGCCCACTGAGATCGTGCCGGGCTCGTCGACCGTGGCGCCGACGCTGAGCGTGCCCCCGAGTTCGCGTTGGATCGAGCGGAACACAGCGAGTTCGCGCTCCAGCCCCGGCTGGGGTCGGGTGACCATGACGCAACGGGCGATCTGCTTCACAACTTCGAGGCGGGTCGTGCCGAGCACGACCGTGGTGCCTACCAGGGCATCTTCACCGGAACCATCGAGGATCACGTTGGCGCGAAAGCGGCGCTGATCCCAGTGCCGTAGCGAGGCGGTGGTCACCAGCGACAACCGCGAGCGTCCGCTGTCGTGCCAAGCGCCACTGGGTCCCTGCCAACTCATCCAGTCGGCGTCGTTTTCGACATCGCCGGGGTTTTCGTAGGTTCCACCTTCGCTGCCGGCTCGTGCGAGAGTCACCGGACGGTCGAGCCACTCGGCGTAATCGGCTCCGGTGCGAAGCTCGGCCCCTTCGGCGGTGGTGGTGAGCGGCTCGCCTTCGACCAAACGGGTCGAGGCCATCAGCAGCTTCGGTTCTCGCCTCGCGGTGAGGACATTGCCGGTGAGATCGTCGACGAGCCCCCACCCGCGATCACCGGCGATGCCGAGCTTGCCGACCTCCGCCGTGGTGAGCTGCTCGCCGCCTATCGACTTGATCGGGTAGCGCCACAGCTCGATGACCCGCATGATCATGGGGCGGTGATCGTGAAGTCGTCGGCATTGAAGGTACCGATCGAAGCGTCGACGCTCACCGTGTCGGCGTAGGCCGCCTTGGCTCCGTTCTCGAGCTCGAGAACGAGGATGCCGAGCAAAGTTTGGGTGTTTTGGTTGGCGATGTTCTGCAGTTCGGCCGGATCGGCATCAGGATGGATTTCGGCGCTGGCCGGCCCCACCGACTCGATCTGGATCACGTGGAAGCCGAAGTCGGTCTGCACCGGTCCGATCACATCGCCGGCCGAGGCTGCGTAGGCGGCCTCCTCGTACTCGGGCACGAACTGGCCCCGCACGACGCACCCGAGATCGCCCCCACCGGGCCCACTGGGGCCGGTGGACAACTCGATCGCCAAGGCCGCGAAATCCTCCCCGGCCTCGAACCTTTCGAGCGTGGCTGCGGCGTCGTCCTCGGTCTCCAGGAGGATGTGGTTGCTGCAGAGCATGTCCGGCAAGCCGGGATCGGGTCTTGCTTCGGCCTCGGCTTCGGCCCAGCGGCCGACGGCGAGACTCAGAGCGTAGGTGTGGGTGAGGGTGGCCTCGTCGTCGGTTCGTGAATCGGATGCCACCGTCTCGAAGAAATCGTCGGCGTCGGCGAGATCCTGGTCGGTGATCGGTTCCCCCTGCTCGTGAACCTCGAAGTCGATGGCGTGGGTGATCAGCCAGGACTCGACGATCTCGGCGATCCGGGTCGGGACCGTGGCATCACCGGACGGGAGCAGGCGGTCGAGGTCGGCGCTGGTGAGGATGCGGCCGTTGATCGACGCGACCTCCGTGCTGCTGTCCGATCCGCCACACGCTGTGGCGAGAAGGGCAACCGAGACCATGGTGATGAGGATGATGCGTATGCGTTTGAGCTTCACGAGCAGTGGAGGTTATCGGCACCCGGTGCCCGGTCGAAGTCGCCCCGGGAGTTGGTCCCCGACGTCGGGCTCTAAGGTGGCCCCGTGGAACTTACAACTTGGATCGACGACGACCTGGCGTCCCTTCGCAACCGTCTCGCCAACGGGGTTTTCTCGGTCATTCCGAGTGATCGCATGGGCGAGCGAATCGACGAGGGGGGGATCGCCGCCGTCTATGTCGCGTGGCACATGGCTCGCCACCATGATGTGGCCGTCAACGGTGTGCTGCGGCGGGTCGACGAGGTGCTCGATGAGTGGGCCCCACGTGTAGGCATCGAGGGCGATACCTGGCGAGGTTTGGCCGAGAACGAAGATCACGAGTTGGTTACCCAACTGGATCCCGAAGCCGTGACCCAGTATCTGCTCGCGGTGATCGACCACAGCCGCGGCTGGGTGGCCGATCTCGATCCGGCAGTGCTGGATCAAGCGCCCGACCCGGACGGGGCGCTGCGAAGAATCGGTACGCCCGAAGATCGCTTCGACTGGCTCTACTCGATGTGGGCCGGCAAGCCTGCTTCGTTCTTCTTGTCATGGGAAGCGATCGGTCACGGCTACAACCACCTGGGTGAGCTCATCGCGACTCGCAACCGGATGGGGCTGAGCCCCTTCTAACCCCTGACCCGCCGACGCACCACCTCGGCGGCGTTTCGTCCCGATGCACCGAACACACCGGCGCCGGGGAAGGTGCCCGCTCCGGTGAAGTAGAGCCCGTCTATCGGCGATCGGTAGCGGGTGGTCTCCTTGTTGCGCCCCAGAAGCGCGGCGAGCGGCGAGCCGGAGTAGCTGGGGGTGTGGCCGCGGTGCAACGAGAAATCCTGCTCGTAGCGATCGGGGGTCATCACCCGCCACCTCTCGATGTCGAGGGAGTCGGGTTCGACCAGGGTGCTCCACTGATCGATCCAACGCTGGGGCTCACCAGAAGAGGGCCATCCCCCTTCGAGCGCATAGGGGGTGAACAAGGCTTCGAGGCTGAGGACGTGCTGGCTGGGAGACGGAGCGACTGACTCGTCAAGTACCGAAGGAAGATTCACGAGCATCGTGGGTCGGTCGGCAACCTGGCCGGTGGGACGGCGGGCGTGGGCCTGGGCCAGATCGGCGACGGAGGGGCACACCAATGCGGTTGCCCCCATGAGCTCGATGTCGGGGTGGCGCTCGGCCAGGGGAGCGAACGCCTTGTAACGCGGTCGACCATTGAGGATCGCATCGACCTTGCTCTCGTAGCCATCGACGATCGGGCGGGCCCGGTAGCGCTCGATCAGTCGTCGAGCGCGAGGCGGCACCTCGTCGAGCCAGTCGAGCAGAACCCGGTGAGGGTCGTACGCCGCTACCACCACATCGGCGCGGAGCTCGGTGCCGTCGTCGAGACGCACGCCGGTCACGGTGTTGCGCTCCACCACGAGGCGCTCGACACGCGTAGCGCATCTGATCCGGCCCCCCGCCGCAACGTGGCTGGCCGCGATGGCGTCGGTGAGGCCCCCACTGCCCCCGACCGGGCGCCCGGTCTTGATCAGGTGGCGCGAGGCATAGATGGCGGCGGCGAGGCCGGTTCCAGCGACGTCGGGCGGGACTCCCCACACGGTCGGGCCCGAGGACACTGCGGGCATGATCAACTGCCAGTCGGGAAAGTAGCTACCGAGTATGTCGCTCACACTCGACCGGCTCCATCGCAGAAGCCGGGCGCCGCCCCGCCCACCTCGTCGCGCCGCGGCTGAGAGCATGGCGCCGGCGTTGGGTCGAGTCCGAGCCATGTCGATCACGAGCTGGGCCACCGGTAGCGCATCGCTAACGTAACGCCGGTAGCCGTCGGCCGACCGGGGGTAGGTGTCGACCAAGCCGTCGATGGTCTGCTCGATGTCGTCGAAATGCACCCAGGCCGGGCTGCCGTCGTGGAACATCGAGATCTGACCGGTGTCGGCCTCCAGGTACTCGAGGCCATGACTGGCGAGATCGAGCTCGTCGATCACCGGCAGGGCCCTGATCATGGTGTGGTCGCAGTTGCAGATGTTGAAGCGGGCATCCCACATTTCGACGGTGGAGGCACATCCGCCGACCCGCTCACGAGCTTCCACCACCAAGGTGTCGACCCCCGCTCGAGCGAGATACGCGGCACAGATGAGGCCGTTGTGGCCGCCGCCGACGACGATCACCTCGGCATCCCTCGTCTTGGAAACCATGTCCGATGTCCTCCGTTCGGGTCCGCGCGTGGCGGTGTCGTACGTATCTTGGCCGTCGTCGCCGCGAGGGAGGTGGAACGGCTAGAACTACGCAATGGAAATTGCCGGAAAAACCGCCCTCGTCACCGGAGGCGCAAAGCGCGTCGGCCGCGTGATGTCGCTCATGCTCGCCGAGGCGGGTGCCAACGTGGTGATCAACTACAACACCTCGACCGACGATGCCGAGGCCACGGCCGGCGAAGCGGAAGCCTTCGGAGTGCAGGCCCTGCCGGTCGCTGCCGACGTAGCCGACTACGCCCAGGTCGAGGCAATGGTCGAGGCGGCGAAGAGTCGGTTCGGAGGGATCGACATCCTGGTCAACAATGCCTCCACGTTCAGCGCCGAACCGTTCCCCACCACTGACCTCACCGTGTGGAACAAATCCATCGGCACTCTCGTGAACGGGCCCTTCTTCTGCACCAACCTGGTGGCCCCGTCGATGCTCGAGCGCGGCGGCGGGGCGGTGGTGAGTGTGAGCGACCTCTCGGCCTTCGAGGCTTGGCCCGGCTATATCGGTCATGCCGTCGGCAAGTCGGCGATTCTGGCCATGACCCGTCAGTTCGCCCTCGAACTGGCCCCGACGATCAGAGCCAACGCGATCGTCCCCGGTCCGGCGCTGCGCCCCCACGACTACGACGACGGCCGATACCAACGCACAGCCGACAAGACGCTGGTGGGCCGTTGGGGCACGCCCGAGGAGATGGCTCACGGGGTCAAATACCTGGTGGAGGCCGACTACGTCACCGGTGAATACATCATCATCGACGGCGGCCAGCGCTACGGCCACCGCAAGACAGAAGCGGGCTGAGCTGAGTGACGAGGTTCGGCATCCACATCGTTCCCCTGATGCCGGCCGATGCGGTGGTGGAGATCGCGGTGGCCGCAGAGAAGATCGGCTACGACTACTGCCTCGTGGCCGACGAGGGATTCCATCCCGATGTCTACGCATGTCTCGGTGCCGTCGCCCGTGAAACCGAACGGATCCGGATCGGACCCGCCACCAACGGCTATACCCGCCACCCTGCGGTCACCGCCGCGGCAGTGGCCACCCTCGACCAGCTGAGCGGTGGACGGGCCTTCGTCACCCTCCTGGCCGGTGGCTCCATGGTGCTGAATCCCATGGGCATACCGCGAGATCGGCCCTACCGGGTGGTCCGCGACACCTTGGAAGTGCTTCGGGCCCTGTGGTCGGGCGAAACGATCGACTGGGAAGGTGAGCGGCACAGCCTGAGGGGGGCCCAACTGGGGACGGGCAGCCACGACATTCCGGTATGGATCACCAGCCGTGGACCCCTTCTGCTCGGTCTGGCCGGTCGCTCGGCCGACGGCGCCTTGATGACGGTCAAGCCTGATCTCGAAGCTGCTCTCGGGATCGTCGAGGAGGCGGCCGACAAGGCGGGGGGCCGAAGCCCAGAGCGGATCTATCTCGGGCGGGTGTCGTACACACCTGAGATGGTCGATGAGCAGAGGCGCACGATCGCCTATGTGCTCATGGACTCCCCGGAGCGGGTTCTGCACTCTCTGGGGTTCGATGCCGACGCGGTCAGGCGGGTGGCGGAGGCTGCTGTCAGCCACGATCCCGAGAGCCTCACCGACCTGATAACCGACGATGTACTCCACCAGTATCAGATCAACGGAACGCCGGCCGAATGTACCGATCAGGTAGCGGCACTGGTATCGGAGCACCGACTCGATACATTGTTCGTCGACGTGTTGTCGCCCGATCTCGAAGAGAATCTCGAGCTGCTGCACGTCACTCACCAAATTCTCTCGGATAGTCGGCCATGACGCCGGCCGGCGCGCCGACCGGACCCGATGGAGAATCAAAATGTCAACCACTCGTCGTTTGAACCGAATTTTCGCGGCCGATGGCCGTGCCGTGATCGTCGCCCTCGATCACGGCCTCATCGATGGACCCTGTGAAGGGTTCGAGGAGCCGGCCCGTGTCATCGACCAGGTCGTCGCCGGTGGCGCCGACGCCATCCTCACCTCGTACGGCATCGCCCAACGCTACGAAGCCGAGCTCAGCCGGGTCGGCCTGATCCTGCGCGGTGATGGTGCGGCCACCAATCTCGGTACACCGAGTGACGGCTCGGCTTCATCGTTGTTCTTCACCGTGGAAGAAGCTCTGCGTGTCGGCGCCGACGCCCTCGTGGTCACTGCCCTTCCGGGTTGTGAGAAGGAAGAATCCACCCTCACCAACCTCGCCCGCATGACCCGCGAGGCTCATCGTTGGGGCGTGCCGGTGCTCGGCGAAATGGTGCCGGGGGGCTTCAACAGCGGCCCGGAGCTCCGTGGCCCCAAAGCAGTCGCACTAGCGGCCCGCCTCGGTGCTGAACTGGGCGCCGACTTCATCAAGGCCCCCTACACCGACAACTACTCCATGGTCACCGAAGGCACGTTCGCCCCGGTGGTGATCCTGGGCGGGTCGAAGGGCACCGAGCGCGACACCCTCACCAACATCGCCGATGCCATCTCAGCCGGCGCGGCGGGGGTTGCCATTGGTCGCAATGTCTTCCAGTGCGAGGATCCCCAAGCCATGACAGCAGCGATCGTCGCGGTCGTTCACGGCGGTGCCAGCGCCGACGAGGCAATGTCGCTCCTGCCCTCGTGAAAGCGGCGTTGGGCCTCGACATCGGCACCACCTCGGTGAAGGCGGTTGCCCTGTCACCGACCGGAGAGATCGTTGCGCAGGCATCGTCGGCCCCCCTTTCGCTCACCGCTCCTGAATCGGGTTGGGCCGTCCAATCCACCGGCGAACTCAGCGAGGCGGTCTTCGCCTGCCTCCGCGAGGCCTGCGGCGCCCTGCCCGACGGCACCGAGCTGGTCGCCCTGAGCGCAGCGGTGCAGAGCGGCTCGCTGGTGGTGGTCGGCATCGGTGGCGTCCCGCTGGCTCACATGACGACCTGGATGGACACCCGCACCGCAGAGCTGGTGAGCGGCTGGAACCAGGGGTCGACCGGGGCGATGATTCGCCGGGTCAGCGGATGGTCGGCCCAGCCCGGCCTCGGCCTGGCCCAGCTCGCCTGGCTCCGCGAGAACGATCCCGAAGCGTTTCGCCGGGCCGCCAGATTCGGGTCGGCCGACGATTTCGCCGGTTCGCTGCTCACCGGCGAGTGGGTGACCAACCCGTCCAACGCCGCAGGGATGCAGTTGATCGACATCGGAACCGGAGGGTGGAGCGCTGCGTTGTGCGAGCTCGCCGAGGTATCCACCGACCAGCTGTCGCGGCTCGAGCCCAGCGGCGAGCACGTCGGGTCGATCACCGAGCAAGCGGCGGCTGCCACGGGCCTGCCCGAAGGTTTGGCGGTCATCAACGGAGGCCACGATCAGACCTGTACCGCCCTCGCCCTCGGTGTCGATGAGCCGGGCCGGGCCCTGCTCGCGGTGGGAACGGCGTGGGTACTCACCACCGTCGCCGCGGCCGACGACCTTGCGTCGGTACCCGAAGCGATGAACATCAGCTTCCATGTGGTCGACGGTCTGCGTACCACCTCGCGCTATCTCGGTGGGCTCGGGGCGAGCATGGAGTGGTGGATGACCGAAGCCGGCTACGGGGCGGCAGTGGCCGACGATGCCGCCCGATACTCAGAGCTCGATGCCGAACTGGCCACTACGAGCATCACCAGCGCCAGCCCCTACTTCCTGCGCACCAGCGATACCGACGACGCTGCGGCCCGGCCCGGGGCGGGACAATTCTGGCCCATCGGTGAAGCAACCGACCGCACCCAGAACGCGATGGCGATCATGGAGTTTGCCGCGTTCGAGGTGCGCACTGCGCTCGCTGCGCTACCGCCGTCGCATCGACCCCGAGCCTTGACCGCGGTGGGAGGCGCTACAAGTTCGCCGGGATGGGCCCAGCTCATCGCCGATGTTTGTGCGGTGCCGGTGAGGGTCGTTCCCGCCCACTCGTGGCCGGCGGTGGGCGCAGCCCTACTCGCCGGTCGCTCCCATTCGATGTTCGCCGCCCTCGCACCGGACGACCTCTCCAACCGTGCCGGAGGTGAGGTACTCGAACCGAGACCCGCTTCGGTCTCGCTCCACAACGATCGCTACCCGACCCACCTCGAACTCAGCCAGGAGAACCGCTGATGACCCGCCCAACAGTTGCAATCACGATCGGCACCGAGAATTACTCAAGGATGTTCTCGGCTGCTGCGCTCGACGCGCTCGAGAGCTTTGCCGACGTAATCCACGCCGGCGCACAGCCCGCAGGACGAGACGAACTCACCCGACTCCTTACCGACGCGGACGGGTGCATCACGTCGTGGGGTGTGCACCAGCTCGATGCCGACGTGCTGGCCGGCGCCACCCGGCTGAAGGCAATGGCCCACATGGGCAGCAGCGTCAAGCGGTTCACATCACCAGAATTCTGGCAGCGGGGTATCCAACTCACCAGCGCCGGGGTGACCCTCGCTCGAGATGTGGCCGAAACCACCCTGGGTCTGATGATTGTGGGTCGCAAGCGAGTGATCCCCCTGGGCCGTCATCTTCAGCAGGGCGGATGGCGTGACAGCCCGGCGTGGGACCGCTGGGACGCCCGCGAGTTGAGTCGATCGACCGTTGGCCTTATCGGAGCTTCCAACGTGGGCCGCCATGTGATCTCCCTTCTGGCGCCGTTCGAGGCGGACATTCTGGTGGCCGATCCCTTCCTCGATGAGGCCAGCGCTCGCGAGCTGGGTGTCGCCAAGGTGGAGTTGCCCGAGTTGCTTCGTCGCTCCGATGTGGTGTCGCTGCACTGTCCGGCCAACGCGGATACCCACCACATACTCGATCGCGATGGTCTCGCCCTCATGGCCGACGATGCCCTACTGATCAACACCGCGCGAGGTGAGCTGATCGACGAGGAGGCCCTGATCGAAGAGCTGTCGCGAGGCCGCTTCTTCGCCTTCCTCGATGTCACCGACCCGGAGCCCTGTGCCGTCGACAGCCCCTTGCGGAGCCTCGACAACGTGGTGCTCACCCCTCACACCGCGGGATGCATCAAAAACTGCAATCGCATGGGTGAGTTGGCGGTTGAAGAGTTGCGCCGCTTCTTTTCCGAAGAACCCGCGGTGTATCAGATCACCACCGACATGCTTGACCGCATCGCCTGAGCGAGCCCGACCAACTCAGACCTTCGCCAGCACCTCAGCAACCTCGGCCATCAGGGTGCCTGCGTCGTCCATGTCGGCCACGACGAGCATGAATTCGTCGAACCGGTGCTCGGCGCGCATGGCGGCCAGTTCATCGGCGCACTCATCGACCGACCCCATGATCACGAACGGTTCGACCCATTCATCGGGGATCAGCTTCGCGGCCTCGTCGAGCCCGTGGGCCATCGCCGACCGGATCGCCGCGGTGTGCTCCTCGGTGATCCCGAGAGACTCCTTCACCGAGAGGGGGGAGTCGACGAGTCGATAGGTCATGTGGGGTCGGACCTGCTCGATCCGATCCGGATTGGTGATGACCATCGTGGAGTAGCAGATGGTGGGTTGATTGCCGGTGGTGCCGGCCCCTTCCCTGACGGTGGCGATGAAATCACCCAACGAAGGCTTGTGAAGAAACTCGAGCAGGACTCCGTCGGTGATTGCGCCCGCCTGATGCAGCATCTTCGGGCCCCGGCCCGCGAACCAGATCTCGATGTCGGGTCGGCCGTAGTGGATGGCAGCCTTGGCGAGGGTCAGAGTTTCGCCTTCGAGGTCGACCACCTCACCCGAAAACAGGGCTCGCGCTGCCTCGATGGCTTCACGAACGTGGGTGAGAGGTCGGGGCCTGTCGACGCCCAGCGGGTCGAGGGTGAGGCTGCCTCCGGCACCGAAGCCCAGAAAGGCGCGACCGTCCGACATTTCGTCGATGGTGGCGATTGCCGAGGCAGTGAGGGCGGGGTGGCGGCTGTAGGGGTTGACGATGCCGGTGCCGATCCGGATCTTGTCGGTTGCTGCCGCGATGGCGGCCAATGTGACCATCACGTCGCGTGTGGCCAGTCCCTCATCGGGCACCCACACTCTCTGGTAGCCGAGTGCCTCGGCTTCACGGGCAAGTTCGATCACAACGGAAATCGGAACTTCAGGGACCAACATCACCGAGCCAGCAATCACGTCCGAGACCGTAGCGGGCGGCCCGTCGTGGGGCGATCACCGACAGGATGGCCCGGCCCAGCGTGCCCTCTTCTATGGTGTCGGAATGCGAGTTGGAACCTTCCTGTTTGGTGGCGTCGAGATGGACGATGTGGGCGCGGGCCCGCCCGCTCCGATGGATCGGCGCTACGACAACGCTGCGATATGGGCAGCCACAGAACGAATCATCGAGATGGGCGTGCTGTCCGACCAGCTCGGCTACGACTCCTTCTGGCTCACCGAGCACCACTTCCAGTACGAGGGCTACGAAGTGATCCCCAACGGGATCCTGCTCGGGGCGATCCTGGCCGAGCGCACCGAGAACCTGCGCATCGGCATGGCGTTCAACATCGTTCCCCAGTGGCATCCACTGAAACTTGCCGAGGATTTCGCAACCCTGCACAACATCTCCGGAGGGCGAGGCATCCTCGGAGTGGGGAGGGGAACGGTGCCCCGCGAGTCGGAAGTGCTCGGTTCGAAGATCGGCAGTTTCGACAATCCCGACCAGAGGGCCGCCGACGAGTACAACCGCAAGCAGTTCGACGAGGCCATGTCGGTCATACGGATGGCGCTCGACCAGGAGACCTTCTCCTTCCACGGCGAGATCTACGATTTCCCTCCCCCCGGTATCCCCGATCGAGGAGGGTTCGTGGAAGAACTCACCCTCGTTCCTCGTCCCCTCTATCCCTACGAGACGTGGCAGGCCATCACTTCGCCGCCCACTCTCGAGGCGGTCCCGCGGTCGGGCTGGGGTGGCGTTTTCTGGAACAACCACCACTCGTTCGTGAAGACGCGGTGGGAGCATTTCGCGGACATCTACGAGGAGGCCCACGGCCGATCCCTCGAGCGAGGCGAACACCGTGCGCTCGCCTTGTGTGTGAGAGTCGACGACACCCACGAGGCCGCGGTCGAGTCGGTTCGGCCCGGCCACGACGAGTTCTGGAAGTTCCTCGGTCCCTACGGATGGAGTAAGGGCTACATGGGCCCCGACGGCAAGCCTGCGGCTCCCGGGCTCATCCCCACCCTCGAGGAATCGATCGATCACCGCACCTGGGTCGTCGGCACCGCCGACGAGGTCGCCGAGCAGATCAACTGGTTCGATGAACAGTTGGGACTCGAGAATCTGATGCTGTTTCCGGCGATGCCGGGCGACTCCTACGACGGCGTCGGTGAGCAGTTGCACAGGATCGCCGAGGACGTTTTGCCCCAGCTCGGCTGAGCATCCATGGACATCGCGATCGTTCTGTCGCTCATCGCGGGCGTTGCGTGGGCCGTCAACATCGTGGTCGTGCGATGGGCGCTCGACCGGAGCTCCGCTCCTCCGATGGCGGGGGCATTCATAGGAGTGGCGGTTGCCGCCGCATGTGCTCTCGCGGTGGCGGTCGTAGCTGGTGGCGATCCTCCGTCGGGTGGACTGATATGGCGTTTCGCGCTGGTTGGAGCGATAGCCCCCGGGAGTTCACAGGGATTCTTCGTCTCCTCGATCAAGGCGATCGGCCCGGCCCGCAGCTCCGTTCTGGTCAGTACCAACCCGATCTGGTCGGTCCTGCTCGCCATCTTGTTTCTCGATGAGGGGTGGCGGGTACCCATCCTGATCGGCACGGCGCTCGTGGTTGCCGGTGGGGTGCTGATCAGCTGGGAGCCCGGCCTCGGGTTCCGCCACCTGGGTGTGATCCTTGCGCTTATCGTGGCGGTCACCTTCGGAGTTCGCGACGTGGTGGCGCGGGAATTCACCAGCGAAACCGATCTCTCGATCTGGTGGGCGGCATCGGTGGTACTGGTCACCGCGGCGCTGGTCGTGGCTCTGATCGGCGGGGTGCAGCACCGCGGCGAATTCGCCTCGGGCGTGGTGAGAGCCGCACCCTCGTTCGTATGGTCGGGACTCGCCATCGGCGTGGCCCTACCGGCGTTGTTCGCGGCCCTCGATCGCAGCCGCGTGGGCGTGGTGGCCCCGCTCACCAACGCGGCCCAGAGCGTCATGGTGGTGATCCTCGGAGCGGCCGTCTTCGGGGCGCGTGAACGTACCCCCAGGATCCTGGTGGCCCTCGTGTTCGTGGTTGCGGGCGGCACCCTCATCACCGCCACGTGAGCGCGGCCGCCCCTCTCAGGTGCGCATATGCTCGCAGCCATGACACAGCGCATGGCCCTCTACCTCCAGGACAAGCACCCGATCTCCTACGAGATCGAGATGGTGAAATACGCCGAGGAAAAGGGATTCTCGGAAATCTGGCAGGCCGACACCCGCCTCGCCCGCGATTGTGTGGTGATGATGAGCGCCTTTCTGGCCGAGACCGACACGATGCGTTTCGGGAGTGGTGTGCTGCCCATCTATACCCGCAATCCGGCGGTGATCGCCGCAACATGGAGCACGATGTGGGAGCTCGGGGGACTCACCCCGGAAGGCGAGAGCCGGGTGATGCTGGGCCTCGGTGCCTGGTGGGAACCCATTGCCAGTCGAGTGGGAGCAGACCGCCGCAAGCCGCTCACGGCCATGCGCGAAAATGTGGAGGCGATCAGGCAGCTCTTCACGATGGAGGAAGTCACCTATCAGGGCGAGTTCGTCAGCCTCGACCGTGTGAAGCTCGACGTGGCTTTCGGGGAAACCGGTCCTCGCGACATCCCGATCTATATCGGGGCGACCGGGCCAAAGATGCTCGAGCTCACCGGCGAGATCTGTGACGGGATCGTGCTCAACTATGTGGTGTCCACCGACTACATCGCCGACGCGGTCGGCCGGGTGGCCGATGGTGCGGCCAAGGCCGGCAAGTCCATTGCCGATATCGACAGGCCCGAACTCCTCGTCTGTTCCCTGTCCGATGACGATCCCGAGGAGGCCTTGACCACCGGCAAGGCCTTGGTGGCCTACTACCTGGGTACCGAACCCCACATCATGAAGGCATCGGGGGCAGATCCGGAGCTGGTCGAACGTGTCCAGGAGATTGTCGGCTGGCCAGCCACCGAGGAGGACTACCGCAAGGCCGCTCACCTGATCCCCGACGACCTCGTGCGCAACCTCATGGCGGTGGGTACCGCCGACCAATGCCGGGAGAAGGTGGCGGAGTACATCGAGGCGGGTGTGACCTGCCCGATCCTGTTCCCGATGATGGACAACATCAAACCGGTGATCGACGCCTTCGCCGACTGGACGCCGTGATCACTCCTCCAGCCCGCCCGGCCGGCGGTCTGCTGATCGAGGGTGGCGCGGTGGTCACCGTCGACGATGAATTCACCATCCACGATCCTGGGTGGGTCCATGTGATCGATGATCGGATCGTGGCGGTCGGTGCCGGGGAGGCACCCCAAGAGGTCCGCCAATCGGTCGGTCGGCTGATCGATGGCTCAGGCTCAGCGGTCATGCCGGGCATGACCAACGGTCACACCCACCTCTTCCAGACCTTCTTTCGGGGCCAGGCCGACGACAAACCGCTTCTCGACTGGCTAAGGGAGTGCATCTGGCCCGGAGCCGTACACCTCGATCGGGAGTCGGCCCGTTTGGCTGCCCTCGTGGGACTGGTCGAGAACCTGAGGGCCGGTGCCACGTCGGTGATCGATCACCAGTACGTGCACATAGATGAGGGAATCGACGACGGTGTGTGTTCGGCAGCCGATGAGCTCGGCATCCGTTTCCTGCTCGCCCGCGGGTGGGCCGACCGCAACTATCTACCCGCCCTCACCGAATCGGCCGACACCGTTCTGCAGCGTTCTCGCGAGGTGCGAGATCGGTGGCACGGCCACGACGACGACCGCATCAGGATCGAGCTCGCGCCCCTGATCCCGTGGGGTTGCTCCGATGAAGCGATGATTGCAACTGTCGAAGAGGCCAGGTCGTGGGGAGCGGGCACCCATATCCATTGCGCAGAAACCTCCACGGAGGTCGACATGAGTCTCGATGAGCGCGGCGTCCGTCACGTCGAATGGCTCGAGGATCTCGGGCTACTCGGCCCCGACTTCCAGCTCGCCCATTCGGTCTGGCTCGATGACGACGAACTCGATCTGATCGCTGCGCGCGGCGCCACAGTCGTGCATTGTCCGGTGAGCAATATGTACCTCGCGTCCGGCGTTCCGAGGATCCTCGCCATGCGCGAGAGGGGCATCCCGGTGGCCCTTGCCTCCGATGGCCCGGGATCCAACAACCGCCAGGACATGTTCGAAGTGCTGAAGTCCACGGTGCTGCTACAGAAGATCCACCATCTCGATGCCATGGCACTCCAGCCCGAGGACGCGATCGCGATGGCGTGTCGCGGTGGCGCCCAGGCATTCGGCATGTCCACCACCACCGGCTCGCTCGAAGCCGGTCGGAAGGCCGACCTCGTTGTGGTCGATCTCCGATCGGTGTTCGTGGCTCCCGTGCACCGGGTGCCGAGCGCCCTGGTGTTCTGCTCCGCTCCCGCCGATGTGAGTCATGTTGTCGTCGACGGGCGTGTTCTCATCGACGAAGGCGAGCTGGTGATGCTCGATGAGAGGGCCCTGCTGGAGGAGGCCGAGGCATCAGCTCGTTCTGTGTTTCTCCGTGCCGGGGTGGAGAGTCGGCTCACCCGCTGACGCCGTCGGCCGCAGTGGACAAGGCTCAGATGGCGGCGATCACCGCGATCTCCATCAGCCACTCGGGGCGGGCGAGTTCGGCCACCACGATCAGGGTCGACGCAGCCAGGCGGTGGTCGAGGGCACGGTCGCGGATCGCCATCACCGGCCCGAGATCATGACCAGGTGTGACATAGGTGGTGACCGACACCACGTCGGCGCTTGTCATCTGGGCCTCAGCCAGCATGGCGGCGATGTTGTCCCAGATCACCTCCGCCTGCGCCAGAAGACCCGATGGAACCGATCCGTCGGGTGAGATCGGCACGACCCCCGACGTGTGAAGCCAGCGGGTGGCGTCCTCGGTGAGTCGGGCATGTGCGTAGGTGGCCGCCGGTGTCGCGATCGAGGCCGGGTTGACGGGGATGTGCTTCACGCTTCCTCCTCGGTGAGGGCTGCAACATCAGCAAGTACTCGCCGAAGTTCCACGGTGATGCGGTCGGAGCGGGTGTGGGTCTCGATGCCGGGATCGATCGGCACGGCCTTCACGACCAGCTGCTCGAGGAGCTCCCGATCCTCTCGGCCCACCTCCAGCTGGAAATCGAGGTGTTGCTGCGCCGTCATCCGCCCATCGGCGATGTTCTCGGCGAGGATCAGTGAGAACAGCCTCGTCGTGTCGGCATCGACCGGTTGGTGCAGAAACATCAGGACCAGCACGCCGGCCGTGCCATATTCGATCTGGAGCCGCACGTGATGGGGTGCATCGCAGCGAAAGCTCATGGTGCGGTCGAATGTCTCGAAATCGGTGGCACCCGACGCGGCATCCGCCAACACCTTGCTGGAATGGTGGTGCACTGCGCTGAAGGACCATCCGTCGCGCTCCACCTCGTAGTAACCGACGGTCGTGTCGGCAGGGTCGCCGATCGTGCCGATGTGGGTGAACGGGAAGTGGGCCACGTCGAGGAAGTTGTCGGCCATCTGCGCCGCGCTGGCGTTCCAGCTCTGGGTGGGAACGTCGGAGCGTCCGAAACGATCCATGTCCCATTCGGGCACCTCGGGGATGGCCGCAAGGGGCTCGTCGAGGGCGACCCAGACGAGGCCGTAGCGTTCGGCCACCTCAGCAGCCGGTTCGAGGTGGGCGGTGGGCGGGATTGTGGCGCCGTCGCCGATGGCGGGAATGTCGACACACTGCCCATCGGCGTCGAAACTCCAGCCGTGGTAGGCGCAGCGGATGCAGTTTCCGTCGACCGCTCCGGCATTGAGCGGTGCCAGACGGTGGGGACACGCCGCCGGGAGCACGGTCCAACCCGAGTCGAGTCGGGCGAGGGCGTAGTCGTCACCCAGCAACCGAATCGGGTGGGGGCCATCACCATCGAGCTCCCGGATGGTCGCCACCGGATGCCAGAATCGGCGTAGCCCCGGGTGAAGATTGTCGAACCACCTGGTCATGGAATTTCTCCTCGAACGTGGCGTGAGACTATCGTCGCCGTCGGTGCCGGCTCTAGCTGTCTCAGCCGGATGGCTCGGCTAGGTTGGCACCGAAATCGAAAATGAGATCAGCGACTCGACCGGCGGCGTATCCCCGGAAGGGCGGATCAGAGATGGAGAGAAGCCATGCCGCTCGCGGCTGCATACCATCGGCCCGGAACTGTCGACGAAGCGTTGGCCCTGCTGGCCGACGCCAAACGGGTGCCCCTCGCGGGGGGAACTGTCCTCAACGCCAGCCGAGACGCCTCTCAGATCGAACTAGTCGATCTCCAGGCGCTCGGGCTCGACCAGATCACAATGGCCGGCGATCGGCTCGCAATCGGGGCCACCGCAACGCTCGGGTCGCTTGCCGAGAGCGACGACGTTCCGCGCTGGATTCGTGAGCTCGCTCGGGCCGAGCAACCGTCCACCTTGAGAACTCTGGCCACCGTGGGCGGCACGATCGCGGCGCCCACGCCCGACAGTGTGTTGATCGCGGCTCTGCTCGTGTCCGACGCCCAGGTGGATCTGGCCGGAGCCGACAGCCGTCCGCTTGGCGCCCTGCTGAGCGACGGAGTGCCGAATGGTGCCATCATCACCTCTATCTCGATAGCGGTCGACGGAGACGGAGCCTCCGCTTGCACGGGTCGCACCCCGGCCGATGTGCCGATCGTGAGCGCCGTGGCCCGCTCGAGCGCGACCGGCATGGTGATGGCACTCACCGGCGTGGCGGCCACACCGGTGTTGGTGGCGCCCACCGACCCGACAGCAGGACTGGAGCCGTCCGGAGACTTCCGGGGCTCGGCTGAGTATCGGAGCGAGTTGGCCCGGGTCTTGGCGTCACGCGTAGAGGGAGCCCTGCGATGAGCGAGCTCACTATTTCCATCGAACTCAACGGCCAGATGCTGGCCACCACCGTCGAGCCCAACGAGAATCTCCGCGACGTGCTGCGCCGTGAAGGCATGTTCAGCGTGAAGTTCGGATCGTCGAGTGGCGAGACCGGCGCCGCAGCGATCCTGTTCGACGGTCGCCTCGCCAGCGCCGACGTGATCCTCGCGGCTCAGGCCGACGGTCACTCCATAACCACGGTCGAGGCACTCAACACCGAGCGTGAACTCCACCCGATCCAGGCCGCGTTTGCTGCGGTGGGAGCACTGCAGAGTGGCTATTCGGCCGGGGCCATGGTTCTCGGCACCATGGCCCTGCTCGAGAGCAGCCCCGATCCGAGCGAGGCGGAGATCCGCGACATGTTGTCGGGGATCCTCGACCGCGAGACGGCCTATGTGAAGCCGGTCGAGGCGGTGAAGCGGGCTGCGGCGATGATGCGCGGAACTCAACCAGAACCCTTCGCCCCGTTGATTCTTGCGCCCCTGACCGAGGGCGGAAAGGCCAGCGCCTACGACCCCAACGATGAGGCGCCGGTGGCTTCTCAGGCCGTCCCTCGACTCATTCCGTCGCGCGACGTACCCGAGATGGCGGTGGTGGGAAAGCCGGAGATAAAGGTCGACGCGGTGAAGCTCGCCAAGGGCAACCCGGCGTTCACCGACGACATCGACCTGAGGGGGATGCTCTACGCCAAGCTCCTCACCAGCCCCCATGCCCACGCCAACATCCTCGAAATCGACGATGCGAAGGCCGTGGCCTTGCCGGGCGTCCACGCCGTTCTCTCCTACAAGAACACCGAGCGGATCAAGTATGCGTCGGGTGGCCAAAGCTGGCCCAATCCCCATCCCCACGATCAAGTGAGCTTCGACACCAAGGTGCGTCACGTAGGCGATCGTGTGGCGGTTGTAGCTGCGGAGACCGTCGAGATTGCCGAGCAGGCGGTGAGCCTGATCGAGGTCACCTACGAACCCCTGCCCGCTATCTTCGACGAACGCCAGGCCATGGAGCCCGACGCACCGAAGATCCACGACGAGCCCGACACCGAGGAGATCTTCGACGCCGAGCGCAACATCGTCCACGAGATCAAGGCCCATCGCGGCGACGTCGAAGCCGCGCTCGCGAGCGCGGATCATGTTTTCGAGCAGACATTCCGTGTTCATCAGGTCCAGCAGTGTCCGATCGAGACCCACACCTCGATCGCCTGGCTCGACGCCGACGAACGAATGGTGATTCGCACCGGCACCCAGGTGCCGTTCCATGCCCGCCGCATGGTCGCCCCCCTGCTCGGGATGGATATCAAGGATGTGCGGGTGATCAAGCCTCGTATCGGTGGAGGCTTCGGCGCCAAGCAGGAAATGCTGCTGGAGGACATCGTGGGCCTGCTCGCCAAGGTGACCCGGCGTCCGGTTCGTATCGAACTCACCCGCGAGGAAGAGTTCATCTCTAGCCGCACCAGGCATCCCCAGACCATCACCTATCGCACCGGCGTAGACCGCGACGGCAAGCTCGTCGCCCAGGATCTCTACATCATCGGCAACACCGGCGCCTACGGCACCCACGGCTACACGGTGCAGACGGTTTCGGGCCTACGCGGACTGAGCCAGTACGTGTGCCCCAACAAGCGGTTCCACTGCGATGTCGTCTACACCAACATCCCGGTGCCGGGTGCCTACCGGGGCTACGGCGCCCCTCAGGCCGAGTTCGCACTCGAGGCCCACATGGAAGACATCGCCCGCGAACTCGGGATCGACGTGATCGACTTCAAGAGGGCCAACTGGGTCACGGCCGGCTCCGAGATGGATATCGCCCCCCACCTCGGCGAACGAGCAGTGGAAGACGAGGAGCTCGACGAGTACCCGAAGATCATGTCGGAGGGAATCGAGGAATGCGTGGCCAACGCACTCCGCGAGATCGGCTGGCATCGCCGCGACGATCCCGAATGGGTAGCGCCAGCCGACCAACCCCACATCCGCAGGGGTATCGGCTTCGCGTTCTGCATGCACGGCACGGCCATCCCGTTCCTCGACATGGGGGGCTGCTCGATCAAGATCAACGACGACGGCTCGTTCAACATGCTCGTAGGGGCCACCGACCTCGGTACCGGTGCCGACACCGTCCTCGGCCAGATCGCAGCCGAGGTTCTCGGCGTTCGCCTCGAAGACATCAAGGTGTATTCGAGCGACACCGATATGACCCCCTTCGATACGGGTGCCTACGCCAGCTCCACCACCTACATCTCGGGAACCGCGGCGATGCAGGCGGCCGAAAACGTGCGCAAGCGCCTCAAGGAACGCGCCGCGATGCTGCTCGACGTCGATGAGCCGTGCACGATCGAGCTGCGCGATCGCAGGGCCTTCGCCCCCGACGGCCGTTCGGTGAGCATGGAAGACATTGCTCTGGACTCCCTCCACACCCAGGAGCAGGAACAGATCATGGGCACGTCGTCGTATGTGTCGCCCGATTGCCCGCCACCGTTCGCGGCCCAGATGGCCGAGATCGAGGTCGACACCGAGACCGGCCAAGTCACCGTCAAGAAGCTGGTGATGGCCGTCGACTGCGGCGTTGCGATCAATCCGATCACGGCCAGCGGGCAGGTCGAGGGCGGCATGCTGCAGGCCCTCGGCTACGCCCACTGCGAGGAGTTCGCCTACAACGACGACGGCCGGATGCTCAATACCTCGTTCGGCCCCTACAAGATCTATCGAGCCGACGAGATGCCCGAGACGGTGGTCTACCTCGTCCAGACGATGGAGGACTCCGGGCCTTTCGGTGCCAAAGCGGTGGCCGAGATTCCCAAGGACGGTGTTGCTCCCGCGCTGCGTAACGCGATCCTCAACGCCACCGGGGTTGCCATCAATGATCTCCCGTTCACCCCCGAACGCGTCTGGTCTGCGCTGCAGAACTCATGACACTTGTTCTTCCCGAGTGGCTCCTGATCGCGGCCGATCGGCCGGCCCAGCGATCGTGGGGGGTCAGGGTGGTCGGCGACGTCATCGATGAGGTCGGCCCCCGAGATCAGTTGTTGGCGAGCTACCCCGACGACGACGTGGTGGATGCTGTCGGCCACATCGTGATGCCGGGCTTTGTCAACGCTCACGTGCATCTGTACGGCACCCTCGCCCACGGAATCCCACCGGTTGCCGGTGACGGTCCCGACGACTTCTGGAGCTTTCTCGAGGATTACTGGTGGCCCAAGGTCGAGGACGCCCTCGATCTCGACATGATCGTGGCCGCCACCGACTATGTATGCGCGGAGATGCTCCGATCGGGTGTCACCACGTTCTACGACATCTTGGAGGCGCCCAACGCTCTCCCCGATGCCCTCCTCGCTCAGAAGGAGGTGGTCGAGCGACGAGGTATGAGAGGCCTGCTGAGTTTCGAGGCCACCGAACGTGCCGGTCCCGGAATAGCCCGCCTCGGGCTGGAGGAGAATCTCCGCCTGATCGATGCCTGTGATCCCGCCGGTTTGGTGGGAGGGATCATGTGTTGGCACACCACGTTCACGTGCTCGGCCGACTACATCACCGAGGCCTTCGCCCTTGCCGGCGACCGCGGCGTGATGAGCCATGCCCACGTCAACGAAGGAGTTCACGAGGGTCGATGGGCAGAGGAGCGACTTGGTGCCCGCACGGTCGAGTTCTACGCCGATCTCGGCGTTGCCGGCCCGCGTTTCCTGGCCAGCCAATGTGTCCAACTCTCACAACGCGAAAGGGAACTGCTGGCCGAGCTCGAGGTGAGAGTCAGCCACATGCCGCTGGCCAACTGCGAGGTCGGCGGCGGGATCGCCCTGATGCCGGAGCTGATCGACGCCGGGGTGGTCGTCGGGCTCGGCAGCGATGGCTACGTCAACGACTTCTACGAGGTCATGCGAGGGGCCTTCCTCCTGCACAAAGCCCGCCTCCAGGATCCCGGCGCGATGCCGGCGGAAACCGTTCTGCACATGGCCACCGAGGCAGGCGCCCAGGCGCTCGGGCTGGAACACATCGGTCGTCTCGAACCCGGTTGGTCCGCTGATCTTCAGGTCGTCGACGCCAGCTTCCCCACTCCCGTCACCGCTCACAACATCGCCGACCAGGTCGTGTTGTGGCGCAACCACTCCGACGTTCGCGATGTGATGGTGGCCGGCAACTGGCGGGTACTCGGCGGCGAAGTGCTCGATGCCGACCTCGATCAGCTCAGGGCGCGCACCCGCGAACAGGCCACTCGACTCTGGAAGGCCGGCTGATGATCTCCGAACTCGCCGCAGCAATCGAAGGCGGCCAAGCCGTTGTGCTGGCCACCGTTATCCGCACCGAGCGCTCCGTCCCGCGGCGGCCCGGTTCGAAGATGCTCGTCTTCGCCGACGGCCGCACCGAGGGCACCATCGGCGGTGGCGAGATGGAGCATCGAGTCACCATCGAGGCCGCAGCGGCACTGGCCGACGGTCGGCCCCGTGTCATCACCTACACCCTCGTCGACCCCGCTACCGGCGATGCCGGAGTATGTGGCGGCGAAGCCGAGATCTATCTGGAGCCCTACATGCCCACACCAAAACTCTTGATCGTCGGGGCGGGTCATGTCGGCCGAGCCGTGAGCGACCTCGCCCAGTGGCTCGACTTTCGCACGATGGTGTGGGACGACCGCACCGCGATTCTCGACGATGCCTCTCACGTTGATGTCGCGCTCACCGGTTCGATGGCTGATGCGCTCGCCGAGCATCCTCTCACCAGCAACGACTCGGTGGTGATGGTCACCCGCAACGTCAAGCTCGATCTTGAAATCCTGCCCCTCCTGTTGGCGACCCCCACCCGCTACATCGGACTGATGGGTAGCCAGCGACGCTGGGATACCACTCGCGGAGGCCTGGTCGAGCAGGGGATCCCCGACACCGATCTCGCTCGTGTTCATGCCCCGATCGGCGTCGAGATCAACGCCGAGACTCCGGAGGAGATCGCGGTGAGCATCCTCGCTGAGGTGATCGGCGACCGGCGTGCCCCCTGATCTCTGCTTGTTGAGGGGAGGCGGGGATCTCGCCACGGGAATCGTCTGGCGCCTCACTCGGGCGGGCTGGCCGGTGGTGGTTTGCGAACTCCCCGAGCCGCTCACCGTTCGCCGGTCGGTTGCCGTGTCGAGCGCGGTGAGAGAAGGCGCCTTCGAAGTGGAGGGCATGCGGGCCGAACTCGCCGCTTCGGCCGATGAGGCGGCGACGCTCGCACGCGCCGGGGTGGTGGGCGTGCTCGTCTCCCCCGAACTTCCACCGATTGGCGCCGACGTCGTGATCGACGCCCGTGTGGCCAAGCGCAACATCGACACCTCGCTCCACGACGCCGACCTGGTGATCGGTGTGGGACCGGGTTTCACTGCCGGGATCGACTGCGATGCGGTGGTGGAAACCGAACGCGGTCACCACCTTGGCCGTGTTTTTTGGAATGGTGCCGCGGCCGCCGATACCGGCACGCCGGGAATCGTCGCCGGTAAGGGAGCGGAGCGAGTGCTCCGAGCGGAAGCGGGAGGGCTCGTGGCCTGGCAGGCGGCCATCGGCGACCTCGTCGACAAGGGACAAATGCTCGGTGCAGTCGGGGGCATGGGCATCACCGCCCCGTTCGAGGGGCTCGTACGCGGACTGATCGCCGACGGAGTTGAGGTGGGCCGAGGAATGAAGATCGGAGACATCGACCCGCGGCCCGACCCGGCGGCGTGCTTCGAGATCTCAGACAAGGCACTGTCGGTCGGCGGGGGAGTGTTGGAGGCGGTGCTCACATGGTCGAACCGATAGGTCTCGCCCAGCTCTCCGAGACCCTCGTTCTCGGCTCCCACGAACACATCTCTCTCGTCGGTGGCGGCGGAAAGACCACCGCCTTGTTTGCCTTCGCGGATCAACTCGGCGGCACGGTCGTGCTCACCACCACCACCAAGATGGGCCGCGACCGTACCGATGGAAGGCCGGTGCTGTTCTCGCCCTCAGACGCGGAGTTGGCCACCGCACTCGATGCCGACCGGACCGTGCTCGCCTGGGGGGCCGACGGTGGGCACAAGGCGGTAGGCGTCGAACCCGAAGTCTGCGACCGGTGGTTCACGATTGCCGACAATGTGGTGGTCGAGGCCGACGGATCGCGACGACGACCGTTCAAGGCGCCCCGGCCCTACGAACCGGTCGTCCCCTCCACCACCACCGTGCTCGTCGCCTGTGTCGGGGCCGACGCCCTGGGCCGGGTGATAGCCGACCAGTGTCAACGGCCCTTGCGGGTGGCCGCGGTAGCCGGCTGCTCGCCTTATGTTCGGCTCACTCCAGAGCGCCTGGCGACCGTGTTGGAGAGCGACCGCGGATCGCGTAAGGACTGCCCGCCCTCGGCTCGCTTTGCGGTGATGATCAATAGGGTTACGGTTCGACAACGGGGCTACGTCGATGAACTCGCCGACCTGTTGAGGCCCGACACCTTGTTGGCCTCGGTCGAGGAATTCTCATCCGCCGACGACGGTGGCAGATTCGATGAGTGAGGTGATCATGCGTTCTTTCGACGAGCCGACGTTCACCGTGCCCGTCGGTGAAGTTCTCGGAGCCACCTTGGGAGGTGTCGACGAGCAAGAGCCGATTCCTGACCTGATCGACGGCGCCGGCCCCCCGGTGGAGTTTCCCAGCGATGAGGTCCTGGTGAGGGTGGCTCATCGACGAGTCCGAAGCCTTTCCAACTATTGGCACGGGGGCTGGCAGCACGCCATCCCCGACACATGGCTGCGCGGCACCGTCGCCGACCGGCTGTACGCCGTCGCCGAACATCTCCCGGAGCGGTGGGGGCTGGCGGTCTTCGATGCATGGCGTCCCCTTGCTCTTCAAGCGGAGCTCTACGACTTCGCCGCCGCCGACCCCCGCATCGATGAGGGGTTCATGACGAAGGTTTCCCACGATCCTCGTACCCCACCCCCTCACCTCACCGGCGGTGCGGTAGACCTCACCCTCACCTTCGATGGCGTACCACTCGCCCCGGGCTGCGGGTTCGATGACATCACGCCATTGGCCTACACCGCGAGCTTCGAGCGCGAGCCGGGACCCGACCGTGAGTTGCGCCGCTTCCTCTACTGGTCGATGAGGGCCGAAGGGTTCGCCGTGATCGGATTCGAGTGGTGGCACTTCGAACTCGGCACCAGTCGTTGGGCCCTGGCCACGGGTGGTTCGCCGAGGTTCGGCCCGGCGAGTCCGTGTCGGTCGGGGTCAGACGAGAACGTCGCTCAAGTCGCGCCGTAGGAAACGTCCGTGGCCGGCGCGGCCCACGAAGGTGAGATCGTCGATCACGAAGGTTCCGCGCGACAGCACGGTGCGTACCTGACCGGTGACCTCCACCCCTTCCCAAGCGGAGTGGTCGATGCGCATGTGGTGCGAATCGACTCCAAGCACGTGGGTGGCGGTGGGATCGTAGACCACGATGTCGGCGTCGGAACCAGGAGCGATGAGGCCCTTCTGGGGGTAGAGACCGAACAGCCGGGCCGGAGTCGTGGAGCAGGTCTCCACCCAACGGGCGACGGCGAGTTCACCGGCGACGACGCCGGTATGAAGCAGGTCCATGCGATGTTCGATCGATCCCAGCCCGTTGGGGGTCACCCGGAAGTCGTCGACGCCGAGCAGTTTCTCGTTGTCGCAGAACGGGCAATGGTCGGTGGACACCACCGCGAGATCGTCGCGCCGCAATCCCTGCCAGAGAGATGCATGGTTGTGGCCCTCACGAAGAGGTGGTGAGCAGATCGAGCGCAGTCCGTCGAGGCCGGGCCGGTCGAGGTGGTCCTCGATGGTGAGATAGAGGTATTGGGGGCAGGTTTCGGCAAACACGTTCTGGCCCCGATCGCGGGCCCACTTCACCTGCTCGAGTGCGTCTGCGGAGGTGAGGTGGACTATGTACAGCGGCGCGTTGGCAACCTCGGCGAGGGCCGCGGCGCGATGTACGGCCTCGCTTTCGAGTCGGCTGGGCCTGGTGCGACCATGCCAAACCGGTTCGGTGTCGCCCCTCTCGGCCGCCCAGTCGCGCAGCACATCGATGGCGATGCCGTTCTCGGCGTGCATCATCACCAGAGCGCCGAGATCGGCAGCGCGGCGCATGGCCCGCAGCAACTTCCCATCATCGGAGTAGTAGGCGCCCGGATAGGCCATGAAGTATTTGAAGCTGGTGATGCCTTCGTCGACCAGGGATCCCATCTCCTTCAGGGCAAGTTCATTCACATCGCCCATCGACAGGTGGAAGCCATAGTCGATCGCACACTGGCCGTCGGCCTCGGCGAGGCGCTCCTCCATCGCGTCACGCACATGCATGCCCACCATCTGGCCCGCGAAGTCGATGATGCTCGTGGTGCCGCCCCAAGCAGCCGCGGCGGTGCCGGTGGCGAAGCTGTCGGACGATGTGGCCTCCGGGCTCATCGGAAGCTGGAGGTGGGTGTGAACATCGACTCCCCCCGGCACGACATAACAGCCGGTGGCATCGACGACGCGATCTGCGCCCGCGGCGGCGCCGAGGGCCAGATCGGTGCCTGGCTCGAGTACGGCGAGGATGCATTCGCCATCGATCACCACATCGGCGGGGGTGGCCCCGCTGGTGGATACGACGTCGCCGCCGCTCACGACGATGGTCATGATCAGGACCCTCTTCCTGCGGAGATATGGGCCAACCCTAGCTTTGAATGATTCGACCGATCGGGTCAACCAGGGCCATCGGAAGCAGACTGAAACTACTCTGAGTGGCGACTCGGACGGCTTGACCGCTCTAGGTGGTATCAGCTGAGCGCGATAGTCTCTTGCTGTGCGAATGCGGTGGAATCGGGCGCTGGGAGCGGTGGTGGTTGTCGCCACGGTGGGGACGGGTGCCGCCGCGTTCCAGATCGACCCCGAGGTGATCACGAGGGTCGCCACAGCCACCAACGGGATCTGGATCCCTGCGACCTTGTCGGGCGAGATCATCCATGTCGATGCCGCCACGGGTGAGGTCACGGCAAGAGTCGACGTAGCCAGGCCGGGGGCGGAGCTGGAACTCGCCGAGACCGGGAGCGAGGTGGTGGTGGTCGACCGCACCGCCGGACGGGTGTCGCTCGTCGATCCCGCACTCCACGAGGTGGTGCGTGAAGTCGGTGCGGTTCCAGCTGGCCTCGATTTGGTCGATATCGGGCCGGACGGGATCGTCGCGGCCGCGGGCTCCGAAGTGAGCATGATCGATCTCGAAGTCACCCGCTCCACCTCGATCAATGTCGGCACCGAGATCGGATCGATCGTGGCGTCTGGCCCCGGAGGGCTTGCAGCCGGTGGTGAGATGGTTCGGTCCTTCGACACCACCGGTTCCGAAGAGGTAGACGGCAGTGCCGGCGCCGATGCCAGAGTGGTTCGCGCCGGCGAGTTAGTGATGGTGATCGACGGCACCTCTCTCGATCAGCACGAAGGGAGCCGCCGCAGCTGTCTCAATGAGCCTCTCGGCCCCGATGCCCGGGTGATCGGTCACGAGTCCGGGATGGTGATCAGTGTCGATCATGGCCTGGTGCAGATGTCTGATCTAGACACCGGCACGTGTGAGCGCCTGCGTATCGCCGACACCGACACCGTTCTCGGCCGTCCGGCGATGGCCGGTGGGTTCGTATTCGTTCCTGAGCCCGAAGCGAGTTCGGTCCACATCATCGACCTGCTCAGGCGCCGATCAACGGTGCACCGGGTGGCCTTCGGTTCTTCTGATCTTCGCATCCGCAGTCGGGGTGAGATCGTGGTGGCCTATGCGGTCGACACCTCGTTCGCGGCCCTTCTGGATGCTCAGGGCGTGGTGAGCACCATCAACACCCTTCGCACTGATCAGCCCTTGGTGGCGGTGATCGGTGATGCCGGCTCATCGGCGGTGGTGGGCGGCGACGTCGACGCGCCGGGCGTGGGGCTCAACGGGATCGACGGCACCACTCAGGCGAGCAACGAACTCGAGGTCCAGGCGGCGGTGCTGGCGGCCACTATCCGCAATGAGGAAGAACCCGAACCTATCGCCGAGGCACCCTCCGATGAGCTGGTGGCCAACTTCGCCTTCAGTGCCGACACCGTTGCTGTGGGCACCGAGGTCCGCTTTGTCGACGAGTCGACCGGCTCGCCTCGCTCCTGGATCTGGGATTTCGGCGACGGTGATGGTGCGGAAGGCCCCGAGGTCTCCCATGCCTGGCAGGAAGCCGGCACCTACGCGGTCACCCTCCACGTCGCCCGCGACGATCTCTCGGCCCAGGTCAGTCTCGCCATCGTGGTGATCCCGGCCGAAGTCGAGCTGCCACCATCGGCCGACTTCACGGTCAGCGCCGGGGTGGTCAGCGTGGGAGATGCGGTCGCTTTCGCAGACAGGAGCGCGGGCGACATCAATCGTTGGCACTGGGACTTCGGCGATGGCACCCAATCTTCGTTCCCGAACCCCAGCAAGTCCTGGGACCGTTCCGGTCGCTACACGGTGGTGCTCACCGTGGCCAACGAGCAGGGCTCCGACTCGGCCACGCTCGTGGTCGAGGTGATCGACGAACTGAGACCGCCGCTGGCGGTGATCGGCGCATCCTCCCAATTGGTCGAGGTGGGTGAGCCCGTCGTATTCACTGCGGTATCCACGACGGATCCGGCTCTCTTCGGCTGGGACTTCGGAGATGGTCAGAGTTCCACCGGCGAATCGGTCACTCACGTGTTCACCGAGGAAGGCACATTCACCGTCACCGTGCTCGCCACCAACGACGCCGGCAGCTCCACAGCCCAGATTGAGATCTCGGTGGTGCCGGCCACGGTCGTTCCCGTTGCCCACATCGCCAACCTTCCCTTGATCATCGAGGTGGGCGATGTCGTCGCCCTCACCAGCTTGTCGAGCAATGGTCCCGACACCGAGGTGTGGTCGTTCGGCGACGGCGAGACGGCGAGTGGCACCACCGTCACCCACACGTGGGCTTCGGAGGGGATGTTTCTCGTCAGCCTCACCGCCACCAATGGCGCAGGCTCGTCCACCAGCACCGTGATGGTGGACGTGTTGGCCGACCTACCGCCACCCGTGGCGGTGATTGCCGGCTTCGATCGCTCACCCTGGGTTGGTGAGGCCACCCTCTTCACCGAGGCTTCCCTCGACGCCACCGCGTGGAGCTGGGACTTCGGTGACGGCGTCATCTCGGGGGCACGCACCCCGCTCCATACCTTCTCCACACCGGGGCCCCACACCGTCACGCTCACCGTCACCAATCGAAATGGGTCGGATTCCACATTCGTCGCGGTCGACGCAAGGCTCCGGCCAACCGCCGCCTTCGCCGTCTCGCCGGTCGCGCCACGCGTGGGCCAACTCGTCAACTTCACCGACCTGTCGGTCAACGCCACGACCTGGTCGTGGGATTTTGGCGACGGATCCACCTCGGTACTCAAGAATCCCACCCACACCTACGCCGCCCAGGGCAGCTATTCGGTGCAGCTCACCATCTCGAGCCCAACCGGCGATTTCGACACCACCCTTCCCACCTTGGTTGTAGTGAATCCTGCGCCTCCTGCACTGTCGGGTATCAGCACGATCGACCCGGCCACAACCCTCGACCGCAACACCTTCACTGCGGTGGTTGGTGCATCATCAGGTCCGATCGACACCTACGAGATCGACTACGGCGACGGGAGCGCGATCGAGGGCAGCCCACTCTCGACCTTCCAGCACCCCTTCGCGGCCGCCGGTGTCTACACAGTCCGGATGCGCGCCCGCGGTCCGCTGGCCGACTGGTCTCCCTGGATCAGCCGGACGCTCAATGTCGTTGACCCGGCCCCACCCCTTGTCGCCATCGCGGCAGCCGTCCCGCTTTCGGCACCGCTGGGGTTCGTCACCCTCACTGGTGAGGCACTCCCGGGGACGGGTCCGATCAATACGTGGGCGTGGGAGATCACCGGCACCGCGGGCACCGTCTCGTTGGGTGGGCGAGAGGTCATCCACAACTTCACCGCCACCGGCACGTATCAGCTCACCGTTCGCGCCGCTGGCCCGGTGGCGGTCGCGTCGGCGACCCGGAGTATCACGATCACCCTCCCGCCGGCCCCGGCGATCACCGCTCTCATCGCCTCGCCGTCGCCGGCCACCACCGGCAGCACGGTCCAGTTCTTCCCCACCGTCACGGGCTCGGTGGTGGAATGGGCGTGGGACTACACGAACAGCGGCACCTACGTGCCCGGCCTAAACCCGGGCGCAACCATCTTCAACGCCGCCGGATCACACACAGTGTCGCTTCGCGTAACCGGCCCCCACGGTCAGACCGCGTTCGCTTCGGTGGTGGTGATCGTGAACGGTCCGCCGCCGGTGGTCGATTCGATTTCGCCGATTGTTGGCACTACGGGTGTGCCTGTCTCGTTCACTGCTGGGGTGACTGGTTCGGTTGTGGGATGGGCTTGGGACTTTGGTGATCTGGCTAGTGCTACTGATGTGAGCAGCTTGGTGAGCCCGAGTTATGCGTATCCGGCGGCGGGTTCTTACACGGTGACGCTCACAGTTACCGCGGTAGACGGTCAGACCGCGTTCGCTTCGGTGGTGGTCATCGTGAGCGATCCTCCGCCGACTGTTCCGTAAAGACCGACGGCCGGGCGCTCCAGCCGCGAGCCCGCGGCGCCACCGGAGCCCGATGGCGCAATACGCGGGGGTCTACGAGCCGGCCGAGGGTGGCCCGTCGGCCGCGGACGCTCACCAGGATGCGTTCGGCGCGTTTGAGAGTTTCCCAGGCATCGGAGGCCTGCTCGGGGGTGCAGTGTCGAGGCCCGTGCAGAGCAAGAGACGCGATGGCTCCGAGTGCTTCGGCCTCTTCGCCGAGCTCAGGATCCATTTCGGCGGCCATGTAGACGATGTCGTTGACCGTGGTGGTCCGGGCCACCGGTGCGCCCGCCTCACGCATCCGATCGACCAGTTCGGCCCAGGCCCCGAGGATGCGGGGCTGGATGTCGCGATGCGACCGCCTCACCCGACGGCGGATCACCCGAATCGACAGCATGGTCAGCAGCGAAACGACGAGCAGGGTGAGCAGGATCGTGGTGGGATCATTCCAGGGCTGATCGTCGTCTTGGGCGAAGTCGGACTCACCTGAGCTGCCGTCGGGTTCGAGCTGGCGGGGCAGGGCCCGAGCCTGCACGACGGTGTCCTCCGGAACCGTGGTGCTGGTGACGTTGGTGTCGAGGCTGGTCTCCGACGGGCCCTCGTTCTGTCGGGGCACGGGGTCGAATGCGACCCAACCGACTTCGGGAAACGCCAGCTCGGTCCAGACATGAAGATCGGAGGCCACCACCTGGTTGTCGTTGGCGATGTAGCCCACCACCACCCGGGCCGGGATGCCGAGCGACCTGGCCATGAGGGCATGGATGGACGCCAACTGTTCGACGCCGGTGGGTTCGAGCTTCTCGAGGTCGTCGCGTAGGCGACCGAGCGAGTGGCCCGGCACCACGCTGTCGTCACGGCCGAGTTCGCGAACCAGGTTGGTGAGGGCGTCGCCGGCAGTGATCGCGTCGGGCGCGGTCCCGGCGACACGTTGGGCGTTGACTCTTATCGAGTCGGGTAGGGCGGCAGGGACCTCGGCGTAGACGGGATCGACCTCTTCTCGGGCCCCGTCGAGACCCTCGAGCCCGCTGCGGCCAACCACCGTGCCGGTCACGAGATAGCGCCTGAGGGGGTTGCTTCTGAGAGCGGTCTGGGTGGATTCGTTCCAGCGAATGTCGGTGAGGTCTGTTCCGACGACGCGGTCGGGAAGTGGGATCCACGGTCCCGCCAATGCGCTGACGGAGATCTCCAGGCGCACTACTTCCCCCGGTGGCAGCGCACTCGCCTGGGGAAACGCGGCCACGTCCCGAAAATCGGTGGAGGGCAGCCAGCGCTCCCCGTCGTGCACGTCGTACACCTGGAGGCGGAGGCGTAGTTCGGGAAGTTGCCCGCCTGTGCTCGACACCACGCTGAGTACCGGCGAATCGTCGCCGATACTGGCAGAGAACTCGGCGAGGATGTCCGGAACCTCGGTGGCGACGATAGTGATGTCGCGGCTCGCCCTCGGATCGGATGGGTCGGCACCCACCCTGGTGACCGTCTGCCCCACCACGGCTGCGACAAGGCCCGCCGTGCCGATCACGAGCATCAGTGATACGACGCGACCGGACCGCCAGCGATTGTCGGTCGCCCTCGTGGTGGTGGCGATCATCGCCAGCGCCGCGCATCCGACCGTGGCGCCCACCGCAGCATGGGCGAGCCCGCTCGGCAGCGCGGCGGCGACCGCCAGCCACAGCAGCACTGATGCCCCACCGATGGCGGCGAGGGCGGTGTTGTGGCGTGCCGCGAGGTGAACGGCGAGAGCGGTGACGACCCAGGCAACGATGGCTACGAAGATCCCGGCACTGGGAGCATCACGAAGTGGCACCTGATCATCGAGGAGGGCGCTCCATCCGTGGAACAAGCCGCTCCAAACGTCGCCCCAGGGTTCGGTCGACAGGGGGGCGCGCCGGAAACTCTCGGCCATCACCACCAACGACCACAGAAGGGCACCGATCGCGGTGATCGCGGCGAGCGCTGGAACCGATGCTCGCCAGCGGATCGACTCCAGCAGGGTGGCGATGGCGGCCGCGATGAGGGTTCCTAGGACTATCCGGTAAGCCCAACCCGTTCCCTGAAATACATCACGAAAAGGTACGAGGGCGAGACTCACGACGGTGACCGCCGCGATCACCGTGGTGGGAGCAGGGTGGAGCCTCATGACCTCACCCGCCGGTTCTGTCTCATGATCTCACCCGCCGGTTCCAGGCCTCCGCGAAGTCGAGGCTTGTGGCTGCGTTGATCAGCACCGCACCACCCACCTCGTACACCCGCGAACTCTCGCCACTACCCATTCGCACCATGGTGAGCTGATCGAAGCGGTGGCGCAGCGGCCCCAGACTCTCGAGCGCATCGGCGCCGGCTCGGCCGGTGACGGTGGCACAGGACAGGCCCGTGGGGCCGCGGCTTGCTTCGAGTGCGGCGCGCCCGATGCTGGAGCCGGGCTGGGGTTTGGGTCGCACCGAAGCCAGGAAATCCATCACCGCGAGCTGGGACGACCGGTCGTCGACCACACCGCCGTCGGTGGTGTGGAGGGTGAACGGGAAGCGGCGAGTGATTGCAGCCAGCACGATGCTCGCTGCGGCGCGGACCGCATCCTCGAACGACTCCTCGGTATAGACGTCTTCGCTCACATCGAGGATGACGCTGGTGCGCGGCCGGTGCACATCGATGTTGCGGCGCACCATGAGCTCACCGATGCGGGCCGAGGAGCGCCAGTGCACGAGCCTCAGGTCGTCGCCGGGCACGTACTCGCGGAGGCTGGAGAAGGTGACGCCTCCCTCCACGCCCTCGCCGGAGGGAATGCCGTCCATGTCGCGGCGGAGCCCCACCGGGAAAGGTGAGACGGCATGGCTGAGGGGATGGACGATGAGTCGGCCCTGTTCCGACGACTCGTCGCCGCGACGGGCGAAGCCCATTGGATCACCCCGGTTGACGATCAGGGGCCCGATGGCGAATACGCCTCGGCGATCGGTGGGGAGCGCATGATCGATCACCACGGACTCACCGGGTTCGAGCGGGGGCAGTTCGATTGGCACCTGCCGGTCGCCGATCCGTTCTTGCATGATTCCGGTGCCAGAGGTGTGGCGACCACGATTGGTGACCGTGAGCTCGGTCCTGGCCTCATCACCGGTCACCACCCGCTCGGGACGGACCCTTCGGGTGCTGGTGATGTCGGCGCGCCGGGTGACCACGATCAGGGCGATTGCCACCGCGATCACGAAGGAGGCCCCCATCGATGTGAGAGCCGGGTAGCCGGTGAAGAGTCCCCCGATGATTATGAGCAGGCCGGCCGCGAGGGTTGAGCGCCCGGCGGGGGTCATGTCAGCTTCGCTCGGTTTCGTTCACCGGTATCTCGGTGAGCACCTCGTTGACGACCTCGGTGCTCGTCATGCCCCGCAGCTCTGCTTCAGGACTGACGATTATCCGGTGGGGGAGCACGTGAGGCGCCAGCAGGCGAACATCATCGGGAGTGACGAAGTGGCGACTGTTGGCGGCGGCCCAGGCCCGAGCGGAGCTCGCCAGTGCTATCGACCCGCGGGGGCTCACACCGATGCGAACGGCCGGGTGGGCGCGGGTGGCGCCGGTGACGGCGATGAGATACTCCTTCACGGCCGAGCCGACGTGAACGCTGTCGGCGATGCGGGTCATGCGATTGAACCGGGCGGTATCGATGACGGGCATGAGTTCGGAGCGGTCCCAACGCTTCTCGTGCTGGTCGAGGATGGCCATCTCGGACTGAGCATCGGGGTAACCGATGTGGAGTCGCATCAAGAACCGGTCGAGCTGAGCCTCGGGCAGTTCGTAGGTGCCGTCGAGTTCGATCGGGTTCTGGGTTGCGATCACGACGAAAGGCTCGGGTACGAGGCGGGGAGTTCCGTCCACCGTGACCTGGTGCTCCTCCATCACCTCCAACAGTGCGGACTGGGTCTTCGGGGAGGCGCGATTGATCTCGTCGGCCACCACCACGTTGGCGAACACCGCGCCCTCGTGGAACTCGAACGTGTCGGTGGATCGGTTCCAGATCTGCACTCCGGTGACGTCGGTGGGCAAGAGGTCGGGGGTGAACTGGATTCGTTGGAGAGTTCCGTCGATCGTCTCGGCGAGGGCCCGCGCCAGTGATGTCTTTCCAACCCCGGGCACGTCTTCGATGAGGAGGTGTCCGTCGGCGAGGATGCAGGTGACCGCGAGTTCGACGATCTCGGGTTTGCCTTTCATCACCTGTTCGATGCTGGAGACGATCTTGTCGAAGTCGGTCGCGAAACCTCCAACCCGCCTCTTCACCGCCTTGTCATCGGTCTCCGCCATTGTCATCTTTTCCTCCCCACAGGGCGGTCAATTGTGCCTCTCCCTGAGCAATTTGCCTACTGTCGAGCCTGCGACGCCGATTCACCTCCTCGATTGGGTGCTTGTAGGCGTGGCACCGAGGCCACGAGACCGTAGGAGCCGTCATCATGATCGACAGATATATCGAGGTCTTCCCGGGCCTCACATTCTCGAACCCCGCCGAAGGGGTCCTTCAGCTCACGATGGAGGGTCCCGGGCTCAACTCGGTCGATTCTGAGACTCATCGAGAGCTCGCCGATGTCTGGCTGACCATCGACCGTGATCCCGAGGTTCGTGTTGCCCTGCTCGCCGGCGCGGGCAAAGGGTTCTCTTCTGGCGGGAGCTTCGATCTGATCGAGTCGATGAGAAACGACTACGCCACCAAGTTGAGGGTGCTGCGAGAGGCGCGCGACATCGTGCTCAATGTCATCAACTGCTCCAAGCCGATTGTTTCCGCTATGTGGGGTCCAGCCGTCGGTGCCGGTCTGGTCGCCGGCCTGCTGGCCGATGTCTCGGTCGTGGGTCGCAATGCTCGCATCATCGACGGTCATACCCGGTTGGGTGTCGCCGCCGGCGACCATGCCGCCATCTGCTGGCCGATGCTGTGCGGCATGGCCAAGGCGAAGTACTACCTGCTCACGTGCCGCGATCTTTCGGGTGAAGAAGCCGAGCGGATCGGCCTCGTGTCTCTCTGCGTGGACGACGATCAGGTGCTGGATGAGGCTCTCGCGGTGAGCCGTGAGCTGGCCGACGGCGCGCAGCAGGCGATCCGATGGACCAAGAGGACTCTCAACCATGCCTACCGCATGTTCGAGCCGGCGTTCGATGCCTCGCTCGCCTATGAGTTCATCGGGTTCGAGGGACCCGACGTGGCTGAGGGTCTGGCCAGCCATCGCGAGAAGCGTGCGCCGGATTTTGGTGGCTCGCCGACCAGCGAATAGGACCTGGAGCACAACGACATTATGACCACCACCATCACCATCACCGGAACGGGTTGCCCTGTTCCCGACGCCGATCGTGCCGGGCCGGGAGTCCTGGTTCAGTACGACGAGATCGCCATGCAATTCGATGCCGGCCGCTCCACCGTGCAACGGCTGGCGGGAGCGGGACTTTGGCCCACCGACCTCGACGCGGTCTTCGTCAGCCACCACCACAGCGATCATCTCACCGGCCTCCAGGACGTCGTCCTCACCCGCTGGGTGATGGACCGAACCCTGTCGGCGCCGCCTCTTCCGATCGTCGCCCCCGCCGGTCCGGCAGTGACGTTTCTAGGCGAGATGCTCGATGCCTGGCGAGACGATATCGAAGTGCGTCTCGCCCACTCGGGTCGCACGCAAGGACCCGAGGTCGAGATCATCGGCTTCGACCTCCCAGCGACTCCCGCCGAGGTGTGGCGGAGCGGCCGCGAGGGCAGCGGCGTGGTGGTGAGCGCGGGAAGGGTGCGCCACGAGCCCGTGCATCCTGCGGTCGGATTCCGTGTGGAGACCCCCGACGGTGTGGTGGCGATCAGTGGCGACACCATCGTGTGCGACGAGGTCGCCGAATTGGCGTCCGGAGCCGACGTGCTGATCTACGAGGCGATGCGTTTCGAGGAGATCGAGGCCCTGCCCCAACCCCGGCGATTCATCCTCGACTACCACGCCGACACAAGACTGATCGGTGCTCAGGCACGCGAGCTCGGCGTGGCCGAGCTCGTACTCACCCACCTGATTCCGGCCCCCGCCACCGACGAAGAGCGCCAGGTCTTCGTCGACGACATTCGCTCCGGAGGCTTCGAAGGCAAGGTGGTGGTAGCCGACGACCTCTACACCGTCACGCTGGAGTGATCTCCCCAAGCCGAGACCACACCGATGGGTCAGATCAGCTGGCGCACCACGAGGGCAACGCCGCCGGCGAAGGCCATGACGAGCACCGCGCTACGAAACCAGCTGCGGTCGACATAACCCCGAACGGTACGGGCCGCCAGCAGGCCCAGCGCCACACCCGGGAGGAGCCAGCCGGTGAGCTCCAGCTCATCGGTGCCGAAATTGTTGGTGAGTATGAGTCCGGCGAAGGCGACGATCGCCTGGGTCATGACGAAGGCTGCGGTGGTGCCCCGCATCCTCCCCGGCTCCATGTCGCTGAACGCGATCGCCATGGCGGGGCCAGGAAGACCCGCGGTGACGCTGGCCAGACTCGTCGCGGCCCCGGCGGTGACATCGGTACTCGGGTGGCGGCGGACTCGCACACCAGCCAGAAGCGACAGGGCGGCGACCGCAGTGATCGACCCGATGATGATAGCGAGGGTGCCTTCATCGACTGCGATGAGGATCGCCAACCCTCCGGCCAACCCGAACGGGAGTCCGAACAGGCACCTTCGGTAGATGGCCCGGTCGATGTGATGGCGCTCCGCCACGACGTGGCGCAGCCCGATGGCCTGCCCCGCCAGCAGCAGGGGACCGGGGGCGAAACCGGAGTCGATTGAGATGAGGGCCGGCCCCGCGACCATCGCCAACCCGATCCCGAGTGAGCCCTGCACCGACGCACCGATGGTGGACATCACCATGATCACGACGATCTCGGTGGTGCTCAGGAAACGCCCCGTCCCGGCGTATCAGGGCCGAAGAGTTGGAAGTCGGACCCGAAATCGAGCGGCGTGTTGGTGGCGCTCTCGGGGTCGAGGAGGTCTTCGGGCACTTCCCACATGACCTCGAACTCGATGCCGTCGGGGTCTTGGCAGTAGAGGCTGCGGCTGACCCCGTGATTGTTTTCACCCACGAGAGCTCCCATGGCGGAGAGCCGGGTCTTGGCGGCCTGCAGGTCGGCGAGGGTGCCGACTTCCCAGGCGAGATGGTAGAGACCGATCTGGCGAGGATCGGGAAGCTGCTGCACCGGGGTTTTGAAGAGGCCGAGGTCGTGATCGGTGGCGGAGCCGGGGGAGGTCATGAAGACGGCGGTGTCGCTATCGCTCATGACCACCAGCCCCAGGGCTTCGGCATAGAAGGCGGCCGACTTTCTGGGATCGGTCACCCACAGCACTGCGTGCCTCAGACCAAGCGTCGGAGGAGTGGCTGGGGTTGGAGGATCGGTTGGCACAGGGTCTCTCAATTCATTACCGACCGGACCGTCAGCGGGTGTTCTCCAAGAGCATCAGGCCGGCACCGGTGTTGGAGATGGGGATGTGATAGTTGCGGTGGAGTTCGGTGACGGTACCGAGAAGGGCGCCGCGCATCATCAGCCATTGGATCACCTCGACACCCTGGGCGCCGGCCTTCTCGACGAGGTCGAGGATCGAGTGGTTCGCTATCCATTCCGGGTCGTCGACGATCGCGTCCATACACAGGGCATCGAACTCACGGTTGATGAAGCCGGCTCGTTCGCCGTCGAGCTGGTGCGACATGCCCCCGGTGCCGAGCACCACCACTTTCTCGTCGCCCGGAAAGCTCTCCACCGCCTTTCCGATGGCTCGACCGAGGGCGAGGCAACGATCGGGTCGGGGCAAGGGATGAAGCACGGTGTTGACGCAGACGGGCACGATCTTCACCGGACGGTCGTTGCCGGGCCAGAGGAGCAGGTGAGGGACGACGAAGCCGTGATCAACCACCATATCCTGACACATCGTGACGTCGAATCCGTCGTCGATGACCGACTCGATCAGATGCCAGGAGAGGTCGGGATGTCCGGGGAATGGGGGGACAGGGCGAAGGCCCCAGCCTTCGTCTTCGTTGTGGTACTCCTCCGCAGCGCCGATCGAGAAGGTGGGGACTGCATCGAGGAAGAAGTTGAGCCCGTGGTCGTTGTAGATCAGGATCGCCACATCGGGCTGGTGCTCGTCGAGCCAGTCGTGAACGGGCGGGTAACCATCGAAGAATGGTTGCCAGTAGGGCTCCTGCTCGAGTTCCTTGGCGATGGCCGCTCCGATGGCGGGAATGTGGGAGGTGGTGATGCCGCCGAGGATGGTTGCCATGGTCAGCCCCTTGCCGCGTAGAGACGGGCTTCGAACTCTTCGCGGGTGATTCCCGATTGGCGAGCCCCGACGTCTTGCATGTCCCATCCGAGGATGCCGGTGAGTTTTGCCAGGTAGTAGATGCTGCCGCCGGCCTCGATGAGGGCCAACACATCGGCATCGAGCACAGCTGCGGTGAGTTCGTTGTCGAGGCCGTACTTCTTGCAGTAGGCATCTGGGTCGGCGTGGAACTCGTTGCGGCTCGACTCCTTATTGAAGGAATAGCACATCGTGTTGAGCGCGAGGCCTCGCCTCGAGGCGGCACCGTCGAAGATCGGCGTGCCCGGGATCTCCCGTCGTGAGGATGCTGTGTCGGCCATTTGCCTTGCCTTTCTGAGCCTGTCCCCCGAATGATGTCCCCGAAGAGTAATCGGGCACCTCGACGGCATCAGGTTGACATGTTCACGGCTCAACGTGCCAGAATGTGTACAAGATTGTCAACAATCCGTGTCGACGGTTCGGTGACCAAAGAGGGGATTCACGATGGCGACGCTGCTAACGGTCGACGGCCACGAGCTCGACGCCTACGAGGTCCACCCCGAGGGTGCGGTTGCCTCGGTCGTGATCATTCAGGAGATCTTCGGCGTCAACGCTCACATTCGATCCGTCGTCGACCGCTACGCCGCTCTCGGGTTTCGAGCCATCGCACCTGCCCTGTTCGACCGGACCGAGCGCGGAGTCGAACTCGACTACGACTCAGAGGGAGTCGAACGAGGTCGAGACCTGAGGGCTGCACTCGAGTGGGACCACTCCGTGAGCGACATGGCCGCGGCAGTAGCCCACGTCGGCGCCACGGGCCCGGTCGCAGCGATCGGATATTGCTACGGAGGGAGCCTCGCCTGGCTGGCCGCCCACTCCCTGCCCATCGCTGCAGCAGTCGGCTACTACGGCGGCCAGGTGCGCGAGTTCATCGACAAGGCGCCTCAGGTGCCGACCATGTTGCACTTTGGTGCTCTCGATCAGGCCATCCCGCTCGACGGTGTGCAGGAAGTGGCCGATCGCCATCTCGATGTCCCGGTTCATGTCTACGAGCAGGCCGGCCACGGTTTCAGCTGCGACGTGCGCGGCTCCTTCCACCCCGACTCCGCCGACCTCGCCCTGCAACGGACCCTGGCCTTTCTCGCCAGTGCCGATACAGCGTTCGCCGTAGCCGGCTGAGGAGCGCCTCTTGATCATCGACTGTCATGGGCACTACACCACGACCCCCCCGGCGGTGGGTGAGTGGCGCGACACCCAGAAGGCGGCGGTCACAGCCGACCCGGCTCATGTCGGCGGGAAGGGCACTATCGACGTCTCCGACGATGCCCTTCGCGAAAGCGTCGAAGGGGCCCAGCTCAAGTTCCAACGCGAGCGAGGTACCGACATCACGATCTTCTCGCCGAGGGCGAGCTGGATGGGTCATCACATAGGCAACGAGCACACTTCCCGGTTCTGGACCGAACACCAAAACGAGCTGGTCCGTCGGGTCTGTGATCTCTACCCACACAACTTCGTGCCCGTCGCCCAGCTTCCCCAATCGCCGGGGGTCTCGATCAACAGCTCGGTTCGCGAGCTGCAACGCTGTGTCGAGGAGATGGACTTCATCGGCTGCAACGTCAACCCCGATCCCACGGGTGGATTCTGGACCGGCCCGCCGCTCTACGATCGCTACTGGTGGCCCCTGTGGGAGAAAATGCAGGAGCTCGACGTGCCGGGGATGATCCACGTATCGACCTCGTGCAACGACAACTTCTGGACCACCGGGTCGCATTATCTCGGCGCCGACACCACCGCTTTCGTTCAGGCGCTCACATCGGGCTTCATGAAGGACTTCCCCGGCTTGAGATGGGTCATCCCCCACGGAGGCGGCGCGGTTCCCTACCACTGGGGCCGCTTCAAGGGCATGGCTCAAGACCAGGGCTGGGATTTCGACGGGCTCCTAGACCACATCTGGTTCGACACGTGCGTCTATCACCAGCCCGGTATCGACCTACTCACCGCTGTCGTTCCCGTCGACAACATCCTCTTCGCGTCGGAGATGGTGGGAGCGGTACGCGGTGTCGATCCCGACACCGGCAACCACTACGACGACACCCTGATCTATGTCGACGGCGCCGGTCTCACCGATCGCCAACGAAGCCAGATCTGCGACGACAACATCCGACGCGTCTACCCCCGACTCGGAGACGGTTCATGACCAACGCCCACGGACCTCGTCATGTGGTGGTCCGCAACATCGAGAGAGCTCCCCTCACGGTGCTCGATCAGCTCGCCACCGTCGGCACCGCCACCGTGCACGAAGCCATCGGCCGGCGTGGCTACGTCGGCCCCCACATCACCCCCATCCAGCAGGGCACGAAGATCGCGGGCTCCGCGATAACCGTGCTCACCCACCCCGGCGACAACGGCATGATCCATGCCGCAGTGGAGCAGTGCACCGCCGGCGACATCCTCGTCGTGGCGAGCACTGCCCCTTCCACCCACGGCATGTTCGGCGACCTATTGGCCGCATCGCTGATGACGCGCGGGGTTCGGGGCCTGGTGATAGATGCCGGAGTGCGCGATACCGCCGACCTGCGTGAGATGGGATTCCCGGTCTGGTCACAGCACGTTTCGTGTCAGGGCACGGTGAAGAACACACCCGGCTCGGTCAACGTGCCGATCCGACTCGGTGAGCAGATGGTCGACCCCGGCGATGTGGTTTGTGCCGACGATGACGGGGTCGTCGTGGTGGCGCGCCGGGAAGCCGACTGGGCCCTTGAAGAGTCCAACGAGCGGCTGGCCAACGAAGAGCAGATGAGGTCGAGACTCGGTGCCGGTGAGCTGGGCCTCGACATCTACGGACTGCGCGACAAGCTCGCCGCGCTGGGGGTCGAGTGGGTCGACACGCTCGACGGCTGACGACAGAAGCAGGGTTGGCTTCGCTCAGCCGGCGAGGAGAAGACCGATCTGGCGGCTCTGAGCCACGAGGTCTCCACTGGAGTCCCACAGGCGTCCCGATTCGATGAGCCGACCGTCGTGGAGATCGTCGCACTCGAACCGGGCACACAACCATCCCGGTGCCGGTCGGCGGCGAACGTGAACCGTGAGTTCCACTGTGGGGACCCAGCCGACCCGACCCATGAGAGAGAACACCGATGGGGGAAAGGCGTCGGCGAAAAAGGGTAGAGCCATTGCGGTGGGCTCGGTGCCGTCGGCGAAGCGGATCCAACCTTCGAGTTCGGCCAGGTGGTGAGTGCCCGCGCCGGCGTGTTCCGGCCTGATCCTCACATCGGTGCGTTCCATGATCGGGAGATCGACCCCCTGTTCCATCCCGGATCGGATCAGGCATTCGTCGGGTGGCGGTAGATCAGGGGGAGGCGACGTGATGTCGTGCGCAGACACCGTGGCGCTCCCCAGATCGCCGAACGCGGCGAGCACGGTGAGGCGACTCTTGCCCTCTTGGCTGAGGGATCCGCTGGCACTGGTGAGGGTGCGCCCGGCCCGGAGCACTTCGGCCCGCACCTCACCGTCGAGGTCGCCCTTGCTGGGCCGAAAGAAGTGGGTTGTCACGGTGACCGGGTCGGGCTGGCTGGCCAGCTCCTGCACCGCTCGAAGCACCGGCGACAGGGCGTAGCCGCCGTTGCTGTTCTCGCCGATGTTCCAATGCCTCGAGAGTCGCGTCGACCAGCGTCCGGGTTCGACGCGCTCGATGCTGGTCTCGTCGTAGAAGTGGGACATGCCGGGCAGTATGGCGCGAGTCAGGTCGGGCCGGCGTCGCCCCAGCGGCGCAGCACCTCGATCACCGAACGAAGATGGGCGTCCATTGCGGCCGCGGCGCCGGGCTCGTCGTGGTTTTCGATGGCTGAAGCGATTGCCGCGTGCTGCTCGACTGAGTGGGCGGCACGCCCGGGCATTATCGCGAGCCGGTATTGGTGGTGGGCGGCACGGTCGCGCAGGTTGGCCACCAGCTCGGCCGCCACGGAATGGCCGCTCATCTCGCGGAGCCTGCGATGGAACTGCTGGTTGAGTTCGGCGTAAGTGCTGTTGCTCTCTCCCGCCACGGCTTTACGCATGTCGGCCACGACCCGGTTGAGTGCCACCCGTTCCTCGGCGTTCGCGTTGCGGGCGGCGTGGGCGGCTATCAGGCTCTCGAGGGCACCGCGGGCCTCGGTGATCTGGATTGCCTCGGCCACTGAGATCCGTCGCACTGTTGCGCCGCGGTTGGCCTCGCGGTCGACCAGCCCCTCGCTGCTGAGCTCCACCAGGGCAGCTCGAACGGTGGCCCGTCCGCAGTCGTAGCGCTGGGTGAGCTGGAGTTCGACCAGGCGATCACCGGGAGGGAAGGCGCCATTGAGGATGTCGTGGCGAAGGTCGTCGGTGATTGTGTCGGTACGCGTCATTGTCTCTCTGGGTGGACTGGAGCCGGCTCGCAGGCCGTGTAGATCCACGACTATTGTTGACAATCATGTCGCCAATCAAGCCACGTGAGGTGGACAGATGAAAATCGTGATGGCCGGTGAGGGAGCGATCGCTCGCAAACACCTGGCCGGAATCGAGCGGATCGACGGTGTCGAGGTCGTCTCACTCGCCGGGGGCAACCCTGCCGATACCGAAGCCTTGGCCCAGGAGCTGGGAATCGAGCACTGGTCTCTCGATCTCGACGAATGTCTGAGCCGGTCCGGAGTCGAGGCCGCGATTCTCACGACCCCCACCCAGATGCACGCCACCCAGGCGATCCAGGTGCTCGAGGCCGGAAAGCACGTGCTCGTCGAGATCCCGATGGCCGACAATCTCGCCGACTCCCAGCGACTCGTCGATGTGGCCGACTCGTCATCGCTCACTGCGATGGCGTGCCACACCCGCCGCTTCAACCCATCTCACCAGTGGGTGCACAACCGAATCACTTCCGGTGAGCTGAAGCTCCAGCACCTTGTTGTCGAGACCTACTTCTTCCGCCGGGAAAACAAGAATGCGCTCGGTCAGGCCCGCACCTGGACCGATCACCTCCTCTGGCATCATGCTTGTCACACCGTTGATCTGTTTCAGTACCAGACGGGCGAGGTGGCCGACCGGGTGGCGGCCTTGCAGGGGCCCGAGCATCCCGAACTCGGCATTGCCATGGACATGACCATCGGGCTCACCGTCGCGTCGGGGGCCGTGTGCTCGCTGGCCCTGTCGTTCAACAACGACGGGCCGCTCGGCACCTTCTTTCGCTACATCTGCGACAACGGCACCTACATTGCCCGCTACGACGAGCTCATAGACGGCAGCGGTGAGTCGATCGACGTGTCGAAGGTGGATGTGTCGATGGATGGGATCGAACTCCAGGATCGCGAGTTCTTCGCGGCGATCGATGAGGGGCGCGAGCCCAACGGCTCGGTGCGGCAGTGCCTAGACGCCATGACCACGCTCGACCGACTGGAACAGACCTTATGACCGGACGCCACGCCATCAAGACCCCACCCCATCACGCCACCTGGAACGAGTTCCTCGACATCTGGCGGACCGCCGACGACATCGAGGTATTCGAGTCGGCGTGGAACTGGGACCACTTCTACCCCTTGGCACCGCCCTACGACGGACCCAACCTCGAGGGCTGGACAATGCTCGCCGCTCTGGCCCAAGCCACCTCACGTATCCGCATCGGGGCCATGGTCAACGGCATGCATCACCGCCACCCCGCGGTCACCGCCAACATGGCCGCCACCCTCGACCACATCTCCGACGGTCGTTTCGAGCTCGGTATGGGGGCGGGTTGGAACTTCATGGAGTCCGATGCCTACGGCATGCCCCTCGGCGAGCTCCGTGATCGCTCCGACCGGCTCGAGGAGGGCATGGAGGTGATCGTCTCCCTGCTCAAGAACACCACTACCACCCACAAGGGTCGTTTCTTCCAACTCACCGACGCCTGGTGCGAACCAAAGCCGATCCAGCAACACATCCCGATCGTGATCGGCGGCAAGGGCCGCCAACGCACCCTCCGTACCGTGGCCCGTCTTGCCGATCAGTGGGACATCACCTTCCCCGAAGACCCGCCCGAGTGGCTCGAGCTCGACGAAGTGCTCCGCGACCACTGCGACAAGGTCGGTCGGGACCAGTCCGAGATCGCCCGTTCGGTGCATCTCGGCTTCGCCGCCGACGACGATCCGGCAGCCCTCGCCGACAAGGCCGCGTCCTTCTTCGAGGCCGGGGTCGACATAGTCGTCTGGTCGTGGCGAGGCGACCTCGATCTGGCCCGCCTCGAACCCCTGGCCACCGCACTGGCCAACTAGCCCCCAAATTGAGGCGACTTTCCCACCCTCACGGTGGGAATTCGCGCCAAGAACGGTGGTCTCCGTTGCGGGGTGGATCCGGCTGCGGTCCACGGCAGGCTGAGCATCACCTCCCCTCCGGTATCTACCGCGCAGGGGAAACATGTCTGACGAGAAGATCGAGTCTCGATTTCGTGGCCAACATGGGGTCGTCAGTAGGGCGCAAGCTCTCGAAGCGGGCCTGACCGACCGCCAGATCGACCGCCGGGTTGCGTCCGGGCGATGGGTGCGGGTCCGGCGCGGTGTCTATCGACACGCTGCGGTGCGTCCGACATGGAAGGGCAACCTGCTCGGCGCTTGCCTCGCCACTGGCGGTCTGGCGAGTCATCGGGCCGCGGCCTATCTACATGGGATCGACGGGTTTCGAGCAGTCCAGCTCGAGGTGGTGGTCGCCCATGGCCGATGGCGCCAGCTCCCGGGTGTCCGGCTCCATCAGACAACCCAGATCGAACGCGCCGGTCCGATCGATCGCGACAAGATTCCCTGCACCGGACTGGCTCGAACCCTCATCGACCTCGGCGCCGTTGTGTCGATGCGCCGCATGGAGAGTGCCTTCGACTGTGTCCTGCGAGAAGGCAAACTCGAGATCCCGGCTCTCTACGCAAACCTGATCAGCCATGCCCGTCGTGGCCGCGATGGTTGCGGACCGTATCGAGAGGTGCTCGAGGCCCGCGGTGGTGAAGAACGCGTGCCGCTCAGCGATTGGAGCCGGATGGTGTCCGAGCTCCTAGTCGACCATGGTTTGGCCGAGCCGGTGCTCGAGCATCGAATCCGCGACCGGAATGGCCGATTTCTTGGTCAGGCCGATCTCGCCTACCCGCATGACCGCGTTGTGATCGAGCTCGACAGCATTCGGTGGCATCTCAATCGTGAATCGTTCGAAGGCGACCGGCGTCGCTGGAATCGGTTCGTGATCGCGGGCTGGACTGCGCTTGCTTTCAGTTGGGCCGACTTCGTCGACCGGCCGCTTGACCTGGTGTCCGACGTAGCAACCGCACTCACCCGATCTTGATGCCGAAACCGACCGTCACGGTAGGAAACCCGCCTCAATTTCGGGGGTTAGCGGAAGGGGAAGAGATGGCTGGGGTTGTCGACGAGGATCTGATGCCGGGTGGCTTCGTCGGGGGCGAAGGCGGCGAGTAGGTCGATGAGGTCTCCGTCGTCTGGCATGTGGCGCACATTGGGGTGGGGCCAGTCGGTACCCCAGAGAATCCGGTCCGGCGCGGCCTCGATGAGGACTCGGGCGTAGGGCACGACATCGTCGTAGGGAGGGGACCCCTCACCGGTCAGCCGCTCGGCGCCGGAGATCTTCACCCACGCCCGGTCGTCGTCGAGCAGCTTGAGCAGGGCCTGGAACGGGGCTTGCCCGACTCCGCCTTCGACGGGCACGCGGGCCATGTGATCGATCACATACGGGCAGGGCATTTGATCGAGCAGATCGGCATATCGGGGTAGGTCGTGGGCATCGAAGTGCAACACGATGTGCCACCCGAGGGGAACGACCCGGTTGACGAGGCGCCAGTAGGTCTCGAGGTCGGGGGCGCCACCGAGGTGGGCCACGAAGTTGAACCGCGTACCGCGAACTCCGACCTCGTGGAGCTCCTCGATCTCGGCATCGGTGGTGTTGTCGTCGATCATCGCCACACCCGCGTAGCGGCCACCGCCTCGGCGAATGGCATCGACCATTGCCGCGTTGTCGGTGCCGTGGCAGCTTGCCTGCACGAAGACGGCGCGGGAAAGACCCAGTGTGGTCTGGAGCGTTTCGAACTTCTCCAGGCCTGAATCGGGTGGGGTGTAGGCCCGCTTGTCGGCGAAGGGGAACCGGTGGGCGGGGCCGAAGATGTGGCAGTGGGCGTCGCAGGCGTCGGCCGGTGGGGTGTAGGCGGTTGGCCGATGGGGGTTGGGGTGGGGTCCCGGAATTGGTTTTGTCATCGCGGCTGGGATTGGCTGGGATAGACAGTGCCGTCCATCAGCTTGCGGGTGGTGCGAATGATTCCGGCCCGTTCGATCGTGGGGAGCCCATCGGACCCGGTGCTCATGCCGACGGCCGCTTCGAACGTGCCGGTGGGATGTTCGATGGAGATGGTTTCGCGATCGTCGTCGGTGATGACTTGTGAGGCCGGTGAGCCCGTGAGAAGGGCGGCGGTGGCGACCGAGACCGCGCCGAGCACGCCTATGGCTTCGTGGCATCGGTGGGGGATGAACGTTCGGGTCGAGAGGTGTCCGCCGTGGCGTGGTGGAGCGACCAGGGTGAGTTTCGGCACCGTGGTGTCGGCGACGTCGCCGAGGTTCATCAGGAATCCGGCCTGGTGGCGGATGTGCTCGAGCCGTTCTGTCAGCGAGGTGTTGGCTTCGAGGTCGGCGCAGGTCTCGTGTCCGCTGACCCCGAGTGCATCGGCCCGCATGACCACGACGGGCATCCCGTTGTCGATCAGGGTGCACTGCACCCCGTCGAGCTCGTCGGTGATGTTGCCGGTGGGGAGCAAGGCCCCGCATGAACTGCCTGCGATCCCCTCGAAGTCGAGGCGGACGGGGCTGGCGGTGCCGGGCACTCCGGAGATGGCGACGTCGCCGGCGTAGACGGGGCGACCGTCGACGATGGCAAACGAGGCGGTGGCGATCGAGTCGGTGTTGAGCATGTGTACACGTACGGCGGTGGTGGTTCCGGAGCCGGTCACGAGGCCTCGTTCAACGGAGAACGGGCCGACTCCGGCCAGCAGGTTGCCGCAGTTCTGACGATCGCTGACGGTGGTCTCCTCCACTCCGATCTGGAGGAAGAGGTACTCGACGTCGGCGTCGAGGTTGTTGCTCAGACCCACTATCGCGACCTTGCTGGTGAGGGGGTGGGCTCCGCCGATGCCGTCGATCTGGCGGGGGTCGGGTGTGCCCATGATCGCCAGGAGAAGGTTGTCGCGCTCTGAGGGGTCGGTGGGGAGTTGATCGCTGAGGAAGTAGGCGCCTTTGGAGGTGCCACCTCGCATGATCATGCACTCCACGCCGGTGGAGTCGGGGGCGCCGTTCATGGCGACATTGTGGCGGATGTCGACAGGATTGTCGACAATCCTGGTCAGGCCAGAGTTGGGTAACCGAGCTCTGTGGCCCGGTCGAGTCGTTGCGCGATGATGTCGTAGTCGGCTCGTGTCCTGGGTCGGAAGCCGGCCAGGTGGAGGGTGCGGCGACTATCGGGGTGAAGGTGCTCGACACCGAGGGAGATCGCCTCGACCAGTGCCGGTCGGTCTGCGCTGTGGGCAAGGCTGGTGATCATGGGCAGGCCGGGTGTTCGTTCGGTGCGAGCGAGCACTCGCACCAGTTGGGCGGCGGGTTCTTGGTCGAGCGCCAGTAGCCAGGAGACGGCATCGACAGCGGCCACGTCGGCGCGCCCTTCGCCGACCGCGGTGATCGATGCCCGATGCGATCCGCTCTCGATGCTCGGTCCGAAAAACTTCCCGTCGGCGGCCATCGGCGCGACCGCGTGTTGGAGGGCGGCGTGGCCCGACTGGGAGTCGCGGGCATTGAATGCCACCCGTGCGCCGGCGAGATCGGACAGCGATGCCGGGGGTGCGTCGGCGGCCACGATGACGACCGAGTGGTAGTCGCCGGGGTCGGTGTCGGGAAGATCGAAGGCGAAGGAACCGAGAACCACGACGCTCGCGTCGAGTCGCTGCACGAGGGGGAGTCCGCAGGTCTGGCCCACGAGCAATTCCGGGCTGAGCCACTGGCGAACGGGGTCGGTGGTGCGGGTGAGTTCCTCGGGGACCGCCAGTCCCAACTGCCGGGCCTCTTCGGCGATCGAGTGCCATAGCTGGTCGATCGAACCGTGTACCTCCGGCCAGTCGTACATGGGGAGAGAGGCGAATGTCATGGGGTCACCCTGGGTTCCAGTGGGCCTGTACGGCAACCGGTTTGCGAAAGACGAGTCCTCGGGGCCCGGCGCTGGCCGTGGCATCGATCTGAATGTCGGGGAGCAGATCGAGGACCGCGCTCAGCGCAGCGGATGTTTCGATGCGGGCGAGATGGATCCCGAGGCAGGCATGGGGCCCGTAGACGAAGGTCGTGTGCTGACGCAGATTCGGACGGGTGATGTCGAATCGGTCGGGTTCGGTGAACACCTCAGGATCACGGTTGGCCGCGGCGAGCGAGATGCTCAGATAGTCGCGCTCGGCGATCTCGACATCGCCGAGGCCGACCGATCGAACGGCGTAGCGGTCGATCGATGCCGCGGCGGGTTCGAGGCGAAACGACTCTTCGATCGCGTTGGGAAGAAGGGTTCGATCAGTGCGTACGGCTTGGAGCTGGTCTGGGTGAGACAGGAGGTGAAGCAGGGCGCTGGCGGTCGCTGCTTCCGACGTCTCGATGGCGCCGAACATGATCACGGCTGCGTTCGACGCGACCTCTGCTTCGGAGAGATCGGCCCGTGCCGTCTCAGCGAGCAAGGAGCCTCCCTGGGCCGAGATGGTCTCGGCTACCGCCACCCTCAGCTCGGTGAAAGCCGCGCCACCGGCCCGAGTGTCGCTGGCGCCGGCGGCGATCGCCTGCACCGTCTCGACGATCACGGAATACCAGCGGAGGAGTCGCTCGGGGTCGACTTCGGTCAAGCCTAGGGAGCGGATGATCGTGGCCACGGCCAGAGGCGCAGCCAGTGTGGTCCGGAGTTCGGCCGTGCTGGCAGGTTGCAGGTCGATCACCAGTCGCCGGGCTTCCGCCTCCACCCAGGCTCCGAGATCGTGGTGGACCCGAGCGGCGCCGTAGGGATCCACGAACGGGGCTCGGTGGCGGCTGTGTACGGCCCCGTCGGTCGACAGCATGCTCGGCCCGATCACCCGGGCGGTCGAGAAGCGCGGGTCGTCGACGGTGAACGTGGCTGAGTCGCGCATCGCCGCGACCGCGAGCTCTCGCGACGTCACCATCCAGCCGTCGATGGCCGGCACCCAGGCGACCGGACTCTCTGCTCGAAGGCGATGAAGGGTTGGGTGTGGGTCGGCTTCGAGGGCGGCGAGGGTCACCGACTCGGCGACGCTCATCTCAGACCCCGGAGCTCGGCGGTGAAGGAAGTCGACAGGCCAGGTTGTCGGCCTTGGTTCGGTCGACGGGTCGGCTGGTCCAGTGGCCGTGGGGACCGTCGTTGCTCATGACGTAGGCGTTGGTGCGGTTGGGATCGCCGGCCACCGCGATCACAAAATGGTCTGGTGAGGTAACCAGGGGGATCAGCCGGTGGGGATCGTCGGATGTGCCGAACACCGTGGGTATGTGGCCGTCGAGGGCGAGGTCGGCCATTCGCGGGTTGCCGGGGGTGAGCCTGCTCCATTCGCCGATCAGCTTCTCGAACTTCCATGCAGGGAGTCTGGCCTGTTCGAAGAGAGCGGTGCCCACATCGGACTTCGACCAGCCCGAGGAGGCGAACACCCTGGCCAACACCGGCGCCAGGATCAGCAGTGGTCGGTAGTGGCCCTGGCCGAGGCCGTGGACGTGGGTGAGGTCCCAACCACTCACCCTGACGAGCCCGTCGGCGAGGTAGGGGAGGATTTCCTCAGGGGTGGAACCGACGACACTTCCGATGATCAATCCACTGTTCATCCGGGCCATGGTCACCGCGTCGTTGCCGACTGAGCCACCGAAGTCGGCGCTTACCGGCTCCCAGCCGATCTCGGTGAGAGTGTCCCAGTCTTCGGCCAGCACCACCCGTGCGGAGTTTCCGAAGGTGGCCTTGTCGTGTTCGTCGGCGGTGAAGCCGTAGACGTTGCGCAGATAGAGGCGTAGCCATCGACCGACTGCGGTGTTGGCGTGGGTGCCTTCTCGCAGGGCCCCCTGGCCGGAGTTGAGTCCGAATTCGCGGGCGGACGGTCCGCTGAAAATGACCAGAGCATCGGCGCCGGTGGTATTGCCGGAATGTTCCGCTCCGTAGCTGGGATCGGCGAGGATCTCGGTTAGCGCCAGCAGGATCGGCAGCTGATCGGGGTGACAGCCCGCCATGACCGCGTTCACCGCCACGGACCAAACCGTGAGATCTCGGCCCGAGGACTTGGCAGTGCCGAGGGTCTTCCACGGATCATGACCGGAGTCGCCGATCAACTTCTCGACACGATCGCGGGTGGGGGGAATGATCGGTAGGCCGTCGCTCCAACCCTCCTCGACGAATCGCCGGTTGATCTCGTCGATGGTGCCCGACGCTACGACGTCGAGGGCGGTGGGCTCGATGGGTCCGCCCGCCCCGGGCGAACCGTCGATGGCTCGATGGGTGAGGCCCGCGACGATCTCATCCATGGTGTGAGCCAGGAGATCGGCAACATTGTCGACGTGTGTCCGTGCGTCGACGTGGCCCCGGAGCACGGCGAGAGCAAGCCCGTCGAAGCCGTGACCCCGGCCGGTGGCGCGGGCCTGTTTATCGAACCCCTCACAGACGATCGATACCGACGGGATCCCTGCTCTTTCGGCGGCGATGGATGCCCGCATCACGGCGGGCGTGCAGCTACCTCAACAACCCATCCCGGAGACGACGGCATCGATGCGCCTTGTCCGGAGCCTGTCGGGGAGCCGGGAAATCACTTCCGCCTCGTCCCCGCCATGGGTGTTTCCGAACTCCTCGTAGCCGACGACTTCGACCCCTCCGAAGCGCTCGGTGAGCTCTGCCTCGATGACGGGGAAGAGCTCGTCGCCGCGAAAGAGGTCGTCCCAGAGGAACGCCACTCGCTTGTCGTCCAACTCGTCGAGCCGATCGGCGAGGCGATGAACCTGCACTCCCAAGGGGGAGCGGGGCCAGATGGCTTCGTAGGATTCCATGACGACATGGTGCCAGATCAAGGGAGATGGGCGACTGGCCAACAACGAGCTGGCGGCCCGGGTCGGACTCAGCCCCTCGCCGCGCCTGCGTCGGGTGCGAAACCTGGAGGCTTCCGGAGCCATCGCCGGCTACACCGCGGTGCTCGATCGCACCTCGATCGGGTGCTCGTACGAACCCCTGGTGTGGGTGACCCTGTCCGCGGTCAACCGAGGCTCCATGGATGAGTTCGAGGCGGCGGTGAACGAGGTTCCCGAGGTGGTCGAGTCGCTGCGCATGATGGGCCAGCCCGACTATCTGCTCAGGGTGGTGGCAGCCGATCCGCAGGCATTCGAAACCCTCTACATCGACAGGCTTGCCAACCTGCCATGGGTCCAAACCCTCACGTCGCAGCTCGCGATGAAGGTGGTGAAGCGCACCCACGTTCTGCCGGTACACCCATCGGCGCCGTGATCGTCCGGGATCAACGCGCTCGAAGCCAAGGGGTGGTGGCGGCACCGATCGTCATGCCGGAGGCGTCGAAACTGATGCTGCGACTCCATTGGGTGTCGTCGAATACGACGGTGAGTTGGGGTTGGATGGCTGCTCCGCCGAACGCGGCGAGACCCCGGCGAGCTGACCATGTTCCATCCAGTGGACCGCACGAGAGCGTCAGGTCGCGAGCGAACGTGCACCTGGCCCCGAGTTGATCGTCGGCTTCGGTGGTGGTCCAGGTCCCGGCCGTCAGGGACTCGACCGTATTCAGTGATCGCTCAGTGGGACGCTTGTGTCTCGGGGGACGATCGACGCGGTGCCAGAGTGTGTCGGTCCGAGCTACCGGCGCGATGACGTCGCCGTTGAGCACGATCTCCACCGAACCGCCCCGAGCATCGTCGGTGATGACGTAGGTGATCCAGCCTCGTGCGGGATCGGTGTTGTCGACATCGGCCAACCACCAGCCCAAGCCGCCGTGCTCGCCGGATGCATCGCCACACGTGAGGCGGTGGTTGTCGGCGAGTTCACAGGTGTCACCGATAGATCCGAGTACGCCGTAGCGATCCGACGTGTCGGTCGAGACCGCGGTCCACGTACCGATCAGGTCCCACTCGAACGCGGTGAGCGGACCGATCTGGTCGATGTCTGAAGCGATTCGTTCGACGCCCAAAGCGGTCTCGGCCGGCTGATGGCCGCAGGCGCCGATCGCCAAGACGAGCGCGAGAACGAGGGGCGAATGAGACATCAGGCTGTGGTGTCGACGGAATGATGGTGTCGACTTGAGCGCGGGTGTCGACCTCGGGGAGTCTGGGGCCATGAGAGATTTCATTGCCGGTCTCCCCAAGGCGGAGCTCCATCTCCACATCGAGGGGACGCTTCGCCCCGAGGCTGTCGTGCGGCTCGGTCAGCGCAACGGCGTCGACCTACCGTTCGACAGCGCGTCTGGAGTTGTGAGAGCGCTCGCCGACCGGCCGGCCGGGCTCGAGGGCTTCCTCGATCATCACTATCTGGTGGGCGACACCATCTGCACCGGAGAGGACTTCTTCGAGGTCACCCATGAGTTGCTCGAGACGTGCCGGCTCAACAACATCGTCTATGTCGAACTTTTCTTCGACCCCCAGGCCCATACCAGTCGAGGGATCCCCTTCGACGCTGTGGTCGATGGCATCCAGCGCGGGCTCGAGCAAGGGCGAGCCGACTTCGCGGTGGATGCGAACCTCATCATGTGTATCAATCGCGAGCGCACGGTCGAGAGTGCTTTGGAGATGCTGGACCAGGCCCGGCCCCATCGTGATCGCATCATCGGGCTCGGCATGGACTCCTATGAGGAGGGCAACCCGCCCCGGAAATTCGTGGATGTCTTCGCCCGGGCTCGCCAGGAGGGATATCGGCTGACTGCTCACTGCGATGTCGATCAGACCAAGTCGGTGCAACACATATGGGAATGCATCGACCTACTCGGCGTCGATCGGATCGACCACGGAGTCAACTGCATTGAGGACCCGGCGCTGGTGGCCGAACTCGTGCGGCGCGATATCTGCCTCACACCGTGCCCTGTCTGGCGCAGCACCGATCCGGGGCCCCAGGACATCGACCGGATTCGTACCATGTACGACCTCGGCCTCCGTATCACCCTCAACAGCGATGATCCCGGTGAGTTCGACTCGGGATACCTCACTGATCTGATGACAGGTGTGCAGGACCCCAGCGGATATTCAAAGGCCGACATGACGAGGCTTGCCATCAATGCCTTCGAAGGCAGTTGGCTCGACCGGGTGGCCAAGGATCGTCACATCGCCGCGGTGCTCGAGTACGCGACTAGCCATGGCGTGGCCCCGACCTGATCTGGACTGACTCGGGCTAGGTATCGCTGGACCGGCGCGTCGCGGCGCGATAGAGAAGTCCGGCCGCGATGAACGGGCCACCACTCACGATCATCGCGAGAAGCTGGTTGCGCCCGGCCATGAACAGCGCCGAGACGCTGAAGGCGAGACCGGCGAGGAGCAGAAGTCGACTTCCCGTCAGCCGGTTGCGAAACGCCAGCACGGTTCCAGCGATGTTGGCCGCGGCGAGCAGGCCCACGACTGCCCCTTCGATGCCTGCGTCGGACGCGGCGGAGTCGCCGCCGGACACGAGGCTGGCGATCAGGATCAGCACCCACCACGCCGACGCGATACCGCTGAGCCAGGCCGCGGTGCGAGCCGGCCGTCGCCTTCGCCGTCGACCTCGTGGCCCGGATCGGGTTGCCTTGGTGGGCTCGCCGAACTCGGAGTTCAAGGCCGAGATGTGTTCGACCCCGAGGCCGCAGCACCCGCCGAGAACCTGCACTCCCTTCGCCCGCCAGGAGCGAGCGGCGTCGACCAGGGCGTCGGGCTCGATGATGTCGACGAACTGCCAGCTGGGTTCTTCGAAATAGCCGGACTCCGGGTAGACGCCGAGCGGGCCGTCCCAGTGTCTGCGTATGAGATGGAGTGATGGGCCGACGTCGGGCACGGCGGTGTGCATCACCGAGACCACGCCGAAGGGAAGGCCGGCGAGGGCTTCGATCGTGTCGACGAGGGGGTGCTGGTCGGAATCGAAGACGGTGAGGGTGCCGTCGGCTCTGCGGCGAGCGGTGAGTCCGAGCCAGACCGGGAGCGCGGTGGCGATGGCGGCTCGGGCCGCGGGCAGCGCGAGTTCGGGCTGTTGCATCATTTCGAGCATGATCAGATCGACGCCTGCGTCGGCGAGCAGTTCGGCCTGCTCGCTGTAGGTCTCATCGAGGCGGGCCAGCCATTCTGGATCGGTGTCGTCGGCCATGTAGCAGGAGATCGATCCGGCGATGACGGCCTGGGTTCCCACCGCCTTGCGCGCCTGCATGGCGATCTCCACGCTGCGCCGGTGAACATCGGCGACCTTGTCGCCCATCCCACCGGGCTCGAGGAGGTGACGGCCGGCGGCGAACGTGTTGGTGGTGATCACCTGCGCACCGGCCCGTAGGTAGTCCTCGTGGAGCTCTTGAAGGATCCCGGGATATTCGAGCTGGGCCAGTGAGGCCCATCCCTGACCGATCATGGGTACGCCTCGGGCCTCCAGCTCCGAGCCGCCGGCGCCGTCGATGATCACGGTCTGATCTCCCCGGATGCGTTCGACGAGCCAGAGCGGCCCGATGGGTCCAGGCTTCCATTGGGGGGAGTTTCCCATGGCGTTCAGCGGTGAAATTCGACGACGAAGCGTGAATCCGGACCCGGCTCCACCCGATGGCGACGGTCGGGTTGGACCTCTCCCTCCCGTACACAGAGCAGCCCCCAGGTGTCGGGTGCGACCCGATGACCGCTGAGTAGACCGGCCGGAACGGTGTCGACGGTGAACTCCGGCGTGGTACGGACCAGGGCAGATCCGGGGGGCAATGACAGGTCGGCCAACACGGGTCGGTTCTAGCACAGCGGGAGGACTTCACAGCTTCGTGTTCTCGTCACGGTCCGCGCGCAAACCATTACATAACGTGACCAAACCGAGGGGCGTAGCTGTGACGTGTATCCGGTACGTAAGGCCTGGGCGGGCGTTTCGGCCGAAACGGGAAACAACCCCGACGTTCCTGGAGTTCCAGATGCCCTCCCGAATCTTCGCCGCAGTGATGACGCTGGCGATCGTTTTCTCTGCCAGCCCTGCCTTTGCCGAGGAGTCTCCGCCTGCGCCAGCCGCCCCGGCGGTGGAGGTCACTTCAGAAGTGACCGTTCCCGTGTTCGGCACCTCGCTGGTGATCACCGTCGTTGCTACCGATACCGGTGAGTTCGTGAGCGCCGCGGTCACCTCTGCGAACCCCGATGGCTTCACGCCGGTTGTCGACGATGAGGACGAAGGGTTCGAAGTCAAGCTCCGCAGCGATCTGGTGAGCGCCGAGATCGAGATCGAGGTGGGGGCCAATGGCACCATCACCGAGATCGAAGTCGAGGGTTACGACCCCGGCGCAGTTGCTGGTCCCGGCGTATGGACGGGCACACCGATCGCGGGCCTAGGGACTGTCTCGGTCTTCTACACGGTCACGGTCGACGCCGTGGGTTGCCCAGCCATCAGCATCGACAGCGTCACCGGCCACGATCCCCTTGTACTCGGTGCCGACACCACCATCCCCACCGTCGAGTTCAACGAGGTCGATGAGGCTGAGTGCGGTCTGCGTCACACCGTCGGCTTCTACAACGCTGATTGGGCCACGACCGAGCTCGTCCAGATGGACCTCGTCTTCGAGATCGAGATCGAGCCTCACGAGTCGGAACTCGAGATCACCCTGGTCGATCCCAACGCCAAGGGCGACCACGACGAAGATCACGACTCCGACCATGATGACGACGATGATGATGATCATGACGACGATGACGACGACGATGACGACGACGAAGAGCACGACGAAGACTGATCACATGCACTCCCTGAAGATGTTGGCAGTCGTCGCTGCCATCATCCTCGGTAGTTCGGCTTGTTCCTCCGACGAAGATTCGTCGGAGGGCGCCGAGTCCACCACCAGCACGAGCTCGGAGTCTGAAGGGTTGCACCTCACCGATGCAACCACGGCAGACTCCGAGCTGAGTGCCCGACTCGACTCCATCATCGTGGCCCTGCGCGACGCGTACACGTTCGACACACGAGTTGAGCTCGATGGCGAACTCGTAACCGAGGTCGATGGTCACAACATCGCTGGCGCATCTGAGTTCACCATCTCGACCAGTGGTACGACCCTCGACGTGATCTCGATCGGTTCACAGGTGTGGAGCCGACTCGAAGGTGCCTCAGACTGGAGTCCCGAGGCGGCATCTGATCTAAGCACCGACCCGCTGGGCCCCCTCCTCGACTCCACCACCCGCACCGTCACCGGAGAGCAGATCACCGTCGTTTACCCGGGTGCATCCTTCGGTCTCGATGTCGCCGAGGTCGACGTACTCGTTCGCCTCGACGGCTCTGCGATCGAGCTCGTGCACCAGACCGGCGACGTCACGGTGCGATCACGCCTGGAAGCGGCCCACCCCGATACCACGGTCACCGCCCCGGCCTGATCCCCGGAAGGCCGCCGACGCGGGCAGACTGGTCGCCATGTCTGCCCCGTCTGTCGATTCGCCTGAAGCGGTCGGCATCGATCGTCCCCTCCCCGCGTATCTGCGCATGGTGAAGGGGAGCGGGGCCAGCACCGTGCTCGGTGCGGCGATGATCGCCGTCGGCGAGATCCTCGAGCCGGAGAAGGCCACGGTGGAGATGGTGCAGCCAGGCAACGACGAGCCTGGCGACGACCCCTTCGAACTCGAGTTCGGACACCTTCCCCCACTCGACTGAGCGGGGCGGCGTTCAGCGGAGCTCGGCGACCCACATGAAGCCGCGGCCGTGCACGGTGCGGATCACCTTCTGGGCCGTACCGTCGTCGCCGGTGGCCGCTCGGGCCGACTTGATTCGTGTCGTGAGAGCCGAAGCCGACACGAACCGACTACCCCAGACCTCGTCGAGCAACTCCTCCTTGGTGACTATCTCGCCAGGTCGCCGGGCCAGGTAGACGAGCACGTCGAACACCTGAGGTTCGACATGGACGGGTTCGGCTCCCCGCCTTAGCTCTCGACGCTCGATGTCGATCTCGTGGAGTCCGAAGCGGATGTAGGGCGCTTGGTGGCCGAGCGCCACGGACGTGGTGGCATCATCGTCAGATTTAGCGAGTCGGGCGAAGAGGCGTCGCGCGGTGCGCACCGATTCCGAAAGGGTCATCGCGTGGGGCGGACCGAGACGCTCTCGTAGGTCGGTGATCTGCTGGTCGAAGAGCGGGGGGAGAGTCGAGAGGCCGGGGCGAGACGGGACGATGCGCCAGAACTCTTCGGCAATGTCGGTGTGTCGGGCGTATTCAGCCGAGGCGGCTGTGGTGCGCAGCGTCAGGGCCACACCTTCGAGGTCGCCGATGGCCACCACACCCTCGAACGACTCCCGCCAACTCAACAGAGCACTGTCCCAGTCGTGTTCGAAGACCCGTACGCTGCCCATGACCCGGTGGGCGGCGCAGGTGGCCCACGGCGCCCCGGTTCGGACCGCCAGTTCCTGGGCGCGACCCGCTGAGCGACGGGCCGCTTCGAGGTTCTTGTCGAGGAGTTGGTGGTGAGCTGAAGTGATCGCGGCCCATACGAGGGTGACGGTCTCTTCGAATTCTGCGGCCTCGGCCGCGGTCGATTCGAGTAGACCGAGGGCTTCTGATCGCCGACCGGAATCGTCGATCAGAGAGGCCCACGACACGCGGAGTTCGCGATGGAACGAGCCTCCGAATGAGGCGGCTTCGGTGACAGCATTCTCGATGTGGGTGAGAGCTTCCTCGCGCCTCTCGGCCTGGGCGGATGTGAATGCGAGCACACGGCCACAGATCGCTCGCGCCAGGGCCGAGCTCTCTGCCATCGCAAGTGCCATCTCGGCCAACTCCACCGACTCCGGGCGGCCGGCCCACCCGGCGGTATGGGCCATGACCGCGTAGGCCTCGGGCTGAAACGGGGCCTCAGCGTCGGCCCAATGCTGGCGGATCCTCGACCCCAGGTCGGCTGTTTCTTGTCGAGAGGCTCGGGTGGGAGCGTAGAAGGGAAGGAAGAGTCGATAGGCGCGCGACGGATCGGGGTCGTGAGCGAGGGCCAGCTCCAATGCCCTGATGAGGTGGCTGTGGCGGTCGGCGATGCGATCGATGACATCGGCGGAGAATCGGGTGGTGGAAAGCGCCACCACTTCATCGGCGAAAGAGGTCATGGCGGTGATGTACTGCTCGGTGGCTGCTGCTTGCTCTCCGACAACGTCGAGTTGCTCCAGTGCGAAGGCGCGGATGGGCTCGAGCAGGCGATATCGGGTGTTGCCTTCGGAGTCGTGAAGGGCCTGCACGAGAGACTGCTCGACGAGTTGGGTGAGCAGATCGAGTGTTTCGATCGGGTCGTCGTCGCCAGCGACTGCATGAACGAGATCGAGATCTCCGGGGGCGGGCAGGAAGCCGAGTCGGCGCAGGAGGCGCTGGGGTCGGGGGTCGAGTGGTTCGTAGCTGGTGACGATGGCGCTGCGGATGCCCCGCCGGCCACCCTGACTTTCGACCGTCTGGTCGAGAAGGTCGAGTTGGCGGGCCAGCAGCTCCACCAGTTGTCCGGGAGCGAGGATCCTCGTGCGGGCCGCCGCCAATTCGATGGCTAGTGGGATGCCATCCACCCGGCGAACGATCTCGGCTGCGGCTTCGAGGTTGTGGTCGGTGTGGGGCCATTGGGCCCCGGCGGCGGCAGCTCGTTCGAGGAAGAGCTGCAGGGCCGCGGCATTGATGGTGTGGGACCCGTCGGGCAGAGGCAAGGGGTCGAGAGCCACCACGCGTTCGCCCTCGATGGCCACCGGTATACGGCTGGTGGCCATCACGGCTATGTCGGGGTCGGCGAGCAGCTGCTCGATCAGGCTGCGGGCGCCGGGCAGAACGTGCTCACAGTTGTCGACCACTACCAGCGTCGGGTTGTTGGCCGCTCCCACGGTGAATGCTTCGATCGACCCGTGGCCGAGTTGGCGGGCGGCCAGTGTCTCAGCGTCGTCGTCCTGTGAGGCTGTACCGAGGGCGACGATGAAGACGCCGCCGGGGTAGGCGTTGGAGCCGGTATTGGCGAGCTCTTCGGCGAGGCGGGTCTTCCCGATTCCACCGGGTCCGGTGATGGTGATGAGCCGGTGGGCACGGAGCAGCTCGCGCACGGTGGCCATGTCGTCATGGCGACCGATGAAGCTGGTTTCCGCACCCACGCGGCCATCATGGCACCTGCTCAGAAGCTGAGGGTGCGGGCGCCGTTGACGAGTGCTTCGGTGACGTTGGCAGCGGTGACGACCGTGACTCCGTCGACCATGTGTGAAGCGTCGAGATCGCGAGGACCGATGCAGGCGCCGCAGACCCAGACCGTTCCGCCGTTGGCGACGAAGGCTTCGATCATGTCGCCCACCGGGGGGTGGCCGCCGAACTCGATGTGATCGGCATAGCCCTTGGTGGCGAGCCAGACGGCGTCGGAAGTCAAGAAGACGGTGACGTCCTGATCGGCGGTGGCCGCGACATTGCCGACGATGAAGGGCAGGTTTGCCTTCTCCGGGTCGTCCTTGCCGTGGGTGCCTTGGATGAGGATGGATGTGGTCATTGTTGTGTTTGCTTTCTGTGGGTAGGGGACCGTTGGGTCGCCTGGATGTGGGCAGGGGACCGTCAGGTCGCCTGGATGTGAAAGGTGGTTTTGCTCTCGTTGTGCTCGATCGTTTCGAGCAGGGTGTTGTTGGTCAGGCGGCACCAGGAAGGCACGCCTTGTCGGGCCGACGGATCGTCGGTGGTGAGGCTGAGCACTTCGCCGGCGGCGAGTTCCTTCACTGCCTGCTTGATCCGGGGGGTGAGATGGATGCAGGCCATGCCTGAACCATCGAGCACCTGGGTCGGGGCGCGTTGAACCATGGTTCTCTCCTTTCTGAGAGTCAGGGCTTGTGAGCCATGAACGAATAGCCGGAGACGCCGAAGGCTCGAGCGTTCTGTTCGCCGTGAGCACCGCCGAAGGTGTCGACCGGCTCTCCGATGGTCACGTCAACGAAGCCGGCGGCTTCGATGATTGCTGTCCAGCCTGCGCACGGCAGGCCACCGGCGATTCAACCGGTCCACAGGTCGATTTCGCGTTTGGCTTCGTCAGGCACGTCGTAGCTGTTGGCGATGTCGGCGAACTGAAGCACGCCGCCGGGTCGTAGGACGCGGAAGGCTTCGGCGAAGGCCTGCTCCTTGTCGGGGCACAGGTTGATCACGCCGTTGGCGATGACCGCGTCGGCCCATTCGTCTTCGATGGGGAGGTCCTCGAGGTAGCCGTCCGTGAACTCGACGTTGTCAGCACCCATTGCTCGAGCGGTGGCTGAGGCCTTGTCGAGCATCTCCGGGGTCATGTCGATGCCGATCACCGCTCCGGTCGGTCCGGCTGCGTGAGCCGCCATGAAGGAGTCGAGTCCGGCCCCGGAGCCGAGGTCGACGACCTTCTCGCCGGGTTGGATCGCTCGTTGCTGGAAGGGGTCGGCCACTCCTGCGAACGACTCGACGGCTTCGTCGGGAAGCGCGTCGACAATGGCCTGGTCGTAGCCCAGAAGGGCTGTGAGTGGGCGTCCGGTGTGGAAGTGGAACTCGGCGTCGGGTGTCTCGACCACCGCTGAGTATTTTAGCTTGATCTCGTCGCGTAGGTCGTCGATATCGACGTCGAACCTCGCTTCTTCGGTCATTGTTCTTGTCCTTCTCGGTTGAAGTCTGTGGCTGAGATCAACTCTCGCCCGGCGACGGGTCTCAGGTCGTGAAGGAAGTGTGGAGAAGGGTGAAGAAGCGCGAGGCGGGCCCAGCCCCGCCGAGTGTCAGTCGAACATTCGGTAGTTGCCGACCAGCGTTGCGGGCTGAGGGTTGGGGCCTTCTCCTTCGACGCAGCGATCCACGATTCCGTCTTGGAATCGAGCGAAGGCGGCATTGGAGGTGAGGGGGTTGGAGTCGCCCTGCACATCAGCGATGTGGACGAATGTGCCATCGGCCAGGCGAAGGGTGGCATAGCGAACGCCGCCAGGGTCGGTCTCGGCCAACTCGGCGAAGACGGCCTCGACCAGTTGCTGGTTTTCGTCGGTTCGGTCGGCTTCGGGGCGGTATCTGACGACAATTGTGCTCACGGTGGCTCCCTCATTGGTAACGGATGTACGCCCCGCCGTTGTGGCCGGGATCAGAATTCAGGCGTAGAGATCTCCGCTCAGGTACTTCAGGCCGGAGTCGGGCTGCAGGGTCACCACTCGGTGGCCGGTGCCGAGCTCTCTGGCGAGGCGGACCGCCGCGAGCATGCTGGCGCCCCCGCTCGGTCCGGTCCACACCCCTTCAACGCGGGCGAGATCGCGCGCGGTGGCGAAGGCGTCCTCGGTGCTCACTGAGTCGAGACGGTCGTAGCTTTCGGGTGTGATGAGGGGCGGAACGAAGCCCACTCCACCGCCCTCGATCATGTGGCTGCCCGGTGTCTTGCCGGCGATCACCGCCGACTCGGCCGGTTCGACGACGGTACGGATCACGTCGGGCCAGCGATCGCGGATGGGGCGCGATGTGCCGCTGTAGGCACCGCCCACGCCTACATAGATCGCCAAGCCGTGGATCTCACCTTTGATCTGCTCGACCAGCTCGCGGCCGATCTCCATGTAGCCATCGAGAGTGTCGAGATTGTTGAATTGGTCGGTGGGGAAGGCGCCTTCCTGCTCCACGATTTCCGCGGCGCGGGCCTGCATCTGGGGGATCAGGTCGGGATGGATGCCGTCGTCGCTGTGGATCAGCTCCAGCTCGGCACCGAAGGCTCTCATGGTCCTGAGCTTTTCGTCGGCGAACACGTTGGAGCAGACGATTCGCAGCGGGTATCCCTTGATGGCGCACACGAACGCGAGCGAGCTTCCGGTGGATCCGCCGGTGTATTCCACAACGGTCTGGCCGGGCTGAAGATCACCGCGAGCCTCGGCCCCCTCGATCATGGCCAGCGCCATGCGGTCCTTGTAGGAGCCTGTCGGGTTGGCGGCCTCGAGCTTCACCCACACTTCGGCGGCATCTGGGCCCGGGAATGTGGAGAGCTGAACGACGGGTGTGTGGCCGATCCCGGCCAGCGCTCCAGGGCGGATTGGCATGGGGCACAGTAGCAACTGCCCCCACGGTCCTGCTCCCGGCCTGTGGCCGATCTGGCCGTGCCGGGTCCGATGGGGAAGACTTGATCCTGATCCCACCACGAACCGAGGTCTCATGGCTGAACTCGTCGACACCACCACTGAGCTGCTCCAGCAGTTGATCCGCAACGAATGTGTCAACGACGGCACCAAGGAGTCCGGCCACGAGCTTCGGTCGGTCGATCTGCTGGAGGGCTTCCTCGAAGGATCGGGGCTCGATGTGCAGCGTTTCGAACCGGCCGCGGGCCGGGGTTCGCTGGTGGCTCGAATCGAGGGAAGCGATCCCACCGCGCCGTCGATCTGCCTGATGGGCCACACCGATGTCGTCCCGGTGAACCCAGACGGATGGGACAACGATCCGTTCGGCGGAGAGATCATCGACGGTGAGGTGTGGGGTCGTGGCGCCATCGACATGTTGAACCTCACCTCGTCGATGGCTGTCGCGTTCAAGAACCTCGCCACCACCGGTTACAAGCCGCGCGGCGACGTGATCTATTTCGCGGTGGCCGACGAGGAGGCGGGTGGCGACTGGGGAGCGAAATGGATGCTCGACCATGAGCACGACGCGGTCATGGCCGACTATGTCCTCACCGAGATGGGCGGCTTCGGCTTCAACCACGCTGATGGTCGATCGGTGATCATCAATGTGGCGGAGAAGGGAGCCGCCGGCGTTCGGATGACGGTCAGAGGCACTCCCGGCCATGGCTCGATGCCACTTGGAGCCGACAACGCCTTGTTGAAGGCGGCTGAGGTCTTGCGGCGAGTCGGCCGGCACCGGCCCGCCCCTCAGCTCGACGATCTGTGGGAGGGCCTGCTCGATGCTCTCGGCATGCAAGGCGACATGCGTGCCGCTCTCATGGATCCCGAGAAGGTGTGGGATACCGCTGCAGCGCTGGGTGATCTCGGCGGCAAGATGCTCCACGCCTGCTCGCACATGTCGATCTCGCCCAACGTTGTGAGCGGGGGTCAGAAGCTCAATGTGATCCCCGATGCGGTCCACATCGACGTCGACATCCGTACCTTGCCCGGCCAGACCGCCGACTATGTGCGTCAGGAGCTCACCGAGGCGATTGGTGATTTGGCCGATCATGTCGAGATCGAGATGTTGAGAGATCAGGTCTCCACCCGTTCACCTCAGGACACTCCGATGTGGTCGGCGATCGAGGGGGCTGTGCATGCCGCCGAGCCGACCGCCAGGGTCTACCCCGGGCTTATCGTGGGCGGCACCGACGCTCGGCACTATCGCCCCCACGGCTCGGTCGCCTACGGGGCAGGAATCTTTTCGCCCGAGATCGACATGGCCGATTTCGGCTCCAGATTCCACGGCAACAATGAGCGGATCGACCTTGAGTCACTGCGCCTGGTTACCGACTTCTGGGATCGCATCGTGCGGGGCTTCGATGAAGCCGGGCGCCGCTGACCAAAGCGAACCGTGGGTGCAGGATCAGTTGAGTCGAGCGATTTGGACGAGTTCGTAGCGGAGTGCATCTGTTTTCGACGCGCTGGCTTTGAGTTGGCACTGTTCGACGGCCTGGGGATTCAGTACTCAGCGATAGGCGTTGCGGTTCGGCCTGAGGAACACTCCCACCCACCAGCCTCTCACTGCGTGGTTCCCCCGGTGTCGGCCGGACCGGCGCCGTCGGGTCCCCGATATCGGCCCGGCGCGATTGTGCGCCGCTTGGCCTCGATGGTTTCGAAGGACCTGCCGGACTAGGACAAAGCTCACCGCCCCGGGATTCACCGCCCATACTCATGGGATGGATCCATACGAGGCAATCATTTCCAAGCGCGATCTTCGCCACTACGACGGAGAAGCCGTACCCGAGCAAATCGTGAATCGGATTCTTCAAGCGGGGCGGATGGCTGGGAGCGCAAAGAACGAGGAGGCCACTCGCTTGTTGGTCGTGCGCGATCAGGCGATGAAGAACTCACTGGCTGAGGCCGGCGACTTCTCGTCTTGGATCGGCACCGCTGCGTTCATCGTCGGTCTGGCTGCCTCGACGGAGTCGTTGAGGATGTTCGATGTTGGACGTATGGCTCAGAACATGATGGTGGCGGCTCACAGCGAGGGTGTTGCATCGTGCCCGGTGACCCTTCATCACCAAGATCGCGCGCGGGTCGCTACAGGTTTCGCGGCCGATTGGGAGATGCCGATGGTGATCTCCTTCGGTTGGCCATTGCCCGATGCACCCGAGAGCCCTCTCCGCCGCCGACGGGTTGCTCTGGGCGAACTGGTCAGCTACGACCGCTGCCTCCGCTTTCTGAGGGTGATCCGAACCCGCCGCCGCCAGGGGTTTCGATTTCGAACCGGTCACCGGGCTCGACGGTGGTCTGGGCGCTCGCGGTGAATTCGGTGGTTTCGCCGTGGGCGGAGATCTTGCGGTTGTGGCCCACCGCGCCGGCGGCCCCTCCAGCAGCACCGTAGGGCGCCACCAGCCGGTGCCCCGATAGCACGTTGACCTCCATCGCTTCCTCGAACCGCAGTCGCCGCACCACCCCGTCGCCTCCGTGGTGAGTGCCGCTTCCACCGGAGCCCTCCCGGATGTGGAAGGTCTCGAGCACCACCGGGTAACGCCACTCGAGCACCTCCGGGTCGGTGAGTCGAGAGTTGGTCATGTGGGTGTGGACCGCGCTGCACCCATCGGCTTGGGCTGTGGCCCCGGCTCCGCCACAGATCGTCTCGTAGTACTGGTGTTCGTCGTTGCCCCAGATGAAGTTGTTCATTGTTCCCTGCGCCGCGCCCACCACTCCGAGCGCACCGAAGAGGGTGTCGACGATCACCTGGCTGGTCTCGACATTGCCTGCGATCACCGCGGCGGGGTAACTCGGGTTGATCATGCTCTCGGCGGGAAGCACCACTTCCAGCGGCTTCATGCAGCCAGCATTGAGGGGGATGTCGTCGTTCACCAGGCAGCGGAAGACGTAGAGGACCGCGGCGTGGGCGACGGCCGACGGTGCATTGAAATTGCCCGGATGGGTATCGCTCGTTCCTGTGAAGTCGATCCGTGCCGACCGGTTGTCGTGGTCGACGGTGATGGCGACCGACACCTGGTGGCCGTCGTCCATGTCGTAGGTGAACGAGCTGTCGGTGAGGGCGTCGATCACTCGGCGAACCGACTCCTCGGCGTTGTCCTTGACGTGTCCCATGTAGGCGTGGACGACCTCCAGCCCGTAGTGGTCGATCACCCGTCGGAGTTCGCTGGTGCCCTTCTCACATGCCGCCACCTGGGCTTCGAGGTCGGCGATGTTTTGGTTGGGGTTTCGCGCCGGATAACGCCCCGACGTGAGATGGGCGTGGATCTCGTCTCTGAGGAAGCGGTCGTGTTGCACCAGCAGCACATTGTCGAGCAGGACGCCCTCCTCCTCGACGGTGGTGGAGTTGGCCGGTGCCGAACCGGGCACGCTGCCTCCCACGTCGGCGTGGTGCCCGCGGGAAGCGACAAAGAAGATCGGTTTCGCTCCGTTCGCTTCGGTGGCACCAATTTCGAACACGGGCTTGATCACGGTGATGTCAGGCAGGTGGGTGCCGCCGTTGTAGGGCGCGTTCATCACCCTCACCTCCCCCGGAGCCATGTCGGGGTTTTGACGGATGATCGATTTGATCGACTCGCTCATCGAGCCCAGATGCACGGGCATGTGGGGTGCGTTGGCGATCAGTTCGCCGTCGGGATCGAAGACCGCGCAGCTGAAGTCGAGCCGTTCCTTGATATTGACCGATGCCGCGGTGTTCTCGAGCACCACTCCCATCTGCTCGGCGACGTTCATGAAGAGGTTGTTGAAGATCTCGAGCTGCACGGGGTCGACCGAGGTGCCGACCGCGGCTCGCTCGGGCAGCGGCACCACCCGCTCGAGCACGAGATCGCCGGATTCAGTGCTGACCGCAGCCCAGCCGGGCTCGACCACGGTTGTGCCTGTCGACTCCAACAGCACCGAGGGGCCATCGACCACTTCACCCGGCTGGAGAACATCGCGGTTCAGGAACCGGCGCCCGTCCTTCTCGGTCGCTGCGGCCGCGGGCTGCGAACGCTCGGTCGTCGCGGTGGCATCGGCTCGGTCGATCGTGTCCAGTTCCTCCTCGCTGCCGACCACCTCGACCTGGATCGACTCGATGATCAGGTCCTTTTCGGGGCTGATGAAGCTGAAGCGAGATCTGTGAACCTCCTCGAAGGATCGGATCACGTCGGCGACATCGCCGGCGGGCACTTGGAGTGCGGTGTCGGACCCGGCGTAGCGAATGGCGAGTCGGCGAACGCTGGTGATGCGCTCGGCGGCGACCCCTTGTTTCTCGACATTCGATCTCGCCGAAGTCTCCAATCCGTCCCAGGTGAGGTCGAGAGAGCGAAGCAGGCCGTCGGTGAGGCTGGCCTCGACCGCGGCGTCGACTAGGTGGCGGACATCGGCCAGCCCGATGCCGACCGCTGACAGCACACCCGCATGAGGATGGATGTGTACTCGTGTGATCCCGAGCCGATCGGCCACCATGCATGCGTGTTGGCCGCCGGCGCCGCCGAAACACACCAGGGTGTAGCTGGTGACGTCGTAGCCGCGTTGCACCGAGATCTTCTTGATCGCGTTGGCCATGCTCTCCACCGCGATCGAGAGGAAACCCTCGGCCACCGCTTCGGGACTCATCTCGGTGCCGGTCGACTCGGTGATCTGTGAAGCAAGATCGCTGAACCGCCGTTCGACGACGTCGACATCGAGGGGCTGATCGCCATTGTCGCCGAACACGTGAGGGAAGTACTCGGGCCGGAGTTTGCCGAGCAGCACGTTGCAGTCGGTGATCGCGAGAGGACCCCCGTTTCCGTAGCAGGCGGGGCCGGGATCGGCGCCGGCGGAATCGGGACCGACCCGCATCCGACTGCCGTCGAAGTGCAGGATCGAACCGCCCCCGGCCGCCACGGTGTGGAGGTGGATCATCGGTGCACGCACTCGAACGCCGGCGACCTCTGTTTCGTGGGTGCGCTCGAGTTCGCCTGAGTAGTGCGACACGTCGGTGGAGGTGCCACCCATGTCGAAACCGATCAGTCGATCGAACCCGGCCGCCTCTGCCGTGCGGACCATGCCCACCACGCCGCCGGCGGGACCCGACAACAGGGCGTCCTTGCCTTGGAAGCTGTGCGCATCGGTGAGTCCACCGTTGGATTGCATGAACATGAGTCGGGGACCGTGACCCCCCGACCTCACCTGCTCGTCGACCTGTTGTACGTAGCGGCGAAGAATCGGCGAAAGGTAGGCGTCGACGACGGTTGTGTCGCCGCGCGATACCAGCTTCATGAGCGGAGATACCTCATGGCTCACCGAGACCTGGCCGAATCCGATCTCTCGAGCGATCGCCGCCAGACTCGCCTCGTGGGCCGTGTGTCGGTAGCCGTGCAGCAAGGCGATGGCCACCGCGTCGAACCCCGCGGCGCGGGCACTGAGCAGATCGGTCCGTGCTCGTTCGGCGTCGAGTTCGGCGAGGACCCTGCCATCGGCGCTCATCCGCTCATCGATCTCGATCACGCGGCTGTAGAGCATCTCTGGCAGCTCTATGTCGAGTGCAAAGAGGTCGGGGCGAGCCTGGTAGCCGATTCGCAGTACGTCTGCGAACCCTCTCGTGGTGACCAGAACCGTCGGCTCACCCTCCCTTTCGAGAAGTGCATTGGTTGCGACCGTCGTGCCCATCTTGACCGATTCGATCCGGTCGGTCGGGAGGGGCTCGTTGGTGGCAACTGCGAGGAGATTGCGGATCCCGTGGATGGCGGCGTCCGCGTATTGGCGGGGATTCTCCGACAACAACTTGTGGGTTACCGTCGTGGCGTCGGGCCGCCTGGCCACGATGTCGGTGAACGTTCCACCTCGATCGATCCAGAACTTCCAGCCCTCGCTCACGTGGGTTGGCTGACGAGATCACCGGCCTTGTAGACGCCCACGATGTTCTGCTGGATCGTGGCGACGTCGAGAGGGTCTCCGTCGACTACCACGAAATCAGCCAGCTTGCCCTCGGCGATCGTGCCGAGTTCATCCTCCACGCCGAGAAGCTCGGCCGCGGTTTTCGTGGCCGACACCAGGGCCTGGGTGGGGCTGAGACCGGCCTCGACCAGGAGTCCGAATTCCCTGAGGTTCTGTCCGTGCGGACCGACACCACTGTCGGTACCCATGGCGATCGTGACGCCGGCGTCTATCGCCCGGCTGATGGAGTCGGTGTGGGCGGCGATCACCATGTGCACCTTCTCGAGGACCCGCTCGCTGAGCCGGACGCCTTCCCCTGTGCCCTCCACCACCAGGCGTGGGGCGAGAAGGGTGGGGACCAGGTAGGTGCCGCGATCCAGCATCATCTGGATCGCTTCGTCGTCGAGGTAGACGCCGTGTTCGACCGATCTGATGCCGTTGCGAATGGCAGCCTTGATGCCTTCGGTGGCCTGAGCGTGGGCCATCACGTGGAGTCCGGCGGCGGTCGCCTCTTCCACCAGCACCTCCAGCTCTGCGTCTCGTAGATGACCGAGCCGGGGGTCGCTGATGGGGGAGAGGACGCCGCCACTCGTTGCCACCTTGATGACGCTTGCCCCGTGACGGACCAGTTCGCGGACCCGTTGGCGCATCTCGTCGGGCCCGTCGACCACACCGCTCGGGGCCCCGGGCCACGGCATCCGGATGTTGGCACCGCAGAGCACATGACCATCGCCATGCCCACCGGTCTGAGAGAGCATGGAGATGGCTATCTGCATGCGTGGTCCCGGTACGAGTCCGTTGTCGACGGCCCGCTTCACTCCCAGATCTGCTCCGGCCGCGTCTCGCACGCTCGTCACCCCGGCATCGAGAGTGACCTGCATATTGTTGAGCGCCTCGTAGAAGCGATACGAGGGTGGAGCGTTCAGACGCTCGAGGGTGTCGATGGTGGTCATCGTGAGGTGTACGTGGCAGTCGAAGAAGCCAGGGAAGATCGTCTTGCCGCCCACGTCGACCTGAATGTCGCCTTCGAGGCCGACCCCGACACCGGTGACCCTTCCGTCTTCCACTCGAAGGTCGCCCGGTGAGGGCGGCGCCCCGGTGCCGTCGAATATCTGACCACCCGTGAAAACTGTTGAACTCATGGAGCGAAGCTAGCCGACGGCCCCGGTGTGGCCGGTAGGCGCGGCTCGGGCACAGGGATAGGTCGCCATGTAGGTTCGCGAGATGGCCGATCCCGACGAAATCCCTTCAGCGTTTCCCTTCGAGTCCAACTATGTGGATGTGCACGGATCTCGGATGCACTATGTCGATGTAGGCGAGGGCGACCCGATCCTCTTCCTGCACGGCAACCCGACCTCGTCGTACCTGTGGCGCAACATCATCCCCCACCTCAGCGGGCAGGGTCGCTGTATCGCTCCCGACCTGATCGGCATGGGCAAGTCCGACCACCCCGACATCCCGTATCGGTACGACGACCACTACAAGTACGTGTCGGGTTTCATCGATGCCCTCGACATCGGCTCGAACCTCACCCTGGTGATCCACGACTGGGGCTCTGGCCTCGGCTTCCGCTGGGCCCACGACCACGAGGAGCAGGTGAAGGCGATCGCGTTCATGGAGGCGATCATCGGCACCATGACCTGGGAGGAGATGCCCAAAGATTTCCGCATGGCATTTCGGGTGATGCGCACACCTGGGATCGGCTGGTTGATGATCAGCGTGGCCAACGGGTTCGTGAAGAAGATGCTGCCCGACGCCACCCATCGGGAGCTTTCCAGCGAGGCCCAGGCCCACTACGCGTCGGCGTTTCCCACCGTGGCGAGCCGCAAGGCGGTGCGCCAGTGGCCGATCGAGGTGCCGATCAGCGGCAAGCCGGCGGACAATGTGGCCGTGATCGAGGCCTACCGAGACTGGTTGACCCAAACCGATATTCCTAAGCTGCTGTTCCACGCGAGCCCCGGAGGGATCATCGGAGCCGAGGGTGTCGCGTGGTGTCGAGAGGAGCTCTCCAATCTCCACACCGTCGACATCGGAGAGGGCATCCACTTCGTGCAGGAAGACAACCCCGAATTGATCGGCTCCGAACTTGCGAAGTGGCACTCCGCTCTATAACGAGAGCGGCGCGCCAGCCGGCCTGGAGTCGCGGCCGTTTGTGAGTCGGGTCTGCCGATCGACTACTCTCGGTGAGATCATCGTGGAGGTGGGCAATGAAGCGGCTGGGCGGTTGGCGGGCGGTACTGCTCGTATTTGTGGTTTTCGCGTCGGCATGTGGCGGCAGCAGCGACGACGAGTCGGCGCAGGTCGCTACGTCTGACGGTGTCGACGCCGAGGGTGACGTTGCTTCGTCGGACTCCGGCGACGACGAGGGATCGACGCCAATCAGCGCCGACACCAGCAGCGCAACCATAGGTGCTGCCGGAGGCTCGGTGACCAGCGACGACGGTGTGCTCACTGTCGACATACCCGCGGGCGCACTCAGCGAAGACACACTCATCACCGTGGCACCGGCCCCCGACTTTGTGACCCCACCGCTCGGCGACGGAGAGCAGTTGGGCCTCGCTTATGAACTGGGCCCCGATGGGTTGGCCTTCGAGGCCCCCGTCACGGTCAGCTTCGATATCGAGACTCCAGCCGAGGGAGTGCCAGTGGTGATCCCCGTCTCGACCACCGCCGATGGCGGTACGGAAGGGTTGGTTGGGGTATCGATCTCCAACGAGGGTGGCAGCACAGTTGTGTCCGGTGAGACGACCCACTTCAGCTGGGTGTTCGCAGCTGCGATCGGCGCCACTGTCACCATGGCGCCCGCATTCCCATCTCGGTTCGTGGGCGATTGGTGGATATCGGGGATAAGAATCCTCTGGTCGACGGGCGCGGCGGTGGGTCTCAGCGGTGTCGACGCCGCGAGCGACGACCCCGCGGTTGCGGCTTCGCTCGGAGCGATCCCGGATGGTGAGGATTGGGCTGCGGAGTTCGAGTGTGTGGGGATCGGGCGCACCAAGTTCTCAGCGGATGTCGGCCTTGAGCTCACCAACGTGATTGCCCAATTCTTTGCGAATCTGCTCCCGGGCTACTCAGGTTCGGCCACCGTCACATTGGAGGGGGAGGCTGAGTGCCTCGATGCCCCCGACGACGCGCCGCCGCCGGCTGACTGTTCGCCGGCGACGCTCGGCGACCCGAGTGCCGATGGGACAGTTCCGGTCACGATCAACAACGAGTGCCTCGATCCCCTCTTCTTCGCTTTCAACAACGCCAATAGCTCCGATCCGTTCTGGCATGTCCACACCCAACAGGACGACATCTTCCTGTCGCTCGAGTTGTACACGCTCTACGGAAGCTCATGGAGCGGGGATACCGGGACTTTCCCTCTTGATTGCAACGAGCCTTGGGGACTCTGTGCGATCTTCGACGCCGACGGGGTGGGGCCCGAACCGGCTGTGATGTGGGCGGGCGGAGAGATCAGTATCAGTCGACTCGACGACGGTGGCTACGACGTCTCGTTCGCCGGTGTGTTCCCTCCCACACCGGGCGGCACCGCATACGATCTCCAGTCGGTTTCCTGGGCATCCTGACCCCGGTGGTTGGCTCGGCTGTCGCTCATCGTGCCGCGGGGAACTGTGCCAACATGCGGCATGCAAGACGACCTAGGACTGCTCCGCGCCGCGAGTGAGCGTGCCATTCGCTACGTAGCGGGTATCGACGAGCGTTCCGTAGTACCCAGCCACGACCAGCTGATGGCACTCGCCCAGCTCGATGAATCCTTGCCGGAGGACGGCCTCGATGCGGCTGAGACCCTGCGGATCCTCGATGAGATCGTGGGCCCGACCACTCTGGCCACGACCGGACCGAACTACTTCGGGTTCGTGAACGGCGCCACCTATCCGGTTGCTCTCGGCGCCTCGTTTCTCGTCAACGCTTGGGACCAAAATGCGGCGCTCCCGGTGATGTCTCCCGCCGCGGCCAAGATCCACGATGTCGCCCGCGATTGGTTGATCGAACTCCTGGGCTTCCCTGCGCAGACCGACGTCGCCTTCGTCACCGGTGCGACGGTGGCGAACGCGAGCTGTCTTGCCGCCGCCCGCGACGCACTTCTGGCCAACGAGGGTTGGGAGGCGCCGCGGCACGGCCTGTTCGGCGCGCCCGAGGTCAACGTCGTGATCGGTGGGCAGGCCCATTCGACCCTACGGAAGTCGCTCGGCATGGTGGGCCTGGGTAGCGACCGCGTCACGATCGTGCCTGCCGATGATCAGGGCCGCATGAGAGCCGATCTCCTACCCGGCGTCCTCGCTGATCTCGACGGGCCGGTGCTCGTGTGCGCCCAGGCCGGAGAGGTGAACACCGGAGCGTTCGATCCGTTCGTCGAGATCGCAGCTGCCATGAGCGAAGTACCCAACGCCTGGCTCCACGTGGATGGCGCCTTTGGTTTGTGGGCGCTGGCAGATCCGTCTCGCGCAGGTTTGGTGCAGGGACTCTCGCTTGCCGACTCCTGGGCCGCCGACGGCCACAAGTGGCTGAACGTGACCTACGACTGCGGCATGGCGTTCGTGGCCCGCCCGGGAGCCTTGCGCCGTAGCTTCGCGTCGATTGCGGGGTACTTGCCTCCCGAGAGCGGCTTCGAGGCGATGCACCACACCCCCCAGTCGTCGCAACGGGCTCGCCAGATCGAGGTGTGGTCGGTGCTGCGAACGCAGGGCCGGGTCGGTATGGCCGAACTCGTGCAGCGCAACTCAGACTGTGCGGTGACGATCGCCGAGACCTTGTCGACCGCGCCCGGCTTCGAGGTGCTGAACGAGGTTGTTCTCAATCAGGTTCTGGTGCGGTTCGGCAACGGCAGCACCACTGAGGCACTGATCGAAGAGGTCCAGCGCGATGGGCGTATCTGGTGCGGTCCGACCCAATGGAGTGGCGAGACGGCGATGCGAATCAGCGTGTCGTCGTGGAAGACGACGATCGAGGATGCTGAGGCGGCGGCGGCGGTCATCGTCGAGTGCGCGGGTCGGGTGCCGGCCGCCTGAACTGGGTGGTGAAGATCCTCGCGGCGATCTCGGTCTGGCCGATGGCGACGAATCCCTCGTCTAGGTAGAGGTCTCTTGCCGGCACGTTCGCGGTACCGGTCGAGACGATGGTCGCGTGATCGACGGGCACAGAGTGCAGGAGCCGGCGTCCGTGACCCCGGCGAGCGAAGAGTGGGTCGACTGCGAGCCGGTCGATGTCGACCAGTCCTTTTTCCAGTTGCCATGCGACCACCCCCGCCAGCTGTGCACCGTCGAACGCTCCGCGCCATTGAAGGTGTGTCATCGCGGCGACCTGGTCCGCTGTTTCTGTGAGCTGCGGTATTCCGTCGAAGCCGATGAGCGAGGCCTCCACGGCGTAGGCGGCCAGCTGGATCTCGACGATCCGGCGTGCCACCTCGCTGTCGGTCGGGTCGATGGGAGTGATCATCGTGTTGAGCAAATCACGTTTCGAGCGCCTAGCGCTCCGGTGCGCCCTCGGCCGGCATCGGGATCTCGAACCAGGGTCCGTCGGCCAGGTCGGATTCGAAGATAGCGCGGTCCTCGTCGTCCTCGATGGGGGCCGTCGCGGCTACCTCCCTCAGGCGCATGGCTTCGGTGGTTTTGCCCGCCAAGGCGTTGGCCCGAGCGAGCGCTTCTTGGGCATAGGCGTGGTCGAAGTCAGCGGATTCGGCTGCCTGTTCGGTGAGGGCTCGGCATCGCTCGGCGTGATGCAGAGCGAGCTCGGCATTGCCGGCCACAGTGTGGCTGCGGGCCTGCAGCCAGGCCGAACGGGCGTGTTGGGGTCCGTCTGGAGCCGCGGCCCTGCGCCAGTGATAGCCGCTGGCGGTGGCCCGCTCGATCAGCTCGTCCAACTCGTCGGTTGACAGCGTTTCGCGTCCGAGCAGGTCCCAAGCTTCACCGTTGGCCTGGGCCGCCAACCTTCGATGCAGCGAGTCTGGGGTGGCGGCAGGGAGAGGCTCGATCAGCAGGTCTCCCAGTGGCTCTCCGGTCTCGAGCAAGGACTTCATCGAGTTCAGCACTCCGCTCCAGCCGATGGCCACGTTGGCGGATGTGAGCGGGCTCATTCCGAGGTCGACGTGACGCAAGGTGACTCGTGTGACGGTGCCGTTGTCGTTGGCGGGATTCAGGATCCACTCGACCCTGCCCGGCGGCTCCTCCGCCATGGCGGAGTCGTACAGCACATGCCAGGTCATCACCAGGCGTTTGCCCTCGGTGATCTCCTCGATCGTGCCGTCGACGGCGTTGCTGCCATCGGCGAGGACATAACGGTGCGGGCTGTTGGGTTTCAGGTCCGACTGGAATGACGTGTGGTGGAAGTAGCGCCGGGTGAACTCTGGTTCGGTGATGGCGGACCAGACTTCAGCCGGCGTTGCCCTGATGAACGTCTCGTAGATGTGTTGGGGTGCAGTCATGGTCGGCCTCCGTGGATGGCTTGTTCGCGAGGCTCGCCAAGGCCTCGGTGAATGGTGTGGCATACCGCGAGATCCAGCGATCGTGGATCACCTGAATCGGTACGGGGTTGAGGTAGTGCAGCTTTCGTCGACCGTGGCGTTCCGTCGTTATCAGGTGGGCACCCTCGAGCACGGCGAGGTGCTTCATCACGCCGAAGCGGGTCATGTCGGGTAGCACCTCGCACAACTTGCCGAGGCTGAGCCCGTCGGTGTCGGCCAGTTGGTCGAGCAGGCGTCGTCGGTTCGGGTCGGCCAGTGCTCGGAATACCTCGTCCATATTGTGGCGATGATAGGTGACCAATTAGTCACCTTTCAAACGAAACCTCCATTTCGACGCGATCTGAATTCCTCCGGTGGTGCAACGAGGTCCGGGCTAGGGTTCGGTTCGACCTGAACGGTGAGACGAGGAGGGTTGGTCGTGCGAAGGTATTGGCTCATGGACCAGCACGGCGGCGACGGCCCCACTGCTCTCGTGGAGACCGACGGCAGGCTTCGAATCGTCGATGTGCTTCGGTTCGGCCCTTCGGTCACGAAACTCGATGACCAACAGAAGATCTGGGACCAGGTGATCGGTCGAGTGGCGCCCACCCTCAAACCCTTGATCGATGCTTCGTCGATCGATGAGGAGGGTGTGGAACCCGATCCCAAGTTGCTGCGGGGAGAGTCGGGCGATGGCACCGGGTCGAACCGGGCTGGCCGGGGCGGTGGACGCCGAGATCCCGGCGTCGGACGCGCCGGAGGACCCACGCGCAAGCGCAGCCGCGGCGACCGATAGCGCGGAAGCCGACCAACATGGCATTCGGACAGAGCGTCGGTCCGGCCGCATCGGGTCGCCAGGTGAAAGAGCTCCTCGAGCTGCTCAGCAACGCCGGCCACGCTGACTTCCGCGATGCCCGGGGCCCGATGGGGTTCAACCAACGCCAGGCCGGTGGGCGGTTCACAGCCGACGAGGCGGCCCAATTCATCGACCAGCTCCAGACCGTTGAGTACGAGGCCGAGCAGGCGCCGACCCCCGTCTCGAAGAGAGTCACCGCGACGGCATCGCCGGATGTCAAGCCGTCGCTCGATGTCGAGCGGGCGTTACGCACCGCATCGACGAAGTCCCTTGTGCTCGAGGTGCGGCGGCGGGGATGGACAGTCACGAGATCGAAGTGATGCCGCGCTGAGGGTTTCAACCTCCGGCGTCTTCCTGGCGAGACATCAGCGGTGGTGGCTACTCCGTGGGGAAGAACGGGGCTCGCCCGTTTGGGTCGATCTGAGCGACGACCTCGCAGGACCATGACTCGTTGGTCCACTCGACGAAATCGGTGGTGTCCCGTGTGGCCGGTTCGCTATGTGGGGTCTCAGGGATGTTTCGGGGATTTGATGGAAGGATCGTTGGTCGAGCGTCGTATCAGTGTTGATGGAACACTCGACGCGGCTGAGCCTGATCCTCGCAACGGATGGTGCTGAGACGTTCTCGCTACTGCGGTTCACCGTCGAGCCCGCCGCTGGCATCATCGGCGGATACACACAGTCAATAGGCGGCTGCGTCGAACCGTGCCGCCCAACGCCATGGGTCAACTCTGCCGGTTATCTCGGATTTCTAGGCTGGATCGATGCGACGTATCCAGACGAGCGGGCGCTGTTGATGGACGACAACATCGCATATTCGAT
>JAJCXY010000052.1 GCA_029263215.1 Acidimicrobiales bacterium
TCCATTGGCGCCGGTGCGCCTGAGCAGCCAGCCCAGTCGCTTTGGGCTCTCGACATTCGATCGGGAGCCGAGATCTGGACGGCGTCGGTTCCTGCGAATGGTTTGCTGGGTCACCCGACAACCGACGGGGAACGGGTGTATGTGTGGATGGCCGACGAGGTCTCCGACCCCTCCTTACGAGCACTCGACCTCCGCGACGGCACCGAACTCTGGCGGGTCGAAAGCGAAATGAGCGCAGGGCCGCCTCGGGTGGCCGACGGCGAAATCTGGACCGGCAACCAAGACGGAGTTCTACTCGGACTCGATGCTGCGACCGGTCGCCAGCTGGTCCGCTTCGAAGAGGTCGGTCTGGGGACCTTTGGCATAGCGGCCCGGCCCGCGGTGACCGACGACAGGGTCTTCTTCGGCAACGACAGCGGCACCTTCACCTCGATCAACAGGGCCAACGGCGAGAAGATCTGGAGCTTCGCAGCCGAATCTCCCAACCTGCCGAGTTCGCCGGTGATCACAGACGACGCCGTCATCTTCGGGTCCTTCGACGGCGGGGTCTACGCCCTCGACACCAACACCGGAGATCTACGCTGGCGCCACGACGCCGGCGGGAACAGTGGCTTCCTTTCATCCGCCGTGGTCGCCGATGGTGTCGTCTACATCGCGGAGTTCTTTCAGCCAGCCTCGATTCTCGCCATCGACGTGATCACCGGCCAACGAATCTGGGAACTCCCCATAGGCGACGGCATACCGGCCTCCCCCTATATCGACGGCGACACCCTCTACATACAGACGCCTGGACAATTCTGGGCCATCGCCCTCTGAACGGGTCCGCGAACCGTCACGAGCACGCTCCTCCATCGCCGTATCCAGCGCACTCGTCCGCGGTGAGCGATCGGGTCACCCGCGCTCGCGCTATCTCCACAAGAGCTGCAGTATCGAGCGTACGTACATGAACGAGACCACCGAAGTCGCTACTGAGAACCGTGGTCCCAGAGGCATCCAACTCCAGCCCGACGATGGTGGTCGGGTGCGCCGGCAGGGTCAGGATCTCCCGGCCCTCGTCGAGCGACAAGACCGACACGGTGCCATCGAGTCGGCCCACGAATAGCCGCCGAGCGATGGGATCGAACCTGAGAAACTCGCTCCCTCCCGCTACCTCGAGAACATCCACGGGGTTGGCGTCCCCCACCTGCCAGATCGAGATGTCGCCGGTGAGGCCGGCCGACACGAACCGCTCGTTGCCGAGCCAGGCGACGCTCAGTTGGGCCTCGACCTCAACTGCGGAGTTCAGATCACCCGTATCTGCGTCGTAGAGCTCGATTCGATTCCGACGGGGCACAGCGAAAAGAGTCCCCGATCGGTTGAACTCGAGCTGCTCGAACTGGTCGTCGCCCAGAGGGGTCGACCACAACAACCCCCCACCATCGAGCAACCAGCGATGGATGGAACCTTGGATATCGATGCCGATGACGCCTTCGACTGCGGGGTCGAATCGGACCACTGCGATGTCCACGTCGGGCCCCTCCAGTATCGTCACCGAAGCCAAGGTGTCCAACGAGCGGATCTCCACCTGCCTCCCTCTCCCCGGGATCGCCATGAGCCGGTCGTCGGAGGATATGTCGGTCGATTCGAGCAGCTGGGATCCAGAGAGGGCCGAAATCGGCTCGATGGAACGGTCGCCGGTTGCGATATCGATCGTCTCGAGCCCATCGATGCCGACCGTGACGATTCGGTCGCCAGCCCCAGTCATCACCACCGAGTCCCGCGTGTCGAGCTGAAAGGAAGCGATTTCTGTCGTGGCCGCCGGCGAGATATCCCACTCGAACACGTCGAGGGCCGACGACGTCGTCAGGAGCCTGGTGCCGGTGGGATTGAATGAAAGATGCTCGATCGTGGAACCGTGGCCCGCTAGCACCAGCTCGATAGCGCCTTCCTCGGCCGACCACACCCTGACCGTGCCATCGGTGCCTCCGGTGGCCAGCCGTGTGCCATCGGGTGAAAACACCGCCCGGCACACCGCAGACCCGTGACCCACAAGTTCGGCAGACTCATCGGAATTCAACGAGACCAATTCGGGCTTGCCGACTCTTCCGCCGACGACGAGCCGATCTCCGGTAGACGACATGCCGATCACGCAGGGTCCATTGGAGAGAGGGCCTTCAATCTCCTCAAGCGCCTCGAGAGTTTCAGGGTCGACGACAACGATCCTGCCGGGCCCGCCCGAATTGCTTAGAACAACGAGACGCCCATCGGAACGCCATCGGGCGACGGTGAAGGTGTCCGACAGCACCTTGCGTACGAGGAGCTCGCCGGTGGAGGGATCCCAGACTTGGACGGCACCATCGTCTGAGGTTGTGACGATGCGCTCATCATCCAAAGAGAACTCGAGCTCGCCCTGGATGGCCGGGCCGGCAAGGGTAGCCAGCAGAACTCCTGTCTCGACATCCCAGATGCGGACGTACCCATCGCCGTCAGGGCCGCCGCCGAGCGAGGCGAGTCGGTCACCGGCACGATCGAACGCGACCATCCCTCCGCCAACGTGGGCACCTTCGATCGTCCGCACTACAGATCCGTCCGACGCCGCGACCAGCGAAATGTTGCCCTGATCATCGATATCGGCGATCAAGCGACCATCAGGGGAGTAAACCGCGGCCGTGGCCGCGCTCAGCCTGCGGACGAGGCGGTGACGGTCGAGTCCTTCATGGAGAGCGAACAGGGCGTCCTCGGGAGGTGCCAGGCCACCTTCTTCGCTGAGGTCGACCGCTTCGAGGGCCAACAACAAGGCCTTCTCGGGATCTATGTCGAGGTCGACCAGAGCGGCCGACGCGAGTCCCTGGGCAGTGGCCCGCAGGGCCTGGGTCTCCGCTTCGGCTCGCTCGTCGCGCGCGGTCTGACTCTGGCGGAGGGCAAATACCGAAAGCCCCGCCGCCACCACCACGGCAACCGCGAGCACCCCCACCAGGAGCCGTAGCCGCCGGTTGGCCTGTTGTTCGAGCTCGGCTTCGCGCGCCAACCGGTTGCGCTCGTCGGCCTCCTCCTCTCGACGGGCCTCGAGGCTCCACCTAATGAATTCGTTCTCGTCCTCGGTCAGGGCGAGATCGGTTGCCTCGCGCCAGCCCGCTATCCGCTCCAGCCGAACGCCACGGAGCAAGAAGCTGGGATCGCGTTCGGCCTGAATCCAATCGGCGGTGTTCGCGCTCACTCGCCGATGTTGGCGGAGGTCGTCGCGGCTGTGCTCGATCCAATCCCTGAGCAGTGCCCACTCCCGCAAGAGGGCTTCGTGGGCGACCTCCACCACTGGGCGGCCCGTGCGGGGATCCCGGTCGAAGGTGAGGAGCCGGTGGCGGCCGAACTCCGACAGCACCTGTTCCACCAGCGCGGGATCGCCGAGTGACTCGAGTTCGCCTCGGGTGACCCGACGGCGAGTGTCGCTGCGACTGTCGTCGCCGACGGTGACCAGGCGCAGGAGCAGCTGGCGAAGGATGAGTTGGTGCTCTCCGGGTAGCCGTTCGTAGAGCCAATCGGCTCTGCGGGCCAGGGCTCCGAGCACACCGCCGACTTCGCGATAGTCGTCGATCCCGATCTGATCCGACGACCTCACCTCGAAGAGTTCGGTGAGCGCATACTGCAGCAGGGGCAAGGTGGCGGGCTGGTCGACCACCTCGCTCACCATCTCGGCCACCACGCCTCGGTCGAAGCTCACGCCGGCACGGTCGGCCGGCCCCACAATCGCCCGCTCCAGTTCTTCCGCGGTGAGCGGCACCACGCTCTCGGCGGCCGACTGGAACAGCTGCCCGAGCCCGGCGGTGGCCAAGGGTCGGTCGTAGAAGTCGGCGCGCATCGTGACCACCACTCGTAGGCGGGATCTTGGATCGCTCACCGCGGCCACGAGCGACTCTACGAATCGCTGCCGGGCTCGATCCGATGAGACGAGGGTGAACAGCTCCTCGAACTGGTCGATGATCAGCAGCATCTCCGAGCCAGGCTCCGGCAGAACGAGATCGATCACCCGGTTGAGTCCGTCCGGTCCGCTGCTCAACAAGGACCGCAGGTCGTCGGGAGCGTCGACCGCCACCCGACGGACCGCCCGCACCAACTCATCGAGGGGAGCCGCGCCGGGGATCATGTCGACGATGAACCAGTCGGCGCTCCCTTCGATAGCGCTACTTCGCAGACGAGGCACAAGGCCGGCTCTAACGGCGCTCGACTTGCCGCTGCCGCTGGCCCCGACCAGAGCGAGGAACCGACCATCACGGAGCCGGTCGATCATGTTCTCGACCAGACCATCACGGCCGAAGAAGTCGGCCGCGTCGGACTCCTGGAACGCTCTCAGCCCCTTGTAGGGAGTGGTGGTGTCGGACCGTCCCACCACCGGGCCGTGCAAGGAGCGCAGAAGGTCGTCGACGCTGTCGTAGGTGGAGTCATCGAGCCGGCCGGGAAGCTGCTCTTCGACCAACGCCGACAGGGCCTCGACGTCTTCTTCGGCGGTGCCATGGCGGGCGATACCGAAGTCAGTGAGGTAGGCGTTGCCTTCGTGATCCAGAAGCACGTTGCCGGCGCTGACCGCACCATGATGGATGCCCCTGCCGTGGGCGACCCGGAGGGCATCGGCCACCTGGGCCAGCGCGGCGCGTCGTGCGTCGTCATCGAGGGCCACGTCGCCATGCAGCGTGCCGCCTCGTAGCAAGCGCATCACGACGTAAGCGGCGGCGGGCTCACGCCACCAGTCGTACATGGGGACGATGTGGGGATGCTCCAAGCCCGCGACGCCCTTGTTGGCTTCGTCGAACGCCCGGATGAAAGGAGGGTCGTCGGCTCTGGCCGCTTCGATGACTTTCACGGCCACATCGCGGCCGGTCGACACCTGGCGGGCCTCGTGAACCCGCGCCTCACCGTTCTCGCCGATCACGTCTCCGAGCTCGTAGCCGCGTGACTCCACGCCCGAGTCGTTGTCGCGGAGCTGGATCGGGGTGGTAGCCGAGACGAGGTCCTGGTTGAGGATCTGCATCTCCAGCTCTCGAAGCTCAGGCGC